>NZ_JAPNOA010000057.1 GCF_026626885.1 Parathalassolituus penaei
TTGGTCTGACTGTTACCCTGATCCACCCAGTTGCGATGGATGAAGGTCTGCGCTTCGCGATCCGTGAAGGCGGCCGTACTGTTGGTGCTGGCGTGGTAGCCAAAGTTATCGAGTGATAACTGCACCTGAATAAACACCTTTGGTGTTTATCCGCTAAAAAGCCCGCTTATGCGGGCTTTTTTGTGCCTGTAATTTGGTGGTGCTGATTTAGCGTCTGGCGTCTGGCGTCTGGCGTCTGGCGTCTGGCGTCTGGCGTCTGGCGTCTGGCGTCTGGCGTCTGGCGTCTGGCGTCTGGCGTCTGGCGTCTGGCGTCTGGCGTCTGGCGTCTGGCGTCTGGCGTCTGGCGTCTGGCGTCTGGCGTCTGGCGTCTGGCGTCTGGCGTCTGGCGTCTGGCGTCTGGCGTCTGGCGTCTGGCGTCTGGCGTCTGGCGTCTGGCGTCTGGCGTCTGGCGTCTGGCGTCTGGCGTCTGGCGTCTGGCGTCTGGCGTCTGGCGTCTGGCGTCTGGCGTCTGGCGTCTGGCGTCTGGCGTCTGGCGTCTGGCGTCTGGCGTCTGGCGTCTGGCGTCTGGCGTCTGGCGTCTGGCGTCTGGCGTCTGGCGTCTGGCGTCTGGCGTCTGGCGTCTGGCGTCTGGCGTCTGGCGTCTGGCGTCTGGCGTCTGGCGTCTGGCGTCTGGCGTCTGGCGTCTGGCGTCTGGCGTCTGGCGTCTGGCGTCTGGCGTCTGGCGTCTGGCGTCTGGCGTCTGGCGTCTGGCGTCTGGCGTCTGGCGTCTGGCGTCTGGCGTCTGGCATCTGGCATCTGGCGTCTGGCGTCTGGCGTCTGGCGTCTGGCGTCTGGCGTCTGGCGTCTGGCATCTGGCATCTGGCATCTGGCATTTGGCATTTGGCATCTGGCATCTGGCATCTGGCATCTGGCATCTGGCGTCTGGCATCTGGCGTCTGGCATCTGGCTGGGCCGCGATCGGATCTGGCGTCGGTCTGGGCCTGAAACTCCGGACATAAAAAAACCCGCTCAGCTTGCGCTGGCGGGTTTTTTCTTGCTACCTGGAAGTATTAATTACTTCTTGGCGGCTTCTTTGCGAGCTTTGGCTTCTGCAATCACTTTCTCTGCCACGTTGGTTGGGCAAGGCATGTAGTGGCTGAACTCCATGGAGAACTGACCACGACCAGAAGTGATGGTACGCAGGTGACCGATGTAACCGAACATTTCAGACAGTGGAACGTCTGCTTTAACGCGGATACCGGTGGTGCCACGTTCCTGGTCTTTGATCATGCCACGACGACGGTTCAGGTCGCCGATCACGTCACCAACGTTGTCCTCTGGAGAGAACACGTCAACTTTCATGATTGGTTCCAGCAGCTGTGGACCAGCTTTTGGCATGGACTGACGGAAAGCGCCTTTGGCAGCGATTTCGAACGCGATAGCGGAGGAGTCGACTGCGTGGTAAGCACCGTCGTACAGTTCAACTTCTACGTCCAGTACCGGGAAGCCAGCCAGAGGGCCTTCAGACATCATGCCTTTGAAGCCTTTCTCGATTGCTGGCCAGAATTCCTTCGGAACGTTACCGCCCACAACGGTGGACTTGAAGGTGAAGCCAGTGTTCTGTTCGCCTGGACGGATGCGGTATTCGATCTTACCGTACTGACCAGAACCACCAGATTGTTTCTTGTGGGTGTAGCCATCTTCGATCGCTTTGGTGATGGTTTCGCGGTAGGCAACCTGTGGCTGACCAACGATCAGTTCAACACCGTAGGTACGCTTCAGAACGTCTACCTTGATGTCCAGGTGCAGTTCGCCCATGCCTTTCAGAATGGTTTCACCAGAGTCTTCGTCGGTTTCAACCTGGAAGGTCGGGTCTTCTGCAACCATCTTGCCGATAGCGATACCCATCTTGTCGATGGCGCCTTTGTCTTTCGGCTGAACAGCGATAGAAATTACTGGCTCTGGGAACACCATGGCTTCCAGAGTGCATTCGTTCTTAGGATCACACAGGGTGTGACCAGTCTGAACGTTCTTCATGCCCACGATGGCGATAATGTCACCAGCTTGTGCGGATTCCAGTTCGGTACGTTCGTTGGCCTGCATTTCCACCATACGACCAACACGTTCGGTCTTGCCGGTGAAGCTGTTCAGGATGGTGTCGCCTTTCTTGATAACACCGGAGTAGATACGTACGAAGGTTAGGGCGCCGAAACGGTCGTCCATGATCTTGAATGCCAGGGCGCGCAGAGGTTCGTCGGCAGACACGATGGCTTTCTGGCCAGTCGGGTTACCTTCTTCGTCAGTCAGGTCCTGTGGAGCAACTTCGGTTGGGTCTGGCAGGTAGTCAACAACGGCGTCCAGCAGCAACTGCATGCCTTTGTTCTTGAATGCAGAACCGCAGAAAGTTGGGAAGAATTTCAGGTCGCGGGTACCGATACGGATGCAACGCTTGACGTCTTCGATAGAAGGTTCTTCGCCTTCCATGTAAGCCATCATCAGCTCGTCGTCCATTTCAACGGCGGCTTCGATCAGTTGTTCGCGGTAGGCTTCAACATCATCAACCATGTCGGCTGGAACGTCTTCAACCTTGTAGTTTTCTGGCATACCGGTTTCGTCCCAGATGTAGGCCTTGCGGGTCAGCAGGTCAACTACGCCAGAGAATTCGCCTTCAGTGCCGATTGGCAGAACCATAACCAGTGGGTTTGCGCCCAGAACTTTCTTAACCTGTTCAACAACGCGGTAGAAGTCGGCACCCATACGGTCCAGCTTGTTAACGAAGATCAGACGGGATACTTCTGCATCGTTAGCGTAGCGCCAGTTGGTTTCGGATTGTGGCTCAACGCCGCCGGAGCCACAGAATACACCGATACCGCCGTCCAGTACTTTCAGGGAGCGGTAAACTTCTACGGTGAAGTCAACGTGTCCAGGGGTGTCAATAACGTTGAAGCGGTGATCTTTCCAGAAGCAGCTCACAGCAGCAGACTGAATGGTAATACCACGCTCGGCTTCCTGTACCATGAAGTCGGTAGTGGACTCACCGTCGTGAACTTCACCGATTTTGTGGATGCGACCGGTCAGTTTCAGGATACGTTCAGTCGTAGTAGTTTTACCGGCGTCCACGTGGGCGAAGATGCCGATATTGCGGTATTTGGACAAGTCAGTCATAGCGTACTCAATTGGCTAGGTTTTTAACGGGCCGTAATTTACAGGTTTTTTGAGAATTTTTTGAGCATTTTGATGAAAGAAATATGGAAGAAAGTGCAGAAAATGCGTTTTCGACTAAAAAACACCCAAAAAGACCTGTTCGTTCCTCTTGTATTGGCGTGATGGGGTGGGGAATGGGGGTGTAATGACTGGGGCCGTTTTGTGATTGTTTGGCTCAAAAATTCATACTTCAGTATTTTTTGAAAAAATTTTTAAAAAGTACTGGTGTAATGAAATAATCGGGGGTAATATCTGCGCCGCTCCTGACGACTGACCAATCGGTCGATTCTCAAGTTCAGCTCTTCTCCAGAGCAGAAGCGTCAGAAAGCAAAGTGTCGAAGCGCTTGCGTGCGCTGGGGTGTTGTGTATAATTCGGCCCCCTTAATGACAGTATTAGGCCAGTAGTTCAATTGGTAGAGCACCGGTCTCCAAAACCGGGTGTTGGGGGTTCGAGTCCCTCCTGGCCTGCCAACATTTTAATGGCAGCTTCGGCTGCCATTTTTGGCTTCAGGGAATTTTGATGAGTACCGAGAGCAAAGCAAATAACTCACCCTTGGATGTTATGAAATGGCTGCTGGCAGCGGCATTCCTTGCTGCTGCTGTGGCGGGTAATTACCTGTATCCCGATGTCGCTCTGCTGTACCGGGTTCTGGCAATTGTAGCTCTGATGTTGATTGGTGCAGGTGTTGCCTGGACTACTTCTCAGGGTAAAGCCTTCCAGGTGCTGCTGAAAGAAGCCAACGTTGAACGCCGCAAGGTGGTGTGGCCGACTCGTCAGGAAACAACCCAGACGACTGTCATGATCCTGGTTGTGGTTGTGGTTATGTCCCTGCTGCTGTGGGGTCTGGATTCTCTGCTGGGCTGGATTGTGTCCAGCCTGATCGGATGAGGTGACTCATGGCAATGCGTTGGTATGTGGTGCACGCGTACTCTGGTTTTGAGAAGCGTGTACAGTCCTCTCTGAAGGAACGAATCGAACGCCTGGGTATGCAGGAACAGTTCGGTGAAGTGCTGGTCCCTACTGAAGAAGTAGTGGAAGTGCGTGACGGCAAGAAGCGCAAGAGTCAACGTCGTTTCTATCCTGGCTATGTGCTGGTTCAGATGGAAATGAATGACGAAACCTGGCACCTCGTTAAACAGACAGACCGGGTGATGGGCTTTATCGGCGGTACCGCTGACAAGCCTGCCCCGATTACGCAGAAAGAGGCTGATGCCATCCTGCGTCGAGTGAAGGAAGGCGCTGATCGCCCGACTCACAAAACAATCTACGAACCGGGTGAAGTGGTTCGCGTTATTGAAGGTCCGTTTGCTGACTTCAATGGCGTGGTCGAAAGTGTCGATTACGACAAATCCCGTGTTCAGGTTGCTGTTACGATTTTTGGTCGTTCTACACCGGTCGAGCTGGAATTCACCCAGGTCGAGAAAGCGGTTTAAAACGCATTAAAGGTTGGCCTGGGGGATGTCCCCGGCCGGGGAGCCTTCGGGCGATAATACCCATATTGGAGTAATAACATGGCTAAGAAGATTGAAGCCTATATCAAGCTGCAAGTAGCAGCTGGTAAAGCTAACCC
Source organism: Parathalassolituus penaei (assembly GCF_026626885.1). Lineage (GTDB taxonomy): Bacteria > Pseudomonadota > Gammaproteobacteria > Pseudomonadales > Oceanobacteraceae > Oceanobacter > Oceanobacter penaei. The sequence continues at coordinate 4,755 of NZ_JAPNOA010000057.1, forward strand.
GTCGCCACCAATCGGCCCAGCACTGGGTCAGAAAGGTCTGAACATCATGGAATTCTGTAAAGCTTTCAACGCCCAGACTCAGGGCATGGAAGTTGGTATGCCGATTCCAGTTGTGATCACTGCGTACAGCGACCGTTCCTTCACCTTCGAAATGAAGACCCCTCCAGCTTCTTACCTGCTGAAGAAAGCTGCTGGCATCACCTCTGGTTCTTCTCGTCCAAACACCCAGAAAGTGGGCACTGTTAACCGTGCTCAGCTGGAAGAGATCGCCAAGGTCAAGATGAAAGACCTGACCGCTGCTGACATGGACGCTGCCGTTCGTAGCATCGCCGGTTCTGCTCGCTCAATGGGTCTGAACGTGGAAGGAGTTGAATAATGGCCAAGCTGACCAAACGTCAAAAGCTGATCGCTGAAAAAGTTCAGGCCGGCAAAGTTTACTCTGTAGAAGAGGCCGTTTCTGTTCTGGCTTCTCTGCCAGCTGCCAAATTCCGCGAGTCTATCGACGTAGCCGTTAACCTCGGCATCGATGCTCGTAAGTCTGACCAGAACGTACGTAGCGCAACTGTGCTGCCACACGGTACTGGCAAGACCATGCGTGTAGCTGTATTTACCCAGGGTGCCAACGCTGAAGCTGCTCGTGCAGCTGGCGCTGACGAAGTGGGTATGGAAGATCTGGCTGAGAAAGTTAAAGCTGGCGAACTGAACTTCGACGTAGTTATTGCTTCTCCGGATGCAATGCGCGTTGTAGGTCAGCTGGGTCAGATTCTCGGTCCGCGTGGTCTGATGCCGAACCCGAAAGTTGGTACTGTAACTCCTAACGTTGCTGAAGCTGTGAAGAACGCTAAAGCTGGTCAGGTTCGTTACCGTAACGACAAGAACGGTATCATCCATACCACTCTGGGTAAGGTTGATTTCTCAGTAGAAGCTATCAAGGAAAACCTGGTAGCCCTGCTGTCCGATCTGCGTAAAGCCAAGCCTACCGCCGCTAAAGGCGTGTACATGAAGAAAGTGACTCTGAGCACTACCATGGGTCCAGGCCTGGTTGTTGATCATTCCGCTCTGGATATCTGATCAACGCAACAATCTTTGGGGTTGCCGCCTTCGGGTGGCGCCTGTCAAAGACCGCAGGTGCAGCGCCCGGTTCTCCGGGCGATTGCTTAATCGTCCTGCGTAGATGGTGTGTGGCCCCTTCAGTATTCTGAATAGTCACACCGAGACATGTCCCTTCGGGGGCGTAAACAAACATTCAGGAGTTCCATCGTGGCCTTAGGACTCGAAGATAAGAAGGCGATTGTCGCCGAAGTCCAGGAAGCAGCCCAGGGTGCTTTGTCTGCAGTAGTCGCGGATTCCCGCGGTGTATCTGTAGGCGCCATGACCGCTCTGCGTAAAGAAGCGCGTGAAGCCGGTGTTTGGATGAAAGTTGTCCGTAACACTCTGGCACGTCGTGCTGTCGAAGGTACTGAGTTTGAATGCCTGAACGGCGTTCTGACCGGCCCATCACTGATCGCATTCTCCAAGGAACATCCGGGCGCTGCCGCTCGTATCTTCCGTGATTTTGCGAAGAAGAACGATAAGTTCGAAGTGAAAGGTGGTTCCTTCGAAGGTCAGATGGTTGATATCGCAGTTCTGGCAACTCTGCCGACCTACGACGAAGCCATCGCCAAGCTGATGAGCGTCATGAAAGAAGCCGCTGCTGGCAAGCTGGTTCGTACCATCGCTGCCATTCGCGACCAAAAAGAACAAGCTGCCTGATCAATCGGGTAGCCTGAACAAACCTATTTTAATGAGCAGATTGTTGCTCCAAGTTTTTTAGGAAAAGTCTCATGTCTCTGACTAAAGAAGATATCATCAACGCTATCGCTGAAATGTCTGTTAAGGACGTTGTTGATCTGGTAGCTGCGATGGAAGAAAAATTCGGCGTTTCTGCAGCTGCTGCTGTAGTTGCTGGTCCAGCTGCTGACGCTGGTGCTGCTGTTGAAGAACAGACCGAATTCGACGTAATCCTGTCCTCCGCTGGCGACAAGAAAGTGAACGTAATCAAAGCCGTTCGCGAAATCACCGGTCTGGGCCTGAAAGAAGCCAAAGCTCTGGTTGACGGCGCTCCAGCGACTGTTAAAGAAGCTCTGTCCAAAGCTGATGCAGACGCTGCTAAAGCTAAACTGGAAGAAGCTGGCGCTCTGGTCGAAATCAAGTAATCGACCGGCATGCTGCATGCTGCTGCCGGATAGTTCTATAGTTCGGCACATGGCTGACGGGATTTGCTCCCGTCAGCCTTTTCGCGTTATGGAAAACGTGACTAAACTGGCATTTCGCCAGGTTCAACTGCAAGGCAAGTCCTTGAGCCTGGGTATAGCTGCCTAGTCGAGGAAACAGTCCGGGGATAACTGATGGCTTACTCATATACTGAGAAAAAACGTATCCGTAAGGATTTCGGTAAATTACCGAGTGTCATGGATGTGCCATACCTTCTGGCCATTCAAATTGACTCATACCATAAGTTCCTGCAAGAAGGGACCAACGCTGAGGACCGTATTGATATCGGCCTTCACGCTGCCTTTAAATCTGTTTTCCCAATTGTTAGCTATTCCGGGAATGCGGCTCTGGAGTACGTGAGTTACCGTCTGGGTACTCCTGGCTTCGATGAAAAAGAATGTATGCTGCGTGGCGTGACCTATGCCGCCCCGCTGCGCGTGAAAGTTCGCCTGATTGTTTATGATAAAGAATCATCAACCAAGGCGATCAAGGATATCAAAGAACAAGAAGTCTACATGGGCGAAATGCCTCTGATGACCGACAACGGTACCTTTATTGTCAACGGTACCGAGCGTGTGATCGTGTCTCAGTTGCACCGTTCTCCTGGTGTGTTCTTCGACCACGACAAGGGCAAGACTCACTCGTCCGGCAAGCTGCTGTATAACGCCCGTATCATTCCATACCGTGGTTCATGGCTGGACTTCGAATTCGATCCGAAGGATCTGCTGTTCGTACGTATTGACCGTCGCCGCAAGCTGCCAGCGTCTATCCTGCTGCGCGCTCTGGGCTTCGATACTCCACGTATTCTGGACACCTTCTTCGAGAACGACACTTACCGCCTGAGCGGTGAAGGTCTGAAGCTGAAGCTGATTCCATCCCGTCTGCGTGGTGAGACTGCTGCGTTCGACATTCTGGATAACGATGGCAACATCATCGTGGAAGCCAGTCGTCGTATTACTGCGCGTCACATCCGTCAGCTGGAAAACGCCGGCGTACAGGAGCTGTTGGTTCCAATCGAGTACGTAATGGGCCGTGCCCTGGCGAAAGACGTGGTTGATACCCGTACTGGTGAAGTTCTGGCTCGCGCCAACTCCGAACTGACCAGCGAAGTACTGGACAAGTTTGATGTAGCCAGCATCTCTGAATTCGAGACTATCTACACCAACGAAATCGACTGTGGTCCGTTCATCTCTGACACTCTGCGTGCCGACCCAACCAGCAACCAGCTGGAAGCTCTGGTCGAAATCTACCGCATGATGCGTCCAGGTGAGCCACCAACCAAGGAAAGCGCCGAAGGCCTGTTCGAAAACCTCTTCTTCACCGAAGAGCGTTACGACCTGTCTGCTGTAGGTCGTATGAAGTTCAACCGTCGTATTGGCCGTGAAGAAATCATTGGCCCTGGCGTGCTGGACGAAAACGACATCGTTGCTGTGATGAAGACTCTGATCGACATCCGTAACGGTAAAGGCATCGTCGACGACATCGACCACCTGGGTAACCGTCGTATCCGTTCCGTAGGCGAAATGGCTGAAAACCAGTTCCGCGTAGGTCTGGTGCGTGTTGAGCGTGCAGTGCGTGAGCGTCTGTCCATGGCTGAATCCGAAGGCCTGATGCCTCAGGATCTGATCAACGCCAAACCGGTCGCGGCTGCGGTTAAAGAGTTCTTTGGCTCTTCCCAGCTGTCCCAGTTTATGGACCAGAACAACCCGCTGTCCGAAGTAACTCACAAGCGTCGTATTTCTGCACTCGGTCCGGGCGGTCTGACCCGTGAGCGTGCAGGCTTCGAAGTGCGTGACGTTCACGCGACTCACTACGGCCGTGTGTGCCCGATTGAGACGCCGGAAGGTCCGAACATCGGTCTGATCAACTCCCTGGCTTCCTATGCTCGTACCAACGAGTACGGCTTTCTGGAAACTCCGTACCGGATTGTCCAGAACGGCAAGGTGACCGAGGACATTATTTATGTGTCCGCGATCGAAGAAGCTGATTATGTAATTGCACAGGCGTCTGCTCCAGTGGATGCAGAAGGCCGTCTGCAGGGTGATCTGATTTCCGTTCGTCACAAGAACGAATTCACCATGATGTCGCCTGACAACGTAACCCTGATGGACGTATCTCCACAGCAGGTTGTGTCGATCGCAGCATCCCTGATTCCGTTCCTGGAACACGACGACGCGAACCGCGCTCTGATGGGTTCCAACATGCAGCGTCAGGCGGTTCCTACCCTGAAGGCTGAGAAGCCACTGGTAGGTACTGGTATCGAACGCGCTGTAGCAGCTGACTCCGGTGTGTGTGTGGTTGCCAAGCGTGGTGGTGTAATCGATTCCGTTGATGCTTCCCGTATTGTGGTGAAGGTTAACGACGACGAAACCGTAGCGGGCGAAGCGGGTGTGGATATCTACAACCTGACCAAGTACACCCGTTCCAACCAGAACACCTGCATCAACCAGCGTCCTCTGGTCAAAGCTGGTGACCAGGTTGAGCGTGGCGACATCATGGCTGACGGCCCGTCCGTTGACCTTGGTGAACTGGCTCTGGGTCAGAACTTCCGTATCGCGTTCATGCCGTGGAACGGTTACAACTACGAAGACTCCATCCTGCTGTCAGAGCGTGTTTCCCAGGAAGACCGTCTGACCACTATCCACATTCAGGAACTGACCTGTGTGGCTCGTGATACCAAGCTGGGTGCAGAAGAAATCACTTCCGACATCCCGAACGTGGGTGAAGCCGCTCTGAACAAACTGGACGAGTCCGGTATTGTTTACATCGGTGCTGAAGTGAAGCCAGGTGACATTCTGGTTGGTAAGGTGACTCCTAAGGGCGAAACCCAGCTGACCCCAGAAGAAAAACTGCTGCGTGCGATCTTCGGTGAGAAGGCATCCGACGTTAAGGATACTTCCCTGCGCGTGAAGACCGGCACCACCGGTACTGTTATCGACGTCCAGATCTTTACCCGTGACGGCGTTGAGAAAGACCAGCGTGCCCGCGACATTGAGAAGCAACAGCTGGCTCAGATCCGTAAGGACCTGAACGAAGAAATGCGTATCGTGGAAGGTGCTACCTTTGAACGTCTGACTCGTGCCCTGTCTGGTCACGCAATCAACGTTGCACCAGGTCTGAAGAAAGGCGATGTCCTGACTGAAGACTACCTGAAGGGCCTGACCCGCGATCAGTGGTTCCGTATCCTGCCAGTTGAAGATGAACTGGGCGAGATGCTGGGCCTGGCAGAACAATCCCTGGCTGAGCGCAAGAAGCAGCTGGACGAGAAGTTCGAAGACAAGAAGCGCAAGCTGCAGACCGGCGATGACCTGGCTCCGGGCGTACTGAAGATCGTCAAGGTTTACCTGGCTATCAAACGTAAGATCCAGCCTGGTGACAAGATGGCGGGTCGTCACGGTAACAAGGGTGTTATCTCTGCGATCAAACCGATCGAAGATATGCCTTACGACCAGAACGGCGTGCCTGTGGATATCTGTCTGAACCCTCTGGGTGTACCATCCCGTATGAACGTGGGTCAGATCATGGAGATCCACCTGGGTATGGCTGCCAAAGGTCTGGGCGAAAAGATCAACCGTATGCTCGAAGAGCAGCGTGAGATTGCCAAGCTGCGTGAGCTGCTGGGCGAGATCTACAACGGTGGTGATGGTCGCAAGGAAGATCTCGAAGGCATGAGTGATGCTGAGGTTCTCGAGCTGGCTCATAACCTGCGTGGCGGTGTGCCAATGGCTACCCCTGCGTTTAACGGTGCCAAAGAAGCCGAAATCAAGCGCATGCTGCGTCTGGCTGGTCTGCCTGAATCTGGTCAGGTAACCCTGTTCGACGGCCGTACTGGCGAAGCTTTCGACCGTCCGGTAACCGTGGGTTACATGTACATGCTGAAGCTGAACCACCTGGTAGACGACAAGATGCACGCTCGTTCCACCGGTTCCTACAGCCTGGTTACCCAGCAGCCGCTGGGTGGTAAGGCGCAGTTTGGTGGTCAGCGTTTCGGTGAGATGGAAGTGTGGGCGCTGGAAGCATACGGCGCTGCCTATACCCTGCAAGAAATGCTTACCGTCAAGTCCGACGACGTGGCTGGCCGTACCAAGATGTACAAGAACATCGTGGATGGTGACCACCGTATGGAAGCCGGTATGCCGGAATCCTTCAACGTACTCGTTAAGGAAATCCGCTCTCTGGGTATCGACATCGAACTGGAAAACGAATAATCGGTTTAGCAGGGTGCCTCCGGATTTCCGGGGGCACGCGCTCACGCCAAGTGGAGCCCTCTTTATATGAAAGACTTAGTCAATTTCTTGCGTAACCAGAACAATGCTGATGAGTTTGACTCCATCCGCATTGGTCTGGCGTCGCCAGACATGATTCGTTCGTGGTCTTACGGTGAAGTCAAAAAGCCAGAGACCATCAACTACCGTACCTTCAAGCCGGAGCGTGACGGTCTGTTCTGTGCCCGTATCTTTGGTCCAATCAAGGATTACGAGTGCCTGTGTGGTAAATACAAGCGTCTCAAGCACCGCGGTGTAATCTGTGAGAAGTGTGGCGTTGAAGTTACCCAGGCCAAAGTACGTCGTGAACGTATGGGTCACATCGAGCTGGCCTCTCCGGTTGCTCACATCTGGTTCCTGAAGTCACTGCCGTCCCGTATCGGTCTGATGCTGGACATGACCCTGCGTGACATCGAACGTATTCTGTACTATGAATCATTCGTAGTAACTGAGCCTGGTATGACCACGCTCGACGTTGGCCAGCTGCTGTCCGACGAACAATACTATGAAGCTATCGAAGAATTCGGTGACGAGTTCGAAGCGAAGATGGGTGCCGAAGCCATTCAGGCGCTGCTGGGTCATATCGATCTGGCGGACGAGGTACAGCGTCTGCGTGAAGAAATTCCGACCACCAATTCCGAGACCAAGATCAAGAAGCTGTCCAAGCGTCTGAAGCTGCTGGAAGCCTTCCTGCTGTCTGGTAACGATCCGAAGTGGATGATCATGTCTGTGCTGCCGGTGCTGCCGCCAGATCTGCGTCCTCTGGTACCGCTGGACGGCGGTCGTTTTGCGACTTCCGACCTGAACGATCTGTACCGTCGCGTGATCAACCGTAACAACCGTCTGAAGCGTCTGCTTGAGCTGAACGCGCCTGACATCATTGTTCGCAACGAAAAACGTATGCTGCAAGAAGCAGTAGACGCGCTGCTGGACAACGGTCGTCGCGGTCGTGCCATCACCGGTTCCAACAAGCGTCCTCTGAAGTCCCTGGCCGATATGATCAAGGGTAAACAGGGTCGTTTCCGTCAGAACCTGCTCGGTAAGCGTGTTGACTACTCCGGTCGTTCGGTAATTACCGTTGGTCCACAGCTGCGTCTGCACCAGTGTGGTCTGCCGAAGAAAATGGCTCTGGAACTGTTCAAGCCGTTCATCTTCTCCAAACTGGAACACCGTGGTCTGGCCACTACCATCAAAGCTGCGAAGAAGATGGTAGAGCGTGAAACTCCTGAGGTGTGGGACATCCTCGCTGAAGTGATCCGCGAACACCCGGTTATGCTGAACCGTGCGCCAACCCTGCACCGTCTGGGTATTCAGGCGTTCGAACCTCAGCTGATTGAAGGCAAGGCGATCCAGCTGCACCCACTGGTGTGTGCTGCGTACAACGCCGACTTCGACGGTGACCAGATGGCGGTACACGTACCGCTGACCATTGAGGCCCAGCTCGAAGCTCGTGCCCTGATGATGGCTACCAACAACGTACTGTCTCCAGCCAACGGTGACCCCATCATCGTTCCGTCCCAGGACGTGGTACTGGGTCTGTACTGGATGACCCGTGAGCGTGTAAACGCCAAAGGCGAAGGTATGGTGCTGGCTGACCTCGACGAGGTTACCCGTGCTTACCAGAGCGGTGCTGCGCACCTGCAAGCTCGCGTAAAAGTACGTATTACCGAAACCGTGGTTGACGAAGAAGGTCAGCGCACCACTACTACCAAGCTGGTTGATACCACTATTGGTCGTGCGTTGCTGTTCCGCGTTGTGCCAAAAGGTCTGCCATTCCAGCTGGTTAACCAGCCGATGAAGAAGAAGGCGATTTCCCGTCTGATCAACACCGCTTACCGCCGTGTGGGTCTGAAGGATACCGTTATCTTCGCTGACCAGATCATGTACACCGGTTTTGAATACGCTACTCGCTCCGGTTCTTCTATCGGTGTGAACGACTTCGAAATCCCGGCAGCCAAGGCAGACATCATTGCCAACGCTGACGCTGAAGTTAAAGAGATCGAAAGCCAGTTTGCTTCCGGTCTGGTAACTCACGGCGAGAAGTACAACAAGGTTATCGACATCTGGTCCCGTGCCAACGAACTCGTTGCCAAGGCCATGATGGAAAACCTGGGTAAAGAGAAAGTAATCGACCGCGAAGGCAAGGAAGTACTGCAAGAGTCTTTCAACTCTGTGTACATGATGGCCGACTCCGGTGCGCGGGGCTCGCCAGCCCAGATTCGTCAGCTGGCTGGTATGCGTGGTCTGATGGCCAAGCCGGACGGCTCGATCATCGAAACTCCGATTACCGCGAACTTCCGTGAAGGTCTGTCAGTACTCCAGTACTTTACCTCCACTCACGGCGCTCGTAAGGGTCTGGCGGACACCGCTCTGAAGACTGCGAACTCCGGTTACCTGACTCGTCGTCTGGTAGACGTGGCGCAAGACCTGGTGGTTACCGAGAACGACTGTGGCACCGTTAACGGTCTGATCATGACTCCGCTTATCGAAGGCGGTGACGTGGTAGTTGCTCTGGGTGATCGTATTCTGGGTCGTGTGATCGCAGAAGACGTTTACAAGCCGAACCAGCCAGGTGAACTGGTTGCGCCGGCCGGCACTCTGGTTGACGAACACTGGGTTCGCACCATTGAAGCCGAAGGTATTGACGAAATCCGTGTTCGCTCTGCGATCACCTGTGATTCCCGTACCGGTATCTGCTCCAAGTGTTACGGTCGTGACCTCGGTCGCGGTCACCTGGTGAACGTAGGTGAAGCTGTCGGCGTTATCGCGGCACAGTCCATCGGTGAACCGGGTACACAGCTGACGATGCGTACGTTCCACATCGGTGGTGCGGCATCCCGTTCTTCTGCAGCCGACAGTGTGCAGGTCAAGAACAAGGGTACCGTTCGTCTGCATAACATGAAGACGGTTACCCGTGCTGACGGCAACCTGGTAGCGGTATCCCGTTCCGGTTCCATCGCGATTGCAGATGACCACGGCCGTGAGCGTGAGCTGTACAAACTGCCATACGGTGCTGTGATTTCCGTGAAAGACGGTTCTGCCGTTGAAGCGGGTCAGAAAGTGGCCGCATGGGATCCGCACACTCACCCGATCGTGACCGAAGTAGCGGGTCGTATCGAGTTTGTGGGCATGGATGAAGGCATTACCATCAACCGTCAGACGGACGAGTTGACTGGTCTGTCCAACATCGAAGTAATTGATCCGAAGGATCGTCCAGCCGCCGGTAAGGACATTCGTCCAATGGTGAAACTGGTTGATTCCAACGGCAAGGACGTGATGCTGCCTGGTACTACCACTCCGGCCCAGTACCTGCTGCCAGCTAACGCCCTGGTTAACCATGAAAATGGCACCGTGGTTGCGGTGGGTGACGTAATCGCCCGTATTCCGCAAGAAACCTCTGGTAACAAGGACATCACGGGTGGTCTGCCACGCGTTGCTGACCTGTTCGAAGCCCGTAAGCCGAAAGAGCCTGCCATCCTGGCGGAAATCTCCGGTACTGTTGGCTTCGGTAAAGAGACCAAGGGCAAGAAACGTCTGGTGATCACTCCGAAAGATGGCGGCGAGCCGTATGAAGAGCTGATCCACAAGTGGCGTCACCTGAACGTGTTCGAAGGCGAATACGTAGAGAAGGGTGAAATCATTTCTGACGGTCCGCTGAACCCGCACGATATCCTGCGTCTGAAGACGGTAGGGGATCTGGCCATGTACATCACCAACGAAGTGCAGGAAGTTTACCGCCTGCAGGGCGTAGGTATCGACGACAAGCACATCGAAGTGATTGTGCGTCAGATGCTGCGCAAGGTGCTGATCCATGACGCTGGTGACACTACCTTCATCCCGGGTGATCAGGTGGAATACGCAGCGTTCCTGGAAGAGAACGAAAAGGCTCTGGCCGCTGGCAAGATCCTGGCAACTGGCGAACGCGTGCTGCTGGGTATTACCAAAGCGTCTCTGGCAACCGAATCCTTCATTTCCGCGGCTTCCTTCCAGGAGACAACCCGCGTACTGACCGAAGGTGCGGTGACTGGCAAGGTTGATACCCTGCGTGGTCTGAAAGAGAACGTGGTAGTAGGTCGTCTGATTCCGGCTGGTACCGGTCTGGCGTACCACGCTGAGCGTAAGCGCAAGCGTCAGGTTCGTGAGAACGATCGTTCCCGCTCCATGCCAGAAACCATGACTGTTTCTGCTGACGAGATGGAAGCACGTCTGAGCGAAGCATTCAGCGACAAGTAATCGGGAAACCGGTGGCCTGCCTGCAGGCCACACTTGTGCTGAGTGATGCACTCACTGAAAAGGCCCTTCGGGGCCTTTTTTGTTGCCTCGGAGTTGGTGTGAACGCTTGTCGGTAAGGCTGTGAATATGCCGCAGTCAGATGCTGCGGTAAGCATGAGTGCTGTGCTAGAATGCGCGCCGCGCGTGGAGCCGGGTGGCTTTAGGGGACCCTGTTCCGAGGATGGGATATCGACTGGCGCCATAAGTCTTGATAGGGCTGGAGCAACTTTTTCGTGCCGTTGGTGCAGGGAAGGGTGGCTTCGTCCTTTCCGGCTGCTTGCTGCCTGTCTAATCCTTGACCTCTTGTGCAATGGAGATTATTATCTCCGCCCCCTTTATTGTACCCATCTTGTATGGGTGCTTTGTTTAAATAATTGGAGTTTGCTAAATGGCTACAATCAACCAGTTGGTTCGTCAGCCTCGTAAGCGCAAAGTGGCCAAGAGCGACGTTCCTGCACTGCAGGCATGTCCTCAGCGTCGTGGTGTTTGTACTCGTGTGTACACCACCACTCCGAAAAAGCCAAACTCGGCACTGCGTAAAGTATGCCGTGTGCGTTTGACGAATGGTTTCGAAGTGACTTCCTACATCGGTGGTGAAGGTCACAACCTGCAGGAGCACAGTGTTGTTCTGATCCGTGGCGGTCGTGTAAAAGACTTGCCAGGTGTTCGTTACCACACTGTACGCGGTACTCTGGATACTTCCGGTGTTGCCAAGCGTATGCAGGGCCGTTCCAAGTACGGTACCAAGCGTCCTAAGAGCTGATAGTCGGTATTTTTTACCGTTGTCAGCCTGAAAGTAAGGCTGGGCTTAATGCCCAGGCCGTCCTGAAGAAATTAGAGGGCTTAACATGCCAAGAAGACGCGTCGCTGCGAAACGCGAAGTTCTGCCAGATCCTAAGTTCGGAAACGTAACTCTGGCCAAATTCATGAACCACGTGATGGTAAGTGGCAAGAAGTCAGTAGCCGAAAAGATCGTTTACGGCGCACTGGACATCATGTCTACCAAGCAGAATGGTGACCCTGTAGAGCTGTTCGAAAAAGCTCTGGAGTCCATTCAGCCTATGGTTGAAGTAAAGAGCCGTCGTGTGGGTGGTGCTACCTACCAGGTACCGGTTGAAGTTCGTCCTTCCCGTCGTACCGCTCTGGCCATGCGTTGGCTGGTTGACGCTGCTCGTGTCCGTGGTGAGAAATCCATGGCTCAGCGTCTGGCGAATGAGATGATGGATGCTGCTGATGGCAAAGGTTCTGCGGTTAAGAAGCGTGAAGACGTTCACCGCATGGCTGAAGCGAACAAGGCTTTCTCTCACTATCGCTTTTAATTAGACCGAGGACAGCACAGTGCCACGTACAACTCCCATCGAACGCTACCGTAACATCGGTATCTGCGCCCACGTGGATGCAGGTAAAACGACGACTACGGAGCGCGTACTCTTCTATACCGGTGTGTCTCACAAGATCGGTGAAGTGCATGATGGTGCTGCGACCATGGACTGGATGGAGCAGGAGCAGGAGCGTGGTATTACCATTACTTCTGCTGCTACTACCTGTTTCTGGGCCGGTATGGCTCAGCAGTTCGAACAACATCGCATCAATATCATTGATACTCCCGGACACGTTGACTTCACCATTGAAGTAGAACGCTCCCTGCGAGTTCTTGATGGTGCTGTAGTAGTGCTGTGTGGTTCCTCTGGAGTTCAGCCTCAGACCGAGACTGTCTGGCGTCAGGCCAACAAGTACGAGGTTCCTCGTATGGTCTTCGTCAACAAGATGGACCGGGCCGGGGCTAACTTCTTCCGGGTTGTCGAGCAGATGCAAAAGCGTCTGGGCGCCAACCCGGTACCTATCCAGATCAACATTGGCGCTGAAGATGAGTTCAAGGGCGTTGTCGATCTGATCAAGATGAAAGCCATTATGTGGAATGAATCTGATCAGGGTATGACCTTCACCTATGAAGAAATCCCGTCTGATCTGGTAGAGCTCGCCCAGGAATGGCGCGAGAAAATGGTTGAAGCGGCAGCTGAAGCCAGCGATGAATTGATGGACAAGTACCTTGAGGGTGAGGAACTGACTGAGGATGAAATCAAGGCGGCGCTGCGCAAGCGTACCCTGGCTTCTGAAGTGGTTCTGGTTACCTGTGGTTCTGCGTTCAAAAACAAGGGTGTTCAGGCGGTTCTGGATGCTGTAATCGAATACCTGCCATCACCAACCGAGGTGAAGGCCATTGAAGGTGTTCTGGATGATGCTGATGAGACTCCGGCTGTTCGTCACTCTTCTGACGACGAGCCGTTTGCAGCTCTCGCATTCAAGATCGCGACCGACCCGTTTGTGGGTACCCTGACGTTTATCCGTGTGTATTCCGGCGTCCTGAATTCTGGTGATGCGGTTTATAACCCGGTTAAAAGTAAAAAAGAACGTATTGGCCGTATGGTGCAGATGCATGCCAACGAACGTGACGAGATCAAGGAAGTTCGTGCGGGGGATATCGCAGCTGCTATCGGCCTGAAAGATGTGACCACGGGTGACACCCTGTGTGCTCCTGATCACATCATCACCCTGGAGCGTATGGACTTCCCGGATCCGGTTATTTCTGTAGCCGTAGAGCCGAAGTCAAAAGCCGACCAGGAAAAAATGGGTGTTGCCCTTGGCAAGCTGGCCCAGGAAGACCCGTCTTTCCGTGTGGAAACCGACGAGGAAACCGGCCAGACCATTATTTCCGGTATGGGTGAGTTGCACCTCGACATCATCGTTGATCGTATGCGTCGTGAGTTCAAGGTAGAGGCCAATGTGGGTAAACCGCAGGTGGCTTACCGTGAAAAGATCAGCGCCTCTGTCGAGATCAACAACAAGTACGCCAAGCAATCCGGCGGCCGTGGTCAATACGGTCATGTCGTGATTCGCTTTGAACCGGCCGAAGACCAGGATTCCGAAACCCTGGTGTTTGTTAACGAGATTGCAGGTGGTGTGATTCCGAAGGAATTCATTCCGGCAGTCCAGAAGGGTATCGAAGAGCAGATGAAAAACGGCGTGCTGGCCGGCTACCCGCTGCTTGGTCTGAAAGCCACTCTGATCGATGGTTCCTACCACGACGTTGACTCCAACGAGATGGCGTTTAAAATTGCCGCCTCACAAGCGACCAAACAACTTGCTGAAAAGGGCAAGCCAGTCCTGCTGGAGCCTATGATGAAGGTTGAGGTCGTTACCCCAGAAGATTACATGGGGGATGTGGTCGGCGACCTTAACCGTCGTCGAGGACTGATTTCTGGAATGGACGACACTGCCTCCGGGAAGGTTGTGAACGCCACTGTGCCCCTTGCGGAGATGTTCGGTTATGCGACTGATCTTCGTTCCGCGACCCAGGGCCGTGCAACCTATTCCATGGAATTCGAGAGATACTCCGAAGCGCCAAACAGTGTCGCTGATGCAGTAATCAAAAGAGCTTGATCACTTAAAAGATATTTGAACGAGGTGTTTTATGGCTAAGGAAACGTTTGAGCGTTCCAAACCCCACGTAAACGTAGGCACTATTGGTCACGTTGACCATGGTAAAACTACTCTGACTGCAGCTCTGACTCGCGTTTGCGCAGAAGTTTGGGGTGGTAAGGCAGTTGCTTTTGATGGTATCGACTCTGCTCCAGAAGAGCGTGAGCGTGGTATCACCATTTCTACTGCACACGTAGAATACGAATCAAAAGATCGTCACTACGCTCACGTTGACTGCCCAGGTCACGCTGACTACGTTAAGAACATGATCACCGGTGCTGCCCAGATGGACGGCGCGATTCTGGTTTGCGGCGCTACTGACGGCCCAATGCCACAGACTCGCGAGCACATCCTGCTGTCTCGTCAGGTTGGTGTACCTTACATCGTAGTATTCCTGAACAAAGCTGACCTGCTGGCTGACGATTGCGGCGGCGCGGGCACTGAAGAATACAACGAAATGCTGGAACTGGTAGAGATGGAACTGCGCGATCTGCTGTCCACCTACGACTTCCCAGGCGATGACACTCCAATCATCCCGGGTTCTGCTCTGATGGCTCTGAACGGCCAGGACGAGAACGAAATGGGTACTTCTGCCGTTAAGAAACTGGTAGAAACTCTGGACTCCTACATCCCAGAACCAGA
>NZ_JAPNOA010000008.1 GCF_026626885.1 Parathalassolituus penaei
TCTGTAGGGCCCTGGAAGACCACCAGGTTGATAGGTCAGGTGTGTAAGCGTTGTGAGGCGTTGAGCTAACTGATACTAATTGCCCGTGAGGCTTGACCATATAACACCCAAACCGGTAAACGGTTTACGTAATATCGACCAGTGACGTCGGTTCGCAAAAAACGAGAATATTCAAATCATGTATCCAACCCTATTCGCTGACAGCGCGCGGCTCTACGGAGCATAAGACGGACGCATCAGCAAAACGGTTTGCTTGACGACAATAGAACTGTGGAACCACCTGAATCCATTCCGAACTCAGAAGTGAAACGCAGTATCGCCGATGGTAGTGTGGGGTCTCCCCATGTGAGAGTAGGTCATCGTCAAGCATCTAATCAAAGCCCCGATAGCCAAGCTATCNATTTTGGAGCTAATAAATTCAGTTTGAAAAACATACAGGCCTGATCGTCATTTACCGGCTATTTTCTTGTGCCAGTTGCCAAGGCAAGATGGCTCATCTTATGTGAGCAGATAATCTTCTGAATACATTTTACAGCCTGTTTCTTACATCCCTGTGACGGCTCTTGCCGTTAGCCACTCTTCCGCCTTGCAGGCTTTGTGAGGTTCTTCTCGTGTTGCCTTTATACGCTTCCTGGGGTGAATCTGACCCGGCTCAGCACGTTGTTTTTCCTGTTTATACCTCGGATTTCGGCACCTCTCTATTTGCGCCTTTGGTCGAAGACAACTTTGCACAAAACGTCCATGCCTTGCAGTATATGTATATCAATCAAACAGTCGTGCAGAGAAAATGTGTATACCGTAAACAATAACTAGAAGAGCACGAGCATGAGAACAACCAAACTTGCCCTGGCCATTATCTCCGCCACGGCTGCACTGTCTGCTAACGCCCTGGATGTAGCCGATATCAACGGCACCAAAATCGCCATCGGCGGTTATTTCAAGGTTGATGGTGTATTCAACAAGCCTGACACCAATGCCGGTGGTGTTGCCGAAAACTCTTTTGAAGGCAGCGCCCGTCAGTCCCGTATCAACGTTAAAGTCAGCAAAATGGCTGACGGCCACAGCGTAACCGGCTTTGTTGAAGGTGACTTCTACGGCAACAGTTACAGCGCCAACAGTTCCAGCAACCAGAGTTCTGCGGGTGCGAGCCTGTTCCGTATGCGTCATGCTTTCATGACCATTGACAAGGTGACCGTAGGTCAGACCTGGGGCGGTCAATTCTTTGGTTCTGCCGCAATTGATACTGAAGTGATCAACTTCTGGGGCCCTGGTTTCGGCACCATCGCTGGTAACGGCGGTACTGTGCGTCCTGAAATGCTGGTTCACTATGTGGACGGTGGTCTGCGTCTGACCGCTCAGGATCCAATCAATCCGGATGCATCTTACCCCGACATGGTAGCCAGTTACACCGCCAAAGCCGGCACTGTTACCTATGCGGTAACCGGTACCGCTCGTGATGTTCTGCAGAACCCTGTTAATGATCCTAAGGCCTCCAAGCTGGGTATGGGTGCTCAGGCCGGTGCCAAGTTTGAATTCGGTAAAGACAGCCTGCAGGTGAGCGCTTTCTCTGGTAAAGGTATGGGTGCTTACTCCGGTTTCGGCGTGGGTGGTGCCGCGGGTGGTGGTAACCTGAATACTATCGATGTGCAGGACGGTGAACTGATTGCCCAGACTGGTTATCACGTGGGTTACAAACACCAGTTTAGCGAAGTGCTGCGTGGTAACGCCCGTTATGGTGCTGTGAACGTCGATGATGCTGCTGATACCAAGTTCAGCTCTGCTAACCTGAACCTGATTTACACCTACATGCCTGGCGTTGATCTGGGTGTTGAATGGCGTACCCAGAGTCTGAATACTCTGCACACCCCTGCAGGTGGTCCATTCCCGAACATCCGTCCAAAGGGCAAGCAGCTCGAAGTGATGGCGATGTACAAGTTCTGATCTGATGGCCGTGCCTGAGTTTCAGGCACGGCACGTTCTGACTTATGACTGTTTTACGTAACGGTTTCTGATAAATCCGCCACGGGCGTGATGGGCAGATTGCTCAGGCGCTGGATGGCTTCCGGTGTCTCTGCTGTTACTTCCCGTTGGCTCTCCGAATCAATAAACGCTCTCCTTGATTCGGATAGCCATGTGCGGTTCAGAGTACAAACCGGCCGTAAAATTGGTCAATCCCGGGACATGGTTCCCGGGTTTTTTGTCAGGATCTTCCCCCTGCCACGCATAAGACTCTCTTGTCAGGTTTCAGGCTCTGGAGCCAATACGGCGAGCGTTTTTAAGAGTGGCAGAGGGCAGCTCTCCAAACATTTCCCGATACTGATTCGAAAAACGGCTGAGGTTGGTGAATCCATAACGGATGGCAACTTCGGTAACGTTGCGAATGTCTTTTGCGTTACTCAGTTCCTGATGTACCGCCTCCAGCTTGATTCCCCGAATGTAGTTTGCCGGTGTAATACCCAGTTCACGATTAAAGATGTTGTACAGGGTTTTTGTACTGACATGGCAAAGCCCTGCCAGCTGTTCGATATCAAAATCATCGGTGATACGGCGCAGTACATGGCTGCGGATGGTTTCGATATGAGGATGAGCACTCGGACGTCCCAGGCTGTTATTGCTCTGGGAAACCGGGATATTGGTTGGAAAAGCACGCAGTATCGCCAAGCTTAACAGGCGATCGTAGTAGTCACCGGCATTGCCGGCAATCGACTGTGGCAGCTGCACCATGATGGCTTGCAGCAGGTGGAACAGGCTGCCGGCCTGCTCGCGGCTCAGAGGCTCTGAGCAGAAGCGGATTTCCTGGCGGGTGCGACTGAAGCCGAATTCAATGGCGGCCTGTAGCAGGCTGCTGCGTGGAATACGCACCACAACCAGCTCACAGCCGGCGGGATAACTGCTGTAGCGCTGGCTACCAGGATTCAGCATCAGAGAATCACCGCTGCTCAGTTCCTGCAGTTGCTGCTCAACATTGGTCAGGCAGTGACCACTGACCACCAGTTGCAGGTAACAGGCGTCGGCACTGCTGCGGCTGGTCATGCTGGCAGACTGGCGGAACAGGATTCTGGCGATACTGAGATCACCGAGCGCATGGCATTCGATATTCATCGCCTGGCTATGCAGACGGCGGGTCTGGAGATTGTCGGTCATGTTGTCATGACCAAAAAAACCGCGCAGGAATTGTTGCGGGTCGATATCGCCACGGTCAGTACTGGTGCTACCAACGTTGCGATTGATGAATGGCGTATGTGCGGACGCGTATGACTGCATGGATACCCTCGTTCTTTTTATCATGGGTTGATCCGTAAAACAGATGCGCCCGCATGCGGTCCAGCCGCTGCGGGCACACAGATACCTCCGGTGCTCACCGGAGGCATCGTCTTCAGAGACTGCTTTCCAGCTCAGGTACAGCTTCGAACAGGTCTGCCACCAGGCCGTAGTCTGCCACCTGGAAAATCGGGGCTTCTTCGTCCTTGTTGATGGCCACAATCACCTTGGAGTCTTTCATACCTGCCAGG
>NZ_JAPNOA010000016.1 GCF_026626885.1 Parathalassolituus penaei
TACTCCTCGAGAGTTCTGTAGGGCCCTGGAAGACCACCAGGTTGATAGGTCAGGTGTGTAAGCGTTGTGAGGCGTTGAGCTAACTGATACTAATTGCCCGTGAGGCTTGACCATATAACACCCAAGCCGGTAACGGTTACGTAATATCGACCAGTGACGTCGGTTCGCAAAAAAACGAGAATATTCACACTCATGTATCCAACCCTATTCGCTGACAGCGCGCCGCTCTACGGAGCATAAGACGGACGCATCAGCAAAACGGTTTGCTTGACGACAATAGAACTGTGGAACCACCTGAATCCATTCCGAACTCAGAAGTGAAACGCAGTATCGCCGATGGTAGTGTGGGGTCTCCCCATGTGAGAGTAGGTCATCGTCAAGCATTTAATCAAAGCCCCGATAGCCAAGCTATCGGGGCTTTTTCTTTTGGTCTAAAAATTTCTAAATTGATTGTTTAAACAGAATTGAGGCATTGGCAATGCTTCTGTCAATTCCATTGGGCGTCTATCCTGTCAGGGAGCTCTGCCCGTGTTCACATCCCTTTACTGCGGTAACAGGCAGAGCGGCGTATAATCACGCCAGTTTTTGAATCGTAGCGGAGAGTGTTATGAGCCAGTCCAATCGTTTGGTTATTTTTGATACCACCATGCGTGACGGGGAACAGAGCCCCGGCGCTTCCATGACCAAAGATGAAAAGGTGCGGATCGGCAAGGCTCTGGAGAAGATGCGTGTTGACGTGATCGAAGCCGGTTTTGCGGCGGCCAGTCCTGGCGACTTTGCCTCCATTGAAGCCGTGGCCCAGGCCGTGCGCGAAAGTACCGTCTGCAGTCTGGCACGTGCGGTGGATCTGGATATCGAACGTGCGGCAGCGGCTTTGCAGAAAGCCGAGCGTGCGCGTATCCACACCTTTATCGCCACCTCTCCGATTCACATGAAATACAAGCTGCGTATGGAGCCGGATGCGGTGCTGGCGCAGGCGGTGTATGCGGTCAAGAAAGCGCGCAGCTTTGTGGAAGACGTGGAGTTTTCCTGTGAAGACGCCGGTCGTTCCGAGAACGATTTCCTGTGCCGGATTATTGAAGCGGCGATTGATGCCGGTGCCCGTACCATCAACATTCCGGATACCGTTGGTTATGCGATTCCGGAAGAGTTCGGTTACAAGATCAAAACCCTGCTGACCCGTATTCCGAACTCCGACAAGGCCATTTTCTCGGTGCACTGCCATAACGACCTTGGTCTGGCGGTAGCCAACTCACTGGCGGCGGTTGCCAACGGTGCCCGTCAGGTGGAATGCACCATCAACGGTCTGGGTGAGCGTGCCGGTAACGCCGCACTGGAAGAGATTGTGATGGCGACCCGTACCCGTCACGACCTGTTCAACATCAGCACCAACATTGATACCACCCAGATTGTGCCGACTTCCCGTCTGGTATCGTCGATTACCGGTTTCCCGGTGCAGCCGAACAAGGCCATTGTGGGCGCCAACGCCTTTGCGCACGAGTCCGGTATTCACCAGGATGGCGTGCTCAAGCATCGTGAAACCTACGAAATCATGAAGGCCGAAGACGTGGGCTGGGGCGCCAACAAGATGGTGATGGGCAAACACTCCGGTCGTGCGGCATTCCGTGCCCGTCTGGAAGAGCTGGGTGTGACCTTTGAAACCGACGCAGCCCTGAACGAAGCCTTTACCCGCTTCAAGGAACTGGCAGACAAGAAACACGAAATCTTCGATGAAGACCTGCAAGCTCTGGTCAGCGAAGCCGTGGCCGATGCCGCACCGGATGTGTACAAGCTGGTGGCGCTGGAAAGCCGTTCTGCAACGGGTGAAACCCCGGTGGCCGAACTGGTGCTGAGCAAGGATGGTCAGGAGCACAAGGTATCGTCCGAAGGCAGTGGCCCGGTGGATGCGGCTCTGAAAGCCATCGAACAGGTTGCCAATTCTGGTGCCAACCTGCTGTTGTACTCGGTAAACAGCATAACCCAGGGCACTGACTCCCAGGGCGAAGTAACCGTACGACTGGAGAAAGCCGGTCGTATCGTGAACGGTAACGGTGCTGACACCGACATCATCGTGGCATCAGCCAAGGCGTATATCCACGCTCTGAACCTGCTGCAATCCGGTGTATCCCGTCAGCATCCGCAGAACGATGGCGTATAAGCACTGATGCTGGAAGTTGTTCGCCGCCAGTACCTGCAAGCCATGGGAATTTCCCTGTGGCTGCCGCGGGAAGAACTGGCGAACTCCGCCCCCAGTCGCTTGTTGCCGCTGGTGGGCAGTAGTCATACCGGACCCGATGAAGGGCGTCTGGCGGTTGCGGCTGCGGTTGCTCGTCATCAGGCTTCCGGCTTGTTACAGGATGCGGCTCCGACTGCAGCCGCTCCTGTACAACGTCCTGCCCTGCGGGAGGTGGCGCGAGAACCTCAGGCTGCTGCGACACTGGTGCAGGATGTTAACCAGCGGTTAACCTCTGCGCCCTCGACAGCCCCCGCAACGGTTCCTGTACCGGCTGCCGTTGTCGAGACGGCCAAGGCACCGGAAGTTCCTGAAGATGCCGACACCAGTACCGATCTCACTCCGCCGCGTTTCCTGCTGCTGTTTGTGCGGGTAGGGGGCGCTGGTGTGTGGGTCTGTGATGATCCGATGGCCGTGCGAGATATGCAGCAACTGGCTGCGCGTGTGGCAGCGGTGATGGGAATGGCCCAGGTACAGACCGAGGTCAGTGAATTCCGCTGGCCTTTTATTGAAAATGCCCGTGAAGACCAGAGCGCCAGCGTTGCCTGTCAGGCCTTGAAAGCCCAGTGGCAACATCTGGCGAGTCAGGGTGTGAAATACGCCATTGCCATGGGGCAACAGGCGGCGCACTGGTTACCACGTGGTGGAGCGGAAGGTTTGTGGTTGCCAGCATCGGTCGCGGACATTCTGCGCTCGGCTCGTCACAAACGGGATTTATGGCAATACCTGCTGCAACGTTCACAGCTGTAAGCCAGTTTTTATCAGAACGGATTATCTATGACTGCAATTATTCGGGCAGCACTTGCTGACGATCTGCATACCTTGCTGGCCATCGAAAATGCCAGCCAGAGTCACCCATGGAGCGGGCCGGTTATGGCTCGTTATCTCAAGCACCCGGACAATATCTGGATTCTCGAAAAAGCCGGCAAGGCGGTTGGTTTTGCCGTGGTTACCCAGGTGGTTGGCGAAGCCGAGCTACTGGATATCGTTGTGCATCCTGACTGTCAGGGCCTGGGGCTTGGCCACCAGTTGCTGGAATTTGTGCTGGAACTGGTGCGCAAAGGCGGTTGTGAGCGCATTTTTCTGGAAGTGCGGCGCAGCAATCTGGGCGCAATTCATCTGTATGAAAAAATGGGTTTCTGCCAGGTCGGTATGCGTCGTGACTATTATCCGACGGCTCGCGGACGTGAAGATGCCTTGCTGTATTGCCAGGAGTTGCTTGATTGAATTTCAGTCCGTCGGACCCGGTGCTGTTGTGTCTGAACCTGGTGGCGCTGGCCACTTTGGGAATGGTGGCTCGCCAGTATAACTGGGCGGCCTTGCGAGAGTGCCGCCCGGCTCAGCATCTGTTTTTTGGCAGTGTGTTGGTGATTACCCTGTTCTGGCATATGCAGGCCGGTATTCTGGCCGGGCTTGGTTTTCATATTCTGGCACTGACGGCGGCAACCCTGATGATGGGCTGGCGTCTGGCTATTCTGGCCGGCGCCATGGCGCAGGTGCTGATGGTATTAACCGGTAATCTGCTGGTGACCCAGCTGGGGTTTGCGATTGTTCTGAAAGTGGTGGCCCCTGTACTGTTTTCCTACCTGTTTTTTCTGGTGGTCTACAAACGTATGGTGCGTAATCCGTTTGTGTACATTCTGGTGGCAGGATTTCTGAATGCCGGTTTTACCCATGCTTTCAGTGATGTGTTGTTAAGCCTGGTGTACTGGCTGGCCGGTGTTCATGACGCAGCCCATATCTGGAATGACTACCTGCGTTACTTGCCGTTGATGATGTTTCCGGAAGGGGTGGTAAACGGCATGTTTATCTCGGGTATGGTGGTCTTCCATACCCGCTGGTTAAGTACCTTCGACGAAGATTCCTATTTCCGTTAATCCGGCGGTTCGGTCGCCTGACGCTATTCCCACTCAGCGTGGCGCGTATTTCTGCAGTTTGCGCTGCAAAGTACGGCGATGCATGTTCAGAGCGCGTGCGGTTGCCGATACATTGCCCTGATGTTCGTTTAATACCCGGTTGATGTGTTCCCATTCCAGACGGTCTACCGACATCACCGCGGCTTCTTCCACCACGTCATTGCCAGTCTGGGTGCCGCTTTCATCGTTAAAGGCACTCAGTAAATCGGCGAGGGTGGCCGGTTTGTGCAGATAGTTGAAGGCCCCCAGCTTGATTGCTTCGACCGCCGTCGGGATGCTGGCATAACCCGTCAGCATCACAATCCGCAGGTTCGGCAATAACCCCAGTAATGGGGTAATCAGCTGCAAGCCGGATTCCTGTTCCATGCGTAGATCCAGCGTTGCCCAGTCGGGCTGGAGGCTGCGTGCCTGCTGCAAGGCTTCGGCATGGTCAAACGCCAGCGCACAGGGATGACCACGACGTTCCAGACTGCGTTGCAGCACCTGGGCAAAGTGCTGGTCATCATCAATGATCAGGATTTTTTCAGCCATGGGATGAAGCTCCTTCGGGCGTAAGCGGGCGATGGTTCAGCGGCAGGCGCAGACAGCAGAGGCTGCCGCCGTCGCTGGCATGACGTAGCTGGATGGCTCCACCAAACTGTTCAACACTGGCATTACTCAGATAATGGCCAATGCCCATGCCGTGCTGTTTGCTGCTGTGATAGGGGATGTAGTCGGCCAGAGTGCTGGCGGCTTCCGGGTCTGGCTGGTGGATGTCGAGACACCAGAAACCGTTGTCGCAACGGCTATGCAAACGAATGGTTTGCTGACCTGCTTCAGCGGCGTTGTCGAGCAGGTTCAGCAAGGCCTGATCCAGTAACGGCGACGAGGCAATCCGGGCCTGCTCGTCATCGTTTTCAGATATTTCCCACATGGCTTTGGGGTGGCTGAGCTGCCAGCGTTGCAACTGGTTTTGTAACCACTGACGGGCGTTCACTACCCGCAACTGGCGTGCTTCGCGGCCCTGACGAGCCAGCTTCTGCAAGGACTCCTGACAGCGACTGACCTGTTGTTGCAGCAGCTGGATATCACCTTGCAGTTCAGCCGGTACATCGGCTTCGAGATCTTCCAGCAGCATACTCATGGTCATCAGTGGTGTACCCATTTCGTGGGCAGTGCCTGCCGCCAGAGTACCAATACCAATCAGCTGTTCGTTCTTGAGCTGCTGTTCGCGCAGGTGCTGGATTTCCTGCTGCTGACGTTGGCGGCCACGTACCAGCAGCGGAATCAGAGTGGTGAGAATCAGGGCACTGAGCACAAAGGTCAGCCACATACCGGACAGGTGCCAGTCGACCAGAGGCACACCGCCAAGACCACCATTGAAGTTACGCATCAGCAGTGGCTGATACCAGACGCCGAGCAGACTGTAGTCACCAATGGCGAGCAGGGTTAACCACAGGGTGTATTGCCACGACAGGCCATAGGCGGCGATGACCAGCAGCACCAGATAATAGGAAATCATCGGGTTGGTGACGCCACCCGAGAAAAACAGCAGGCCGGTGAGCACCTGGCATTCGATGAGGATATGCAGAAACAGCTGCCATTCCTTGATGGTGCGGCGATACCCTTGCCAGTTGCTGTACAGCAGAATCGGCAGATAGAGGCCGAGCAGAATCCAGGCCGGGTCCAGGTTGGCCACCTGTTGTGATTGCAGGTATCCGAGCAGCAGCAGCCAGACGGAAGCCACCGACAGTTGCAGCAGGGCCAGACGTTGCAGAACCGGATTCAGATCGATCATGGAGGAGGGGCCAGAAAAGGGCCCTCAGTATAAAACAGCGCTGCCGCAACTGCAGCGCAGAGGGACTGCGACGGCGTGTCGCAGTCAGACGGAGAAAGGCGTATCCGGGCGGGCAGCCTGTGGATCAGGCCTGACCGGCGGCATGGCAAATGGCGACAAAATCTTCGGCTTTTAATGAAGCACCGCCAACCAGTGCGCCATGAATATCGGCCTGGCCAAACAGCTCGGCGGCGTTATCGGCCTTGACGCTGCCACCGTACAGCAGGCGGCTGTGATCATCACTCCAGGCGTCGGCCTGCTGCAGGCTTGTGCGGATAAACGCATGAATATCCTGAGCCTGTTGCGGGCTGGCGGTTTTACCGGTACCAATTGCCCAGACCGGTTCATAGGCAATCACCACCCGTTTCATGGCTGAGCTGCCAATGCGGGCCAGTACAGGCTGCAGCTGGCTGCTGATGACCGCTTCTGCTTTGCCAGCTTCGCGTTCTTCCAGCGTTTCACCCACACACAGGACCGGGGTGAGCACACATTCCAGAGCGGTTTCGACCTTGGCGGCGACCAGTTCCGATGATTCGCCATACAGGCTGCGGCGTTCGGAGTGGCCAACCAGCACAAAACGGGTGCCAAAGTCTGCCAGCATCGGGCCTGCTACTTCACCGGTGTAAGCCCCCGCCGAATGTTCGCAGAGGTTCTGGGCTCCGAGTTTTACCGCTGTGTCACGCAGACGCTTGGCAACCGGAGCCAGGTATGTAAACGGCGGGCATACGGCAACCTCGAGGGTGGGTAATACTGGCAGCTGCGCCAGAATGTCCTCAACCAGCTGTTCGCTGCGGCTGAGATTGCCGTTCATTTTCCAGTTACCAATGACCAGATACTTTGCCATGAGGGCCTCGCAATCCGTTTCAGCAGATGAACCGGATATTCTGTTGTGGGATTTTATGGAAATTATATTCCATGATGTTCCAAAATGGAAAATACATTCTGTTTTGTGAGAAAACGGATGGCGCATTTTGTTCAGCCAGAGGGCGTGCCAGAATGGCGCACTCCGTTGATCTACCAACCTTTATCTGGACTCTTCATGGTTACGAATACCGAGGCCCGTGCCGATCTGGCGCTGGTGGTGGTTACCTTGCTGGCGGCGGCTGGCTGGATTTTTTCCAAGGAAGCCTTGCAGGCGTTTTCCCCACTGACCTTTGTGGCCATGCGGTTTGTATCGGCGGGGGTGTTGCTGGGTTTATTCGCTGGGCCATCATTACGGGCCATGACACTTGAGCAGTGGAAACGTGCGCTGATTCTGGGCCTGTGTTTTGGCTCGGCCATGGTGTTCTGGATTCTCGGCTTGCAACACGCCAGCCATATTGGGGTGGGGGCATTCCTCACCAGTCTGGGGGTGGTGCTGGTACCGGTGGTGGCGATGTTCTTTGGTGATCATTTGCCGCCCAGCAGCCGTTTTTCGATTCCTCTGGCGGCGGCTGGTCTGGCGCTGTTGTCACTGGATGGCGAGTTCAAACTTGGCTGGGGTGAAAGCGCGTTTGTGGCGGCAGCGGTGCTGTTTGCCCTGACCTTTGTGATGAACAGTCGCGCGGCGGCGCGTTTGCCGGTATTACCGCTGACGTCGATCCAGCTGGTGATGGTTGGTCTGGTGTCTTTGCCACTAGCATGGATTTTTGAGGATCACGACCTGCATCCCGATCTCGCCGCCTGGGGCTGGTTATTAGCCAGTATCCTGATTGCCACCAGTTTGCGTTTTCTGCTGCAAACCTGGGCCCAAGGCAAAACACCGGCCAGCAGTGCTGCGGTGATTATGGTGCTGGAACCGGTCTGGACCGCCATTCTGGCGATCCTCTGGTTTGATGAAGCGATGACCCTGGTGCAGATTCTGGGCTGCGGCCTGATCTTTTCGGCCTTGCTGGCCAGCCGCTGGAATGCCTTGCGCAGTATGTTGATGGGCTGACCAGCCCACTGTGTTTCTCTGTTCTGTTTCTCTGTTCTGTAAATGCTGCCCCGTTAATGACTGGGCAGCTGTCCTGATCCTTTCCGCAAGGCGCCGGCAAATTCGAGCTGACGCCATGCTTCAAACACCACAATTGCCACCGTATTGGACAGATTCAGGCTGCGGCTTTGCGGCAGCATGGGCAAACGTAACCAGTGCTCGTGAGGCATGGAATCCAGTACGGCCGTTGGCAGACCACGTGTCTCCGGACCGAAGATAAAATAATCCCCCTCCTGATACTGGCTGTCGGCAAAGGTGTGCTGGCCACGTGTGGTCAGGGCAAACAGCCGCTGCGGCTGTGCCGTTTCCAGAAAATTCGCAAAGTCCGGATAACGGCGGATATTGGCGAACTCGTGGTAATCCAGTCCGGCCCGGCGCAGGCCTTTTTCTTCCATGCTGAATCCCAGCGGTTCAATCAGATGTAACTGGCAGCCGGTGTTGGCACACAGGCGGATGATATTGCCGGTATTGGGCGGAATTTCCGGCTCGAACAGAACGATATGAAACATGGAAAACGTCTTTGAACACTGAGCGATCAGTATAAAAGCGCAAAGCCGACCGAACCAGCAAGACGGAAAATCCTGTCTACACTGACAGTAAATCCCCGAATTGAGGTGCTCCATGGGTTGGCCCTGGCGCAAAAACACATCCCGCAATGAAGTGCAGCTTGGCATCTGGTGCCAGGCTGGCCAGTTTGCGGCCGTTGGTTGTCAGAACGGCGAACCGGTGCTGTTTTTCCCGGCGACGGATGGGGATGACGCTTCGGAAGCTGCTCTGGCGGGCTGGATTCAGCAGAACCAGCTCGAACGCAGTCGCACCGTGCTGTTGATGCCTAATAACGGCTACCAGTTACACCTGATGCAGGCGCCCGATGTGGAAGATCATGAACTGGCGGGAGCCCTGCGCTTTGGTCTGGGTGATCTGGTGAACCAGCCACTGGAACAGCTGGTGGTGGAAGCATTTCGTTTGCCCGACGACGCCTATCGTGGCCGCAATCGCATCGCCCAGGCAGTGGTGTGTGAGCGCAGTTTTATCAAGGATCAGGTCGACTGGTGCAAACGCATGAACCTGAGCCTGCAGCAAATCCTGATTGGCGAGCTGGCCTTGCTGAACCTGCTGGCTTTGCTGGAGCCTGAGGGCAGTGTTGGCATTCTGGTGCTGAATGAACACGACGGTCGTCTCACCCTGTATCGCGAAGGGGCTTTGTATCTGAGCCGTCAGCTGCATCTTGGCCAACAGGAATTGCAGCAAAGCCTGCAAGCGGATGCCAATCCTGACGGCGGTTTGCAACTGGTGCGGGAAGGGGACGGCCCGCTCGATTACCTGCAGCTCGAAGTGCAGCGTTCCATGGACTATTTCGACAGCCAGATGGGCATGGGGCTGATCAATCAGTTATGGCTGATGCCAACCCGTGGCGTTGATGCTGATCTGTTACTGGAACGCCTTGAACAGGCATTTCGTACTCCCTGGCGGCTGTTGTCGGTCCCCGGTGTGCGCCGTTGTGAGCGTCAATTACTGGCATTGGCGGGGGCTCTGCAGTTGCCTCATGTCGATGAAGGCGGGGCAAGCTGGTTATGAGTTGGCAACCCCGTCAGTACGTAAACCTGTTTGTGGAAGAATTTCGACCAGCACGCTGGCCGGCACCTGTGTGTCAGCTGTTTCGTCAGCTGCTGGGGTTGGCGGCGGCTTTGCTGATGCTGTCACTGGTCATGGCGGCGCTCGATGTGTGGATGGTATTGCAGTTCAAGCAAGCCGAAAAACGTCAGCAACAAGCCATGGAAGCACTGTTATCCCAGGAGCAGCGCCTGTTACCGGTGGCGCTGGATACGGATTTGCAAGCCAGTGTTGCCCGGCTGCAGCTGGAATTACAACGCGAGCGCCTGCGTCTCGATTACCTGCGTAATCCGCCCCTGCGGTATGCCGACAGTTTCAGCCCATTGATGAATGATCTTAGCCAGCATGCCAATACCTCCCTGTGGTTGACCGATGTGCTACTGCTGGATGGTGGTGATGCACTGGTGCTGGCCGGACGAGTACCTGAACCCGCTGTGGTTTCCACATATCTGCAAGGGTTGGGCGAGCTGCCGACGTTCAGTGGCCGTACTTTTCGGCAGATTCGTATCGAACGCGACAAGACCCAGCCCTGGCTCAATTTCGAACTGGACACCCGCCCTCCGGAAGAAAGTGCTGCCGACAAACGAGAGTTGACCAGCCCGGCATCGGTACGGAGCAAGCCATGAGACGAGTGATTGAACATCCACGCGTGCGTCAGGTGGTTGGCCAGTATCAGCAGCTGACCCGCCGTGAGCAGCTGATCATCAACATTACCATCGAGTTTCTGCTGGTGATGCTGGTGGTTTTGCTGGTGCTGGAGCCGCTCTGGAAAGACATTGTAGTCAACCGTCAGCGTACGCAGTCACTCAACGATGGTTCGCTGACCATGGAAACCCAGACGCTGGCGCTGCAGCGTAATCCGGTGAACGACCCTAATCCGCCATTACGCAGCCAGCAAGAGCAGCTGCAGCAGCAGCTCGGCATGGTACAGGAGCGTAATCATCAACAGATGGCGGCGCTGGTGAGTCCACAGCAATTGGCGCGTGTGCTGGAACAGGTGTTGGCCGAAACGCCGTCCTTACAGCTGATCAGTCTTGAAAACCTGCCGCCGGAGCCACTTCTGACCGCAGCAGTGGGCTCGGCAGCGGATACCACTGCCGCAGCCAGTGCCGCCAAGGCATCAGCCAGTAAAACCGACCCGGTGGCTGCTACTGCGGTGGCCGTAGCCAGTCAGGCCTCCGCTGCCGGTAGTCATAGTGGTGCAATTGCTGATTCGGGTGTGGCTGGCTCGGCTGACAGCGGCACGATTCTCTGGCGCCATGGTTTACGCCTGCATCTGAAAGCCACCTGGCCTGCGGTGCTGGATTATCTGCAGCGTATGCAGCAACTGCCCGGCACCTTGCACTGGCAAGGGCTTGAGTATCACCAGAAAGACTACCCCTGGGGCGAACTGACCCTGGAGGTATTCACCATCAGCGTCAGCCGGGAGGTGGTGGGTGCCTGATGTCATGACCAACAAACGCCTGTGCCTGCTGGCCCTGCTGTGCTGGGGCTGCCACAGCTGGGCAGCTGATCCGACCGCACCACCGGCCTGGGCGCGTCCTGCCGCTCCGGTGGTTTCGGCTCCCGCAGCTGGCGCCCGGGTGGAAGTCAGCTTGCCAAAGTTGCAGCAGATTGTGATGGGTGAACAGTCGCGGGCGGTGATTAACGGCCGACTGCTGGCGGTGGGTGATGAGGTGGATGGCTATCGGCTGATCAGCATCGGACCGGACTCGGTTCGTCTGCAATCCCGGCAAGGTGTGCGCGAATTGTCTTTAATCAAGGAAACCCTGCGGGAATCTGCGGCGCCAGTAACGGCGGCCGAGACAGCTCCGAAGGCCCCGGATAACAAGAGGACGAACCGGTGAAACCGTTGAGTGTTGTGGTCATGCTGGCCATTCTGACGCTGCTGCAAGCAGGGTGCGCCTCCATGATGAAGGAGGAAGCGAAACCATCGGTGGCGAGCCCGATTGTGCCGCCAGCCAAGCGCGCTCCGGCAATGGAAGCGGCGGTGCCACAAAAACCGGCGGAAATTACCTCCAACGCGGTGAATCGCCGTTTTGATGTGGTGGCCGAACAGACTCCGGCCGTACCGTTTTTTAATGGTCTGGCCGCCGGCAGTGGTGTGAACCTGGTGGTGCACCCTCAGGTGGAAGGCAATATTTCCTTGCTGCTGCGCCAGGTAACACTGGATGAAGCGCTGGCGGCGGTGCGTGACCTGTATGGTTTTGATTATGTCTGGACCCGTTACGGCGTGCAGATTCTGCCGCTGCAATCCCAGACCCGTATTTATCCGGTCAACTACCTGAATGTAAACCGCAGTGGTCGTTCGGGTATGCAGGTCAGCAGTGGACAGGTGTCCAATGCGGTTGGCTCAAGTAGTAGCGGAACTGCGTCTGCGGAAAGTCATCAAACCGTTAATTCGAGCGAAGTTGAAACCCAGTCCGACGCGGATTTCTGGCAGCAATTGAAAGTGACCCTGGAAATGCTGCTGGCCAGTGAAGAGGGGGCCAGAGTCGTGGTGGATGCACAGGCAGGTATGGTGATCGTCAAGGCGACCCCGCCCATGCAGGCTGCGGTGTCGGAATACCTGCGTCGCGCTGAAATCAGCATCCAGCAACAGGTACTGATTGAAACCAAGATCCTCGAAGTGACCCTCAACGAAGGTTTCCAGTCCGGTATTGACTGGAGCACGATCGCCGCCGCCAGCAACAAGAATTCCGTGTACGCCAGTCAGGGGTCCGTAGCACTGGAAAACACCGATCGTATTGGCGGTGTGCTCAGCCTCAATTTTGATATTGGCGATTTCACTGGCGCCATGTCGCTGCTGCAGACCCAAGGCGACGTCAAGGTATTGTCCAGCCCGCGAATCGCCACGGTGAATAACCAGAAAGCCGTGATCAAGGTGGGATCGGACGAGTTTTTTGTTACCGATGTCAGCACCACCACATCCACATCCACTACCAGTAGCACCCAGACGCCGGATATCGAGCTGACGCCATTTTTCTCTGGCATTGCCCTGGATGTGACGCCGCAGATTGGCAGCAATCAGGAAGTGATCCTGCACGTGCATCCAACCGTTACCGAGGTTGAGGAGCGGGTAAAAACCCTGTCCCTCAGTGATGCCGATTACAGCCTGCCATTGGCGTACAGCACCGTACGGGAAACCGACTCCATTATTCGTGCCCGCTCCGGGCAGGTGGTGGTGATTGGTGGCCTGATGCAAAACCGCAAGGTCGAAACCGAAGCCAGTGTTCCGATCCTCGGTGATATTCCCCTGCTGGGCTGGTTTTTCCGGCAACAGCGGGTCAGCAGTGTTCAAAGCGAGCTGGTCATCCTGATCCAGCCTCGCATCATCGACAGTGCCGCAAGTGACGAAACCCTGGCCAATATCAATCAGCGGTTCGCCCCTCTGCGCTCTGTTATCAGTAACCCCGGAGGGCAGTAGCCATGAAACATCACCATGCTCACGAAATGCATGACGCTCCGGAAAGGGAACTTCCGCTCAAAGATGCCGCCATCGTACTGATTGGCACCGTGTTATCGATTCTGGTTCTGGCCCTGATCACCAACTGGTTGTTGGAACAGGCTCACGAAAATGCCCACAGGGCGGTTTCGGATAACCGTGGCCCGGAAGTGGTCTGGCAAACATCAGTAATCGCTCAGCGGGCTTTATCTGAGGTGCTGGTCCGCAGTTAATCGGAACGGCAGAAGTAAACAGGCTCTCATCCGGTATAGCCGGAGGTGGAGCCTTGTGTGAAAAATAGAGGAGTCTGCTGTCATGGACATGCCGAAGCGGGTACGCATCGGGGATTTGCTGCTGGAGCGTCGCCTGATCAGCCAGGAACAGTTGAGTCAGGCGCTGGCCGAGCAGAAAAAAACCGGCAAAAAACTCGGGCGTGCTATTACCGATCTGGGCTTTCTGACCGAGGAAACCCTGTTACGGACATTGGCAGACTTCGTTGGTTATCCCTTTATCGAATTGGCACGTTTCCGGGTTGAAACCCGGCTGGTGCAACTGTTGCCGGAAAGCCAGGCGCGTCGTTATCGCGCCGTGGTGTTGGCTGATGAGCCAGCCGGTTTGCGAGTAGGCATGGCTGATCCGACCGATCTGATGCTGCTGGACGAGATCCAGCGGGCGCTGAAGCGGCCGATTTTGCCCGCGTTTGTGCGTGAGCAGGAATTGCTGGCGGTGCTGGATACTCAGTATCGCCGTCAGGAACAGATCGCCAGTATTGCTGGTGAGCTGGAAGGGGAGTTACAAGCCAGCGATTTTGACATCGACCAGATGGCCATGACTTCCGACTCCAGCGAAGCCCCTGCTGTGCGTTTGCTGCAAAACCTGTTTGAAGATGCCGTGCAGGTCAAAGCCTCGGATATTCACATTGAGCCAGAGGAAAACCTGTTGCGTATTCGCCTGCGTATCGACGGTGATCTGCAGGAGCAGATCATGAAAGAGCGCCGGGTGGCATCGGCGCTAGTGTCACGCCTGAAAATCATGTCGGGTCTCGATATTTCCGAAAAACGCCTGCCGCAGGATGGCCGTTTTAATATCCGGGTGATGAACCGCAGCATCGACGTGCGTTTGTCGACCATGCCGGTGCAGTTTGGTGAATCGGTGGTGATGCGTCTGCTTGACCAGAGCACTACTCGTCTGGAGCTGGATTCCCTCGGCATGCCGGAGGCCATCAGTCGGCGTTTTACCCATCTGATCCGCCGCCCACACGGCCTGATTCTGGTTACTGGCCCCACCGGTTCCGGTAAAACCACCACCCTCTACTCGGCGCTTAACCTGCTGAACGAGCCGGGTAAAAAAATCATTACCGCTGAAGATCCGATTGAATATCGCCTGCCGCGTATTAACCAGGTGCAGGTGAATCCCAAGGTCGGGCTGGAGTTTGCAACCGTACTGCGGGCTGCCTTGCGTCAGGACCCGGACATTCTGCTGGTGGGCGAAATGCGCGATCAGACCACGGCGGAAATCGGCCTGCGGGCCGCCATGACCGGCCACCTGGTGTTATCCACATTACACACCAACGATGCCGCTTCCAGCGCCATGCGTCTCTTGGATATGGGTGTTGATACCTATCTGGTGGCATCGGCCTTGCGGGGAGTGGTGGCCCAGCGTCTGATCAAACGTTTATGTCCCAACTGCCAGCATTCCCATCATTTGCTGGAACAGGAGCGTTCGTGGCTAAACGCCATGGAAGCGGGGGCGGGTGATCAGGCCTATGTCTCTGCCAAAGGCTGCCACCAGTGCCACAACACCGGATATCAGGGCCGTATTGGTATCTACGAACTGCTGGAAATGACCAGCCCGTTAATTGCCGCGTTACGCCAGCACAACAGCCATGCGTTTGCCGAAGCGGCGATAGCCCAGAAAAACTTCCGGCCGCTGGCATTGGCGGCCCTCGATTTTGCCCGTCAGGGCTTAACCTCGATTGAAGAAGTGTTCCGTATCGCCGCAACTCTGGATGAATCGGAGGGCTGATGGCCAGTTATTTGTACAGCGGGCGCGATAATCAGGGCAAAGCCGTGAGCGGATCGATTCAGGCTGGCAGTGAGCAGGGCGCGGCGCGCCAGCTGCAGCGTCAGGGCATTCTGGTGGTGAGCCTGAAAATCCAGCAGGAGCAGGGGCGTCAACGTGGCCAGACCAGTGGCAGTGGTTTGCATATGGAGTTTCACTTCGGCCCGCCGATCAGTGCCGATGAACGTTTATTGTTAACCCGTCAGCTGTATGCCCTCACCCGTGCCGGAGTGCCGATTATACGTGCCGTGAATGGTCTGGCGGAAACCGCGACCAATCCGGCTCTGAGCGACATTCTGCAGGATATTGGCGAGTCGCTGATCAGCGGCAGTGACCTCAGTTCGGCGTTTCGCCAGCATCCCAAGGTGTTCTCACCGATTTTTATCAACATGGTGAGTATTGGTGAAACCACGGGGCGCTTGTCGGAAGCACTGGAGCGCCTGATTGCACACCTGGATATGGAGCGGGAAACCCAGAAACGCCTGAAAACTGCGCTGCGTTATCCGGCCATGGTGGTTACGTCGATTGTGGCGGCGTTATCCATTGTGACCCTGTACGTGATTCCCAACTTTGCGCCGGTGTTTGCCAGCATGGGCAGCGAGTTGCCGTTGCCGACTCGGATCCTGATCGCCAGCTCGGAAATCGTCCAGACCTGGGGCGTGTTTATTGCCGTGGGGGTGGTAATGGT
Source organism: Parathalassolituus penaei (assembly GCF_026626885.1). Lineage (GTDB taxonomy): Bacteria > Pseudomonadota > Gammaproteobacteria > Pseudomonadales > Oceanobacteraceae > Oceanobacter > Oceanobacter penaei. Next base: position 15,728 of record NZ_JAPNOA010000016.1, read on the forward strand.
GCTGGTGGCCTTGTGGCAGTATCACAAAACTCCGGAAGGCGGTTTGTTGTGGGACCGCTGGAAGTTACGGATTCCCCTGCTGGGAAGTCTCTATGAGCGGATTGCACTCGCCCGTTTCGCTCGTTCACTGGCCATGATGATTGCGTCGGGGGTGCCGATTTTGCGTTGTCTGGCGATTGTGTCGGGCAGTCTGGGCAACCGCTATATCGGGGCAGCGATCCAGAAAATGCAGGCGGGGGTGGAGCGCGGCGAACGTCTGACCTCTACCGCCGCCAATACCGGGCTGTTTACGCCACTGGTGTTGCAGATGATGGCGGTGGGTGAGGAAACCGGTTCTATCGACCGTCTGATGAACGACGTGGCGGATTTTTACGAAGAAGAAATCGACTACGACCTCAAACAGCTGGCCGATGCCATTGAGCCAATCCTGCTGGTGTTTATGGGGGCGCTGGTGCTGGTGTTGGCACTGGGTGTGTTCTTGCCAGTGTGGGAACTGGGACGTGCCGCCAAAGGGGGGTAACCAACTTGGGCGTTGAGCAAACAAAACAGGCAACGACGCAGTTATCCATGCGTCGTTGCCTGTTTTTTCAGAGGTCGTTTTTTAGAGCCTGTTTTATGACGATCAGAGCGCCGGTTTGCCGGAATCGGCGGCGGGTTTCTGTTGATCCTGTGCTGCTCCGTTCGCGGCCGACGGTTCGCCATCCTGCAGCATTTCCAGTACGGTCGGAGTGGTTCTGACCATGGCTGCAAACGGTTGGGTATCGGTCGGTTCTTCTTCCTTCATGGCCTTCGAAAGTGCCACTTTTTTCAGCGTGAACAACGCCAGAATCGCCAATGCCACGCAGTAGAACAACGCCAGTGCATTGGCCGACATCAGCTCCATCATCTGACCGGCAATGGCCGGACCAATCGCCGCGCCAACGCCGTGCAGCAACAGCACCGTGCTGCCACCGGACAAGGCTTCTCCTGGTTCCAGATGGTCAACCAGATGGGCAATGGAAACCGGGTAAATCGCGAAGGTGGCACAGCCCCAGAGACCAATCAGGGTCAGTACCAGCCAGTACACATCCGGCAGCACCCACATGGCAAACGACACCAATGCACCGGCGACGGCAATCCAGAGCAGCACTACACGACGATCGTAACGATCCGAGAAGCGGCCCAGCGGGAACTGGCCTAACGCACCACCGAGAATACCGCAGCTCATAAACATGGCGATGGCGTTGCTATCAAAACCGATCTTCTGCGCATACAGCGGGCCAAGACCCCAGAATGCACCCATTACCACACCGGACAGAAACGCTCCGGCCAGCGCAACCGGCGCCAGTTTGAACAGGCGACGCAGGCTTTGACGTTTGACATCCGCCACCACTGGCTGGGTCAGACGCGTCCAGGTAATCGGCACCAGACTGATACACACCAGCATGGCCGACAGCGCAAACAGGGTGAATGCCATGGGAGAATCAAGACGCAGGAATTGCTGGGTAATGGCCAGTGATGCCAGGTTCACCACCATGTAAACCGCAAAGATACGGCCACGGCTGGTGGGGGTAGCCTGATTATTCAGCCAGCTTTCGATAATGCTGTAGAGAATCACCATCACCGTACCGGTGACTACTCGCAGGGCAATCCAGATCCACGGATCGTTGATCAGCACATGCAGCAGCACCACACAGGAAGCAACCGCGGCACAGAGCGCAAACGCACGGATATGACCAATCCGGCGCAAGAGCGGAATGGCGAGGAAGAAGCCGACAAAATAACCGAAGAAGTAGCCCGAGCTGATCAGACCGATCAGGCTATCGCTGTAACCTTCCATGCTGCCGCGCAGGGCCAGCAGGGTTGTGAGCAAACCATTGCCGAGCAAGAGTAGTGATACACCCATCAGCAGTGAGGCAATGGGTATAATCATGGGAAGCATGCGGTCCTCCGCCAGTATCAATTCAGGGGGTATGATTAGAGGGCGTTCTCAATTATTTGACGCGGCCTGTTATGAGTAAAAAATCCGTCAGGCAAGGCGTTGAACGCAGGGAATGGCGAGTCCTTTACAAGTTCAACAACACAGACTGGTGGATTTTTAACCATAACCCATCGGGCTGAGGCCAGTGGGTCCCAGTCCGGCGTTATTCGTCACTCATTTAACCCGTTAAACCACGCTCCTCATGCCTGGTTCTGAAACCCACTGGCACTCAGCAGGCCCGGTTTAATAATTGAGAACGCCCTCTAACAGGTAAACATAAATGTTCCGGGTTTACCAAGTTTGCCCCGAATGGCTGATCGCTTCCGTAACACTGTTGTCGTTTTCAGATATTGTCTGGGCTACCTGTCTGACGGGCGATAGCCCAGTCGATATGCTCCCGCACCAGTTCTGAGGCACTGTTGCGGCGTTGTTGCAGGGCTTCCAGAATGGCGGCACTGGCCGGTGCATTGCCCAATCCGACCGCTACGTTACGTTGCCAGTTTTCATAACCGGCCCGGCGGATCGGCATACCCTCGGTTTTTTTCATAAACGTGGCTTCGTCCCACAGAAACAGTTCCAGCAGGCTGATGTTGTCGAGGCCGTTACGCGGATAAAAACCGTCTTCCCGGGTCGGGCTGGCGAAGCGATTCCACGGACATACCAGCTGACAGTCGTCACAACCAAAAATACGGTTGCCCATCGGGGCGCGTAGCTCCACCGGAATCGGCCCGACCAGCTCGATGGTCAGGTAGGAAATACAGCGGCGAGCATCGAGAATCCGCGCTCCGACAAAGGCCTGGGTCGGGCAGATATCAATGCAGCGGTTACAACTGCCACAGTGGTCGGCGGCGTCCGGTGTGTCGATGGGTAACGGCAGGTCGGTGAGCAACTCGCCCAGAAAAAACCAGGAACCGGCACTGCGGTTGATCAGCATGCAATTTTTGCCAATCCAGCCCAGACCGGCCGCCTCGGCCGCTGCGCGCTCCAGAATCGGGGCGCTGTCGATCAGGGCTCGAATACCGATCTGACCGGCTTCGGCACGCAAAGCGTCCCCCAGACGGGCAATGCGGTGACGCACCATCTTGTGGTAATCACGTCCCAGGGCGTAGCGGGAAATATAGGCAGCATCGGGATCGTTGAGAGTATCCAGCAGGCTGATTTCCGGTGGCAGATAATCCATCCGCAGACTGATTACGCGGATGGTGCCGGGATGCAGACGTTCCGGATGCCAGCGCAGATCATCGTGCTCGGCCATAAAACTCATTTCACCGTGATACCCCTCGGCCAGCCAGGCCTTGAGATATTCCCCATGGCGCGACAGGTCGGTGCCGGTGACCCCTACTTGCTGAAAGCCGAACTCACGGGCCAGTTCATCCAGACGACGGCGCAGATGCTGCAGCTGTTCAGGGCTGGCATTGACGGTGGCTGGTGGGGTTGGGGGCTGCTGGGCTGGGTGATCGTCGGGTAATGCTGGCATGGCTTCGCGCTTGTGGTCGGTGCTCTGTATAATCGGCCACTTTATCACAGAGCGTGGTGCAGGCGTTGGCCTCACTGCCGACACTCGCCCGTAACCAAAGGACTATCGGAATGACTCAGCCGTTATCAGCGTTCCAGCATTTGCCAGCCAGCCTGTTTACGGCCGCCGCCGTGCGTGAGCTGGATCAGCGCGCCCTGACGGATGAGCAGATTCCGGCTTTTGAACTCATGTCCCGTGCGGGGCAAGCGGCATTTGGATGCTTGCTGCAACGCTGGCCAACGGCGCAGTTTCTGACCGTACTGGCGGGGCCGGGCAATAACGGTGGTGATGCCTATGTGGTGGCAGCATTGGCTGCCATTCATGGTCTTGACGTCAACTTTTACACCCTTGGGGATCATGGCCAGCTGTCCGAGGCCAGTACTCGAGCCCGCGAAATGGCGCTGGCAGCGGGGGTTGAGGTGAAACCCTGGGCCGGTGTACTGGAGCGGGATTCCGATCTGCTGGTGGACGGTTTGCTGGGCACCGGCCTGAACAAGGCTCCGGCGGGAGAGCTGGCCGAGCTGATTGAGCAGATCAACTCTCATCCGGCACCGGTGCTGGCGCTGGATATTCCGACGGGCCTGCATGCCGATACCGGCTGTGCGCTGGAGCCCGCAGTGCGTGCTGATCTGACGGTCACCTTTGTGGCGATGAAACAGGGGCTGCTGACGGCCGATGGCCCCGATTATTGTGGTGATATTGCATACGCTTGTCTGGATATCCGCCCGGCGGTGCTGAAAAGCATGGCTGCTGACGTTGAACGCATCGGTTATCAAGTGCTGGCAGAGCGCCATGAGGGGCTGGCTGCTCGGCGGGGTAACGTCCACAAGGGGCGTTATGGCCATGTGCTGGTGGTTGGTGGTGACGAAGGCATGGGGGGTGCCGCCGCCATGGCTTGTGAAGCCGCTGCTCGCAGTGGTTCTGGTCTGGTCAGCTGTGCTACTCGTGGTAGTCATGCCCAGGCCATTCTGATGCGGCGTCCTGAGGTGATGGTCAAACCTGTGGTGTCGGGACTGGAGCTGTTGCCTTTGCTGGAGCGGGCATCCGTTCTGGCGGTTGGACCGGGACTGGGGCAGGGCAGCTGGGGCGAATTGCTGTTACAACAGGTGCTGCAATCCGATCTGCCGGTCGTTCTGGATGCCGATGCGCTGAATCTGCTGGCGTCCCCTGGCTGGCGTCAGGCTTTTGGTGAACGTCAGGTCATTATGACTCCGCATCCTGGCGAAGCGGCGCGATTGCTGGACGTGGATATCAGGACTGTTCAGAATGACCGGTTTGCAGCCGCGCGTGACCTCGCCAGCCGATATTCTGCGGTGGTGGTGTTAAAAGGTTGTGGTTCACTGATTGCCCATCCGGATGGTCGGGTAGCCCTGTGTTCCGACGGCAACGCCGGAATGGCCAGCGGTGGTATGGGCGATGTCCTCACCGGTGTGCTGGCGGCCCTGCTGGCGCAGGGGATGGATGCCTGGCAGGCCGCTCGTTGGGGCGTATGTCTGCACAGTGCCGCCGCTGACCGTGCGGCTCATGAAAACGGTCTGTGTGGCCTGCTGGCTACGGATCTGATGCCCTGGTTGCGTCGCTTGAATAATTACATCACACACTGATCGTTCAGTGTGTAAACCCCATGCACCCCTGTGGTGCCGACAGGTTGGAACAACGTCGTGTTATCGGTAACCGAAAAACTCTGCAAGGCGGTGGGAGAAGCCGCCATGCTGGCATTGGCCGCGCAAATGGCCGCGGCCCTCAGTCGTAGTGGTCAGTCTGGTGGACTGATTTTCCTCGAAGGCACTCTGGGTGCCGGCAAAACCACGTTCAGCCGCGGTCTGATCCATGCTCTGGGGTATCAGGGCGCTGTCAAGAGTCCAACCTACACTCTGGTTGAAGACTATACTTGTCAGTTGGGCCGTATCTGTCATTTCGACCTGTATCGCCTTGGCGATCCGGAAGAACTTGAGTTTATGGGTATCCGCGATTACCTCGACGACGGCGTGTTGTGCCTGATCGAATGGCCTGACAAGGGGCGGGGCGTTTTGCCTGAGGCGGATCTTGAAATCCGCATCGAGGATCTGGGTGATTCCCGTGAACTGGCATTGATTGCCCGAACCGCTACTGGACAAGCATGGCTGGCCGCCTGGCCAGAAGAGCCGGCGTCATGAATTCGAATTCTGTTTCTTTCCGTTTGCACTGGCGTTGGTTGCTGGTGTGTCTGAGTTTTCTGGCGCCATCGGTGCTGGCGGACATCCTCGATATGCGTATCTGGCAATATCCGGACAAGACTCGTCTGGTATTTGACCTGTCCGCTCCGGTCGAACACAAGGTATTTACGTTGCCAGGGCCTGACCGGGTGGTAATCGATTTCACCAATGTCAAAATGAAGGTCAACACGGCGGCCGTGGGGATCGCTGGCACAGCGGTATCGTCGGTACGTACCGGTGCTCCGACCAATAACGTTACCCGTGTGGTACTGGACGTTAACGAAACCTTGAACCCGGTCAGTGAACTGATTCCACCCAACGACAAGTACAAGAACTACCGTCTGGCGATCGACCTCAAGCGGGTTGCCAGTTCGCAGTCGATGTCACCGGTGAAAAAAGCCCCGGCGGTTACCCAGAGTCGTGGTCGTAATCTGATCATCGCGATTGATGCCGGTCACGGTGGTGAAGACCCGGGGGCTATGGGTCCACGCAAGTCACGCGAGAAAAACGTGGTACTGGCAATAGCCAAGGAGCTGCAGGCTCTGGTGCAGAAAGAGCCGGGTTATACCCCGTTTATGGTACGTACCGGTGACTACTACGTCGGTCTGCGCGATCGCAGCGACAAGGCGCGTGCCGCCAACGCTGACCTGTTTGTGTCGATCCATGCGGATGCGTTCAAGAACCCGGCCGCTCACGGTGCTTCCGTGTACGTGTTATCTGATCGTGGTGCCACCAGTGAAACGGCGCGCTGGCTGGCCGACAAGGAAAACGAATCGGACCTGATTGGTGGTGTTTCCCTGGACGACAAGGAAGACCACCTGCGTAAAACCCTGCTTGACCTGTCCATGACTTATCAGCGCAACGCCAGTATGGGCGCGGCCAGCTCGATCCTGAGTCGTATGGGAGCTTTTGCCAAACTGCACAAGCGCAGTGTGGAACAAGCGGCGTTTGTGGTGTTGAAGTCACCGGACATGCCTGCCTTGCTGGTGGAGACCGGTTTTATTTCCAATCCGCAGGAAGAAGCGCAGCTGACCTCACAGGCTTACCAGCGCAAGATGGCCACGGCCATTCTGGCTGGTATCAAGGATTACTTTGCCAAGCATCCGCCGGGTGCGGCACCGCAGTCGCAGCCACAATTGCAGACCGTTGATATCGAAGAAGTTGAACCGGCGGCGCCATCGAAACCGGCTGTAGCTCCAGCTCCAGCTCCAGCTCCGGCCGTTGCTACCAAGCCGGCCGTAACCGTTGCCGCCGCAGCACCGGCAGCGGCGTCCAGTGATGGTTTTATTCCGGTGAATGCTCCGGCCACCACAAACAAGGTGCCGGAGGATATGATTCCGCGACCACCGTTGAATCCGGTAACGCCGCGTCCGGCAGCGGCCAGCAAACCGGCTGCCACAGTTGCGGCTGCCAGCAGCAAGGCCAGTGCTCCGGCACCCGCTAAACCGGCGATTACCCAGTACGTCATCAAACGGGGTGATACCCTGTCGGAAATTGCGGCCAGTAACGGGGTTGCTATTACCGAATTACGGCGGGTGAATGGTCTTAGCAATGACCAGATCCGTGTCGGTCAAACCATCAAGATTCCCAAGTCCTGAGCATGTCGAAAATCCATTTGCTTTCACCCCGGCTGGCGAACCAGATTGCCGCCGGGGAAGTGGTTGAGCGCCCGGCCAACATTGTCAAGGAGCTGGTGGAAAACGCTCTGGATGCAGGTGCCCGCCGTATTGAGGTGGATGCCGAGCAGGGTGGGGTCAAGCTGTTGCGGGTCCGTGACGATGGTTGTGGCATCGAACAGGATGATCTGGCGCTGGCACTCAGTCGTCACGCAACCAGCAAGATCACCACGCTTGATGATCTGGAAGCGGTGATGACCATGGGCTTCCGTGGTGAGGCGTTGGCCAGTATCAGCTCGGTATCGCGTCTGACCCTGACCTCCCGTTTTGAGCAGGCGGAACAGGCCTGGCAGGTCACTGCCGAAGGACGCGACATGCAAACCAGTGTGGCCCCGGCGGCGCATCCGCAAGGCACCACAGTGGAAGTCCGTGACCTGTTTTTTAACACTCCGGCGCGGCGCAAATTCCTGCGTACCGAAAAAACCGAATTTGGCCATCTCGAAGAACACCTGAAAAAACTGGCGCTCAGTCGTTATGACGTGGCGTTTACCCTGCGCCATAACAATCGGGTGATTCACCAGTTACGGGTTGCCGATCGAGGCATCGAGCAGGAACGCCGGGTCGCCACCCTGTTAAGCCCGGACTTTATTGATCACGCGATCCATGTGGATACCGAGGCTGCCGGTTTGCAGTTGAAGGGCTGGGTCGCCTTGCCGACCTATTCCCGCTCGCAGACCGACATGCAGTATTTCTATGTGAATGGGCGGGCTGTACGCGACAAACTGGTGGTGCATGCCATTCGTCAGGCCTATCGCGATGTGTTGTACAACGGTCGCCATCCGGCGTTTGTGTTGTATCTCGAACTGGACCCGAAGCTGGTGGACGTCAACGTTCACCCGACCAAACACGAAGTGCGTTTCCGCGATGGTCGTCTGGTTCACGATTTCCTGTTTCGTACCCTGCATCAGGTCCTTGGCAATATTCGCCCGCAAGACCAACTGGCCCCGGCCAGCAGCAGTAGTCTGACGGCGGGTGTGGATTCTGCTTCAGCGGTTGGTGAAACCCGCGGTTTTGCGTCTGGCGCCGTCGGCAACAGCGAGGCGGCCAATGGTCTGCGTTTGCAGACTCAGGCCGAACCGGTGCGGGGAATTCAGGCCGGCGAGTTCCGTGGTCAGGGTGGTTTGCCGTGGCAGTCCTCGGAGCCGAAACCGACTCCGGCGGCAGTTGCCGAGCAGATGAACTCCTATGCCAACCTGATTCGTCCGCTGGATTCCGACACCGTTCCGGCGGCCATGGCGGAACGCCCTGTATTGGCTGGCACGGCAGGATTTGCCTCACCGAATGACTCGGTGACCAGCGGCAATATGGCCACCGCGGTGCAGACCAATACGCCGGTGGCATTTGCGGGTGTCGCGCCGGCCATGCCAGCAGGCAGTGCCGATATGCCACCGCTGGGGTTTGCGATTGCCCAGTTACACGGCATTTATATTCTGGCGGAAAATCGTCAGGGGCTGGTGCTGGTGGATATGCACGCCGCTCATGAACGTATTACCTATGAACGTCTGAAAGCCGCGGTAGATCGTGAGTCGGTGGCATCGCAGCCATTGCTGGTGCCACAAAGCATGAGTGTCAGCGAGGCCGAAGCCGATGCCGCCGAACAGTACGCGGCGGAATTCCGGGCGTTAGGGGTCGAGCTGGCACGTGTAGGCCCGGAAAGCCTGCTGGTGCGGCAGATTCCGGTGCTGTTGCAACAGGCGCCGGTGACCAACCTGATCACCGACATGCTGGGGGATCTGATTGAGCACGGCTCGTCCGACCGGATTCTCGCTCATCGCAATGAATTGCTGGCCACCATGGCGTGCCACGGTTCTGTGCGCGCCAATCGTCGCCTCAGCGTGGCGGAAATGAATGCGCTGCTGCGCGACATGGAAGCCACCGAACGCAGCGGTCAATGCAACCACGGCCGTCCGACCTGGACCCAGTTGAGCATGGCCGAACTCGACAAACTGTTTTTACGAGGACGCTGATGACGATCAGTCCCACAACACCGGAGCAGGACCTGCCTCCGGCGATATTCCTGATGGGCCCGACGGCATCCGGCAAAACGGCGTTGGCGCTGGAGCTGGTGAAGCGTTATCCCTGTGAGATCATCAGCGTTGATTCGGCGCTTGTGTATCGCGGCATGGATATCGGCACTGCCAAGCCTGATGCCGACATGCTGGCTCGTGCACCGCATCGTCTGATTGATATGCTCGATCCGTCCGAGCCGTATTCGGCCGCCACCTTCCGGGCCGATGCCCTGCGCGAAATGGCGGACATCACGGCGGCGGGCAAGGTGCCTCTGCTGGTGGGTGGCACCATGATGTACTTCAAGTTCCTGCGTGATGGTGCTGCGGATCTGCCTCAGGCCGATGAAGTGGTGCGCGAGCGCCTGCTACAACAGGCGCAGGAACATGGCTGGCCGTGGATGCATGCGCGTCTGGCTGAGGTTGATCCGGTGGCTGCCGCTCGTCTGAAGCCGATGGATTCCCAGCGTATCCAGCGCGCTCTGGAAGTATACGAAGTGTCCGGCAAGAACCTGACCGAACACTGGGCTGAACAGCAGCAGGAACTCTTGCCGTACCGGGTAGTCAATCTGGCTGTCTGTCCGCAGGATCGGGCACGTTTGCATGAACGGATTGCGATCCGTTTCCGGCAAATGCTGGCACAAGGGTTCATTGAGGAAGTGCGCGAGCTGTACCAGCGGGGGGATCTGGATACCACACTGCCGTCGATTCGTGCCGTTGGGTACCGTCAGGCGTGGGACTATCTTGACGGTCTGTGCGATTATGACACCTTCGTGGAGCGCGGAATTGCCGCTACCCGGCAACTGGCCAAGCGCCAGATCACCTGGTTGCGGAGTTGGGAAGATTTGCACTGGCTTGAGACGGATGATCCTGATCTGTTACGGATTGCCTTGAAAATACTTGATACCAACGCCATATTTAGCCAGTCGCTGTAAAAAGGCGACTGGATTGGGGCTTCTACTATTTTTATTAAAACTGCCCGCACACTGGGCGGTACACTCTTTGAGGAGATAACAACATGTCAAAAGGGCACTCTTTACAAGACCCTTACCTGAACCAGCTCAGGAAAGAGCGCATCCCTGTTTCCATCTTTCTGGTAAACGGCATCAAACTGCAGGGGCAAATCGAATCATTCGACCAATTCGTAATTCTGCTGAAGAACACTGTGAGCCAGATGGTCTACAAACACGCCATCTCCACTGTTGTGCCTTCCCGTAACGTACGCATGGTACCGATGGAAGGTGCCGCTGAAGATGGTTCCGGCGAAGAAGGCTGAGGAGCATTATCTAATTGTTCTTTGAGCGCCCTCAGAACGGCGGGGAAGTCGCCGTTCTGGTGCATATCGACTTCCCGGAAGGTCCAAATCGCGAGGATCTCGAGGAGTTCCGCGAGCTGGTGATTTCAGCAGGTGCAGATCCGGTTGGGCTTATTACCGCCCGTCGTGATGTGCCCGATGCCCGCTTCTTTATTGGTACCGGCAAGGTAGAAGAAATCGGCGAGCTGGCCCGTATGCACGGTGCCGAGCTGGTGATCTTCAACCATTCCCTGTCTCCCAGTCAGGAACGTAACCTCGAAAAAGTCCTGCAATGCCGGGTTCTCGACCGTACCGGTCTGATTCTCGATATTTTTGCCCAGCGTGCCCGAACCCATGAAGGCAAGCTGCAGGTGGAACTGGCCCAGCTGGAATACCAGGCAACTCGTCTGGTACGTGGCTGGACGCACCTTGAACGGCAAAAGGGTGGTATTGGTCTGCGCGGGCCGGGTGAGACCCAGCTGGAGACCGACCGTCGACTGTTGCGGGAAAGGGTCAAGAACATTCATGGCCGACTTGAAAAAGTCCGTGCCCAGCGTGATCAGGGACGGCGTGCGCGTCAGCGTTCTGCGGTTCCGACCCTCGCCATTGTTGGTTATACCAATGCTGGCAAATCGACTCTGTTTAATGCCCTGACCAATGCCGACGTGTACGCGGCTGACCAGCTGTTTGCCACCCTCGACCCGACCCTGCGACGTTTGCTGGTGGGCGAGATTGGCGAAGTGGTGCTGGCCGACACCGTCGGTTTTATCCGTCACCTGCCTCACAAACTCGTGGAGGCATTCCGTGCCACCCTGCAGGAAGCTGCCGAGTGTGAGCTGTTGTTGCATGTGGTGGATGCGGCCGCGCCTGAGCGCGACCACAATATTGAACAGGTTGATCTCGTTCTGAACGAAATCGATGCTACCGACGTTCCGCAGCTGCGTATCTACAACAAGATCGACATGCTGGAACATGCTCGTCCAAGAATTGATCGTAATGATCAGGGACAGCCGGTGGCAGTATGGCTCTCGGCCCGGGAGCAAAGTGGTTTTGACCTGCTGCGGCAGGCCATTGCTGAACGCCTGGGTAACCAGGTGCGGGTTCTGGATATTCGCCTGAGTGCAGCAGAATCCCGTTTACGTGCCATTCTGTACGAACAGGGGGCCATTCAGACTGAATCCTACGAAGACAACGGTGATATTTGCCTGCGTATCCGCATGCAGATGGCCGATTTCCGCCGTGCCCTGGCACGAGTGGGAATTCCGGAAGACCGTTTTATCGAACCGGTTCGGGAAGACTGGCAATAACTCCTGCTCGCCAACACCGCGCAAACGGTGTTGGCGTGCATTATCGTTAACCTGGGAAACGTGTCGCGGCAGGCGGATGGGACGCCACCGGATTGACTGTTGAACCAACACATCAAATCTGACTGGAGCGAACTATGGTCTGGAATGAACCCGGCGGAAATGGGAATCCCAATGATCCCTGGGGCAATAACAGTAACCGTGGCAATAACAACCGCGGTAACAAGGGTGGTGGTGGTCAACCGCCAGATCTTGATGAAGCCCTGAAGCAACTGCTCGACAAGTTGAACGGCCTGTTCGGCAACGGCGGTGGCCGCGGTAACAACAACTCCAACGGCGGCAATGACGGTGAAACCGGCATGGGCGGCCTGCTGACCATGGCACTGGCTGTACTGGCCGTGCTGGGTGTCTACAACTCGGTGTATACCCTCGACGAATCCGAGCGTGGCGTGGTGCTGCGTCTGGGTGAGTATTACGCGACGGAAACACCGGGTCTGCACTGGAAGATTCCGCTGGTGGATACCGTGATTCCGGTTAACACCACCAAGGTTCGTGAATCCGAAGTCAAACAGAGCATGCTGACCGAAGACGAGAACATCGTCGAAATCGAAATGAGCATGCAGTACAAGGTCGTTGATCCGGTTGCCTTCGCCCTGCGCGTGGAAAACCCTGAGCGTACTCTGGTGGATGCCGCCGAAAGTGCCCTGCGTCACGAAGCCGGTAGCGCCAAGATGGATCAGGTCCTGACCGATGGTCGTACCCTGCTGGCGGAACAGGTCAAACTGCGTCTGCAGAACTACCTCGACCGTTACCAGACCGGTATTGAAATCAACAGCGTGATCCCGAAAGACATTCGTCCTCCGGCCGAAGTGAAGGATGCGTTTGATGACGTTCAGAAAGCCAAACAGGACAAGGAACGCTTCATTAACGAAGCGGAAGCCTATTCCAACGCCGTGATTCCGGAAGCTCGTGGTCGTGCCCAGCGTCAGCTGGAAGAAGCCTCCGCTTACAAGGAACAGGTCGTGGCGCGTGCAGAAGGTGAGGCCGCCCGTTTTGACGAGCTGTATGCCGAATACCGCAAAGCTCCGGAAGTAACTCGCGAGCGTCTGTACATTGATGCCGTTTCCTCTGTTTACACCAACAGCTCCAAAGTGCTGGTGGATGTCGACGGTGGTAACAACATGATGTACCTGCCACTCGATAAGATCATGCAGTCCATGCCAACCCCGAAAACTTCAGGATCTGCGCTCAGCAGCAGCGATATTTCGCGTCTGACTGACCAGGTGCTCGACGAGGTTCGTTCTCGTCAGAGCTCAGCATCCAGTACTGTTCGCAGGGAGGGCCGTTAATGTCTCCGAAGTCTTTTGCCAGTGCCATGCTGGCCGCTGTCCTGCTGTTGCTGGCCAGCCAGAGTCTGTATGTGGTGAATGAAACCGAGCGGGCTATCAAACTGATGTTCCGTGAAGTGGTTGATCCGGATATCAAACCGGGTCTGCACGTTAAAATCCCGTTTGTGGAAACTGTGAAGAAGTTCGATGGCCGGGTGCTTACCCTGGATATCGCTTCTGCCCGTTATCTCACCAAAGGTAACAAGTTCGTGATTGTGGACGCCTTCGCCAAATGGCGTATCAAGGACGTTCAGGTTTACTACAAGGCGACTTCCGGTAACCGTGCAGAAGGCAGCAAGCTGCTGACCAGTTTGATGAACAAGGGCCTGCGTGACGAAATCGCTTCCCGCACCATGCACGACGTGGTATCCGGTGAGCGTGACGCATTGATGACCCGTCTGACCGAACTGCTGAACAAGGAAACCCAGAAAGATCTGGGCATCGAGGTTCTGGACGTGCGCGTCAAGGCCATCGACCTGCCGGAAGATCTGAGCAAGTCTGTTTACGACCGTATGTCGGCTGAACGTGCTCGTGAAGCACGTGAACACCGTTCACAAGGCCGTGAGTTGGCGGAAGGTATCCAGGCGGACGCTGATCGTCAGAAAACTGTTATTGAAGCCCAGGCTTACCGCGATGCTGAACGCACCCGCGGTGAAGGTGATGCCGAAGCAGCCCGTATCTACAGCGCCGCCTACAGCAAGGACCCTGAGTTCTACTCATTCACCCGCAGTCTGAAGGCCTATACCGAAACCTTCGGTGCCAATGACATGATTCTGCTCAAGCCTGATAGCGACTTCTTCCGTTACCTGAAGAGTCCTGATGGCAAATAAGGGATAAAAAATCCCCGGCACGGGAGTCTTGTCGTCAGGCAATGGCTCCCTGTGCATGTTCAATAGCCAGCAGCTTTGCTAGAATCCTCCCCCCGGGCCACAGGCCCGGTTTTTGTGTGAGGCCTGGATGGAAAATCTGTCTGCAGCACCGGACATCTGGCAGGAACTGGTAATAGCCGCCTGTCTGCTGGTGATTCTGGAAGGCATGTTTCCGTTTCTGTTACCGGTGTAATGGCGTCAGTGGATATTGTCGATATCCTCTGCTCCCGAAGGAGTAGTGCGCCTGTCCGGTCTTTTCAGTATGTTGCTGGGCCTTGCTCTCCTGTATCTCGTCAATTGAATAGGTCTGATAATGACTCTTGCGGATCGCTGGCTGTTGCCCGATGGCATTGAAGAGGTGTTGCCTCCCCATGCGCAGCAGATAGAACACCTGCGTCGTCGTCTGATTGATCTGATGGATGGCTGGGGCTATGACCTGGTTATGCCACCGGTTCTGGAATACCTGGATTCCTTGCTCACCGGTACAGGCAAGGATCTCGATCTGCGTACCTTCAAGGTGACTGACCAGTTGTCTGGCCGCCTGATGGGTCTGAGTGCAGATACCACTCCACAGGTTGCCCGTATCGACGCGCACAGCCTGGCACCGGAAGGTATCGGCCGTTTCTGTTATTGCCGCACGGTGTTCCACACCCGTGCACGTTCGTTGCTGGCCAGTCGCACACCAACCCAGATTGGTGCCGAGCTGTTTGGTATGGCGGGCGTAGAAGCTGATGTGGAAGTGATTTCCCTGATGCTCACCCTGTTGCGCGCCAGCAAGGTTGCCAATGTGCACCTCGACCTCGGCAACGTGGGTGTGTATCGCGCTATCGCGGATCAGGCTGCCATTGCGCCAGAACGCGAAGCCGAGCTGTTCGGTCTTCTGAAACTCAAATGTGCCAGTGACATCGACGCCTGGGCGGAAGCCAACGTCGCGGATAAGGCTGCAGCTGACGCACTGAAAGTGCTGGCACGTCTGCAGGGCACCGTTGAGCAACTGACCGAACGCTTTGAACAACTGATTGCACTGGTTCCGGCCACTGCAACCGAACTGAACCACCTGCTCGACGTTACCCGTCGGGTTGCCAGCCGTCATCCGGACGTTCCTACCTGTCTGGATCTGACTGAGCTGCGTGGTTACCAGTATCACACTGGTCTGGTCTTTGCGGCCTACGTACCGGGTTATGGTGATGCCATTGCCCAGGGCGGTCGTTACGACGAAACCGGTAAAGAGTTTGGCCGTGCCCGTCCGGCACGGGGATTCAGTGCCGACCTGCGGGTTCTGGCACGACTGGGAGAATTTGCACCGGCTGCCAAGCCAGTGGTGGTGGCTCCCGAAGTGGAAGATCCGGCGCTCTGGACTCTGGTCCAGCAGTTGCGTGATCAGGGCATGCGTGTAATCACCACCCGCCCACAGGACAGCCAGCAGGCGCAACAAGCCCTGCAATTCATCGATGGCCAGTGGCAACTGGTCGAAGTGCCAACCGTTTGAGAACGAGACAGTAATGGGTAAAAGCGTTGTAGTTCTGGGCACCCAGTGGGGTGACGAAGGCAAGGGCAAGATTGTTGACCTGCTGACCGAAAAAGCCGCAGCCGTGGTGCGTTTCCAGGGGGGCCACAACGCTGGTCATACTCTGGTGATCGACGGTATCAAAACCGCACTGCACCTGATTCCGTCCGGTATCCTGCGGAACGGCGTAACCTGTGTAATCGGTAACGGCGTGGTGCTGGCACCGGATGCACTGCTGAAAGAAGTACGTGCTCTGGAAGCCCGTGGTGTGCCAGTGATGGAGCGTCTGCGTGTGTCTCACGCTTGTCCGCTGATCCTGCCTTACCACTGCGCACTGGACCAGGCTCGTGAAATCAAGCGTGGCAATGCCAAGATCGGTACTACCGGTCGTGGTATCGGCCCTGCTTACGAAGACAAGGTTTCCCGTCGCGGTCTGCGCGTGGGTGACCTGTACCAGCCAGAATTCGCTGACAAGCTGAAAGAAGTGATGGAATACCACAACTTCTCTCTGAAGCATTACTACGGCGTTGACGAAGTTAACTACGAAGAAACCCTGGCGTCTTGCATGGACTGGGCTGCCCAGATCAAGGACATCGTGGTTGACGCGGTTGACCTGGTACACAGCGTTCGTGAAAACGGTGGCGACATCATGTTCGAAGGTGCCCAGGGCACTCTGCTGGACATCGACCACGGTACTTACCCGTTTGTAACCTCTTCCAACACCACTGCTGGTGGTGTGGCGACCGGTTCCGGCGTAGGTCCTCTGTATCTCGACCAGATTCTGGGTATCACCAAGGCTTACACCACTCGTGTCGGTTCTGGTCCATTCCCGACTGAACTGTTCGATGACATCGGTAACCACCTGCAGACCGTTGGTAACGAAAAAGGCACCACCACTGGTCGTTCCCGTCGTTGTGGCTGGTTCGATGCCATGCTGGTGAAACACGCTATCCGTGTTAACTCCATCAACACCATCTGCCTGACCAAACTGGACGTTCTGGACGGTCTGGAAACCATCAAGGTGTGTGTGGGTTATCAGGATGCTGACGGCAACGCTCTGAAGATGCCAGCGTCTGCTGACCAGTTCGCCAAGGTGACTCCTGTTTACAAGGAACTGCCAGGCTGGACTGAATCCACCTTCGGTGCCAAGGTCATTGATGACCTGCCAGAAAACGCCCGTGCTTACATTCGTTTCATCGAAGAAGCCATTGGTGCGCCAATCGACATTATTTCTACCGGTCCTGACCGTGTGGAAACCATCGTTCTGCGTCACAGCTTCGATCTGTAAGCTGTTGCACTGTCCTGTGTGATCAAAAAGCCGCTGCCTTGCAGCGGCTTTTTTGTTTCTGTTATCCGGGATTTTTCTGCTGTTTTGGTTCTGTCTGTTGTTTTGGTTCTGTCTGTTGTTTTGGTTCTGTCTGCTGTTCTGCTTCTTCTGTTGTATTGGCTATTTCTGCTCCGTTGAGAGTTTCTTGCAATCTGATCTGCAAGAATTTGTAGCTCTCGTTTGGCGATACTGCCGATAAATCCCCATAAAGCCTGATTTTTCGCCGCTGGCCATGTCTACATCGATGGCTTTTGTTGCGCACGATTTCTGAGTCTGCTGATTCAGCCTCCTGATTAAATAATCGCATTCCTCACTCGCAGAACCCCGTATGGCTGGTCCCTGATACGCGGCTGGGTGAGGTCTTTTTATCCTTGTCCGGAGGTCTGTTATGACAATAAAAATTGCCAGTGCCCCCTGTTGCTGGGGCGTGGACGACCCGAAAAACCCGTACCTGCCACCCTGGAGCAAGGTACTCAACGAAGCGGCGGCGGCCGGTTATTCGGCGCTGGAGCTTGGTCCTTATGGCTATTTGCCACTCGATATTAACATCACCGGCCCGGCCCTGCAGGCGCGTGGTTTGCGCATTGCCGCCGGTACCATCTTTGATGATCTGGTAGACCCCGCCAACCTCGACAATCTGTTACGCCAGACCCGTGATATCTGCACCCTGCTGAAGCAGTTACCGGCGTTGGAAAACAGCGACGGCCAACATTTCCAGGCCCCTTATCTGGTGCTGATTGACCATATCCATACCGAACGCAGCCTCACGGCAGGTCATTCAACGCTGGCACCCCGACTGTCGGATCAGCAATGGGCCACCACCATGAGCCATATTCGCCAGATCGCCGAGCTGGCTCGTGACGAATTTGGCGTGCGTGCCGTGTTTCATCCCCATGCGGGTGGTTACATCGAATTTGAAGACGAAATCCGCCGTTTTCTGGATGACCTCCCGTACGAGACGATTGGCCTGTGTCTGGATACTGGACACCTGTTCTATTCGGGGATGGACCCGCTTGAATGGTTGCGCGAACAGGCAGGACGTCTGGATTACATCCACTTCAAGGATATTGATCCGCAGATCTACGACGCCGTTATGAACGAACGGGTCGATTTCTTTGCCGCCTGTGCTCGTGGCGTGATGTGCCCGATTGGCAAAGGCTGTCTGGATTATCCGGCCATTCGTCAGTTGCTGACCGACATTGGTTACGAGGGTTACATCACCATCGAACAGGAGCGTGATCCCCGTAATGCCGACGGCAGCCTTGAGGACGTCAGTGCCAGTCGCGCTTTCCTGCAAACCTGCGGTTTCTGAGCCGCCCAGCCTTAAGAGAGAACAACATGATTTTTGGTGACATCAAGGTAAAAGCTCCGATTCGTTGGGCTATGGTGGGCGGCGGCAAAGGCAGCCAGATCGGTTATATCCACCGGGCGGCGGCACTGCGTGACAACAGCTTCCAGCTGGTCGCCGGTGCGTTTGATATTGATCCGGCCCGTGGCAAGGCATTCGGTGAAACCCTGCTGGTCAGTCCCGAGCGCTGTTACCCGGATTATCAGACCCTGTTTGCGGAAGAAGCGAAACGCGCGGATGGTATCCAGGCGGTTTCCATCGCCACCCCCAACGGTACCCACTTTGCCATCTGCAAGGCGGCACTGGAGGCTGGTCTGCATGTGGTGTGTGAAAAGCCTTTGTGTTTTACCACGCTCGAAGCGGACGAATTACGAGCGCTGGCCAATCGTCAGGGCCGTCTGATCGGGGTGACCTATGGTTACGCCGGTCATCAGCTGATTCGCCAGGCGCGGGAAATGATCGCTCGTGGTGATCTTGGTGAGATCCGTATTGTGAACATGCAGTTCGCCCACGGCTTCCATTCGGCTGAAGTCGAAGCCGCCAATCCGGCGACCCGCTGGCGGGTTGATCCGAAATTCGCTGGCCCGAGTTATGTGCTGGGGGATGTCGGTACTCATCCGTATTACCTGTCGGAAGTGATGTTGCCAGAGCTGAAAATCCGCCGCCTGATGTGTACCCGCCAGAGTTTTGTAAAAAGCCGTCAGCTGGAAGATAACGCCTATGTGATCATGGAATACAGCAACGGTGCCATCGGTACCTTGTGGGCATCGGCGGTGAATGCCGGTTCCATGCATGGCCAGAAGATCCGGGTGGTAGGTTCCAAAGCCAGTCTGGAGTGGTGGGATGAACGCCCCAACCAGCTGATTTATGAAATTCAGGGACAGCCGCAGCAGATTCTGGAGCGTGGCATGGATTACCTGTATCCACAGGCGCTGGAAGACGACCGTATTGGCGGCGGTCATCCGGAAGGCCTGTTTGAAGCCTGGGCCAACCTCTACTTTCGCTTTGCCATGGCTATGGAAGCACTCGGCCGTGGTGATCAGGCCGCGGTAGACGCTCTCGGGATCCCGGGTGTTGATGCCGGTTACGAAGGTGTTCGTTGGGTCGAAAACTGCGTACGTTCGGCGGACGCCGGTGCGGTATGGGTGGAATATCGTTAAGCCTGAAACCGGGCTGACTATTTGGCTCTGATACACTGCCGGTAGCAGGATCAGGAACTATCGCCACCATGATGCAACGTTTTGCCCGGGCTTCCACACGCTGGAAGCCCGAAATCGAACAACGCGCCGAGCTGATGTACATGTGCAAGGCCGAGGTAAACTACACCCGTTTGCTGCGCGCCATGCATATGCACGAAGACCGGGTTGAGGTGGTGCTGATCCGCGAAGGCAGTGGTACTCATCTGATTGACGGACGTCCGTATAACACCCGTCAGGGAGATCTGCTGGTCTACAACGCCGGAGTCTTACACGACGAGTCGGCCACCCCCGATGGGGGTATGGCGGTTTATTGTTGTGGCTTTCGTGGATTGCGGCTCAAGGGGTTGCCTGCCAACTTTCTGGTAGCAGGCGGAGAAGCCGCTGTGTTTGCCACTGGTGCGCTGTTTGACGAGTGTGCCAGTCTGATGGAAATCCTCTACGAACATGCCGATACCAGCAGCGCCCGCCGCTTATCGTTCTGCAACCAGCTGCTGCAGGCGCTCATTCTGTTGCTGCTGGAAGTGGTGGGGGATGACCAAAATGCCCGCCTCAGCGCCACACCGGATACCGGCATCCGGATCAAACAGTTTATTGATGATCATTACCGCGAGCCGCTGGATCTGAAGTCGATGGCAGCCAGTCTGGGCATGAGCCACTTTCATCTGGCACGCCAGTTTCGCGCCACCACCGGTTACAGCCCAATCCAGTACCTGATCCGGCGTCGGATCGGTGAAGCCCAGTCGTTGTTGATCAGTACCCGCCTGAGTGTGACGGACATTGCCCTGCGGGTTGGTTACGACAACAGCAATTATTTCCACAGTGCCTTTCGCAAGGTGGTGGGCGTGACACCTGGGGATTATCGACGTTTGTGTATCAGTGAAACCGACACTGATCCTGATCCTGCCTGACACCTGTTCGATGCCGACTGGCGTTGCGAATAGCTGTCAGAATACTGATCAGAGTGCTTATCAGAATGCCGGAATTGGTTGCTCCCGCCCCATAAAGTTGACTGCTGATAAAAAATAACCGGCTGGCAATCAGACTCATTCACAGGTCATTACAGGCCAGCGCGGCACAGGTAGGCTAGTGTCTCTTTCGAATACTGGACGGAGCTTGAGCCCTATGGATCTGCTGTTACAAATCTGGGGAGGCGGTTGTTACCTCTCCAACAAGGCCCTGTTTGCGATTGCGGAAGGTCGCGAAGCCTATTGGCGCAAGCAGCTGCGGATTCTGGGCTGGCTGGTGTACATCATTGGTGTACCGGCCTGGGTGATTATTCTGGTTGGCCACGACAACTGGATTGCCGCCTCCATTGAAGCGGGTGGTATCCCGGCCATGCTGCTGGGCTTGTATAACACCATACACGACCACCAGCGCCAGCATCGCTGGTTCAACCACTTTGTATCCTTCTGCACCTGGGGCTCACTGGTATTTGGTGTGGCGTTCAGTGTTTGGGATAACGGTGGTCTTGGCTCGGTCAGCCAGATACTGGAAATGGGGGTCATGGTGGGGTTCCTGATGGGCAGTTACCTGCTGGCGCGCGGTAATCCGGTGGGCTGGCTGATGTTTATGCTGATGAACCTCAGCATGTCGACCCTGATGGGCCTGCAGGACAAATACATCCTGATGATCCAGCAGTTGGTATCCCTCTGTTTTGTGATTTACGGCTTCCGTACTGCCATGCGTCAGCGTGCCAGCCTGGCCTGATCCCGATTTTTCATATGCCTGCCCGGTTATCCAGACCGGGCAAAATCCTCACGTAATTCAAGCAGATGGCGCTGTTTGGGCGAAATGTATGATGCAATTGTGTCATTAGCGCCTTACCAGACATCCTGACTTTTTGTGCATCTCCTGCCTATCTCCCGGCAGCGCTTCATGCCTGTTCTATGGTTATGAAAGTGTTCAACTGATTCTGGCCAGGTCTCTGCAGTGGCTGGAATCCTGCTACCGGGAGTGGCGTTATGTATTTGCGACGAGTATCGGGTTTTACACTGATCGAACTGATCATGGTAATTGTGATTCTGGGCGTGCTGTCTGCATTTGCTCTGCCGCGTTTTGCGGATCTGGGTGGTGATGCACGCGTAGCCAGCCTGAATGCGCTGGCGGGCAACCTGCGTTCAGCCGCCAATATTGCCCATGCCCAGCAGCTGGCGGATGGTGCTAGTGGTTCCACCGGTGTCACCCTTGATGGGGTGGCGATTACCATGGTCGGCGGTTATCCAACCGCGGATGCCGATGGTATTTCGGCGGCTGCTCAGGTGAGTTCCGACTATGTAGCAACTGAGGCAACCGGAACCCTGACCTACGACCTGAATCCGGCTCGTACCAACTGCAATGTGGTGTACACCGCTGCTGACGGCACTACCCAGATCACCGCTGGGGTGACTGTGACCACTTCTGGTTGCAACTGATGCATGAAACCGGCATCCGGATACACCCTGATCGAACTGGTGATGGTGATGATCATCGTGGGTGTGCTGGGTGCCATTGGTGCGGGCCGGTTTGCGGATTCAGAATCCTATGACCGTCGTGCCATTGCCGAATTCTGGCTGGGCAGTTTGCGTCAGGCCCAGCAGGTGGCGATGGCGCGGGCTGCTGATTCGCAGCTGACCTTGCAGATTCGGGTCGACAGCAGCCAGTGGCGACTGTTAATCACGGGTGGCACTGGCCAGACCCAGGTGCAGAGCTGGCCATCCGATGGGCTAAGTCTGTATCAGGGCAGTAGCGGTGCTTCCGGTTGCCGCGGTATGAGTGTGGTGACCTCATCACTGGATATCGGTCTGGATGGCGATGGTAATCTGGCCTCCGGCACTAATCTTGCGCTCTGCATCAACACCGATCCTTCCACCAATATCTGTCTTGCCTCCTCCGGGTACGCCTATGCGGGAATATGCCAGTCACTCTAGTGGCCGTGGCGGTCGCCAGCACAGTCGCGGTTTCAGCCTGATCGAAAGTGTGATCACCATTGTGGTGCTCGGTGTTGCGTTGACCGCGGTTGGCCGTGGTTTGTATAACCGTATTGGCCATTCTTCCGACACACTCTGGGAGGTGCGTGCCCTGCAGCTGGGCCAGAGTTATCTCGACGATGCCTTGTCGCTGGCGTATCAGGAAAACTCACCCACCGGCGGCGGAGCGGTGGGCAACTGTGTGATTGGCGGGCGCGAGAACGGTGAAAATAACCGCAGCCGCTACGACGATGTGGATGACTACAACGGCCTCAGCGAACAAGGCTCGTTTCTCGATAATTCGGTACAAACCGATTATTCCCAGTATCAGGTCAGTATCACGGTCAGCTGTGCCAACGCCACGGGTGGCGCTTCGGTATCGAGCAAACTGGTGCAGGTGCAGGTAACCGGCCCGGCGGGTTTGCAGGTAAGGCTGGCAGCGGTGCGGGGGGATTTCTGATGCTGCATCTCTCCTTTTACCCGTCAGGCCGCGCGCGCGGTTTTACTCTGATCGAACTCGTCATGGTGATTATGCTCACTGGTATTCTGGCAGTGATCAGCTCCGATTTTATGCGACGTTCGGTGGATGGCTGGCTGGCCCAGTCCGGGCGTTCGGAAATGGCCAACGCGGCGGCGGCGGCCAGTGAAAAACTCGGACGCGAAATCCGCCGAGCCTTGCCTAACAGCGTGCGCACCTTTCGTGATGGTGGCCAGAATTGCATCGAACTGGTGCCGGTTCTCTACAGTTCTGAATACATCACCATGCCGGTTGCCAGTGCGGCCAGCCAGTTCCGGGCGGTGATGTTTCCATCCGGTGTCGGTGGTGAACGCGGTTACGTGGCGGTGTATCCCTACAGCAGCCGGGTTGTTTACGGTAATGGGCCGTTTCGGGGCGCTGCTATTTCAACCTCTCTGGCCACGGCCGCCGCACCGGCTTCTAATGAACAACTGGTGCAGCTTGCTGCCACGGAGCAGTTCCCTTCGGATTCTCCCCGTAAACGCTTTTTTCTGGTGGATACCCCGGTGGCCTGGTGTGAAGACGGTGCCGGTGGCTTATGGCGCTACCGCAATTACGGCTTTGCGGCGGACAGCCGTGGGCTGATTCCAACCTCGGGCGCTAATGCCGAACTGGTTATCAACAACCTGCTGCCCGGCAGTTTTGCGGTGGAGGTGGATGCTGCTCAGCTGCAGCGTAATGCGGTCGTGCGATTCAGCTTCAGTCTGCTGCGCTCACAACGTACCGGTAACTGGCTGGGTACAGGTGGTGAACAGACACCGCTGGTCATGGAGGTCCAGTTACAGAATGTTCCCTGAATCCCGATACCGGTTTGCCCAAGGCATGGGCTTGCCAATGGCGCTGTTTGTGATTGTGGTGCTCAGTCTGGTCGGGCTGGCGGTGGAGCGTTCTGCTGAAACTGATGCCAGCACCCACGGCCACCGGATTGCCTCGGTGCAAGCCTGGTATGCGGCTAACTCGGGGGTACAACTCTGGTTGCCACAGGTGCTGGCCAGCAGCCCGTGTTCATGCCCGGCTGGTGATACGTTGGTCATGACGGTAGCTGGGTTAAACGGCTGTTCGGTGGTGCGGCAATGTCAGGCAATGACCGTAGCCGGAGAGTCTTATTGCACCGTGTCGGCGGTGGCGCGTTGTGATGGCGGCAATGCCAGTCGGGCAGTGGAGGTACGGGTCAAATGAAACACTGCTGGGGCTGGTTATGCATTCTGTTTGGCTGCTGGTTATGGTTCGCTCCTGCCGCGCAGGCCGGGAGCGGCATTACCTATTCCTCGACCTCCACCTATCGCTTGTGGGAGCAGGCGGCGACGCCGCTGGACGTGCCGAGTAATGAAAAAACCATCACCTGGGATCGGTTGTTCACCCTGTATCCGAACGATGATGATCAGGTGACTCTGCCGATCGGCTTTAACTTCCAGTTTGGTTCCAGCACCTATTCGTCGGTGAAAGTGTTAACCAACGGCCTGGTGCAATTCTATTCACTCGATCTGCTGTATCTGGACTACAGCAACGATCCTATCCCCACCAGCTCCGGTAGTCGTTATATCGCAGCTTATTGGGATGACCTGGTGGATGACGATCAGGCCAAAGTCACCTGGGGAACCATGGGCACGGCGCCGGAACGGCGTTTTGTGGTCACCTGGTACAACGTCCGTGCCTATGCCAATAACCTGCGCTATGACTTCCAGCTGGTGCTGTACGAAAACGGCGATATTCGTCTGCGTTACAACAACAACGAAGCCAACGGACAGAGTGCCACCATCGGTCTTGAAGTATCTGGCACTGATTACGCCCAGTATTCCTATAACCAGAGCAGCGTCTCCACCAGTTTTGACCTGGTATTCCGTAACCGTAACCTGATGTTGCCGGACCCGGTGGCCTGGTACAGCCTGGATGCCGACAGTTACAGTGGGGTGGCGTCGGAAGTGAAGGACATCAGCGGTAACCAGTTGCATGGTATGGCCTATCACGGTGCTACCACCGGCGGGAATCGATCGGCGATTAGCGGCACCATCGGCACCTGTCGTTATGGTTATTTTGATGGTGTGGATGACTACATCGAAATTGCGGATAACAACCTGCTGGACCAGCCAACGGCGGTATCGGTTGGAGCCTGGATAAGGTTTGACGCCATGCCCGCTGGCGATATCCGCACGATAGTTTCGAAGGATGAGAACTACGAATTTCACATTGACCAGTCCGGACGGGTGTACTGGTGGTGGGTTAATCCTTACGGTCGAACGTATGCTTTATGGAGCAATGTGTATCTGGTGCCGGGCACCTGGTATCACATCGCCATCAGTTACCGCAGCGGTTATCAGGCTATGTACGTCAACGGTGCGCTGGTGGCCAGTGCGACGGTGGTGGATACCTTGCAGGTCAACTCCGATCCGCTCCAGATTGGTGGTGATCAGGGCATGGCTGGCCGTTATTTCCAGGGCAGCATTGACGAGGTGATGGTGTTTAACCAGGCGCTGAGTCAGAACCAGGTGCTGGAAATGATGCGCAAAACCCGCCCGTGCCCGGCGTTTAATCTCTGTATTGGCAGCTTCCCTGACGGTCTCGCCAGTTATTCCGGTGGCACCATTACGTTTGCGGATAACGCCCAGCTGTTTTTCAGCCCCACCGACAAACTCTATGCCGGTACGGTTTCCAACTCGGCGACCAGTAGCCTGTTGTCCTGTGTGTCGGTGAGCTGTACGGCCTCGGCGCAAAAAGCACCGTATCCACCGGAGCAAACCTTCCAGACCACGGTGCAGGGCAATAACGTTACTATTCCGGCCAGTACGTCATCGAATCTGGGGGGCACGTCAACCTATCAGCGCATTACTGTCAGGGACAATGCCACTGCGGTATTTGGTGGTGGGCGTAGCCAGTACGTGATCGATTCCATTGTCACCGGCACTGGCGCGGTATTGCAGCTGGAGCCCGCGACCTATTGGGTGCGTAACCTCAGCCTGGGTGCCAATAACCGTATCAACGTCAGTGGTTCGGGCGCCGCGCGCCTGTTTGTGCAGGATTCCATGACCACTGGCACTGGTTTATTGGCTAATTCGCCGGGAGCGGAACAAACCGGTAATGTGTCATTGCTGTTGTTGTACGCCTACAACAACCTGACCATTGGCAGTGGCTCTACCTTCAGTGGAGTTGTGTTTGCCCGTGGAAACTACACTCAGAACAGTAGCAGTTACCTGTTCGGTGCAGCGACCGCTGCTAACCTGACGCTCAATAGTGCTGCCAAGGTCTATTACGCCCCCGATACTGTAGCCGATACCGAGTTTGGTGCTATCTGTTCCTCCGCCTCCTGTGTTTTGGGAGGATTCCAGGTCACCCAGCCGGCTTATGGGCTGGCTTGTCCGGACAGTCGGATGGCCGTGACACTGCAGGCCATGTGTGCTGACGGTATCAATCTCAAGACGGATTACGCCGGGACCATTCGCACCACGACCAATAACGGCAGTTCCAGTTCGTTTTATAGCAGTAGTTCTGCGACCACCGCGACGACCGATTTTGTGCTGAGTGGCCTAGAGGGCGGACAAACCACTGTGTATCTGGAGCACCGCAATGAACAGCCACAATTGCTGGTAACCGCCACCGACCTGAACACCGGGTTGAGTGGCAGCGGCAGTGCGGTAACGGATGTACGGACGTCTGGCTTCAAGGTGGTGACCCAGCCAGCTGCCATGACCTGTGGGGGCAACACCAGTCTGGCTATTGTGGCGGTGGGACAGAACCAGACGGCGACGGCTTGTCAGCAGCTGACCGGTTTTACCGGCACTAAAAATCTCAAGGCCTGGTTCAGCGCCAGTGTTACGGTGCCGCCCGAGGCCACCACCGTCAGCACGGTAACCACACCTTTACTCATCAACGGCACCTCGATCAGTGCCCAACAGCAACCGGCCAGCACCAATCTGGCGCTGGCGTTTAGCAGCGGTCGAGCCGACGTGCAGCTGGCATACGGCAACAGCGCCCAGATCACCGGGCTTAATCTGCGTTACGACAGCAGCCCGCATGATGGCACCAGTGGTTCCAGTGCCAGCAATGCCGGTATCGGGCCGTTATTGGCGTCGACCGACGGCTGGGTGGTACGGCCACAACAGGTGAAACTGGCACTGGTTAACAACAGCACTTGCAGCAGTGTCAGCAGCAGTTGTAGTCCGATGGTGCGTGCCGGTGACAGCTTTGCCATTGAGGCGCGCGCTGAGTGTTCGGATGGTTCTCTGGCTACGGATTATCGGGGCACGGTGAATCTGGCTTCACTGATCCAGTTGCCAGCAGGGGGCAATAATCCGGCACCGCTGCCATCCTCGTTCAGTATTGCGGCCGGTAACGGTGGGCATCTGCAGCAGAATATCAGCCTGTCGGAAACCGGGATTTTTACTCTGGTCAGCAGCGCCAGTTATCAGGGCACGGCGCTCAGTAATTACAACCTGGCATCCGTCGGCCGTGTGGTGCCGCATCATTTCCGGATTGTGGCGCCGGTCTTGAGTCAAAGCTGCAGCACCTTCACCTATATGGGCCAGCCGGGAATCAACGCCAGTTTTCATATTCAGGCGGAAAACGCGACGAACAGCATCAGCCTGAACTATCAGGGCAGCCTGGCCAAGGCTACTCTGGGCTGGGTTGCCGAGCAGAATAACAACGGTACGGATCTGTCGGGGCGGCTGGCCGGTGGGGTGAATCCGGTCTGGAGTGCCGGTGAGGCCGATGTGGTAACCGACCTGCAGCTGAACCGTGGCAGTGCGCCGGAGAATCCGCTCGATAATCTCGCCATAGGGGTCTCGGTTGTGGATAACGACGGAGGCTGGAGCCCGCTGGTGGTGCGTGATCTGTATCCGGCTGCAAGCGGTGACTGTGCCAGCGCCGGAAACTGCAGCGCGTTGACGCTGGGTACGGCCAATCTGCTGTATGGTCGCCTGCAGCTCAACAATGCCAGTGGCCCGGAGCTGGAAGACCTGCGGCAGGATATCGAGCTGCAGTACTACCTGAATAATCGCTGGCTGGTGAACAGCGCCGATAGCTGTTCCAGCCTGGCGTTGGGCTCCATGGTGGTGGATTCCAGTTCTGCCGAGGGCAATCTGGTGGCGGGTGAAACCGTTCCAACCCTGATGAGCAGCGTCAGCAGTGGTGGCGGTTATGTGATGCATTCGGCGCCAGGGCTGGATAACAACGGTTCCCTGTTATATCGCTATCAGGCTCCGGCCTGGTTGTTAACTGAAACCAGTGGTGATGATAACTATCAGGACTCCCCGGAAGGGCGGGTGATTTTTGGTGGCTATCGTGGCAACGACCGGGTTATCTACTGGCGCGAGCAGACCCGTTAATCAACGTGTCCTGAAAGACAGAAGCCCCCAGCGGGGGTGACCGCCGAGGGCTTCTGAAACGGTTGCCAGTGATGGAAACGCAGCGCCTTATTCGTCGCCGTCGTCACCTTCACCGTGGCTGTCTTCCATACCCAGTTCCTTGATCTTGCGAGTCAGGGTGTTACGCCCCCAGCCCAGCAGATTGGCGGCGTCGCGACGACGGCCGGCGGTATGTTTGAGTGCCGTTTCAATCATGATGCGTTCGAAGATTGGCACCGCTGTATCCAGCAGATTCACAACGCCATGGCTGAGTTGCTGGTCGGCCCAGTAACGCAGACCCTGTTCCCAGTTGCCGGACGTCTGAACGTCGCTCTTCTGATCCAGCAGCTCGGGTGGCAGGTCGTTGACCAGCACTTCGCGGCCAGAGGCCATTACGGTAATCCAGCGGCAGGTGTTTTCCAGCTGACGCACGTTACCCGGCCAGTCGAGGCTGGACAGGAACTCTTCGGTCTCCGGACGCAGCACCTTCACTTCCACATCCAGCTCTTCGGCTGCACGTTTCAGGTAATGGCTCAGCAGTTTCGGAATATCTTCCCGACGGTCAGACAGACGCGGCAGGTGGATACGAATAACGTTGAGGCGGTGGAACAAGTCTTCCCGGAAGCGCCCGGCTTTTACCAGGGTTTCCAGATTCTGGTGAGTCGCCGCGATGATACGGACGTTCACGTGAATCGGCGTGGTGCCACCTACCCGGTAGAACTCGCCATCGGCCAGTACCCGCAGCAGACGGGTCTGGGTTTCGGCTGGCATATCACCGATTTCATCGAGGAACAGGGTGCCACCGTTGGCCTGTTCAAAACGACCACGACGTTGGCCACCGGCACCGGTAAATGAGCCTTTTTCGTGACCAAAAAGTTCGGATTCGATCAGGTCTTTCGGAATTGCCGCCATGTTGAGGGCAATAAACGGCTCGGCTGCACGTGGGCTGTGGCGGTGCAGGGCATGTGCCACCAGCTCTTTACCAGTACCGGATTCGCCGTTGATCAGTACGGTGATATGGGACTGGGACAAACGGCCAATGGCGCGGAAAACTTCCTGCATGGCCGGTGCTTCACCGATGATTTCGTGCTCGCCACCGGTTTTTTCAGGCACCGGCTCACGGGCAGCCGTAACTTCGGCGTAGTGAGCAATCGCGCGCTGGATCAAGCTGACGGCTTCATCCACATCGAACGGCTTTGGCAGGTATTCAAACGCACCTTTCTGGTATGAGGACACCGCACTTTCAAGGTCGGAGTGAGCCGTCATGATGATGACTGGCAGATCCGGACTGGTCTGGCGTACCTGTTCGAGGAAGGTCAGGCCGTCCATACCCGGCATACGAATGTCGGTGATGATGGCGTTTGGCCGTTCCCGTTTCAGATGGTTAAGGGCCGGTTCCGCCTGCTCATACACTCGAGTCTGGATGTTGGCCTGATCCAGGGCTTTTTCGAGAACCCAACGAATGGATTTGTCGTCATCGATGATCCAGACAGTACTCATAATGCTTCCAGTGGTAAGAAAATGGAAAAGACGGTGTGCTGCGGCACACTCGTAAATTCAATAATGCCGTTGATCTGGTTGATGATGGACTGCGAAATCGACAGGCCCAGCCCTGAGCCGTCGGCACGACCACTGACCATCGGGTAGAACAGGTTTTCGCGGATTCCTTCCGGAATACCAGGGCCGTTATCAATGACATCCACCTGGGCTACCAGGCGATGACGATTCTGGCCAATGGTGAACTGACGCACGGTTCTGGTGCGAATGGTCAGCATTGGACGTTCCAGAGGATTCGGATTTTCCAGCATTGCCTGCATGGCGTTGCGGCATATGTTCAGCAATGCCTGAATCAACTGGCCTTTGTCGCCCGCCATTTCAGGAATGGACGGGTCGTAGTCGCGGCGAATGTCGATCTGACCGGTGGCTTCCACCTCGATCAGCTGGCAAACGCGTTCCAGCACCTCATGAATGTTGACCGGTTCCTGTTTCGGGATATTACGCGGTCCGAGCAGACGGTCGACCAGATCGCGCAGGCGATCGGCTTCTTCAATGATGATGTTGGTGTATTCCTTGAGATCCAGTGATGGCAGTTCACGCGCCAGCAATTGTGCTGCGCCACGGATACCACCCAGTGGATTCTTGATTTCATGCGCCAGACCGCGCACCAGCGAGCGGGTAGTTTCCTGCTTGGCGATCAGCTGTTCTTCACGGCTGATACGCAGCAGGCGGTCACGCCCTTGCAGCTCGACCAGCAAGGTTGGCAAACGGGTTTCCGGATGCGCAATCGGGCTGACGCTGTAATCGAGGGTAATGTGCTGCTGGTTGTGCAGCTGGATACGGGCTTCCCGTTTGGTATAGGAATGGCCAGTAATCACGGCTTCCCGCATGGATTTTTCGTCGGCATCCGATTCGGCGGCCAGTTCAAAAAAAGGCGCACCCACGCCGCGTTTGCCGCTGACTTCCAGCAGCACTTCGGCGGCCGGATTCATGTAGATAATGGTCAGTTCAGCATCAAGCAGCAAAACGCCTGTGTTCAGGAATTCGAGCAGTCGCTGGTTCAGAATGGGGCTGGCACGCATAGTTGTGTTCTCCGTCTGCGCAGCAGGTTTGCAAGAAGCAAGCCAGAGTGTGCGGTTGGAGAATTTATGCACAAGAATGGCGCTGCATGCGCTGCAACAAGTGGCGAGGGGACAATTGGCTGCCCCATGAGATTACCAAGCTTGGTCTATTTCGGTGCATTGGTCAAAAAAATGCACTTACATTGTGCGTATTGATTGCGGTAAGTGGGCATGCCGAGGCATTGCCCAATGCTGGTGCTGTGATCAGTCGCGAGCGTTTTTGAGGATTGAGTTGCGATGGATGTACACGATCACACCCTCACTGCGGATCTTTTCCTTGCCTTCCTTGCTCACAATCGCCACTTCCAGCTTGTGTTCGCCGCGCTCGAGATCGTTGACCGCAAAGTAGTTGGTGCGGGTATGGCGAATCAGGGTGCCGTTATCAAACAGCTGCAAGGCATCGTCTTCTTTCATGGATGGCTGTATTTCGGCAATCACCATCAGATTATTGGCGTCGCCGTTCTGGTAGGTTTCACCACTGCGTGGGCTGACAATACTCAGCGACTGGTAATCTGGCGGTACCTTGGTGGATTTGGTTTTGGCTGGAGCGGTCTCCATCGGGGGGGCGATCACTGGTGCTGTTGTACTCAACGGTGTCGATATCGTGGCAGGAGCCGGGGCTGTGGTTGCTGTTGTGGTGCCCGCCTGCTTCAGCCGGTCCGGCACCATATAGGCCGGAACAGTGGGCAACTCTTGCACATTAATCCGTTCGGCTTTGCCTTCGGCGCGGTCGCTGAACACGATATTGCCGTCGGCATCACGACTCATGTACACCTGTGCGGCCTGGGCACTGACACCCAGCAGCAGACAAGTGACACAGAACATTCGTTTCAAATACACGGGCATGTTCGCTTCCCTGGCAACAATCAAAGAGGATTTTCTGGCTAATCAACAGCATAGCGGCTCTGCTGCCTATGTACAGCCTGTGATTTGTCTGTTTTAGTCCGGGTCGTTCAAGTCTGTGAAGTGGATTCGACCATGATTGCCCTGATTCAACGTGTAAGCTCTGCCCAGGTAGTGGTGGATGGTGAAACCACCGGTGCGATTGGCACTGGCATCCTGTTATTGCTGGGCGTCCAGAAAGAGGACGATGAGGCCAAAGCGCGGCGTTTGCTGGAGCGCGTTCTGACTTACCGGATTTTCCCGGACGAGCAGGGACGTATGAACCGTAGCCTGCTGGATTGTGGTGGCGAATTGCTGGTGGTGTCGCAGTTCACCCTCGCGGCCGACACCGGCAAGGGCACTCGTCCCGGCTTTTCGACCGCTGCCGCTCCGGCGTTGGCCAACGAACTGTATGAGTATTTCCTGCAGCAGGCAGCCTTGCAGGTGACTACCGCCTGTGGCCGTTTTGGGGCTGATATGAAGGTGTCGCTGACCAATGATGGTCCTGTCACTTTCTGGCTGGAAGTCTGATAGGCTGGCGCTTCCCTGATTTCTGGAGGTCCAGATGGACTATCTTGCTCTGAAACATGCCCATGCCGGTTTTGCCTATCTGTCGGCGCTGCTGTTTGTGGTGCGCTTTGCGCTGGTGTGGCTGCGCTCGTCGTTTGCCGGCAACAAGCTGGTGAAAATTCTGCCTCATGTGGTGGATACCCTGCTGTTGGTGATGGCCATTATGCTGTGTGTGAGCATCGGCCAATATCCGCTGCTGAACGGCTGGCTGACTGCCAAGCTGCTGGCACTGGTGCTGCTGATTGGTGCCGGTGTGGTGGCCATCAAAAAACGTCAGCCAGTGCTGGCGCTGGTAACCCTGGCGTTGTACGTCTACATGATTGGCGTGGCCAAAACCCACTCGGTTCTGTCCTGGCTGTCCTGATTGTTTTGTCAGCCCCTGCTACTTTGGATGTGGGGGCTTTGGCGAATATTTGTTCACAAGTATTGCTGCCGCCAATCGTTCTGACGTCTAACATGGGGTCAGACAACAATAACAAGGGGCGTGGCCATGGATCACCCCGTACCATTCCGGATTTTCCTGCAGTGGCTGTTACTCAGCACTGTGTCATTTGCTGTGCTGGTGCTGTTATGGGACCTGCACGTTCTGCAGTATCTGCTGATTTCTGACTCTACCCGTATCACTGGCCTGACGGTGCTGGTGTATCTGTTTGCCGCTGTTCATGGTGGTTATCGCAGCTGGTTTCTGGCGCGCGAACATGAAGCCCTGCAAGCAGCACTGGACGGTCGTCCAGCGAGTCGGCTGGTGGGCCGTTATCTACTGAATCTCGATGAAGGGGTTGCCGAAAATTCGGTTGCCGCTGAAATCTTTGCTGAACGTGCCCGCGGTCAGCATCAGGTCGGCTGGTTTGTAACCGGGGTGGTGATCAAACTCGGTCTGCTGGGAACGGTGATCGGCTTTGTGCTGATGCTTGGTTCGGTTTCGCAGCTCGATAATCTCGACATTTCTGACATCAAGATGCTGATGCAGCAGATGACTTCCGGCATGGGGGTCGCCATGAACACCACGCTGGTGGCGCTGGTGTGCAGCATTCTGATGGGCTTGCAGTATCTGTTACTGGATCGCAGTGCTGACCTGCTGGTGGCCGGTGGTGTGGAGCTGGGGCAGCAACGTCTGCGAGTACTGGGCTGATGGCGCTGTTCCGGCCGCGTGGCCATGACGACGTTGATCCTTTCACCGACCTGCTGTTCAACGCTCTGCTGACGTTTACCTTCCTGTTTCTGGTGGCGCTGCTGTTGCTGAATCCACCGGCCAAAACCGGGATTGTTGACCCCAAGGCGGAGTTTCTGATTACCGTCAGTTGGCCGGATGGCAATCCTAACGACATTGATGTCTGGGTGGCGGGACCGGAAGGTGAGGAGGTCTCTTACAAGCGTCCACAAGCCGGGTTGATGAACCTGGATCGTGATGACCGTGGCATGGTCAACGATACCCAGGTCGTGAATGGCGTTGAGATCAGTAACCCCATCAATCAGGAAGTGCTGACCATTCGTGGTCGACCGGCCGGTGAATACGTGGTGAACCTGCACTATTTCAAAACCCAGGCCGAAGGTGGTGATGAAAACGTCGATCTGGCACGGGTGCCAGTGACTGTGTATCTGGCCGAAGTAAATCCGCAATTAAAAGTACTGTTCTACAACACCACCGTGCTGGAAAAAGAGGGCGATGAGGTCACGGCATTCCGCTTCACGATCACCGCCGAAGGAAACGTCACCGGCATCAATCAACTGCAGAAAAGTCTGGTCAAGGGGCCCGGAAAATCATGAACGAAACCTTGCTGGCATTAACGCTGGCCTATCTGTTCTCGACCGCCTTGCTGCTGCTGGTGCTGATTTCGGCACGGGTTCCAGTGATGGCCAAAATGGCGCTGATGGTTATGGCGCTGGGCTTTGATTTCGCCAGTTATCAGGGCTGGAAACAAAGCCAGGGGTGGGCGGCGGCAGTGGCCATGCCGGACAAATTTCTGCTGCACTATGCAGTGATCGAGGAGCCGGACAAACGCAAGAACCGCAAGGGCGCCATTTATATCTGGTTGAGCGATCTGGCCGGAGACAAGCTGGCGGATCAGCCGCGTGCCTATCGTTTGCCGTATGACCAGGAAACCCATGCCAAGGTCGAAAGCGCCATGCGTCGGGCTCAGGCGGGTAATCCGCAGCTGGGGATTCATCGTCGTGGTGATGACCTGCCAGAGGTCAAACGCTTCCTTAACGAACTGGGTGACAAGCCATTCGATATTGAATTCGTGGCTGTGCCAGACCCGGCCTTGCCGGAGAAATAATCATGCG
The DNA here is from genome assembly GCF_026626885.1 of Parathalassolituus penaei. GTDB lineage: Bacteria > Pseudomonadota > Gammaproteobacteria > Pseudomonadales > Oceanobacteraceae > Oceanobacter > Oceanobacter penaei. The sequence goes on from NZ_JAPNOA010000016.1 coordinate 50,474, forward strand.
CACAGAATCTGCTTTGCTGCGTCTGCTGGCGACCCCGATTCTGGGATCGGTGTTGCTGCTGGCGGGTTGTGGTCAGCACGACGTTGAGTTTGATACCTGGTTACCGCTGGAGGCTGGCTGGCACTGGGAATACCAGCGTACTGATGCGTTGGATGGCAAACGCAAGGTCAGCCGTTTTGTGATTGATAACCTCGAACGGCGCCAAATCGAGGAACTGGGCGAAGAATACGCCAACCAGGAAGTGACGGTGCGGCGTACCTCGGATGGTACCGATTATTATCTGTATGCCGACCAGACTGGCCTTTACCGGGCTGGCACCCGTAACCTGATCGAATACAACCCGCGTGCGGATGTGGAGCCGCGGCTGGTGATTCCGGCAGCGGACGAACTCGACGGTGGCATTACCTGGAACCAGCCAAGCCGCCCTTACATGATTCACAGTACCAAATCCCATTTGGGCTGGAACTCGGCCGGTATGAATCTGAATCTGGCGTGGGAAGTGGCTGGACGCGGTGAAACCATCACGGTTGCGGCTGGTACTTTTGAAAACTGCTTGCGTCTGGAAGGGCGTGGCACGGTAGGGTTATATGCTGATCCTCGCACCGGTTATCAGGAAGTACCGGTGTTGCAAACCGAATGGTATGCCCCCGGTGTTGGCCTGATCCGGCTGGTGCGTTCCGAACCGCTGGAAATGGAGTTGTTCCGCGGTGGTGAGGTGTCATTTGAGCTGGTGTCCTATCACCGCTGATCCTGTCTGCGGCGGTGATATACACCGCCGCTATCCCTCAGTTTTCTCTTTATTTCCCCCTTTAATGGTGGGGTGCAACGTCTGATCTGAGCGACCAGCGGTAACGACCATGGTCGAAATTCCCGGCCTGGATTTGGTCAGTGCTGTTTTAATTTTTAGACGATCGGTCTAATATCTGTGGAAAGCGGATCAGCCACCGCTATGAAGGCGCTGATCTAGACTCTTGATAACCGCTCATTTGCAGGAGACATCATGTTTCGCGGAATTCTGATTTCAAAAGACGAGGCGGGTTACCGCTCAGAGCTGACCATGTTGTCCGAGGAAAACCTGCCTGCCGGTGACGTGTTGGTGCGAGTGTTGTGTTCCACCATCAACTACAAAGATGCGCTGGCGATTACCGGCCGTTCGCCGGTAGTGCGCCGTTTTCCGATGGTGCCGGGTATCGATCTGGTAGGGGAAGTGGAGCAGAGTGATTGCCCGGCGTTCCAGCCCGGTGATCAGGTGTTGTTAAACGGTTTTGGTGTGGGCGAGGTGCACTGGGGTGGGCTGGCGGAAAAAGCCCGTTTGCGCAGTGACTGGCTGATTCCGCTGCCTGCGGGTCTGACTGCCCGTGAAGCCATGATGGTGGGAACCGCTGGTTATACCGCCATGTTGTGTGTGATGGCGCTGGAACAGCACGGCGTGACGCCGGATCAGGGGGATGTGCTGGTAACTGGCGCCAACGGTGGGGTTGGCAGTTTTGCGGTGGCGCTGTTGTCGCGCCTGGGTTATCGGGTGGTGGCGGTTACTGGTCGTCCACAGGAGGCTGATTATCTGACTCGTCTGGGCGCTATCGAGATTCTGCCGCGTAGTCAGTTCAGCGAGCCGGGTAAACCGTTCCAGGCGGAACGCTGGGCTGGTGCTGTGGATTCGGTCGGCAGTCATACGCTGGCTAACGTGCTGGCCAGTACCCGTTATGGTGGCACTGTTGCAGCCTGTGGTCTGGCTCAGGGCGCCGATCTGCCCGTGTCGGTGATGCCGTTTATCCTGCGTGGTGTCACTCTGGCAGGGGTCGACAGTGTGATGCGCCCGGCAGTGGATCGTATCCGTGCCTGGAACCGTCTGGCCGAGCTGCTGGATGATCGTATGCTCACCGACATTGCGCATGAGATTGAACTGGAGCAGGTTCAGCAAACTGCTCAGGATCTGCTGGATGGCAAGGTGCGGGGACGGGTACTGGTCAATATTGGCTGAGCCTCTGATGATTAAGCGTCAGTAAATCGAAAACACAACAGGGCGCCAAGGCGCCCTGTTGTGTTTGCAGATAACCAATTTGTGCTGAGTATCAGACCCGGAAACCACCAATCGCACTGCTGAGGCGATTGGCCTGAGCCTGCAGTTCATTCACCGAATGACGGGTGTGGCTAGCGCTGTCCTTGCCCTGTTCACTCAGATTACGAGCGGTGCCCAGATTCTGGTTGATATGGGAAATCACCGAGGTCTGCTCTTCAATGGCGGCCGCTACCTGCAGGATGCGGTCACTGATGGTCACCAGCGAGTCGGAGATCTGCTGGATACTGGCCTGTGAGCGTTGTGCATAACCCACGGTCTGTTCGGCCTTGTTACGGCTTTCTTCCATCGAGCCGACGGCCCTGTCTACACCAGAGCGCAGACGCGCAATCATCTCGTTGATGTTGCCGGTACTTTGTTGGGTCTTGCTGGCCAGCGAGCGCACCTCATCGGCTACCACCGCAAAACCCCGGCCCTGTTCACCGGCTCGTGCTGCTTCAATGGCGGCGTTCAGCGCCAGCAGGTTGGTCTGTTCGGCGATGCCCTTGATCACATCCAGCACCGACGCGATGTTGGTGGTTTCGGCTTCCAGGGCACGGATCACACTGCTGGATTCATTCACACGGGATGCCAGCGCCTGCAGTTCCTGCATGGCCTGGGCAAACTCGCGGGCAACCTGGCGTGCGGTCTGGTCGGAGTGCTGGGCTTCGGTTGCGACCTGCTGGCTGTTACTGGATACTTCCTGAATGGCACTGCCCATCTGTTCGTTGGCCGTTGATACCATCTCCATGGTGTGGCTGTAATCGGAGCTGATCTGCTGGCTCTGTTCGGCGCTACGCTGCAGCTGTTGGCTGTGGCTGGTAACGCCATCGGCAACCTGCCGAATCGAGCGGATCATTTGCTGCAGGTTATCGAGAAACTGGTTAAAGCTGTTGGCGAGCTGGCCAACCTCGTCATGACCGCGCACTTCCAGACGGGTGCTGAGATCGCCATTACCGTTGGACAGCTGACGCAGTTCTTTGGCCAGTTTGGTTACCGGGGCAACAATCGCGACCGGGAACAGGAACGCGAAAAGACCAATCACCACCAGCGCCAGCACCACCATAATGACGATATTACGGGTGGTTGCCTGACGGTCGACTTCGTTTTGCTGATGTTGTTGAGTGGCTTCGGCGCTGATGTTTTCACCCAATACGTTGAGCAGTTCACGCATGGCCTTGAACTGTTTATCAAGCGAGCCAAAGGTGAGCGTGCGGGCTTCATCGGCGCTGATGCTGCCACTCATGACGCCGTTGACCAGCTGCATGGATTCTTTCTGCCAGACTTCAAAACTGGCCAGGTAGTCGGTTGCCTGCTTGCGCGCCGCCGGAGATATAGCGAGCTGGCTGACTTTGGTGATGCGGTCGCGAACCTGCTGGATATTTTCTTCGTGGTCTTTTACCTGCCCGGCACTGCGGTCTCCCATCGACAGGCTGCGTTCAGCCAGTTTGGCCTGATACAGATCGCGGTCAGCGTTCAGCACCAGATCAATGGCCGGGATATAGACTTCGTTGATGTGACCATAGGAGGAAGCCATTGTGTTCATGGTACCAACCTGCTGCCATGACAACAGCACAATCAGCAGGCCAGAGCCAATAATTGGCAGCAGGATTTTCTGGGTTAGCCCCAGGTTGGACCAGTTCATAAATTACTCCAAATGTCGCGTTATGAACCAAGTCTAGTTGCAGATGTGGATTACGCCTGTTGTCTGCCCGCTGCTGTCAGATTTGTCGGGCAGTTCAGCTTTGTCGGGTAGTTCAGGAGTAGCGGGGATCAGCGTGGTGGGTCAACCCGACCGTGGCGGCTGCTGTTCAGGCGGAACCAGCCAGCGATGCTGTAGCGGTCACTGGTTGCCGGTAGTACCTCGTGCGGGAAATCCTCACTCAGGAAAAACACCAGCGTTCCCAGCGTCGGAACCAGACGCAGCAGTTCGGTATCGGGATCATCATCGCGGTACATCACCAGTTCACCGCCCTGATCCGCCTGCCAGTTGTCATTCAGGTAAAACACCGAGGTCAGGATACGGTTGGCCTGACCTTTGAACGCATCGACGTGTTTGCGATAAAAGTCGCCCGGGCGGTAATGGGCAAAGTGACATTCGTGGCTGAACAGGCCGAGTAGCAGCTGACGATTCAGCTGACGCTGCAGATCATCCATAAAGTCGAGCCAGCGAACTTCGGCGTCGGTATCGCGGCTTAACCAGCGAATACGGTCGCGGCGAATATTGCTGTTAAGTTGGTGTTCCTGCTGACGGCCGGTTCCGGCTTGATGAAATTCATCGGCCTCAAAGGCATGCAGCTGCGCCAGCAGATCGCGGGCAAATCCCTCGGTCTGTTCGGTGCGGACAATCGAATAACCCTGTGCTCTCAGGTCGTTGGCGATGTCCGTAAAAACCGGTTGAATGAGGAGATCTGTAGTCACGCGCGACACTCTTCCGTGGGATGTAAAAACGGGTGCGGGATTTTCGTGACTGTATGGTTTGTGTGCTATCAAAATTATTTGATCGTCTGGATTTTATTTTTTTGCTTTCCAATCCTGAACGCTCGTAGCAAAAAGCAAAAATCAATGCGGTAGTCCGAATCGGATTGCCAAAACTACAAGCAGTGGCTTGCCGCGCCAATCTAGGGAGGTCGTAATGAGCCAGACATTTGATGAGCACGATATAGATGATTTTGACGAGCGACCGATGATGCGCAAAGCTCGTCAACGCAGTGAGGACTACGATAAAAAGCGTCGTCGTGCTGAATCCATTCTTGAGCAGGCGCGTTTGCGTGAACTGCTGGGATTCGACGTGGATTATCCCGACTGATCTCTGGCTGCCCTGGTGCAGCTGTTAGCAGTCAATACCCCGGAGTATTCATGAAACTGCACAGTCCTTTGATGGACATTCTCAAAAGCCTGATCCGCAGCCCGGCTGTGGTGGGCGCCGAACACTCCTTTTTCCGGGTCCTGCAGCGTGAGCTGGAGGACCGTGGAGCCAAGGTTACCTGGTACGAAGGTTTGCTGGTTGCTCAGGGCAGTCAGCCGGAATCGCTGATGTTATCTGCCCACATCGACCGCCACGGTCTGGTGTGTACCGGCCCAAACGAGTTCCAGTACGCGGCTTTTGTCTGTGGTGGCCGTTCCGACCTGCTGGGTAACTCGGTTTCCGAAGAACTGATGCTGCAGATTGTGGATCGTTTCGCGGGTGTGGGCGTTTATGCCTATGAACCCTGGTCCGGCGCCTATCGTGGCCAGGGCCGTATTACCAATGCCTATATCTGTCCATTCCGTAACAACCTGATTTTTGAGCTGTCGGGTATGGGGCATCTGGTGGCGGGTACACCGGTGGCGTTCCATGATCGTCTGCGTAACGAGGATGGCCGTTTTTATGGCCAGCTCGATAACGTTCTGACGGCGGCCATGCTGGTGTATTTGTTTGAACTGGGCTTCCGTGGCACGGCGTTTTTCACCGCCCAGGAAGAAGCCGGTCGTAGCTGGCGTTATCTACTGGAATGGTTCCGCCGTTTTGGTGGTTCAACCAACCAGCTGGTAGTGGTGGATACCAGTCCTTATCCTGAAATTGGCCTGTGTGACCAACAGCAACTGGTGTTGCGTCATTGTGATGCCAACGCCCGTTTTAACGACGAGCTGACGCTGGCTCTTGCACGCTCCTGCGAACGGCTGGGACTGAGTTACAGCTACAAAGATGATTACATCCGTCGTGAAAACGAAAAGCTGCAGGCACAGGGGCTGAAGGCACGTTCATTGGGCAGTACCGAGATGGGCCGTATTGTGGCGGCTTCCAATGGTTTGGTCGATGGCACAACCCTGCAGATTCCAACCACGGGTTATCACACCATGGAAGAGAGTGCTTCGATCAAGGCCTGTGGAGCATTCCTGCAGGTATTATGTGATCTGGCCTGTTTGCCGATTCCTGAGTTTCAGGACTGACAGTCCGGTGTTGCGTGTACAACATATCGGCATAAGAGTAAAACGCGGCCTGTTCAACAGGCCGTTTTTACGGAGCAGGATCAGCGTGTGGAGCTGGCGATTCAGGGCTTCTGGTCGGGCAGGGTCACGTTGAGTTCGAGAATTGAAGTCTGGCCCTGATTTTCGAGGTTTACCACGACATCATCGTCACCAATTTCTACATACTTGCGAATCACTTCGAGAATATCGCGTTGCAGTTGCGGCAGATAATCCGGGCCGTTATTACGGAGACGGTCGTGGGCGACCAGCACTCGCAAGCGTTCCTTGGCGATAGCAGCCGAGTTTTTCTGATCTCGACGGAAAAAATCCATCAGACTCATGATACTCACCCCCCGAACACTCGCTTGAGGAAGCTCTTTTTCTGTTTATCCAGAAAGCGATGTGGGCGGTCTTCACCCAGATAGCGTGCGACCGCATCGTCGTAGGCCTGGCCAGCGTCACTTTCCTGATCGTGTACTACCGGAACACCCTGGTTTGATGCTTTTAACACCGCTTCAGATTCCGGAATTACCCCCAGTAACGGGATTGCCAGGATTTCCTCGACGTCCTTTACTGACAGCATTTCACCGCGTTCAACCCGCTCCGGGTTGTAGCGCGTCAGCAGCAAGTGCTCCTTGACCGTACCACCTTCGCGGGCGCGGCGGGATTTGCTCTGCAGAATGCCAATGATACGGTCAGAGTCGCGTACCGATGACACTTCAGGGTTGGTAACAATGATCGCTTCATCTGCAAAATACAGTGCCATCTGGGCTCCGTGTTCGATACCGGCAGGTGAATCACAGATGATGTAATCAAAGGTTTCGGCCAGTTCATCCAGCACCCGTTTGACGCCTTCCTGATCGAGAGCATCTTTATCGCGGGTCTGAGAGGCTGGCAGTACGTAGAGGTTTTCCAGACGCTTGTCGCGAATCAGCGCCTGATTGAGTGTTGCGTCTTGCTGGATAACGTTCACGAAGTCATACACCACACGGCGTTCGCAGCCCATAATCAGGTCGAGATTACGCAGACCGACGTCAAAGTCGATGACGGCTGTCTTGAATCCGCGCATGGCCAGCGCTGAGGCCACTGCTGCACTGGTAGTGGTTTTTCCGACTCCGCCCTTGCCGGAGGTGACAACAATAATTTTGGCCACGTTCAGAAGTCCTGATGTAACGGGAATAATATTCAGGCATCACCGTTGAGTGTCAGCTGGTCATCTTGCAGCTGTATCACCACCGCTTGCCCCTTGCATTCATGCTGGCCATCGAATAGCTGGTATTGTCCAGCAATTGCGACCAGTTCGGCATCAAACTGCAGGCAACTCACAATAGCCTGAAGGTCACCCTTGATACCAGCCAGTGCCCTGCCACGCAGAGCACCCATAATCTGTATATCGCCACCGGCCAGAACTTCGGCACCGGCGCTCACCATGCCGTGAATGATCAGATCGCCGTCCCAGAAGACTTGTTGTCCGGAACGCACGTTACCCTGATACACCCGTACCGAGCGGGGCGGGGGCGTATTGTCTGTATCAGCATCGCGACTGCTTGCCTGGCCAAAATCGGCCAGCTGCAGATCACGGCATTGTGATTGCCAGGATTCGTGGAGGTTACGAACGCCGACAGGGGCCAGCCCGTTCTGACGCAACAGACCAACCAGAGATTCCAGTCGGGCTTCTTGCGGGTCCAGTCCATCAAGATCCAGCAGGCAGGGCAGACCAGCAAACAGTGCGGGTGCTTCCTTGCGTCGCTGCTCCAGTTCCTGGTTCAACGTCTCTGCACTGCTGGTGCGTAAACTGATCGTTGTCAGTGGCACCAGCCCGGTTTTCATCACAATGGCTGCCGATTTCATTCGTTACCTGGGGGTCAGAGGGCTCGTCTCAAAACTGACTTCTGCCAGGCCAGTGCGCATCAACTGGCGAATATTCTGGTGATCATTGGCGTCTGGAGTTGCCAGAACGTCACGGTAAAACTCACCGAAGCACAGCAAGGCCTGTTCATCGCTCAGTTTTAGCATAGACGCCAGAGCCAGAATGCGACAGGAGCCCTGATTCTGATCGGCACCATTGCTAACCGAACCATTACGGAAGGCGGTTGGCATAAACTGGTAATGCTGCTCGATAAAAGCAAGGGTCTCTGCAAAGCGGTGTTCCGGGTTCTGCAGGGATGTGAGCAGGGTTTCAGCGTTGGTCACGTGGTTGTCCTATATCAAATGCAAACTATCACCGGTTATCGGGCCATGCCATGCGGCGTACCTGGCGTTTGACCCTGCAAGGATTCGGCGATACTCTTTACTGGTTTTTTATACAGTATCTGGTGCGGGAGGGCAGCAGATGTCGGTACGTCGGGTATTACATGTCGATTGTGACTGCTTTTTTGCTGCAGTGGAAATGCACGATAACCCGCAGTGGCGTGATATTCCCTTGGCTGTTGGTGGTGATCCGAATGGACGAGGGGTGATTGCCACCTGCAATTATCCCGCTCGTGCCTTCGGTGTACGTTCAGCCATGCCATCGGCACTGGCGCTGCGTATGTGTCCATCATTGTTGCTGGTGCCTGGGCGTATGGTGCGTTATCGACAGGTTTCGGATCAGATTATGTCCATATTACGTCAGTATGCTCGGTTATTTGAGCAGGTATCAGTGGATGAAGCTTATCTGGAGCCGCATTCCGGGGTTGATGCGGCCTGGCTCGCCCAGCAGATTCGCGCAGAAGTACGTGCCCGCACGGGGCTGACGGTATCGGTGGGGGTCGCGCCCAACCGTTTTCTGGCCAAAGTGGCTTCTGACTGGAACAAGCCGGATGGGTTGATGGTGCTGTCAGAAGACCAGATTCCAGCCTTTATGCACAGCCTTGCCGTTGGTCGGATTCCTGGTGTCGGACCGCGCTTTCAGGAGCGTTTACAGGCTGATGGCATCAGCACCTGTGGGCAATTGCTCGAATTCTCCCTCGCCAGTCTGGTGCATCAATATGGGCGTATGGGCGCGGCATTGTATGAACGGGCCCGTGGGCGTGATGATCGCCCCTTGCAGGAAAAACGCGAGCGCAAATCTGTCAGTGTTGAGCGAACGTTTCAGCGCGATTTGTGGGGAGTAGAAGCCTGTTTGGCCCAGCTGCCCGGCTTGTGGTCACGCTGGTGTGAACGTATCGAACACAGTGGCTGGCAGGGAACCGGCTTGCAGCCGTTTGTGAAGGTGCGTTTCAGCGACTTCACCAGTACCACGGTGGCCAGTGTTCATGAGGATGCCAACTGTGAAGGCTTTGCCCGTCTGATCCGTCAGGCAATGGAGCGTAGTCCGCAAGGTGTGCGTCTGATGGGCATTGGGGCACGGCAAGTCCGGATCAATCCGGCCCAGGGCAGTCTGTTCTGATCGTTCGATGCGATCGACCTGGTCCGGTATTCGACCTTGTGCCATGGCGTTTACAGTAGCGTGCTGGCAAACATGCCGGTCGGCCACAACAGCAGAGAACCCCATGCCAGAGCGGCACCCAGTACCGCGCCAACCATCACATCGGTTGGGTAATGCATGCCCAGAATCACACGGGAGAGGGCAATCAGTACGGCAAACGGGGTTAACAGCCAGGCCAGTGGCGGGAAAAAGTAGCCAAACAGGATCGCGAAGTTAACCGCATTCATGGTGTGGCCGGACGGAAAGCTGTAGAGGTCCAGTGGACGGGTGTAAGCCTGGATCGCGCTGAAAGACATAAACGGGCGCTGGCGTACCAGTTTGCGTTTGAGCTGGCGATACAACCCCACACAGATCATACCCATGATGGTGATGTGGCCCAGCGCCGCAAAGCCTTCCATACCCATTGTCAGGGGCAGCATGGCTCCGAGTACATACCAGAACACACCATCTCCGAGTCGGCTGACGGTCCGGAATACCTGGCGGGTTTTCGGGTTAAAGCCAAAGCCATTCAGCAGGCGGCAAAGACGCAGTTCCAGTTGGTCAGCCTTGTGGAACAGACGGCCGTGTTCAGTCAGCAGAGGTTTGATACTGTCCATTTGATAGCTCCTGTTCCTGGGCGCCTTGCAGGCGCTGCATAAAGTCCTCAACGATACGGTTCCAGCTCAGGCCTTCGGCATACTCACGGGCCTGTTGGCGAATGCGGGCCAGCAAATGCGGGCTGTCGATCAGGGTATCCAGTCGCTGCAGCCAGGTGGCGTCTTCCGCCAGAGGTGCCAGCATGCCGGTTTCACCGTGAACGATATGCTCATGGGCGCCGGCGCAATCAAAGCTCACCACTGCGAGGCCGCTGGCCATGGCTTCGGTCAAAACGTTGCCAAAGGTGTCTGTTTTACTGGTAAACAGAAAAATATCGCCGCTGGCATAATGCTCAGCCAGTTCCTGACCACGCTTCATACCACAGCAGATCACTTCTGGATGGTGCTGGCGAATATGCGGCAACTCCGGGCCATCACCGACCAGTACCAGTTTGATACGGCTGTCCAGCTCCAGCAGACGGCGATGCGCTTCCAGCGCCAGATCCAGATTTTTTTCAGCTGCAATACGGCCAACACACAACAACACCAGATCGTTCTCGTCTACTCCCCATTGACGGCGCAAATCTTCGCGACGGTGACGGGGATGAAAACGTTCGCTGTCGACGCCGCGCGATAATACCCCAACGTTATGAAACCCCTGATCGGCCAGTTCATCACGTTGCTGTTGAGTGGGCACCAGAGTGCTGGCAGTCTGATTGTGGAAATAACGCAGATACCGGAATGCTACGGTTTGCAGGGCGGCGAGGCTGTAGTGGCTCAGGTACTGGTGAAAGTTGGTGTGAAAACCACTGATGATTCGAATGCCAGCCTGACGTGCTGCCTGAATGGCAGCCCAGCCCATCGGGCCTTCGGTGGCGACATAAATGGCCTGCGGCGCAAAGCGTTGCAGCGCTTGACGAATGCGGCCAGAAAATGGCACTCCGAAATGCAGGGATTTGTAACCTGGAATCGGGAGGCCCGGCAAGGTGACAGTTTCGACGCCTTCGTTCTGGTTATCCTGGTCTGAGGCATCCTGGCGCGGGCGGATAATCTGGATGGCGACACCACGCTGGCGCAAACCATTCACCAGTTGCGACAGGGTGTGGGCGACTCCGTTGATTTCCGGAGCGAATGTTTCGGTCACCAGAGTGACTCGTTGCAGGGTTTCGGTCATGTCAGCATCAGGATGGCCTGTTTGAGCCATACAGTGCGACGAAGCGGTGACAGCCAGTTGTCATTTGGATGACAGATTGATGACTGCCGCTGAACTCAGTTGAGTTGGCGACCGACGGTCTCTCCGGTCAGGCTGCGCGTGGCGCTTTCCAGGTTGTGAATCAATGTCTGGACACGATATAGCGCCTGGCGTGACTGGTAGGGCATCGAGCTGGCCTGTTCGCTGCGCAGACGGTTGATGTCATCAAAAGCATTGATGTGGCTGTCGACTGGCTCGGCTGACATCTGTTCAGTTTCGTTGTCGCGTACGTGCAGGCGAGACAGGATTTTGACATCGCTCTGATTCAGCAATCCATATTGTTGCAGACGATCCTGCAAGCGGTTGAGATCTTCACCGCTGAGGTCTGTGACATCAAATTCGCTAGCAACGGCGCTGATCATGATGGCGCGAGCCGACGGTTCATAAGGATCGGCACCAGGCTGAACCGACTTTTCGGTGCTGCTGGCTGTAACATTCACACCGGTGACGGCGGGTTGGGTAAGCTGGTTTTGCAAATACTGGTTTAGCACATTCAGTAGCATGGTCTTGTCTCGTGCCGGACTGGATGGCTGGTACTTAGCAGGAATAGTGCCTGTTTTGAAAAATATAATAAAAACAAATGGTTGAGGTGTTTTTTGTGGGCGGTTGACTGCTACTGGTGGCAGAAATTTGCCGCAGAAGCTGGATATTCTGGCTATGGAGCAATCGGGAGTTGCCGTAATAGGCTTGAAAAACAGGCAAATATCCGACGGACGATAGAGGAACGGCCGATGCTGGAAATGTCGGTATCCGGCAGGCTTTGTTGAAGGTCAGACGGTGAAATAATAACCAGCACTGGCCAGAACGGTTTTGGTGATGCGTAATTCGTTTTCGGTGAAATAACGCTCACATCCACAATGGCTACAACGAATTAACGCCAGTGCTCGCAAGTGAGACAATGATACATCGGTATCTCGACTACAGCGGTCGCATGTGATTGGTATCATCACCCGTGCCGACAGAATGGTACTGATCTCGATATCCTGCTCCGGGTCTGGAACCGTTACTGCCTGGCTCATGGTGGTACCTATTTTGTCTGGAACGTTTGTTCAGTTATTTCAGGCTAGCAGTTTTGGGAGAACACACAGGATGGCACGATATGAAAATGGTATCCGTTCGTGACTGTCGAAGCCTGTAGGGAATTGCGTAACCTAAACATATTAACGTCAACATGACACTGTAATGGGGATGTTTCCGAATTAGTGGGTTTGTTAGTTCATGTTGAGCATTGTTGAAACTTCTTCTGCGATAGCCAGTGACGCCGTCAGGCCTGGACTCTCAATACCGAACAGGTGTAAGGCCGGTGGGAGATCTGGATGACCGTTTTGCAACATGAAATCCGCCACACTCTGGCCGGGGCCACTGAGTTTGGGGCGAATACCGGCGTAGGCCGGTTGCAGCTGATCTGTGCCCAGTTGCGGGTACCAGCGTTGAATGGCCGTGGCAAAGGCTTGTGCTCGTTGGGGATCAACATGATAGAGGTTGTTATCACTGGATGGGCTCCAGTGTGGGTCTTCATTGATTCCCGGTAGGTACTGGACGTCCGGGCCAAACCGCACCTGTCCACCCATATCGAGAGTGGCGTGCACTCCCAGACCTGCGAGTTGTGGTTCGGGTAGTGGGTAGACCAGATGGTGAAATGGTGAACGGCCGGGCAGGCTGAAATAGTGTCCTCGGCAGGGATAAAGGGCTGGTGTATGTTCAGGTCGTTCACCACAGGCCAGTGCCACCTGGCGTGCCGACAAGCCTGCAGCGTTGATTAATACCCGTACCTGTAATTCGAGTGTGCCATCAGCTGTTTCGACCGCAATCTGCCAGCCCTGATCGTTATCGCGAGCGCTCAGCAAGTTGGAATGGCAGGCGACCAGAGCTCCCTGTTGCTCAGACAGCTGCTGCAAGCGGTACATATATTGGTGACTGTCGATGATGCCGGTGCTTGGTGAAAACAATCCGGCTGTGGCTGTAACGGCCGGTTCCAGCTCGGAGATGTCTGTTTGATCCAGTTGCAGCAACGGAATCCCCAAGCGTTGCGCAGTTTGCTGCAGCTGAACGAGCGCGGGGTGTTCTTGCACCGGACTGACGATCAGTTTGCCGATCCGTTTATGCGGGACATCCTGCTGCTCGCAGAATTGATAAAGAGCCTTACGTCCTGCTACACACAGACGTTCTTTCAGCGAAGCGGCCGGGTAGTAGAGACCTGCATGAATCACTTCACTGTTGCGGCTGCTGGTTTCGGTGCCGATCTGGCCATGACGCTCCAGCAATAACACCTGACAGTGTTCTGACAAACGTTGGGCGATGGCGAGGCCTACTACGCCTCCGCCAACAATACAGACATCAAAATCAGCACTCATGGTCCGCTCCGTAGCCTGACTTCTATTATGGCCGCAAATATTCCAGCACAAGGCACAAAGCCAGTACCAATGTTCGGGTGCACCGATTCCGGAGCCTTTGGTAACATATGCTTCATTTTCTGGCATTGAGCCCACAAAGGTAACACAGAATGAATATCAGCAAGTTTGAAGGCGTGGCGATGGATCTAGGCATTGGTGTGCTGATCCTGTTCATGCTCTTTATCATTTACGACCTTGCCAAGCGTTCTAACGCCGGAAAGTTTGGGATGGGCGTACTGTTTTTTGCGCTGGGTCTGGGGATGCTGGGATTTATAATCAAGACCGTATTGGTCGAGGTGCTCGATTTCTAGCTTTTTTCTGAATAAATAATATTTGGCATCAATCCTGCAGTTGCGTTATGTCGAGCCCGGACTGTTGTCTGGGACTTAACCGGCTTTGTGATCGGGGGATGCGATGGAAGCTCAGAGAACCGGCAAGTTAAAGGAATGGAGACTTGCCAACCATGTAAAACAGGATTTTTCTCGCCGCCAGGCTGCACCATTGATCAAACTGATCAATCTGCCTGCTATCAATCCGGATGATTCGGATGATCATGCTCTTAATCAGCGTGAGCTGGTGGAGAGTATGTTACCAGTGGTCGAGCATGTGGTTCGTTTTAATCACCTGACCCAATATTCACAGATCAATATCTTCTGGCTGGATCCGCATCAGAGTCTGGATCAGGCAGGAAGGCAGTTACTGGACTTTATGGCGTCACTGGCAGGTACGCATACGCTTTGGGTGCCATTGTCATCCAGTCATACCGCACTGGTGAACGCGCTTTCTATGGTGCTTCCTGGATTACAATGCCTGGATTTGTCATCGGTAGTGATGGTGTATATCGGTGATCAGGGAATCAGCCATCCGCTGGGGCGGATTGCTGCAAGCTGTGGTATGCCATTTTATTTCCAAGCCTGCTTGCAAGGCAGCATCTGAGTAATATTCAGACTTTCAACTCCTTATTCAGGCAGGTTGCAAGACCTGCCGTTCAGTATTCAACTCCCTTTTCTCTTGTCTGGTTGATTACGGGCATGTGCAATGTGCTATTGCTTGGATAGACTGAAACAAAGAAAAAGGAGATATCTATGTCATCTACACTCAAAGAACAACTGGCGCTTTTGCATAAAGAGCTGTCTGCTAATCCATCTATTGATGATGAAGCTGCTGCTATGTTACGACAGTTGGCTCGTGATATCGAAACCGTGGAGCCGGCGGCCGCTGCGTCCGTCACCGATGGTCTTGATGAAGCCGTTGGCCGCTTTGATGCCGAGCATCCATCCCTGACGGCAATTCTGCGCCAGATTGTTGATACCCTGCAGAAAATGGGCGTCTGATTCGCCGCTTGCGGCTCCGTTGTAACACTTGTTGTCTATCCGGAGAGTTTCATGAGACACATGCCAACCCTGACCGAGGCCATGACTGCCTTTCCATTGCACGTTAGTGAGGAGACTCCGCTGCGTCAGGCTGCCACCCTGATGGAAGAACATCGTTGTCACCATTTACCTGTGCTTGCCGGTTCTTCGGTGGTGGGGGTGCTGACTTCCGAAGAAGTGAAGCTGGCCTGTTCCCCTGGTCACGGTCTGGCAGATGCTGATGAAATGACCGCTGGAGATGTGTGCCAGCGCCGCTTTGCTCATGTTGATCTGCATACCCGTCTCGATGTGGTGCTGCAGGGGATGGCAGAAGAAGGTCTGAGCGCGGTTCTGGTGATGCGTAATGAAAAGTTGGCTGGCATTTTTACCAGTCAGGATGCCTGCCGTTTCTTTGCGCGCTGGCTCAAGAAAGAATACATGCCTGATGATGATCCTGGCGCTGCATAACAGTGCACGCAGTTGCCAGGCTGACCCATTCCGGCCTGTTTTTGTGCGTTTTCTACCTTGTTTGTAGCCTTTGTCGTGATTTTGCCGGTCTGACCTGATCCGGGTCAGACCGATTGGTATGTCGTTGTACTATCTGCCAGTTGCTATTCTGGATTAGTCTTTCGATACAATTGATTCAAAATCGAAGAACTCTACGCGCTTGGTTTCGATTTTCGGATCAATTGTCGTCAATCTGCTGCCATTCTCTTCAAATTGGTCAATCGTTCAGTGTTGCCCGCTCCCTCTGGACAAAAAAAATTCGGTTCTTATAAAAACTGGTACGGACCTTGCGATAGACAAGTCATACCAGGAGGACCTGACTATGTACAAAATCGCCGATATCCAGGATTACCGTCAGACACGCGCCCAGGCTTCTGCCTCATGGCTCGATACCCTTGCTGACATCATTGAAGGCCGTTATCAAGATGAAGATTGTGTTCAGCGTATGCTGATGCTGGTGTCTGAACAAACTGGTCTGCGTAACGTGTCGATCGCATTGCCAGATTCTCCAAGCCGCTTCCGTGCTCAGTACTGCTCTACTGGTGTCAGCAACGGTGTCTACAGCTTCGCTGTGCAGCACGCCCTGTGCCGTCAGTTTGAATCCCGCGAATGGCTGGTCATCAAGGAAGGTTCCGAGCGCCCGGATCGTTTTGATCACCATTCTGCGACTCTGACCCTGCAAGACCGCTGTCTTCTGGTACCACTGGTACTGCGTCAGTCTGTGCTGGCGGTGCTGGTGATGGATCTGCGTGGTGCCCGTGCCGACCAGCTGGATATGGGCCTGATCCGTTGTCTTGGTGCCCAGATTGCCCAGGTGCTGGCAACCCAGGTGGTGCCTAATTTCAAGACCCTGTACGCCCGTCCTTACCAGCGCGTTCAGGAGAACGAACTGGATGAGATCATGGCGGCCATCAACAAATGTAGTGGTAATAAAACCATGGCCGCCAAGGTGCTGGGCCTGACGCCTCGTCAGCTGCGCTACCGTCTGGCCAAACTGGGCGCAGAAATCGCTGACTGATATCGCATCGTCACGATAATGTCATCGCCTCACTGGCAGACTGACGAGTAACACGTCACGATGCCGGTGAAGCATGGCCCCTGTACGAATCAGTATTGTTACTGAAACCTATATTCCGGATGTAAACGGTGTTGCCAATTCGCTGAGCCAGCTTTTGCGGGCTCTTGACCGACAACGCTTCCGGGTGCAGCTGGTCAGAACCCGTCCTCACGCGGCCTGGACTTCACAGGAAGAAGAAGTATGGTGCCGCGGTATCCGTTTGCCCTTTTATCCCGATGTTCAGGTTGGCTGGCCTTCGCGCGAACGTATCTGTGAAGCCTGGGACAGCTTTACCCCGGACCTTGTCTATCTCGTCACAGAAGGCCCTTTGGGCGCTGCAGCACTGGCAGAGGCTCGTCAGCGTGGCATTCCGGTGATCAGCTCCTTCCATACCAATTTTCACCGTTACAGCAGCCATTACGGCTTTGGCTGGGTACAGACGCTGATGCTGGCCTGGCTGCGCCACTTTCACAATCGTACCGCGCTGACTATGGTACCAGCACCTGATATGCAAACGACCTTGCTGGCCGATGGTTTCGAATCCGTTGAGATCCTGCCTCATGGTGTGGACTGCACGCTGTTTGATCCGCGTCGTCGTAGCCAGAGTTTGCGTCAGCAGTGGCTGGCAGATCAGAGCGGCCCGGTGATGATGTATGTTGGTCGTCTGGCAGCGGAAAAGAATATCCCTCTGGTGGTGCACAGTTGGCAGCAGTTACGTCAGCAACACCCAGGCTTGCAGCTGGTACTGGTCGGGGATGGTCCTCTGAGGGAGCAGTTACAACGTGAATATCCGGATATTCACTTTTGTGGTGTGAAGACCGGTACTGAACTGGCTCAGCATTTTGCTTCTGCAGACCTGTTTGTTTTTCCAAGTATGACCGAAACCTTTGGGTTAGTGACTCTGGAGGCGATGGCAAGTGGTTTGCCAATAGTGGCCTTTGATGTAGCAGCTGCAGGGCAATATGTTTCATCAGGGTGCAATGGCGAATTGGCCAAGGCAGGAGACGAGTGGGCATTTGTTGATTCTGTCCGGCGGTTATTGGCACAGGATCTTGTTGCTGCTGGACGGCTTTCGCGTCAGCAGGCCGAATTACTGGGCTGGAAGCGGGTTGCGGAGCAATTTGAAGCCTATTCGCGACAGGTACTGGTAGCTCATGCGACAAAATCCGTAGGTCAATCTCAAAGCATGGTATGACCCTTGCAGCTCCCTGAATGAACTGATCATTCGGGGGAGAGATCACAATGGTTGAATTCAGCCGCACCAGCATTGCTCTGCTGCAAAAAATCAAACGCCTGGCCAAAGACGAACAAGGCTGCGTTATTCACTATGACTCTGCAACATTGGAAAATGACCTGCGTTTGCTGGTTAAAAGCGGTGTAAGCGAAGAGTTGCTACAGCTGATCGAAGAGTTCCTGCCTACTCAGGAACCTGCCGCCGCTCCAGTGGCCAACCGTACCTATCGGGGTGCTACGGTTATGATGGATGACCGTGAACGAATTGGCCCTTCAACTCGAGTTTACCGTGGACGTATCGTCAACGGCTGATTGTCCAGTTTGTGCAGCCTTTTGGTGCGACTTGGCCAACATTGCCCCTTTCTGGGGAGAAAATGGGCAATAGCCAGTTACAACCAAAGGCTGTGTTGAGATGGATGTATGTGATTACAAATCTGTCTGCATGACAGCGTTCCAATGACGCTGGTACCAGGTTTCTCTGACTTTTCTTCTTATCCTGCATGCCAGGATCATGTCTTTGTATCTTCCATAAGTGTTATCCGCTTTGGGTCTTTGCCCGTAGCGTTCATCAAAGTTGATGCACATCAAGCCCGTTTCCTGTTCATAGATTCATGCCCGAATGCCTTTGATATGTATCAATTTGCATACAGGCATGGCTGCTAAAGTGATTACATCAAACGGGGGCCAAGGCCCTGGAAAACAAGAGGTGATGGCTATGTTTATGGATGAGGTTGTATTTGCTGGACTACTGATCGTTGGTTTGACCTGTGCGTTCTTTGCCGGTGTGTATATCGCCATCCGTAAAGACATTTCCAAGCACGGCACTGGCGAGTAAGTGTCCCCGTCAATTTTTGGCCGGTAGCATTTACCCCGCTGCTGGTTAAAACCGGTTCTTCTGAAGAGTCGGGGTGAGTGCCTGCACTGACCGAATATTTTTTCTGCGCTGAGTACCCTTGCCTCGGGCCTGATCGTTTGATCCAGGCCCATTTTTTTATGGGGCGCAAATAAAAATCCTGCGTACCTGCCGTGTATTACAGGCAGGCAACGAGGGATTGCCGATACAACAGCGGGTTGTTATCAGAGCTGTGGCTCGGTCAGCAGCACCGGTTTGTCGATACTGAGCTGGCGCAGCCGTGATAACAGTTGCTGCAGAGGTTCACCTTCCGGAACCGGGCCAATACGCACCCGATGCAGGTTGACGTTGTTCTTGTTGCTAGCGTAGATCTCCACTGGCCATGCCATGGGTGCCAACGCCTGTTTTAACTCTTTTTTCTGAACTTCGGCAGCGTTACGGTCAGCCAACGCGCTAACCTGTACCCATAACACCTTTTGCGTCAGGGGAGCTTTGAGCAGATCAATCCGAACCGGTGCAGTGCCGGAAATATCCACGCCCAGCTTGCGAGCCGCTGCGTAGGACAGGTCGATAATCCGGTCTTCGTGAAACGGGCCACGATCGTTCACTTTTACAACCACCGATTTTTTGTTATCGAGACGGGTGACCCGCACGTAACTGGGAATCGGCAATGTCTTGTGTGCCGCGGTAAAGCGGTAGACGTTGTATTCCTCACCGCTGGCGGTGTCATGGCCATGAAACTTCATGCCATACCAGGAAGCCGTACCGGTTTCGCTGTAGTTGGCTGGAGGCATTACAACCCGATAGGTCTTGCCGTTAACGCTGTAAACCGGACGGTTACCGTTTACCGACATGGGTTCCGAGCGCGGTACCGGTTCACTTTCGGCATCCGGATTGTCATCCGGGCGGAAATCCTTGTCGTGCTGATAGCGGCCCTTGTTGGCCTCTTCGTATCCCTGATCATCCGTGTTCTCGGGAGTACTGGAGCAGCCACCCAATAACAGGGCGGCAGCTGTCAGAACCAGAGCTAATTTCAACGAATCGCCTCACTCAGACGGTATACCGCCATGGCGTACAGGCGGCTGTGGTTATAACGGGTAATGACATAATAGTTGTTTAGGCCGACATAGTACTCTGGGCCTTGCTTACCAATCAGGCGCACCAGGTTGGCACTGGCGTTCGGGTCGAGTGCGACAGTGGCTTCGGCACCCATCTGGGCCAGACTGGCGACGGTCCATTTTGGTTGCAGGTCGTCGTTGATGACAGGCTCATAGGCGTTGCCTTTCAGACGTGCCGGTTCAATAACCGGTTGGTCGGTAGCCCAACCATGTTTATTGAAGTAGGCGGCGACACTGAAAATGGCATCGGCCGGGTTGTTCCAGAGGTCGCGTTTGCCATCACCATCACCATCAACGGCGTAGGCGAGGTAACTGGTTGGAATAAACTGGCCATAACCCATGGCACCTGCGTAGGACCCCTTGATAGTGCCGGGATCCACGCCTTCCACTTCAGCGAGGGCAAACAAGGCTTTTAACTCACGCCAGAAAATCGGGCGCTTTGGATAATCAAACGCCAGTGTGGCGAGTGAATCGAGCACGCGATAGTTACCCTGGCGAGCTCCATAAAAGGTTTCAACACCGATAATGGCGGCGATGATCTGGCGAGGCACACCGTATTTCTGTTCGGCAGCGGCCAGCAGATCGGCATGTTTTTTCAGGAATTCACGGCCTGCATCAATGCGTTTGCTGGTCAGGAATATGTCCTGATAACGATCCCATTCCATGGTGCCTTCGGCTGGACGCTGGATGGCTTCCAGTACTGAGTCCATGCGTTTGGCTTCACTCAACCAACGGCGAGCTTCGTCTTCCGGAACGTTGTATTCGGACTTCAGTTCTGCGGCGAACTCGGCGAAACGTGGGTGATCCTCGTAACCGGCGTTGGCTGCCAGTGAGGTAGTGGCAATAAGCAGTGCGAGCGCGTGGCGGATCTGCATGAGGCCTTCCTGGGTTAGCGTTTTTTATGCGTCGACATCGACATGATCAGGCCAAAGGCCGATAGCAGGCTTACCACCGAGGTTCCGCCGTAACTTACGAGCGGCAACGGTACACCGACGACCGGCAGAATTCCGCTAACCATACCGATATTCACAAATACATAGATAAAAAAGGTGGCAGAAAGACTGCCAGCCAGCAAGCGACCAAACAGGGTTTCGGCGCGACTGGACAGTATAAGACAGCGCAAAATGATTGCTGCGTACAATACCAGCAGCAGGCAAACTCCGATCAGGCCCAGTTCTTCGGCGAGTACCGCAATAATAAAGTCCGTATGACTTTCCGGCAGAAACTCCAGCTGCGACTGGGTGCCTTGCAAGTAACCCTTGCCATCTACACCACCGGAACCGATAGCGGTTTTCGACTGGATAATGTTCCAGCCAGTACCCAGCGGATCACTTTCCGGATTCAGGAAAGTCAGCACCCGCTGTTTCTGATAGTCGTGCATTACAAAGAACCACAGCAGTGGTGCACAGGCGGCGACAATGGCAATCAGGGTAAAAATCAGCCGCCATGACATGCCGGAAAAAAACAGCACCAGAACACCGGAGGCACAGATCAGCAAGGACGTGCCGAGGTCGGGTTGTTTCAGGATCAGCGCGGTTGGCACCAGAATCATCACGGCGGCGATCATCAGGTCGGTGATGCGCGGAGGAACCGGGCGTTTCGACATAAACCAGGCAATGGTCAGCGGCAATACCAGTTTGACGATCTCCGAGGGCTGAAAACGTGGCAGGCCCGGCAGGTCGAGCCAGCGCTGGGCACCTTTGGCGATGGTGCCGAACAACAGCACACACATCAGCAGGAACACGGCGACGCTGTAGGCCCAGGGCGCGACCATCTGGAACAGACGCGGTGGACATTGGGCAATGGTAAACAGCACGGTCATGCCAATACACATGTGCACGAATTGGCGGATCACCATCCCCATTTCCTTGCCGCTGCCGCTATAGAGAATCAGCAGGCCAACACCACACTGCAACATCAGTAGCAGCAGCAGGATCAGGTCGATGTGCAGTCGGGCGAGCCAGGCGCGACTGCGGGCGAAGCCGCTCAGGCTGCTGCCACTGAGGGTACGACTGAAATCTTTCATATCAGCCCGGGTTGTCTCCGAGGTAGGCGTTGATAATTTGCTGGGCAATAGGAGCCGCGGTCTTGCCCGCTGATTCACCGTTTTCGACGATAACCGCCACGGCAATTTTAGGGTCTTCTACCGGCGAGAAGGAGATAAACAAGGCGTGGTCACGCTGACGTTCCTTCAGAGCCGCTGAGTCGTATTTGGCATCCTGTTTGATCCCCACCACCTGTGCGGTACCGGTTTTGCCGGCGATGCTGAAGTCGAGGTGAGCTTGCAGGGCGCGGGCTGTACCGGATGGGCTGCTGACCACCTTGTGCATGGCTTCAAACATCTTGTCCCAGTTGCTGCTCTGGTTGAGTACAACATCCGGAATCGGGCCATGTTCCAGTACTTCGTCAACGCCGTTACGGGCCTTGATCAGGTGTGGAATCTGCCATTTGCCGCGGTTGGCGAGCAGGGCGGTGGCGGTTGCCAGTTGTAGCGGTGTGGCGAGCATGTAGCCCTGACCGATCCCCAGGTTCACGGTATCACCGGCCCACCAGCCAGCGCGGTAGGTTTTGCGTTTCCATTCGCGTCCAGGCAGCAGGCCCGGCAGGGCATCGTCAACGTCGAGACTCATGTTCTGGCCAAAACCGAATTGCGCTAGGAATGGGTTGATACGGTCGATACCGGCACGGTTGGCAACGTCATAGAAATAGATGTCGCAGGATTCAATAATGGCCCGTTCAAGGTTAACAAAACCGTGGCCGGTACGTTTCCAGTCACGGTAGAAGCGGCCGCCAGCATCCAGCTGGAAATAACCAGGGTCGTAGATTTCGCGAGTCCAGTTGGTGATGCCCATATCCACGGTGCCCAGACCAATAAATGGCTTGAGTGTGGACGCTGGCGGGTAACGGCCGCGGGTGGCACGATCGAACAGCGGCAGGTCGGGGTCGTCACGCAGATTGTTGTAGTCGACGTGGGAAATGCCGGATACAAACAGGTTCGGGTCGAAGCCTGGGTTACTGTAGAGAGCCAGAATGCCACCGGTTTTGACTTCGATGGCAACTACGGCACCACGACGTTCACCCATCTGGGCTTTGGCCAGACGTTGCAGTCCGGCATCGAGCTGCAGGGTGATGTCCTGACCTGGCACCGGATCAACCTGTTCGAGGACGCGCAAGGCACGACCACGGGCGTTGGTTTCAATCTTCTGGTAACCCGGCTCGCCGTGCAGGACTTCTTCGTAGCGTTTCTCGACACCCTGTTTGCCGATGTACTGGGAAGCACTGTAGCGGCGTTTGAGATCGGGATCGGCGTCGAGTTTGTCTTGCTCTGCCTGGTTGATCCGGCCAACGTAACCGAGCACGTGAGCGAAGGTGTCGCCTTCAGGGTAGTAACGTACCAGTTGCGCTTCGACGTCAACGCCGCGCAGGAAGTTACGGTTTACCATAACCTTGGCGATTTCATCTTCGGTCAGTTGCTGGCGCAGGGTGATAGGTTCGAACGGGCGGCGACGATAGTCGATACGCTTCATAAACTGTTCGCGATCACGGTCAGAAATACCGATCAGCTCGTTCAGGAAGTCGATGGTTTTTTCCAGATCACGGACCTTTTCAACCACCAGGGTCAGGCTGTAACTGGGAGCGTTTTCGGCCAGCAGTTCGCCGTGGCGGTCGTAAATCAGACCACGCTTGGGATCAAGCGGGCGGATCTTGATGCGGTTGTTTTCCGACAGATTACGGTACTTGTCGTACAGCGTGATTTGCAAATGCGCCATCCGCCAGGCGAGAACACCCAGCAGAATTGCCATGATAATGCCAAGTATGATGGCGCGATTGCGGAACAGACTGGCTTCCGCCGATTTATCCCGGAACGAATGTTCCCACATGACAGGCTCACTTGTGGTAAGGATGTCCCTGAAGCAGGGTCCAGGCGCGATACAGTTGTTCCGCTACCACCACCCGCACCAGCGGATGAGGCAGAGTCAGGTTGGACAGTGACCAGCGCTGTTTGGCTTTGGCCAGCAGTTCGGGACTGATTCCATCGGGACCGCCGATGATCAGCGCCACATCACCACCGGCCATACGCCACTGACCCAGTTGTTCACTGAGTTGTTCCGTTGACCAGGGTTTTCCCAGCACATCGAGAGCAATCAGATGATCCTGGGGGCGAATGGCGCGCAGCAGGGCTTCTGCCTCCTGCTGCATGGCTTTTTCCTTGCTGCTGCTTTTGCTGCGGTGACCCGGGCTGATTTCCACCAGCTCCAGGGCACAATCAGCCGGCATACGACGAGCGTATTCCTGGTATCCTTCGGTCACCCAGGCAGGCATTTTATTGCCTACCGCCAGCAGGCGTAACTTCATTGGCCAGCGTTTCCGTTCTGCAGTGGCGCTTCGCCCCACAGACGTTCGAGGTCATAGAAGTGGCGAGCCTGATCGGTCATCACGTGGACAACCACGTCGAACAGGTCGATCAGTACCCAGTCGGCAGCCGCGCGGCCTTCGGTGCCTGCAGCGCGCAGACCGGCAGCCTTGGCTTTTTCTTCCACGTTGGCAGCAACAGCGCTGACATGACGGTTGGAGGTACCGGTGGCGATTACCATCCAGTCGGTTACAGAGGTACGACCACGTACGTCCAGCACAGTGATGTCCCGGGCTTTCATGTCGTCCAGGGCTTCCACCACGAGGGCTTTGATTTCTTCAGTTTGCATGCGGTTCTATCGGTAAAGTTGTTGGTGTTGGATATAGTCCAGCACAGGTTCAGGCGTCAGGAACTGTATGTTGTCCCCCTGACGAATGGCCTGGCGCAGGGCTGTCGCAGAGATGTCGAGTCCGGGCCAGTCGAGCTGGCAGATACGACCTGCCGGGCTTTGCAGCAAGGTCGCCAGATCACAGGCCCGTTGTTCCAGCTGTTGCTGTTGCCAGGCCGGTTGCCGGGGATGTTCGCCAGGGCGATTGATCACCAGCAGGTTGGCCAGTTCCAGAATGTCATCGGCTCGGTGCCAGCGGTCAAAGCCCAGCCAGGCATCGGTACCCACCACCCAGCAGAAAGCTGCTTCAGGATGTTGGGAGCGCAGGGTCTCCAGCGTTACTACGGAGTAACTGGATTCCGGACGAGACACTTCAAGGTCACTGACCTCAATTCCATCGAGACCGGCCGCTGCCAGCTCCAGCATCTGCAGACGCTGTGGCGTATTGGCAATCGGAGCCGGGCGGTGCGGCGGAATATGGTTGGGCATCAGGATAACACGATCGAAGCCAGCATCACGCAACTGCAGGGCTACCCGCAGATGTCCAACGTGAACCGGATCAAACGTGCCACCCAGAATAGCCCGTTGTTGCAATGGTCGGGTCATTTACTGACGCACTTCACCATTACCAAAGACCACGTATTTTTGTGAGGTCAGACCTTCCAGTCCAACCGGGCCACGGGCGTGAATCTTGTCGGTGGAAATACCAATTTCGGCACCCAGACCGTATTCGAAACCGTCAGCAAAACGGGTCGAGGCGTTGATCA
Source organism: Parathalassolituus penaei (assembly GCF_026626885.1). Lineage (GTDB taxonomy): Bacteria > Pseudomonadota > Gammaproteobacteria > Pseudomonadales > Oceanobacteraceae > Oceanobacter > Oceanobacter penaei. The sequence goes on from NZ_JAPNOA010000016.1 coordinate 75,739, forward strand.
TCACGGAGCTGGAATCCACCTCGGTGATAAAACGACGGCCAGCGCTGTAGTTTTCGGTCACGATGCTGTCGGTGTGGTGGGAACCATGACGATTGATATGGGCAATGGCGTCATCGAGTGAAGCAACGACCCGTACCGCCAGAATTGGGGCCAGGTATTCGGTATCCCAGTCTTCGGCGCTGGCGGCATTCATGGCCGGGCACAGGGCGCGGGCGTCTTCACAACCACGCAGTTCTACACCCAGCGCCACGTAGGCTTCGGCCAGTTGTGGCAGGATTTCTGCCGCAACGTCGGCGTGAACCAGCAGGGTTTCCATGGTATTGCAGGTACCGTAACGGTGAGTCTTGGCGTTGATCGCAATATTGGTGGCTTTGCTGAAGTCGGCATCCTTGTCGATAAACACATGGCAGATGCCATCAAGGTGTTTGATCACCGGAACACGGGCTTCACGGCTGATACGCTCGATCAGACTCTTGCCGCCACGTGGCACAATCACATCCACAAATTCTGGCATGGTGATCAGGGCACCAACGGCAGCGCGGTCTGTAGTTTCTACCACCTGTACGGCGGTGGCAGGCAGACCTGCTGCTTCCAGACCGGTACGAATGCAGCCAGCCAGCAGACGATTGCTCGCAATGGACTCTGAACCACCACGCAGGATGGCAGCATTGCCCGATTTCAGGCACAGACTGCCAGCTTCGATGGTGACGTTCGGACGGCTTTCGTAGATGATGCCAATAACACCCAGCGGTACACGCATCTTGCCAACCTGGATGCCACTCGGACGGTATTTGAAATCCGTCATTTCACCAACCGGGTCCGGCAGGGTAGCAACCTGATGCAGGCCTTCAATCATGGTATTGATGCGGCCGTCGGTCAGTTCCAGACGGTCGAGCAGAGCAGCATCAAGTCCACGGGCACGACCATTTTCGAGGTCTTCAGCGTTGGCAGCTTTCAGTGCCTCACGGTTTTCCTCAATAGCGGCGGCAATGGCCAGCAGGGCACGGTTTTTGTCGTTGGTGGACGCTCGGGCCATGGCAGTCGCGGCTTCGCGCGCCTGACGTCCGAGGGTTTGCATGTACTGGTTTACATCCATCAATCACACCTGCGCGATCAGTAACGAATAAAAGTCGGCTATTATACACCAGTAACGCAGCAGGGATGGCCTGATTTTTTCAGGTGGCTGAGTCCTTTGTCTGCCTCGGCGGCAGTTTTTGATCAGGGATAAATACGATGTATAGCGGCGACTGCAACCTCGGCTTTTCGAGTGACCGTGATATGCGGGTGGCGGCCCGTTATTCGCTGTTGCTGTCAGCGGTGCTGGCGGGCCTGTCACTGATCGACTGGCTGGCTGGCCGCTCGCTGGAAGCGTCACTGACGCTGGGGGTATCGGTCCTGTCGGGTTTCAGTGCCGCCTTGCTGGTACTGAGCGAACGTCCGTGGCGGTATCGCTGGTTGCACAGTGGTCTGATCGGCGCTGTGTGTCTGTTGATGCTGGTCCTGATGGATAAACAGCTGGAAGCCGTATTTATGGCGTACTGGCTGCCGTTTTATCTGGCGTTTGCCTTGCCCTGGAAACGGCTGTTGGCTGTTGGGGGCGTATTTTCCCTCCTGTTTCTGGGGCGTCTGATGTGGACTGACCCCATGCTCAATGGCCAGGTGCTGGCGACCTATCTGGTGTGTGTGGCGGTGGCGTTGGTATTTGCCTGGATGAATCGCAGCAGCCAGATCATGCTGGCTGAACATCCGGTTACCGATCCTCTCACCGGTGCCTACCCGCAAGCGCAGTTGTTACATGACTTGCGCCGCGAGGTGCCACGCGCCGATCGTCAGAACACTCGTCTGGCCCTTGCTGTCGTCCATATCCCTTTTCACTGGCGTGCCTTGAACCCGGACGCCTGGCGTAATCATTTGCGGGTACTGGCGTTGCGGCTTGTGGAATCCAGTTTGCCGCAACATGCCTTGTACCGTCTGGACTCCGACGATCTGGTAGTGCTGATGCCGAACTTTCGTCAGGACGATGCCGACCAGTTACGCTCCCGCCTTCGATATTGCTTGCCTGGTGAAGTGCTCGATGACAGCAACCTGCAGATCCTTAATTACCGTGCTGATGATGATGCCGTCAGCTTACTGGAACGTGTCTGTGCCTGCTGCCAGAGCGGAGGGATATCCCGATGATGGAAGTTCTGGTTAATCGTAACCGCCTGTTGCGCTTGCGGGCGTTGGCCTTCGTGGTACTGGCATTGGTGATGTTGGCACTGTTGGCTGATCTGTATTGGCTGGGCTTGTATACACGGGTGCTGGCGCTGATGCTCACCCCGCCTCTCTTGTTACTGGCTGCCGGTGCTATCTGGATGGAAGCCAGTGCTTTGCAATCGTTCTGGGTGTGTTTGCTGACGTTGACCGGGTTGGTCATACCCCAGCTGTGGCTGATGGCGGATGATCTGCAGGCATCATTACATGGCTTGTTGATGGTACCGTTTCTGTCCTGCCTGATGCTGGAGCACCGGCTGGCGTATCGGATCAATTTATTGATGTGCGGGGTGGTGCTGGTTGTAGCATTGCTGAACAACCCGTGTCTGGAGGCGCTGCGAGCCGCGATGATTTATCTACTGGTGATGATGGCGGTGGCAATGCTGGCACGCATGCTGTTGCAGCGCCAGGCGTTGCTGCATTCCCTGATGTTGCACGATGAAGTGTCAGGGGCCTGTAATGCCCGTCATTTTAGTGTGGTGCTGGGGCGCGAAGTGGCTCGCAGTCAACGTGCCCGCCGTCCTGTCAGTCTGATTGGTCTGAGCCTTGAGGAATATGGCCAGCTGCTGCATTTGCATGGCGCGGCGGCGGTAGCGCATTTTCTGGCTGATCTGGTGGTGGCGGTACGACAGGAAGTGCGGGCGGGGGACGATATTTTCCGTCTGCGCGATGATCTGTTTGTATTGATGTTGCCGGATTGCCCGGAAGACGGTGCGATTGTGCTGATGGAGCGGATCAAGCGTCAGCTCGACCAACGCCAGTCTCCTGCTATGGCCGACATGGCATTGGCGGTGGCAACGGTGACTCGTACACCGGACGAGAATGGCGTTGATCTGGAAAAGCGCCTGACCAAACGTCTGGCCAAACAACGGCGTGCCAACCTGCAGGCCGCTGCGTTTGTAAACGGCTGAACTCAGAGGGGCCCAGGTTTATTCGTCGCTTTTAGGTGCCTGATAACGGCTTTCAAGATAACGCACGGTTTTGCGGCTGTCGTTTAACTGCCAGGTCAGATCAGCGACCTGTTGCTTCATGGCCTTGCTTTCTTCAACGGCGGTCTTGTGCTGGGCGGCAATCTCGCTCAGGGCTTTTTCTGCATCCTGAACCTGACGTTGCCAGCGTTGAGTTAACCACCAGCCGCAACAGCCGCCACCAATAATCAGACCTGCCAGAAAACTCACAAACAGCATTATTCAACCTCCAGAATTCGATCAATAGCCGCCACCAGTTGCAGGGTGGCAGGGGCCTTGATACCGCGTTGTTGCCATTGCAACTCCAGCATCCCACTCATGCCTTGCCCCTTGCGGAACTGTGGCAACGGTAAGCCCTGTTGCAGCAGCTGACTCAGGCGCGGCAGTAACACAAACTGCAGCCACTGCTCGATGCTGAGGGTATCGGCAGCAAATGGCACCTGACTTGCCAGAGCAGCGGCGGTGGGGGCGTTATGACTCCACAGCCCATCCTGCTGCAGTGCCTGCGGTAATTGTTCCAGCGCGGTTTGCAGGGCTGAATATGGCATGAGGTTTTCCGTTGGATGCAGCGGTAAAAGCGCGATGATACCCCGCAGTCGATACTGGCTCAAACGCAGCGGGAGCGACTGATTCTGGTACACTGGCGGCATTTGTTGCCGGGGGCGTTGCCTCAGCTTCCTTCGATTGCCAGGAGTGTATGCGTGATTATCAGTGATTTGCTGCAACAGCAGGGTGCCCGGATGCGGGTTTTTGATATGGGCCGCCGAATTCAGGTCATGGACCTGGATCTGTTTCGTGCCGTCGAGAATATGCAATCGCCATGGCCGTCGCCGTACCTGAAACACGCCTGGCTGGGGATGATGAGCTGGCATCCGGATAAGCCGGGTCAGCACGGTATCTGGTTTATCAAATTACCGCTGGATGAACGCAACCTGTTACAAGCCGCTGCTCGTGACGCCTTTGTGGCATTCTGCCTGAAGCAGGCTCACAACAATCCCGAAGCCCGTGGTGAAGCGCCTTACAGTTACAAGCCGGATGCCTCCCGTATGGCCTACTTCCATGCCATGGCCTTGCAGGAGCTGGGCGCTGGCAACAGCCGTTATTACGCCACGACTCGTGCCTATCTGGGTGGTGATATTGGTTGGGACAGCTGGCAGCAGCTGGGCCTGCAAGGTCTGGCCGAAGTAGTGGCGGCGGTTGACCGTGATCACAACGAAACCCTGCTGGTAAATGCCATTCCACATCTGCCCACCGTGCCATTACATGCCCTGCTCGGGTTTATGGAAAACATCCAGCCAACCCAGGCCTTGACCTCGGCGCTGAATGATCGTCTGGCGACCCTGATTGGTGAAGGCGCGACCAGCGCTGATCTGGCTGCGTTTGCCCGGGCTATTTCACAAAGTCGCAACATCACCCAGCGTCGGCAGCTATTACAGGCCATGCTGGCGCACCCGGCGTCGCGCACGGTTGAACTGCTGGCGGCGATGGCCAGCCGTTGCTGGCTGGATCTGGATGGTGATGTGCTGGTGGCGTATCTGGAAGCGCTGGCGCGTAACGATCAGGGTGAGCAGGCTTTTAACGCGCTGGTTGCTGACCTCATGACCTTGCCAGCCATGCGTGAGCGTATGCTGGCGGCGTTTACCCGTCAGGATCTCAGTCCGTTGCTGCGTCAGGCCTTTGATGGTCTGCTGGTGCTGGTACGTGGAGGTATGAAGTGAGTCTTTGCCCATGTGGTTCCGGCAAACCGGTTGCGGAGTGCTGCGGGCCATTGCTGGAGGGCGCGGCGGCGTCCTCCCCGGAAGCCCTGATGCGTTCCCGTTATACCGCGTTTGTGCTGGAAGATCAGGATTACCTGCGTCGCAGCTGGCATGAGAGCACCCGGCCAGGCGGCGAATTGCTGGCCCATGGCACCCGCTGGAGTGGCCTGCAAGTGCTGACGTCTGCGGTTGATGGTGATCACGGTACCGTGCAGTTTGTGGCGACGTATCAGGAAGAAGGTGACAAACAATGGCAGCAGCTGCAGGAAACCTCGCGTTTTGTGCAAGAGGGCGGCCACTGGTTTTACGTTGATGGTGATGCCCGCTGGCAAACCTTGCGTCCCGGCCGTAACGACGATTGTCCGTGTGGTTCCGGGCGCAAGTTCAAGAAGTGCTGTGGTGCCTGAGCGACAGGCGGGGCTGTCTGATGCGAATCAGTCGCGACGTGACGGTCCCTTGATCAGCATGCCCCAGCACATGGCCAGCGCGCCGATGGTGGAAATCAGCAAGCCAAGATTCACCAACAGAGGATGCCGTGAATAGTAGGTGCTGGTAATACTGGCACTGGCTTCGTCACCCAGCTCCAGTCCGTACAGGACCAGCAGGGCAAGCGCGGGGAGGGCGAAAATCAGAGCGCCCAGTCGAATCAACATAGAGTCCAGTCCTTGCGAATATCTGTGGATCTCAAACAATTTGGTGGCCGCTGGTTGCGCCGCCGTGTGTGGCTGAATGTACTTCTGGGGTGTTTGCTGGTGTCGCAGGCGTGTGCCAACGATGCCGAACAACAGCTCAACGAGATTCAGTCAGACCTTGATCGCGGCCGATTATCGCTGCCGACTGGCCGTAACGCTATGGAAAAGATTGATCTTTACCGCCAGCGTTGGCCAGCAGACCTGCGAATTGTGCCCTTTGCGTACCGCTGGAGTGCGGGGCAGCTGGCGGCGGCCGAACATGCTTACCTCTATGCCGACTACGGGCGGTTACAGCAGTTGCTGGAGCAACTCTGGTGGCTGACGCCGGAAGCGCCGGGGCTGGAGGCATTTCAGAGCCGGGTTGATCAGGATCCGCGTGTGGCCTGGCCAGCGGTAACGGATACACCTGAGCAAACGGTAAAAGCGTTGGCGCTGGATGCTTATCAACCACTGGCGGCACGGATATCCAATGTTGATCCAAAAGCCGCTGACCGTAACGTCGAGATTCTGGCGACTCAGGAACTGGACGCCGAACGGCTGCAGCAACGGGATAAGACTCTCGAAGAAACCCTGCAGCCATTCTGCAAGGCGTTGATTGAACATCAGGCCGATGTCCGGATTGAAACCGCCAGTCGTGACGATTACAGCTGGTTGACGGTGCGGTTGACGTTGTGCGCCCGGCGTTTTGATCCGAATTTCCGGGTCCGACATCATTATGTGCAGCAAACCGGTACACCGCGGCTGCAGCTGTATATTCCGCGCCCGCAGGCGGGCAGTATTTTCGCCGATGGCGAATAACAAAACCGCTGTCAGCGCTTGAGCACTGACAGCGGTTTGCTTCAGCCCGATTATTGCGCCGGGCTGGTCATCGCCTGTTTCATCAGATGGAACAGCCAATGTTGCTCCATGGTGCCACCCAGCAGGTGTGCCCATGGGCCACGGCCATACACGGCTACGTCTTCACCACCGTGGGTTTCACTTTCCAGTTCCACCAGTGCCTGTTGGCGATAGTCCGGATCACTGGTGTTATCCGGATTCACCGACGGACGTGGCTGGCTGACTGCGCCCGGGCCATTACGGTAGTTCATTGAGGTGTAATAACCGCCGTCAGAGAGCTTTACCGGGTCCGGACGTGGATGGCCATGTTCGTCGTTGGTTTTGACCACGCCGGTAATCGGGTTACCCAACGTCGGGTAACCGGCCAGAGTCAGGGTGTGGCTGTGGTCGGCGGTAACCAGCAGCAGGCTGTTGTTAAAATCGAGGTGATCGATCAGCCAGTTCATAGTCTGGTCGAGTTCTTCGGTTTCTTTTAACGCCCGATAACCCTTGCCTTCATGATGAGCGTGGTCGATGCGACCGGCTTCAATCACCAGCACATAACCATTCTGGTTTTGCGACAGACGTTCAACGGCTTTGCGGGTCATATCCAGCAGGCCCGGCGTGTTGTCGCCACGATCATCCACGTACGGCAAGTGGGAATTGGCGAACAGGCCCAGCCAGTGGCCGCTTTTCATATCCGCTGCGTTCAGTGCTTGCAGGGAATCAACATAGTGGTGATCCGGTTGTTGTTGCCATTCTCGGGTCAGGTCGCGGCCGTCGGCACGATCACCCTTTTCCTGCTCCGGCAGGAACATGGCGCGACCGCCCCCAAAGGCCACTTCAAGACCGGCATCGCTGTTGTTGCTGTTGCTATTAGTGCTGTTGGTGCGCCAGGCAATCAGCTGGCTGGCAATGTCGATACAACCGGCATCACGAGCCGCCTGTGGCATCTGACGGTCATCTTCCCAGTCGCGATCAACGCTGTGGGCGTAAGTCGCCGCCGGAGTGGCGTGGGTCAGGCGTGTGGTGGTCAGTACACCGGTGGCCTTGCCAGCATCTTCGGCCAGATCCAGCAGGCTGTTGAGTTCATGGCCTTTGCCACTATTGCAGTCGTCACGGGTGACGGTTGCGTCCACCGACAACACGCCGGCAAGGGTTTTGGTGCCAGTCACAATCGCTGACATGGTGCCAGCGGAGTCCGGGGTTTGCTGGTTGGTGTTGTAGGTTTTGATCAGGGCGCTGTATGGCAGCTTCTCAAAACTCAGGCTGTAGTCTTCACCACTCATGCCTTTTTGCTGGCCTGCAAAAATACGCGCAGCGGTCAGGGTACTGATACCCATACCATCACCAATCACCAGCACGATGTTACGAGCTTGTCCTGTGATCTGGGTATCGGCCATTTTCTGGCTGGCCTGGGCGGAACCGGCCTTGAACCATTCACTGCTGGAGGTCGACACTTTTGCCGGTGCGGGTTGGCTGGTTGTGCTTGTGCTTGTAGTTGTAGCTGTAGCTGTAGCTGTAGCTGTAGCTGTAGCTGTAGCTGTAGCTGTAGCTGTAGCCTTGTTGGTTTCTACAGGTTTTGCCGGAGCTGCTGTGCTGGTGGCTGGTTCGTTGCAGGCAACCAGCAGGCTGCTGGCGAGCAGGGTGGTTACAATCGGGAATTTCATTCGCTCTGCTCCGCATTGGCGCTACGGGATTCGGATTCAGAACCCGACAGTTGCAGGCTCTGCACCATCAGGTGATAAAGGCTGTTCTGTTCCAGCTGGCCGTGGAACCACTGGCTACCGGGGCCTTTGGCATGGGCGGCAACGTCATCACTGCCGTGGGTTTCATCACTCATTGGCGCCAGAGCGGCCTGCAGGTAATCCGGATCTTCTGGTTCCTTGTCGTGGTTGTGAGCGGTTGCACCGGGGCCGTTGGCATAACCCAGGGTGGTGTAGGCCGTGTCTTCCTGCTTGTCTTCGTTGCCGTTGGCATAACCCAGAATCGGCGCGCCACGCTGCTGGTAACCGGCCATCGAGAAGGTATGGCTATGGTCAGCCGTCACAATAATGAGGGTGTCATCATCGTTGGTGAGCTGATCGGCGGTGGCGACGGCATCGGATAATTGCACGGTTTCATCCAGCGCCCGGTAGGCGTTACCGGCATGGTGGGCATGATCGATACGGCCACTTTCAATCACCAGCACGTAGCCCTGGTCGCTGCTGCGGGTTTGTTCTTGCAGAACACGAATGGCGGTGAGGGTCATTTCTTCCAGCGACGGCTGTGCCGGTTCGTCGGCCTTGCGGCGGTCGGCTTCATAATCCATATGGCTGGTGCTGAACAGGCCGAGAATCGGCGTGGCCGGGCTCATGGCCATCAGGTCATTTCGGCTCAGCAGTAATTGTCCTTGTGGATATTGCTGGCGGAAGCGGGCGGTCAGGTCTTCGTCCTGACGGCGGCCATTGGCGCTGGCCAGCAGGAAATTACCCAGACCACCACCCATGGCAACATCCAGACCACCGGCAAAACCACGGTCAATCAGCTGGCGGGCGATGTCCTGACAGCCATTCTGACGGGCTTCCTCGCTCAGGTCGGCATCGGATTCCCAATCGCGTTCAATGCTGTGGGCGTAAGTCGCCGCCGGAGTGGCGTGGGTGATGCGGGCGGTACTGACCACGCCGGTGGCATAACCGGCGGCGCTGGCATTTTCCAGCAAGGTTGCCACTTCATGAGCCTTGGCACCTGCACAGGTCCCCCGCTCCTGTTCCGGGCCAATCGACAACACTCCCGCTTCGGTTTTGACTCCGGTCATGAGGGCGGTGATGGTGCCTGCCGAATCCGGGGTTTGCTGGTTGGTGTTATAGGTTTTCACCAGTGCGGACGCCGGGAAGCGTTCAAACGACAGGGAGTTTTCTTCGCCGGTACGCCCCATCAGCTGGCCCTGATAAATACGGCTGGCGGTCAGGGTGGCGATGTTCATGCCGTCTCCGAGGAAAAAGATCAGGTTGCGGGCTTTTTTGCCTGGATCAGTCTGTTGCAGACGCTGTTGCAGCCAGGCTTCGCCTTGCTGGTAATCCGGTACTTCGTAGGCGCTGTAACCCGGGGTCATCTGGGCCATTACGGCGCCGGAAGCGGTTGCCAGAGTCACGGCAAGGGCCAGCGGCGCACGGGTCAAAAATTTGGGCATAAGGGGAACTTCCTGGTCTCTGGATGCTCAGTCAGGTTAACGAGTGTACGGCTGTCCCTTTATCAGTAACAGACCGAGGGCGGTCAAATCAGCTCAGCAGCCAGCGGGGTTGCTTGTTTCCAGCGTCCGGTAGAAGATAGCCGGCCGTAAGTCAGGGGCGCTGTAACCCTGCACCGGAACTGCCCGCCTGCAAAATCAATCGGGCGTGTTACAATGTCGTCCTTCCACTCCTTCGAATGAAAAATCTGAGAGCTATGCGCTATTTAGTAAGCCTTTGCCTGATGCTGGTGTCCGGCTGGTCCGCCGCTGCCGTCATTGTTCCGCGCGCACCTGAACTGGATGCCAGCGCTTATATCCTGCTGGACGCTTCCAGCGGCAAGGTTCTGGTTGAGCACAATGCCGACCAGCGAGTACCTCCAGCCAGTATTACCAAGCTGATGACCAGCTACATCGCCATCGATGAAATGAACCATGGCAAAGCCACTGATGACACTCTGGTGCCAATCAGCGTGAAAGCCTGGCAGATGGAAGGTTCCAAGATGTACGTGCGCGAAGGTACTGAAGTACCGATGATCGACCTGCTGCGCGGCATCATCATTCAATCCGGTAACGATGCTTCTGTTGCTGTGGCGGAATATTTCGCCGGTTCCGAAGATGCGTTTGCAGACTGGATGAACCTGTATGCCGAGCGTATGGGGATGAAAAACAGTCACTTCGAAAACGCTACTGGCTGGCCATCCGAGCAGCACTACAGTACCGCCCGTGACATCGCTACCCTGTCGGTGCACATCGTGAACGATCACCCAGCTTATTACCCGCTGTATTCCGAGAAATACTTCGAGTACAACAACATTCGCCAGCCGAATCGTAACCGTCTGCTGTGGCGTGATTCTGCGGTGGATGGTCTGAAGACTGGTCACACCGAAGAAGCCGGTTTCTGTCTGGCAGCTTCCGCCAAGCGTGACGACATGCGTCTGGTTGCCGTTGTGATGGGCACCCGTTCTGACACCGCCCGTGCTCAGGAAACCCAGAAGCTGCTGTCTTACGGCTTCCGTTATTTCGAAACCCACAAGCTGCGTAACGGCGGCGAGGTGCTGGGTCAGCACCGTGTCTGGCTGGGGACCAGCAGCAAGGTCGACGTTGGTCTGACCAGCGACCTCAACCTGACCATTCCTCGTGGTATGCAAGGCGAGCTGAGCATGGACATCGAGATGGAAGAATATCCACTGGCACCAATCGCTCAGGGCCAGGAAATTGGCAAGCTGGTGGTGCGCAAGGATGGCGAGGTTCTGGATACCCGTCCTCTGATCGCTCTGACTGCGGTTGAAGAGTCCGGATTTATTGGCCGTATGATTGGCCATATCCAGCTGTTCCTGGCTCGTCTGTTCGGATAATACCTGTATGGCTCTGATTCCAATGCCTCCGGCTGCCGGCGCCCAGTCGCCGGAGCCACCAAAAATCGAGTTCCCTTGCCCGAACTATCCGATCAAGGTAGTGGGGGTTGGGGCCGACAATTATCGTGAGGTGGTGCTCGATATTGTAGAGCTGCACGCCCCCGGTTTTGATGTCGAGAAAATCCAGATTCGTGACAGCCGTAACGGCCGCTTCCGCTCCATTACGCTGTTTATTACAGCAACTGGTCCGGAACAGCTGGAGACCCTGCATCAGGCGCTCCGGGCTCACGAACTGGTTCACATGGTGCTCTGATGACGGAGATTGTGGTTCGTCATCTGGGCCTTGTTGAGTACGAAGCCTGTTATCAGCAGATGCTGGAATTCACCCAGTCCCGTACTGCTGAAACCGCTGATGAAATCTGGTTGTTGCAACATTCTCCGGTATTCACCCAGGGCCAGGCCGGCAAGGCCGAGCACCTGCTGATGCCGGGGGATATCCCGGTTGTGCAATCGGATCGCGGTGGTCAGGTAACCTATCACGGGCCGGGCCAGCTGGTGGTGTATCTGCTGCTGGATATCCGGCGTCTGGGCATGGGCCCTCGTCAGTTGGTCAGTCTGATTGAGGATTCCATCATTGCCGCTCTGGCGCATTGGCAGGTTGAAGCCTTTGCCAAGCCGGATGCTCCTGGTGTGTATGTTGATGGCCGCAAGATCGCCTCGTTGGGTCTGCGGATTCGTAACGCCAAAACCTTCCATGGTCTGGCGCTCAACATCGACATGAACATGGAGCCATTCCTGCGTATCAATCCGTGTGGATATGCCGGTCTGCAAATGACCCAGGTCTGCTCCGAGGTTCGTGAACCTGTGACGTTTGACCAGGTCGCTGATGAATTACAAAAGCAGTTGCTGAGCCGTTTGCGGTCTGACCGCGAATCTCAGTCCTGAAATGACATTATCGATAGCGGGCGCCCAGGGCCCCTCTGAATAACTCTGCACAGCTCTGCGCGAGTGCTACAGCGCGTGTGAGCAAGGCGGCGAATGCAGTGAAATGACGAGTCCTTTTCAAATTCGCCAACACGGCTCAAACGTGCTGTAGCCAGCGCCCTTCGGGGCTTTCGGGATGATAACGACTCTGTGTCGCCGGTTTTCGACGTAGCTCGCTATGCCATCAAACCGGCTTCGTGATTCGTCATCATCCCGATAAGCCAGAGCGGGCACCGAGTTATTCAGAGGGTCCCTAGACCCGATCCTTGCACCAGTGGGGTGATAGATATGAGTGAAAAGATCAAGGCCGTGCAGGGCGAGAAACTGCGCGGTGCCGACAAGGTCGCCCGTATTCCGATCAAGGTGATTCCGACCGAAGAAATGCCACGCAAACCGGACTGGATCCGTGTGCGTATCCCAGCCACTCCTGCGATCAGCGAGATCAAGGAAAAGCTGCGTAAACACAAGCTGCACACCGTGTGTGAAGAAGCCAGCTGCCCGAACCTCGGTGAGTGTTTTGGTGGTGGTACGGCGACATTCATGATCATGGGTGACATTTGTACCCGTCGTTGCCCGTTCTGCGACGTTGGCCACGGCCGCCCGAATCCTCTGGACGAAAAAGAGCCGGAAAACCTGGCGCTGGCGATTGCCGACATGGGTCTGAAATACGTGGTGATTACCTCCGTAGACCGTGACGACCTGCGTGATGGTGGTGCTGAGCACTTTGCCCACTGCATCAGCAAAACTCGCGAGCACAGCCCGAACATCAAGATTGAAGTTCTGGTGCCGGACTTCCGTGGTCGTATGGAAATTGCTCTGGATATTTTGGAAGCTACACCACCGGATGTGTTCAACCACAACCTCGAAACCGTGCCTCGTCTGTACAAGCAGAGCCGCCCAGGTGCCGATTATCAGTGGTCGCTGGATCTGCTCAAGCAGTACAAGGCGCGCCGCCCGAACGTTCCAACCAAATCCGGTCTGATGCTGGGTCTGGGTGAAACCAACGAGGAAGTGATTGAAGTGATGAAGGACATGCGTGCCCACAACATCGATCACATCACGCTGGGTCAGTACCTGCAGCCAAGCCGCAACCACTTGCCGGTGGATCGTTTTGTGCCGCCAGAAGAGTTCAAGATGCTGGGCGATATCGCCAAGGAAATGGGCTTCAGCCGTGTGACCAGTGGTCCGATGGTGCGCTCTTCCTACCATGCGGACGCTCAGGCCGCCGGTGAAGAAGTGACAGGTCTCTGGACTGGTCGTTAATACCGACCCGCTTTGTTCTCTGAAAAAACACCGCATCAGCCCTGCTGTTGCGGTGTTTTTTTATGCCTGCTGTTTGCCGGTATCAGCCGTGACAACCGTTCAGTTGCTAGAGTGAGGTTGGCTCTTCTTCATCGCGTTCCAGAAACGCGAACGACAGGAAGGTGCTGAACATGGCAATGCCCAGTGCGGCGGCATTGTTATCCGCCGCCAGCATCAGAAGGCCGGCGATAATCCAGCCGGACTTCACCCATTCGAGGCGTTGCTGATAGGTTCGGGTTTCCAGCCAGGCGATATCGCGGGTACGTCCAATTCCAAAAACACGCCTCATCCAGGCGAACAGATCCAGTCCTTTCATGATGCCCCCGACACTGCTGGTGGTTATGTCCATTAACCATAAGACAGTATTGGCAAGCTGCTGGATCTAGTAATGAAACGTTCTGAAGAGGGAGGGCGTTACACCGGTTGGGTATAACGCCTGACAGCTGTCCAGTTTCGGCAGAAGTGTTGGATCAGACCTTGTAGGCGGCGGTGGTCATCACCTTGGATACCGCGGTCATGGCCAGTTTGACTGGCAGCGGGAACTTGTAACCACCGGCCTTGATGGCGGTGGTGGCGTGTTTGGCTTCGTCTTCCAGCATTTGCAGCAGGATGGCCTTGCTCTTGTCATCCTGCACTGGCAGGGAGCCAAGGTGGGAAGTCAGGTGTTTGCAGACCTGATCTTCGGTAGCGGCCACAAAGCCGAGGCTGACTTTGTCACTGATCTTGCCAGCGGCGGCACCAATTCCCAGCGACAGGCCATAAAACAGCGGATTCAGCAGGCTTGGACGGCTGTCCAGTTGCTTCAGGCGTTCTTCACACCAGACCAGGTGATCAATTTCCTCACGGGCGGCTTCGTCCATGGCATCACGGACTTCCGGCAGGCGGGCGGTCATGGCCTGACCCTGATACAGGGCCTGGGCACAGACTTCACCGGTGTGGTTGATACGCATCAGACCAGCGGCATGCCGACGTTCTTCGTCGGACAGTTCCTGGTGATCGCGCTGTTCGGCCGGGTTGCTGCGGTAGGCCTGGGCGGCACCTGGCACCAGAGTACGCAAGGCCTGGTCGGCGTTGTTAATCAGGCGGTCCAGCACGGAATACTGGCGACGTGAAGTATGGCTCATGATCAATCTCCACAAGAGACCAGACAGGAAAGGGCACTATTGTACGAAAAACGGTGCCAGCCTGCATGACAAAGGTCAGAGCGGATGGCCACATCCTTGCCAAGTGTAAAGACCGCTGGCAGGGTACGTGGTAATTCGCGAGGGATAACAAGATGCAGGATATTCATGACCTTGGCTTGATGCTGGACCGTCACGTTCCCCTGATTCTGATTGAATCACGGGATGAACCACGGGTGCTGGACCTGTTAACCCGACTGGCGATCCGGCGGGCGCTGGCGGTGCAGCAATGGACGTTGACCGACGGTTTGCGTCGCCTCGGTTTTGGTGAAGATCCTGCACTTGATAACAGTGATCAGCCTGAACAGGCATTACGTCATATCAAGTCCAGTGATGACGGTGGGTTGTATGTATTCTGCGATTTGCACCCATTTCTGGATCAGCCGGTGATTGTGCGCCTGCTGAAGGATATCGCCCTGCAGCATGAGCGGCGTTTCAAAACCCTCGTGCTGGTCAGCCATCAGCTGAAACTGCCGCCGGAATTACAACGACTGGCCATGCGTTTCAGCCTGCAGTTGCCCGATGAACAGCAGCTGATGTCGCTGATTCAGGAAGAAGCCCGACGTTACAGTGGCAGCAGTGGCCGCAAGGTCAAAACTGACCCGCGTATTCTGCAGCAGCTGGTTGCCAACCTGCGGGGGCTGACCTGGGCCGATGCCCGTCGTCTGATCCGTGGTGCCATTGTTGATGACGGTGCCATCACCCAGGCCGATGTACCTGAAGTTGCCAAAGCCAAGATGCAGTTGCTGGATATGGATGGTGTTCTGAGTTTCGAGTTTGATACTGCCCGTCTGGCCGATGTGGCGGGTCTTGGGAATCTCAAGCAGTGGTTACAGCAGCGTGAAAAAGCCTTTCTGAGTGCCGCTACCGATTTGCGTCCCAAAGGTCTGATGTTATTTGGTGTGCAGGGCAGTGGCAAAAGTCTGGCTGCGCGTGCAGTTGCGGGTAGCTGGGGTGTGCCGCTGCTACGGCTGGATATGGGCGCGCTCTACAACAAATTCTTTGGTGAAACCGAGCGTAACCTGCGGGAAGCCCTGAAGCTGGCGGAGCTGATGTCGCCTTGTGTGATCTGGATGGATGAGGTCGAAAAAGGTCTGGCCGGTGGCGAGGCTGACGGTGGCATGGGGCAGCGACTGTTAGGCACTTTGCTGACCTGGATGGCGGATCATCAGTCTCGTGTATTTGTGGTGGCCACCGCCAACAACATTGAGGTTTTACCGCCGGAGTTTATGCGCAAAGGGCGTCTGGACGAGATCTTTTTTGTTGATCTGCCGGGCATTGAAGTACGGCGGGCCATTCTGGAGTTACACCTGCGCAAACGCGGGTTTGATGCCGAACAGATTGATCTGGAAGCGCTGGGAGCTGTGACGGAAGGGTTTTCCGGAGCCGAACTGGAACAGGTGGTGGTGTCGGCCTGGTATTCCAGTCTCGATGATGACCAGAACGTCGGCCAGGCGTTGCAAACTGCGCGCTTGCTGGATGTGATTCGCGCCACCCGGCCGTTATCAGTTACCCGGGCGGAATCGCTGCAGACACTACGACTGTGGGCGCGGGATCGTGCCGTGAATGCCGATGGGCCATCTCAGGAGAAACTGGACGGCCGCTCAGGGCGATAACGCAATTCTTGCAGGGCGCGTTTCAGACGATCACCGCTGGCCGGTTTGGCCAGCAGGTGTTTGATACCGGCATCCTTGGCACGATCGCGAATATTGCTGATGCTGAGGCCGGTCAGAATCAGTACATGTGGCTTGTTCGGAATCTGGTCGTCGTCACGCAGACGGCGGGCGAGTTCCAGACCGTCCATTACCGGCATGTCGAGATCAACAATGGCACCGTCGTACGGCTGGCCGAGTGCACACTGGTTACGCATCATCGCCAGCGCTTCCTTGCCGCTGTGAGTGCTGTCGACCCGTACACCCCAGCGTTTTACCTGTTTCTCGATAACGTTACGCAGCGAGGCGTTGTCGTCGACTACCAGCACATGCATACCAATCAGGCTGTCGTCAGCCACCGGTGAGTGCACGCTGTCATTGGCAGCTTTTTGCTGTGGCAGATATAAAGTTAATGACCCCCCCAAAGGCGTCAGATTTTCCAGCTGCAGTGATGCTTCCATTGAACGCATGAGCTGATGCATGACAATCTGCTTCCACGATGGGTGTGGTACCTGATTGTGGCTACCTGCCAGGTTTTCCAGCAGTGCCCGCAAGTCGTCACGATTGGTGATGTTGCCTTGCAGTTGTACTTGCATACAGATGCCAGCGTCACGTTCGTCGCTACTATGGTGTTGGCTAAGGTTAATTCTGATTTCTCCCATCTCGGTGTAGGCAATAAGATTGGAGAACAGGTTGTGCAACAGAGTATGCAAGCGATTGCGATCAGCCAGCACGCGGTTTGGCAAGTTATCGCTGTGATCGACAACCAGCTCAATTTGTTTGCGATTCGCTTCGAGCTGGAAGTGCACCAGAGTTGTGTTGATCAGATGCATCATATCGAGAGAGCGGATGTCCAGTTCCAGATGTGATTCCTGTGTTCTGGCAAGGTCAGAAATCTCATTGGTGATGTGCAAAATCTCGCGTCCAGCCTGGGTGATGCTGTCAGTAAAGTCCCGTTGGTTACGCGATAGTGGAGAATCGCTCAGAAGTTCTGTCATCCCCAGTACGCCCGTAATAGGCGAACGGAGGTCATGGCTGATCTGCGATAACATTTCAGGTGCTATATTCACGACAGTCCGAACTTCCGGATGACTGGGGTTTTGGCGATATAGGTGGAAGGTTGCCAAAACCAAAGCCAATGCCAGTCCTGACGGTAATAAAAGCACACTCCAGACAGCCATTATATCGAGTGCCAACAGATTAAAGCTGGTTAACACTACCAGCAATATGGCAACAATCGCGCCCAGTGAACCGGCCAGCATGCGGCGTTGTACTATCGGATGCTGACTATCCGCCAGTCCCAGAACCAGGCTAAGCACTAATTGGCCAGCAATCAGGCCGAGTAGTGCCAGTAACTCACTGGGGCCACCAGCAATAGCCATCAGCAATAATCCAAATGTCAATTCAAATGCTGCCAGGAGTAACAGACCTTTACGCAGATGGGATGCTTCTGAACCCCGCCAGTATATTTCGCGGGCGGCCATGGTCTGTGCGGCAAGGGCAGCTGCTCCAGCGACTTCAAACAGTATCTCTGAAGCTTCTGGTGTTACCCCCAAAAGTAATTCGAACATCCCCATCCAGGCCAGAACAAACATGACTGAGAAGCCACAGAAGGCCGAAGCCCAACAAGCCATTAATGAGCTGCGATTAATTCCAAAATGCAGGAACCAGGCGGCAGTTGCCAGTAACCAGCCGCACACCAGACCCAGAACCAGAATGTCGCACTGTTCTTTCATCAGGAATCGATCCACCGTCATCAGGCGGATGTCGGCGTTAAACAGACCGTTGCCTTCGACCCGCAGCAGATAGGTACGGGTTTCACGGGCATTCAGGTCGATAATCCAGGGATTGGCTTGCAGGTAGCTGCCGTGAGGGTAGTCACCGTGGGGTGAACTGTCGGCGCTCAACGGTGTTTGAGGATTGGTAATGTCGTAGAGGCTGGTTTGCCCCAGATGGCTGTTTGACAACACCATCATGCTGCGCCGATGTTGGGGCAGCGGATTGTTGATACTGATACGGAACCAGTAAACGGAATTGGTGACACCCAGCCGGATCGCGTTGGCGTGGCTGGGGGTAAAGCGCAACTGGAGTTCCCGGCTGCTGACCTGCTCTGGAGTCAGGGAGCCGTCCGGGTCCTCCATCAGAGAGACGTATTGGGCAATCGACTGGTCGAATGAGGTATCCAGCAAGGTGACCGGTGTGCTGGCCATCACTCGCAAGGTCAGCATCATCAATAGCACCAGTGCTGTCAGTCGTCCTGACCAGGCTTTCATCCGTGTCTCTCCTTCTATTTCATAAGCACTTATTTCTGTTCGCGAGCGACAGCACGATAACCGATGTCGCGACGGCAGAACATGCCTTCCCAGCTGACCTGGTCGGCCAGTACGTAGGCAGCAGCTTGGGCTTCAGCAACGGTATTACCCAGTGCAGTGGCGCACAGCACACGGCCACCGGCAGTGATCACGTTACCCTCGGCATCCAGTTTGGTTCCGGCGTGGAATACCTTGCTGCCTTCTGCTTCGGAGGCTGGCAGGCTGATGACGTCGCCTTTGCGGTAGTCTGCAGGGTAACCGCCAGCGGCCAGCACCACACCCAGAGAAGCACGGCTGTCCCATTGGGCAGTTTCAGTGTCCAGTTTGCCTTCCAGAGCGGCCAGGCAGTGAGCCACCAGATCAGACTGCATACGCATCATGATTGGCTGGGTTTCCGGATCACCGAAGCGGCAGTTGTATTCGATCACTTTTGGCGCGCCAGAGGCATCGATCATCAGGCCAGCATACAGGAAACCGGTGTAATCGTTACCTTCGGTAGCCATACCGTTCACGGTTGGGTAAATCACTTCTGCCATGATGCGATCATGGATTTCCGGAGTGACCACTGGGGCAGGAGAGTAAGCCCCCATACCGCCGGTGTTTGGACCTGTGTCGGCATCACCAACACGTTTGTGGTCCTGGCTGGTTGCCATGGTCAGAACGTTTTTACCGTCGACCATTACAATAAAGGACGCTTCTTCACCGGTCAGGAATTCTTCGATCACCACACGGCAGCCAGCATCACCAAAGGCGTTGCCAGACAGCATGTCGTTGACGGCTTCTTCAGCCTGTTCCAGGGTTTCGGCAACGATTACGCCTTTACCAGCGGCCAGACCGTCGGCTTTCACCACAATCGGAGCGCCTTTTTCGCGCAGGTAGGCGAGGGCTGGTTCGATTTCGGTGAAGTTCTGGTAAGCCGCGGTTGGAATCTGCTGGCGCGCCAGGAAATCCTTGGTGAAAGCCTTGGAGCCTTCCAGCTGAGCAGCGCCTTTGCGCGGGCCAAAAATCTTCAGGCCAGCGGCTTCGAACTGGTTAACAATACCACCAACCAGCGGTGCTTCCGGGCCAACAATGGTCAGACCGATGTTGTTGTCCTGGGCAAACGCTTGCAGGGCATCGAAGTTCATGACGTCGATGGCAACGTTTTCGATGCCTGGCTCGCGGGCAGTACCGGCGTTACCCGGTGCTACGAATACTTTTTCAACCAGTGGGGACTGCAGGGCTTTCCAGGCAAGCGCGTGTTCACGACCGCCGGAGCCAATGATCAGTACATTCATGATTTATCTCCATGTCGTCGGATGTCTGAGGGCGGACGTCCGACGCAAAATTTAGCTTCAGACATCTGACTTCAGACGTCTGACCCGAACTTAGTGACGGAAGTGACGCATGCCGGTGAAGACCATGGCGATGCCAGCTTCGTCGGCGGCTGCGATCACTTCAGCATCACGCATGGAGCCGCCTGGCTGGATAATGGCCTTGATGCCCACTTTGGCAGCGTTGTCGATACCATCGCGGAACGGGAAGAAGGCGTCAGATGCCATTACAGCACCTTCAACGCTCAGACCGGCGTGTTCAGCCTTGATCGCAGCGATACGGGCAGAGTTCACACGGCTCATCTGGCCTGCGCCAACACCGATGGTCTGACGGGCTTTGGCGTAGACAATGGCGTTGGATTTCACGAACTTGGCGACTTTCCAGGCGAAAATCAGGTCGTGAATTTCGGCTTCGGTTGGGGTGCGTTTGGTAACCACTTTCAGGTCGTCAGCGCTGATCATGCCGTTGTCACGGTCCTGAACCAGCAGGCCGCCATTCACACGCTTGTAGTCGAAACCGGCCGCACGAACGGCTGGCCATTCGCCACATTCCAGCAGACGTACGTTCTGCTTGGCAGCAACAACGGCAGCGGCTTCGGCGCTCACTTTCGGAGCAATGATCACTTCCACGAACTGACGATCAACGATGGCCTGAGCGGTTTCAGCGTCCAGTTCACGGTTGAAGGCAATGATGCCACCGAAAGCAGATTCGCTGTCAGTTGCCCATGCCAGGTCGTAGGCTTTACGGATGCCGCCTTCGTTTTCAGGAACCACGGCCACACCACAAGGGTTGGCGTGTTTTACGATCACGCAGGCTGGTTTGACGAAAGACTTCACACACTCCAGCGCAGCATCGGTATCCGCCACGTTGTTGTAGGACAGTTCCTTGCCTTGCAGCTGACGAGCAGTCGCAATAGAAGCTTCCTGTGGTTTGGCTTCTACGTAGAACGCCGCTTTCTGGTGCGGGTTTTCACCGTAGCGCATATCTTGCGCCTTGATGAACTGGCTGTTGAAGGTCTGTGGGAATTCCAGACGGTTTTCAACGGTCAGTTCTTCTGCAGACTGGTCGATGGTGCCGAGGTAGTTGGCGATCATGCCGTCGTACGCTGCGGTGTGCTCGAAGGCTTTCAGCATCAGACCAAAACGGGTCTTGTAGCACAGGCCACCGGTTTTCAGTTCGGTCAGAACTGCAGCATAGTCAGAGGTGTTCACCACAATGGCTACGTGCTGGTGGTTTTTGGCCGCAGAACGCACCATGGTTGGACCGCCGATGTCGATGTTCTCGATGGCCAGAGCCAGATCACAATCCGGGCGAGCAACGGTTGCTGCGAATGGGTACAGGTTCACCACAACCATATCGATCGGGTTGATACCGTGAGTGGCCATTACGTCATCGTCCTGGCCGCGACGGCCAAGGATACCGCCATGCACTTTCGGGTGCAGGGTCTTCACACGGCCGTCCATCATTTCCGGGAAACCGGTGTAGTCAGACACTTCAACCGCTGGAATGCCTTCGTCTTTCAGCAGCTTGTAGGTGCCGCCGGTAGACAGGATCTCAACGCCCATGGCGTTCAGTTCGCGGGCAAATTCAACGATGCCGGTCTTGTCAGACACACTGATCAGGGCGCGGCGAACCGGAGTTACGCCAGATTGGGAAATGGGGGCTGGGTGGTAGTTGCTCATAATGGTCCCGGATTGTAAAAAAACAAAAGCGGCTCAGCGGCCGCTGTCGTGAATTGGCTGGACAAACCCGGCGCTTACAGCATGCCGTACTGCTTCAGCTTCTTGCGCAGGGTGCCACGATTCAGACCCAGTACAACGGACGCCTTGGTCTGGTTGTCGCGGGTGTATTTCATAACGGTTTCCAGCAGTGGAACTTCTACTTCTGACAGAACCATGTCGTAAATGCCGGCTACATCCTGGCCGTCCAGCTGGTCAAAATAGTTTTGCAGAGCTTTTTCTACACTGTCACGCAGGGTTCGGGCAGATTCTGCCGGGCTGATAAACTGGCTGTGCTTTTCCACGGAATCGGTCACGGATTCAACCTTATTTGCAAATGCTTGGATGTTCATGCTGCGTTAACTCTGCTGTTCGTATTTCCAACAAAATACTGACGTACGGCGTGTCCTTGCTCGTCACGTGTTTCCAGACTGTTGAAGTGCTGGCGAAACTGATCGGTCTGGCCTGCCTGATGCAGATACCAGCCAACATGTTTACGGGCGATACGCACTCCGGCGTATTCACCATAAAAACTGTACAGGCCATCGAGATGTTCCATCAGGATGGCCAGCAGTTCGTCCGGCGCGGGTGCTGCCGGAGTCTGGCCGGTGGCCAGAAACTCATTGATTTCCCGGAAGATCCAGGGGCGTCCCTGGGCGCCGCGGCCAATCAGCACGCCGTCGGCTCCGGTGTATTCCATCACCTCAACGGCCTTGAGGGCGCTGGTGATGTCACCGTTGGCAAACACCGGAATTCCCACCGACTGTTTGACGGCGCGGATGGTGCTGTACTCAACGGTATCGCGATAACCACAGGCGCGAGTGCGACCGTGAACCGCTAATGACTGGATGCCCACCGCTTCGGCCATGGTGGCGATGCGAACGGCGTTGCGATTGTTTTCATCCCAGCCGGTACGCATTTTCAGCGTGACCGGTACATCCACGGCTTCCACCACGGCGCTGAGAATCTCGCGAACCAGTCCTTCATCCCGCATCAGTGCTGAACCGGCGGCCTTGTTACAGACCTTTTTGGCCGGGCATCCCATGTTGATGTCGATGATCTGGGCTCCATGCGCCACGTTGTAACGGGCACCTTCGGCCATCATCTGTGGATCACCGCCGACAATCTGGACCGCAATGGGTTCAGGCTCGCCGGTATGATCCAGTCGCAACAGCGACTTGCGGCTGTTACGCAAGTCCGGATTGGTGGCGACCATTTCTCCCACCACCAGGCCAGCTCCCATACGACGACAGAGTTGCCGAAACGGAAGGTCGGTTACTCCCGCCATTGGGGCCAGCACGACAGGGCTGGAAAGCGTGTAAGGGCCAATAGAGGGCATCAGAAGTAGAAATCTGGTTAAAAAGTGTGCGGGAAAAAAAGTGGCGCTATCATACTCGTATGACCCCGGCGAATAAAGTCCGGGAAGCGGCGACATTGTACAATTTCTGGCAAGGCAAGACCGGGTTGGCAAACGCCAGTTCCGGTTGTCGGACAATGCCTGTCAGGCGGAGGGCACCGACAGGCATTCAACAAGAATTACTGGTTGGCAACCAGCTGGATTGAGTAGCTGACGGCATTCTGACCTGGATCGAGAATTTCCAGCGCCACGTGTACCTCGGTCTGGCTCGGAATGCTTTGCGTACCTGCAACCTCTCCTGACAGGTATTCATCCGGGCTAAAACGACGGCTGGCCACCACGTGTTCATTCAGATCCTTGAAAATCAGCGTCAGATCCGGGAAGGGCTGGGCAAAATCCGCTTCGTTTTCCAGCAGGCTGTCGACCACCAGGGCATTGGCCAGACTCGGATGCGAACGCACTACCAGTTGGCTGGCTTTCATGGTTTTGATGTCCTGAATGGTCGGCAGGGTACAGCCAACATAAGAACAGGCCTGGGTATAGAACGGGCGCCATTGCTGGGTACGTGACCATTCCGGGAAATTGAAATAAAACACCTGAAAAGCACCCAGCAGCAACAAGGCTACCGAGCCCCAGGCCCAACCCGCTGTTATACGGCTGCGGTTTGGCAGTTCCAGCTTTAATGGTTCCGGTTGCAGGCTGCCCGCCAGTTCGCGCGGTTTTACCGGTGCCGGTTTGGGCGTTTTATCCGTAAGTGGCGCACCTAACAGACTTTCGGGGGCTTGCGGTTCGTCATGTTGTTCCTGAGTCAGCTCAAAGTTCACTGGCTCACGAAGTGTAGTAGCTGCCGGTTTGGCCGGTGTCGGTTCAGGCTTGCTGACAGGGGCTGGTCGTGACACTGGCGTAGCAGAGCTGGCTGACGGCTGACTGGCAACGGCCGAACGGACGGGAGCTGTCTGGGTCTTTACTGCGGCTTTCTGGCTTGCCAAGCCAAGTTCACGACGAATCGCTTCTGGTGGTTCGTCGTCATCTTCGTCATCCAGCAGGGCACGAGCCCAGGCCTCATCTGGATCGACCTGTTCGGTTTTTTTTCTGGGCGTGACCAGATGGTGCTCTGGTTCGACCATGTCGAGCAGGCTTTCATCAATATCAATGCTGGCCAGTGGTGCCGGACGTTTGCGTTGCTCCGGTTCGCGCAGGCCAAGGTCGGCGAATGGATCGTCAGCAATATGCTCATCGTCCATATCGTCATGAATCAGTAAGTTGTCATCATCGTCATCAGATGTTTTCGGAGCTGTAGTGATGGATTCTGCCGGTTTCGGATTACGCATGGCTGCGTAAGCGTCCTGAAAACTTTCTTTCTGGCTGAGGACAAACGAGCTGGTTGGTACAGACTGGGTTTGTTGTTCGGCCTGTTCCTTGGCTTCGATGAGGTCAAAGACGTTATCTGGCTCTGCCGGGTCGTCTTCATCAAAAGAACCAAACATGCTGTCAAACAGCTCGTCGGCTGATACTTCGGTCTGGTCGTCGAGATTCACACCGCTGTAGTCATCTTCGACGGCTTTCGGAGCCGGTGCTGCTGGTCTGGCCGTATTGGCAGATGCCAAACCTGTAACAACCGCGACCGCTGGTTGTTCTGCAGGTGTAGCCAGTATCGGAGGAACCGGCGCTGGTGGAGGTGTTACCGGTTTTTCGACGACAAAATGTTCAGTCGCGTTGAAGACCTGCAGGCACGAGCCGCAGCGCACATTGCCACGAGCAACACTCAGGTGTTCATCCCGAACGCGAAAGCTGGTCTGACAGTGGGGGCAGCGGGTTACGTGCTCAGCCATAACAAAACCTCATGGACTCCGTTTCGATCTGAGTCAATTATTTACGAGTGCCGGAAATAATAACCCAATCCTCACGGAATCGTGGTGAGTCGATCACAAACCACTCACTGTACCGTGTGATCAACCCCTCAGCTTGTTCACGCAGCAGGCCAGACAGGGCCAGTTTGCCGCCGCTGCGGGTCAGGGCTGCCAGTTGTGGTGCCAGATCGTGCAGTGGACCAGCAAGAATGTTGGCCACCAGGATATCACCCTGAACATCCGGGGTATTTTCTGGCAGGAACACGTCATAACGTGCTTCATCTATATGGTTACGGCCAGCGTTATCGCGAGTCGCCAGCAGAGCTTGTGGGTCGATATCAATGCCAGTCATATCCTTGGCGCCCAGCAGCAGGGCTGCGATGCCCAGAATGCCACTGCCACAACCGAAGTCGACCACGTGTTCACCACCTTTGACGACTTCGTCGAGCCAGCTCAGGCACAAGGCGGTGGTCGGGTGGGTACCGGTACCAAAGGCCAGACCCGGGTCCAGCAGCAGGTTCACGGCGTCAGCCTGTGGCGGTTCGCGCCAGCTTGGGCATACCCACAGACGAGGGCCAAATTGCATTGGCTGGTAATCATCCATCCAGGCGCGGATCCAGTCCTTGTCTTCCACCAGTTCAAACTGCAGGTGTGGCAGTTCGGTGCCACCTTCCAGTTCAAACAGGGCAGGAAATTCAGCCAGCAGGGCATTGCTGTCAACGGCGGCATCAAACAGGCCAATCACCTGGGTTTTATCCCACAGAGGGGTGGTACCCAGGGCAGGCTCCAGAATCGGCTGGTCGGCGTTGTCCTGCAGGGTGACGGAAACCGCTCCCAGACCCAGCAGGGCATTTTCACAGGCTTCAACCTGATCGGCTTCGGTATGAATACGCAGCTGTACCCACTGACTCATAAAATTTGGACTCCGCTCGGGAATTTTGAACTCCGCGGCAGTCGCTTGGACTGGTCGGAATTCAGGATGGAAAAAACAGCCGCGAGTTTGCCGAAAAAGCCCGCATACGTCCAGAGTTGGGGCGGGGATGGGGCAAGTGTCCGAATCTGCGTCAAAATGTCCCTGTTGCTGGTTTTATTCCGGGGCTAGACTGCGCGCAGTCCTGATTCCGTTTGCTGGAGAAATTCATGAGCCGTTCTTTGCGTTGGCTGGGTGCAGCCATTCTGATGTCATCCGCTGTTACCCTGAATGCGGAAACTCTGGTTGATGTTGGTGATGCCTATATTCGCATGCCGATTCCTGGCAAGGATATGAGCGCTGCGTTTATGACCCTGCATAATGGCAGCAGCGCAGAGCAAAAGCTGGTGAGCGCCAGTGCCGACTGGGCCAAGGCCATCGAGATTCATACCCACATTCATGATCATGCAACTGGCACCATGCAGATGCGCCAGATTCCTGATCTGCCAATTCCTGCTGGTGAAACTGTGACGCTGCAACCGGGTGGTCTGCACCTGATGCTGTTTGGTCTGGCTTCTGAATTACCAGCCAAGCCGGAAATGAAGCTGTGTTTTGCCGATGGCCACTGCCAGCAGGTGAGTGCTGACGTTCGCGATATGCGCTTGTAAGTGTTTTTGTCGGAGCTTTTGCAAGTGTTGTCTGGTGTGATATCGGCTTGTTGGTATCACACTCCTTCTATCTATATAGCCTGGGACTTTGAATAACGCTGTGCCCGCGCAGAGTTATTCTGAATGTCCCCAGGTTCTGATTATCAGCCCAACGGGCTGGCGGGGTATGATGGTCGCTTCTGCCATGAACCTTCGGGCCTGATATGAGAGTTGTTCCTGCTTCTGCTGATGTTGCTTCCCCTTTTGCGTTTCCAACCGAGCCTGACCATTGGCATATCTTCTGTCGGGTGATCGACAATTTTGGTGATATCGGTGTGTGCTGGCGTCTGGCCCAGCAGCTGGCCCGGGAACATGGCCGTCTGGTAACCCTGTGGGTTGATGATTTGCAGAGTTTTGCGGCCTTGTGTCCGGCCTTGAATCCGCAGCAGGCCTGGCAAATGGTCAGTGTTGCCGGTGCCTCAGAATCGACACCGCTGGTGCGGGTTGGTCAGTGGACAGAGCCATTTGTGTGGCCGGCCGCAGACGCTTTTTCTGATGTTGATGTGGTGATTGAAGCGTTTGCCTGCCATCTGCCGGAACCGGTGCTGGTGGCCATGCAGGAAAAAAGTGCTGTAGGAAAAGCTCCGCTGTGGATCAATCTGGAGTATCTCAGTGCTGAAGACTGGGTACCGGGTTTTCATCTGTCACCATCGCCGGTGAATGGCATGCTCAAGTATTTTTTCTTCCCCGGTTTTGAAGCAGGAACCGGTGGTTTGTTGTTTGATCCGGGCTTGCTGCAGCGTGCAGAGCTGTTGGGTGGCTACGATGCTCGGGTTGCATTCCTCAACTCGCTGGGCTTGTCAGCGGATTTGCTCGCTTACGATTTGCACATCAGCCTGTTTGCCTACGAGAATCCGGCGATTGCCGGGCTGCTGGATGTGTTATCGCAGTATCATCAACCGGTGCATCTGTTGTTACCGGCCGGGCGTGCCGCCGGTGATGTGGAAGCTTGGCTGGGCGAGTCATTAAATGCAGGCACAACGGTGCATCGTGGCATGCTGGCGATTTCGGGCATCCCATTCCTGTCGCAACCGGCTTATGACGATTTGCTGGCTTTCTGTGACCTGAATCTGGTGCGTGGTGAGGAATCGTTTGTGCGGGCACAGATGATTGGCAAACCGTTCCTCTGGCATATCTATTTTCAGGATGAAAACGTTCACCTGGAAAAACTGGCAGCGTTTCAGGCCTTGTATCTCGAGGGCTTGCAGAATCCGGCGGCGGGTTTTATGACAGGGGCTGTGGCGGCGGTTGAACGTCAGCTCGCGGAGCGGCTCGGGTTGATCACGCGAATCTGGAATGCCGACCCGGCAGTAAGTCAGCGAATTCCCGATTGGGACGGTCTGCTGGGGCAGCTGTCGCGCTGGCAGGAACATGCCCAGAACTGGCAGCAACACTGCCTGCAACTGGGGAATGTCGCACTGAATCTCGTCAAATTTCGTGAAAATACGAGGGAAAATAGGCTATAGTGCCGCCCTCTTTGTATGAACCAAAAACTGATTCCTCTGTTTGGTACTTTATTATGAAAATCGCTCAAGAATTCCGTGCTGGTCAGGTAATGAACCTCAACGGTCAACCATGGGTTGTGCTGAAAGCAGAATTCAACAAATCTGGCCGTAACGCTGCCGTGATGAAATTCAAGCTGAAGAACATCCTGTCCGGTGCTACCCAGGAGCCGGTGTTCAAAGCTGACGACAAGCTGGAGCCAGTAGTTCTGGAACGTCGTGAAGTAACTTACTCTTACTTCGCTGACCCGCTGTACGTGTTCATGGACGCAGAATACAACCAGGTTGACGTTGAAAAAGAAAACCTGGGCGACACCCTGAACTTCATCACCGATGGCATGGAAGATGTTTGCGAAGCGGTTTTCTACGATGGCAAAGCCATCAGCGTTGAACTGCCAACCACTATCGTTCGTAAAGTAGGTTACACCGAGCCAGCTGCTCGTGGTGACACTTCCGGCAAGGTTATGAAAATGGCCACCCTGGAAAACGGTTACGAACTGCAGGTTGCTGCATTCATCGAAATCGGCGAACTGATCGAAATCGATACCCGTACCGGCGAATTCAAGAACCGCGCCAAGGGCTGATTATTGCCCCCGCAGTTTCTTGTAAACGGCACCCTCGGGTGCCGTTTTCGTTTCTGCGGAGCGGAGTTTTTCAGAGGGGCTCTGCTTCACCCAGTTCGCGCCAGTCATCGAGACCACGGGTGACGATTCTGGCGGCCGCTGAAGCCGTTACCTGATTGGCCGGGCCGTTATTCAGCGCATCGTACAGATAGTCCACCAACAGACGGATTTTCGGTAACAGGTGACGGCTGCGTGGATACAAGGCCCAGATGCCTTCGTCGTCGGGCTGGAATTCCTCCAGAATCGGCACCAGCTCACCACGCGCCATATGATCACTGACGTAATAGTCCGGTAACTGCACCAGGCCAATGCCCTTGATGGCCGCATCAACCAGCGCAAAACCACTATTCACCCGCAAACTGCCGTTCACCCGCAGACTGCGTTCCTGACCCGACTCCCGAAAACGCCAGCTGTCGAGAGTGCCGGGTAAACAGTTGTGATCCTGTAACTCGGCTAAGGTCCGAGGTTCACCATACTGGCTTAGATACGAGGGGGATGCGCAGACATACAAGCGGCGGCTACCGAGTCGACGCGCCATCATGCTGGAGTCTTCCAGTCGACCGAGGCGAATGGCGAGGTCTAACCCTCCATCAATCAGGTCGAGTTTCTGGTTGGTGAGCTGCAGATCGAAACGTACCGCCGGGTGTTGCAGCAAAAATCCGTTCAGCAGTGGTGCGACCTGTTGTTCCCCATAGGTAATGGGTGCGGTCAGCCGAATCAGACCGCTAGCCTGTCCTTGCAGGCGTGTCAGCGCCCGTTCGGCTTCATCAAGCCCCTCGAGTAACGGCCGACAATGCTGATAATACAAACGCCCGGCTTCGGTAACCGAAACCTTGCGGGTGGTGCGATGTAACAGTTCGGTACTCAGGCGTGATTCGAGCGCACTGACTTGTCGACTGATCTGGGCGACGGAAATCCCCAAACGTTGGGCTGCACGAGTAAACGAGCCGGTTTCAGCAACCGCTACAAACTCCTGCACCCCTTCCCAATTGGCCATTGTTGCAATCCTGTAAAAATCAATTTACATGAAGGTGGATTATAGTCGAATGAGGAATAACTAGAATCGTCGTTTACGACGTTACGTTTTCAGATTTCCCGTTTTCTCAGGAGTGAGTAATGAGCCAAGCCATGATCAAATCCCGCGCTGCTATCGCATGGGGTCCTAATCAGCCACTGACAATCGAAGAAGTGGATGTGATGCCACCACAAGCGGGTGAAGTTCTGGTACGTATCGTGGCAACCGGTGTTTGCCACACCGACGCCTTCACCCTCTCTGGTGCTGACCCGGAAGGTATCTTCCCGGCGATTCTGGGCCACGAAGGCGGTGGTATTGTTGAAGCCATCGGCGAAGGCGTGACCAGTGTTGCCGTGGGTGACCACGTGATTCCGCTGTACACCCCAGAGTGTGGTGAGTGCAAATTCTGTAAATCTGGCAAAACCAACCTGTGTCAGAAAATCCGTGCCACTCAGGGCAAGGGTCTGATGCCAGACGGTACTACCCGTTTCTATAAAGATGGCCAGCCAATTTTCCACTACATGGGCTGCTCTACCTTCTCTGAATACACCGTACTGCCAGAAATCTCACTGGCCAAGGTCAGCAAGGAAGCTCCGCTGGAAGAAATCTGCCTGCTGGGTTGTGGTGTGACCACTGGTATGGGCGCCGTTCTGAAAACCGCCAAGGTCCAAAAAGGCGACACCGTTGCGATTTTCGGTCTGGGTGGTATTGGTCTGTCCGCCGTGATTGGTGCAGTGATGGCCGGTGCTAGCCGCATCATTGGTGTCGATATCAACGAGAGCAAATTCGAGCTGGCCAAAAAGCTGGGCGCGACTGACTGTATCAACCCGAAAAACTTCGACAAGCCAATTCAGGATGTGATTGTTGAACTGACCGATGGCGGTGTGGACTTCTCATTCGAGTGTATCGGTAACGTCAACGTGATGCGTTCAGCACTGGAATGCTGCCACAAGGGCTGGGGCGAATCGGTGATTATTGGTGTAGCCGGTGCAGGCCAGGAAATCTCTACCCGTCCATTCCAGCTGGTAACCGGTCGTGTATGGCGTGGTTCTGCGTTTGGTGGCGTAAAAGGCCGTTCTGAGCTGCCAGGTATTGTTGAACAGTACATGCGTGGTGATTTCGCCCTGAACGACTTCATTACCCACACCATGCCACTGGATCAGATCAACGAAGCGTTTGACCTGATGCACGAAGGCAAGTCTATCCGCACCGTTATTCACTACTGATCAGTGCGTACGGATTAACCGCTGGCCAGGCAAGTATTGGAGAACCGGCGGTTAACTATCCTGACGATGATGATCAGAACTGGTCATCATCGTTAAAATCAGCCGTTGAGCCAGCAATTCGATGCGACTCACTGGCCCATTCTCCCAGATCAATCAGCTTGCAGCGTTCGCTGCAGAATGGCCGCCAGCTGCTGCTGGGTAACCATTGCACAGATTTTCCGCAGGTCGGGCATTTGACTTCCATAACATTGGAAGACGACGTGTCACTCATCTTTGAATTTCCACAAAAAGCAGGGCTGCTGAAGCTCTGGCACAAGGTTGGTATTACTCGTGTGAGTGATGCGCTTTGGCCAAGTCCAGATACGACTGATGCAGTCGATTCAGTTGTTCATACAGCTGGTTTAACGGGCCGCTATTATCGGCAACATCGTTGGCTCGTGCCAGCCGTTCCGGGCGAGGAATCTGGGCCTTGATGATGGCCCGAATCTGCTCTTCGTTATTGGCATCACGCTGACAGGCGCGTTGCACCTGAATGTCTTCTGGCACATCAATCACCAGTGTGTGATTCACCAGCGTTTGCTGACCACTTTCCAGCAGCAGGGGAGAGGCCAGAATCACATATTCTGACGTAGCGGCGGCCAGCATTTCGAGCGTGCGAGCCCGAATCAGCGGGTGGGTCAGTTGCTCCAGCCAGCGGCGCTCATCCGGATTGGCAAACACCTGCTGGCGTAACCAGCCGCGGTTCAGGCTTGAATCTGCGTTAATTGCCGCGTCGCCGAAGTGTTCTCGAATGGCAGACCAGGCGGGCTGATACGGCTCAACTACCGCACGCGCTACCAGATCGGAATCCACCACTGCAATTCCCTTGCTGGCGAGATAATCCGAAGCAGCCGTTTTGCCGCTGCCAATACCGCCGGTGAGGCCAAGAATCCAGTTGGTCATGGGAATTGTCCGGAAATCCAGGGAGGTTATTGGAGGCAAACAGGGTTATCCGTTTCACCCTTGTGCTCCTGAGATGCTGATTTGTGCAAGAGCGGCCACGGCGAAGCCGTTGGCCGCGATCATACAAAATAGGGGATTACTTAATGAAAATACCAGGCCAGAATACCATCGCCCCACAGCGCAGCAATCCAGCCCGCTGCTGCCAGGTAAGGTCCAAACGGAATTGGCAGATTGCGATCACGCCCCAGAATCATAATGCCAGCGATACCAATCACAGCCCCCACCGCCGAGGATAGCAGAATAATCATCAGCAGTTTCTGGTAACCCAGCCAGGCACCCAAAGCAGCCAGTAGTTTGAAGTCACCAAAGCCCATACCTTCCTTGCCGGTCACCAGCTTGAAGATCCAGTACACCGACCACAGGCTCAGATAACCAAACACCGCACCCAATACGGCGGAATGCAGATCGGTAAACAGGCCCTGGCTATTGGCAATCAAGCCCAGCCACAGCAGGCTCAGGGTTAATACGTCTGGCAGGATCTGGTGGTCAATGTCGATCACCGACATGGTAATCAACAACCAGGTGAATACCAGCATGGCCAGCAACGGCAGGCCCCATGGATAAACACTCAGAACCACCAGGCTCATCACGCCGGTGGCCAGCTCCACAATCGGATAACGCCAGCCAATTTTGGTACCACAACCCGCACACTTACCTTTTAACAAGGCAAAACTGAGCAGAGGAATGTTCTGCCAAGCCCGCACTGCCGTGCCGCATTTGGGGCAGTGGGAGTCTGGCTTGATCAGGTTGTACGGTTTGGACAAGTCCTTGAGGGCCGGGTGATCTGGCAGGTTTGCTATCTCTTCACATTCGGCCTTCCAGGAGCGGAACATCATAATCGGCAAACGCAGAATCACCACGTTCATAAAACTGCCCAGGCATAACCCGAGCAGGGTAATGGCCAGAATTTGTGACCAGAGGTTTTCACCAATCAACTGCAGGAATTGCATTGTTATACCACGTTACCCAGCTGGAAGATTGGCAGGTACATAGCGATGATCAGACCACCGACCACCACCCCGAGGAAGGCCATAATCAGCGGTTCCATCATGGCGGTCAGGCCGTCTACCATGCCGTCTACTTCGTTTTCGTAATAAGTCGCTGCCTTGTCGAGCATACTGTCAAGGGCGCCGGCTTCTTCGCCGATACTGGTCATTTGCACCACCATATTGGGAAATACACCGGTACTGCGCATGGCAAAGTGCATTTGTTGGCCGGTGGCGACACCGGAGCGCACGTTTAACACGGCATTACGGAATACCACGTTACCCACTGCACCGGATACGGCTTCCAGCGCCTCTACCAGCGGCACACCGGCAGCAAAGGTGGTCGACAATACACGGGCAAATCGGGCTACCGACGCTTTTTCGATAATCGGGCCGGCAACGGGGGCTTTCAAAGCAACACGGTCAAAACCATCCCGGTAGGCCTGGGAGGTTTTCATCATATGTTTATGGGCATAAACCAATGCCGCAACGGCACCTACGACCATAAACCAGTATTCCTGCACCAGGCCAGACAGATAAATCACAAACTGGGTTGGGGCTGGTAATTCTGCGCCGAAACCCTTGAATAGATCTTCAAAGGTGGGCACTACCTTGATCAACAGAATACCGGTCACAATCGCAGCAACCGCCAATACCGTAATTGGGTAACCCATGGCTTTTTTCAGTTTGGACTTTAACGCTTCGGATTTTTCCTTATAAATCGCCACCTTGTCGAGCATGGTTTCCAGCGCACCGGATTGTTCACCGGCGGCCACCAGGTTACAGGTCAGGTCATCGAAGTGCTCAGGATGAGCTTTCAGAGCACTGGCGAAGTCGTTACCCGCCGATACGGTATCGCGGATTTTTAAAATCAATTCTCGTACAGATGGGTTATCCATACCTTCGGCAACGATCTCAAAACTCTGCACCAGCGGTACACCGGCTTTCATCATAGTAGCCATCTGGCGGATAAAAAACGAAATATCCAGACTGGTGACTTTTTTCTTTTTAGGGCCCCCCAGGCCCAAAAACGGTTGGGGTTTACGCTTTACCTTGGTGGTGTTAATGCCCTGGCTACGCAGCTGGGCTTTAACAATGGCCAAGCTGGTACCCGAGGCAATACCTTTCATAGGTTGGCCGCTTTTGTTGAGGCCTTCCCAGACAAATTCGATGTTTTTAGCAGCCGGTTTGGCCATAACTATCAGTATCCTCTGAACATCGGTGCAAAGCGCTGTGGCTTTCCCTTGCGGTTATCTAACCACACGTATCAATCGGTGGTTACCCGGTTTGCTTCTTCCAGACTGGTAAGCCCTTGGGCAACTTTCATCAGGGCCGAAGTGCGCAAGTCGTTAAACCCTTCTTTTTTGGCAACATCGGCGATTTCGATCGAGTTACCGCCGTCCATAATAATACGGGACAGGGCATCGGTGATTTTAACTACTTCGTAAATCCCCACACGGCCTTTATACCCACCTTTACACATCTCGCAACCCACTGGTTCAAACAGCGTTGCTCCTGTCAGCAGTTCTTCGGTAAAACCGGCTTCCAGCAGGGCCGCTTTGGGGATGGAAGCGGGTTTTTTACAGCTGCCACAGAGTCGACGCGCCAGACGCTGGGCAATAATCAGGGTCACCGAGGTCGCAATGTTAAACGAAGGCACCCCCATGTTGGCCAGACGGGTAATGGTTTCCGGGGCGCTGTTGGTGTGCAGGGTGGACAACACCAGGTGACCGGTTTGTGCCGCCTTGATGGCAATAGAGGCGGTCTCGAGATCTCGAATTTCCCCCACCATGATCACATCCGGATCTTGACGTAAGAACGAACGTAACGCCGCGGCAAAGTCGAGGCCAACCTTGGGGTTAACGTTACACTGGTTAATACCTTCGAGGTTAATCTCAGCCGGGTCTTCGGCGGTGGATATGTTGGTATCTTCGGTGTTAAGAATATTCAGACCGGTATACAGGGATACGGTTTTACCAGAGCCGGTTGGGCCAGTAACCAGAATCATACCCTGGGGTTTCGACAGGGCATCCATATACAGCTGTTTCTGCGCTGGTTCGTAACCCAGCATATCGATACCGAGTTTGGCCGAAGATGGATCGAGAATACGTAATACGATTTTTTCGCCAAACAGGGTCGGTAGGGTATTCACCCGGAAGTCGATGGCCTTGTTTTTGGACACCTTCATCTTGATACGGCCGTCTTGCGGTATACGGCGTTCAGACAAGTCCATCTGTGACATGACCTTGACACGAGCGGCAATTTTACCGGCCAGGCCCACCGGCGGGCTGGCAACCTCATGCAACATACCGTCAGTACGGTAACGAATACGATAACGCTTTTCATAAGGCTCAAAGTGAATATCCGATGAGCCCATTTTGATGGCATCCAGCAACATTTTATTAATAAAACGCACAATCGGAGCGTCATCATCAGGGTTGTTGGTTTGCTCTTCTTTTTTGTTGGTGCTGGTGTCTTCAGTTTCGAGATCAAGATCTCCACTGAGATCACCCAGTGTCTGGTCGGATGCCGATAATAAGCGTTCAACCGCTCTGATGAGTTTGTCGTGTTCCACCAGCACCGATTCAACCGTCATACCGGTGTTGAACTTGATATCGTCAATCGAATGAATCTGGGCCGGGTCGCTCTGGGCAACGTACAGGCGATTGCCACGCACAAATAGCGGGTACACCTGATGTTTTTCAATCAGTTCGGTGCTGATCACTTCTTTCGGCACCACTTCCAGATCCAGTGCATCCAGATCCAGAATCGGTACACCAAACTCTTCCGAGGTGGCCATGGCAACTGGCCGTGCCTTGACTTTGCCTGATTCAATAGCGGTGGCGATAAAACTTTTTTTGTTCTGCCGCGACTGGTTTAACAGTTCCTGAGCCAGGTTGGCATCCAGCAGGTTTTTTTCAACAAGGCGACGGGGAATGCCGGTCAGAACGGCCATGTTCACTACTCTTGGAATAACGATAAGCGGCTAACATAACAAACCCCCCGATGAACTACCACTCGCATCCTTGTGGGGTTTTAAGGAAGTCTCAAATTCGAGTTAGCGCATTCTTGGGACGTATTTTAATGCGAGCGTTCCCGGCACTGCAGTCCAGGTAACGATTCCGCCTGCAAGACTTGGAGAGAGACTGAATGTCTTTTCTGCAATAGGATCGGGCACTCCTGCGCTG
The DNA here is from genome assembly GCF_026626885.1 of Parathalassolituus penaei. Taxonomy (GTDB): domain Bacteria; phylum Pseudomonadota; class Gammaproteobacteria; order Pseudomonadales; family Oceanobacteraceae; genus Oceanobacter; species Oceanobacter penaei. The sequence continues at coordinate 111,620 of NZ_JAPNOA010000016.1, forward strand.
GCACTCATAAACATGCCGGTGAGCAATCCATTGCTGCCTATCGTGATGGATGCCAGTTTCCCTGCAGAAAAACTAGCCGGAGTTGTGTCGATACCGGAGTAATTTCCCAGAGTCGTGGCGTCCGGAGGGAGCGTCGCAAAGCGTGCTGCATATTCACTAACATGCAGTTGCAGTGGGCGAAAGGCATGTAGTGCATTGGTTGTTTCGGTTCGCAGAACATATTCCTGATACTGAGGGATTGCTACCGATGAGATAATCGAAACAATTGCTATAACAATCATTAACTCAATCAAGGTAAAAGCAGCCTGTTTTTTCATACATGCTCCATTTGTGTTGGATGTTTTTATGTCTTGATTAAGCAAATAAAGTGCCTAAAACGTAACGACTTTTTTGATAAAAAAAAAGCCCACCGAAGTGGGCTTTTTTAGCTGTGAATTACTTCACTTTTGGAACGTATTTAGCGTCCAGGGTACCTGCAGAAGCAGCCCAGGTAACAACGCCGTTAGCAGCGCGAGTTGGGGTCAGCAAGTAGGTGTCGCCAGCGATTTCAGCTGGTACACCAGAGGTTGCAGTACCAAAAGTTACAGTCAGAACAGCAGTGCTATCCGCAACAGAGATGCTGGCTACATTGCCGGCTTTGTGGTCACCAGGGGTGCAAGATACGCCAGTGTAACCCTTCAGAGCGGTGGCACAGTCGGCTGGCAGAGCGGAGTAACGAGCAGCGTATTCACTTACTGCCAGCTGCAGTGGACGTGCCGCTGCAACAGAATTGGTGGCTTCGGTACGCAGTACGTAGTCCTGGTACTGAGGAATAGCAACAGCTGCCAGGATACCGATGATCGCAATAACGATCATCAATTCAATCAGGGTAAAACCTTTCTGCATGGTTTTCATAGGAAGTTCTCCACTTGCTACAGATATGTAAGGGTCAGGCAAATCAGTGTGCGCTGAAAGCCAAACCGGTTTGATTCTGCCAACCTTGGCGATCTGGCCGGTTTGTTGTGCTTCAATAGACTATAAGCGAATGCTGTGCCAACTTTTGATGTTGGGTTTCAGGCGCCTTTTTACGCCACTTTCGTGACGCTCATCACGGATTGTTGGACGATCAGTTCCGAAGTGCCGGAATATTGATGAATCAAGTGGTGTTGAAAAGGTCAGATATTGACAAAATTTGTCAGGTGCTTGGGCCCTGCGACGTAATTGGTCGCAGGGTTATAGAAGAACGATTTAATCACCCGTGGCTATCTGGATTTCACGCAGCTGGCCATTTTTTTCCAGTAACACCAGATTTTTGCCGCTCTGGCCCTGAGGAATGGTGTAGGCACCGTCTTTTTCGAGTAATCCGTCTGGGGTGCTCTGTTTCATAAACGCTGCGAACTCCGCTGCAGTGGTGGAATGCAGGTCGGCTGGTGTGATCTGCTCCAGGCTGGCAGCACCAAATGGCGTGAAGTTGTTATCCGGTGCGTAATAAAACAGCTTGTTATCGGAGTGTGAGAGGAAGGCTCGGGTTTCCGGGTTCACCTGATGTGCATACAGGGTATCGAACCCCGCAGCAGGCAGTGCGGTATACAAGGCTAACGGCCGGGTGGTATGGACGGTATAAAGCCCCGCTACCAGCGCACTGAGCTGGGCAATGGCAATCACGGCAAGGTCAAAGCGCAGGCTTTTTTTGGCCGGGTTAAAGACGATCAGGGTTAACAGTGGTCCCAGTACCAGATCCACACCGGCAATTAACAGCAGGGCCCGATGCCAGCCGGTATCCACTTTACTGAGGATGCCCGGATACCAGACGGTAAACACCATAATGACGAGGGCAATAAAAATCGCAAGGCTGATGCCGAAGTGAATGCCAGCAGCTTTAAAACGGTTCAGTTGGGTCAGATGCATGGTCAGTATTCCTTACAGACAATAACGGACAGTCGGCAAGGTAAGGGCGACGCTGGCGGCTTACAAGAGGCGCTGGTTCACTTTGCCAACATGGCTGTGAAGACCGTGATGAAAAGCAGTGGTTCCCATGTTGTCAGGCATGTCGTTAGACATGCGCTCAGGGAGGGGGGGGTGTCAGATCGTGTTTTGGTTGCTGGAGAGACCGCTTCTTTTATCCTGATCTTGTTTTACGGATCTTGCTGAATTAAAGAAGCGGAGCAGGTATATGGCTGGAGTGAACAAACGATGGTCGATAGTTATTTGATCAAACGCATACTCAAATCAATCGCTTTGCAATCTTTGGTCAGGGCGCCAATCGAGATGTAGTCGACACCGGTTTCGGCGTATTCACGCAGGGTATCGGTGGTGATGCCGCCGGAGGCTTCCAGTTTGATGCGGCCACCGGTCTGGTTGCGGCAGTGGGCGACAGCGGCGGTCATCTGTTGTGGGTTGAAGTTGTCGAGCATGATGATATCGGCACCGGCGTCCATGGCTTCGTCCAGCTGTTGCATGTTTTCGACTTCAACTTCTACCGGTTTGCCGGGGGCGATCTGGCGCGCGCGTTCAACGGCATGGCTGATGCCGCCGCTGGCCATGATGTGGTTTTCCTTGATCAGGAAGGCGTCATACAGGCCGATGCGGTGGTTGTAGCAGCCACCCACACTAACGGCGTATTTCTGGGCGATGCGCAGACCCGGCAGGGTTTTGCGGGTATCGAGCAGGCGTACGCCGGTGCCGGCTACGCGGTCGGCGTATCCGCGGCAGCGGGTGGCGGTGCCGGAAAGCGTTTGCAGGAAGTTGAGCGCGGCGCGTTCGCCGGTCAGCAGGCTGCGCGCTGGGCCAACCAGTTCAAACAGTACCTGGTTCGGGCGCGCCCATTGGCCTTCACTCACGCGCCAGATCACCTGTACTGATGGATCAAGCTGACGAAATACTTCGTTTACCCAGGCAACACCGGCCACAATGGCGCGTTCACGGGTGATGATGCGGGCATGCGCCTGTTCGTCCGCCGGGATCAGTTGCGCGGTGATGTCGCCGCTGCCGACGTCTTCGGCGAGGGCAAGTTGTACGGCAGTTTGGATATCGGCAGTGTGCTGGCGCAGGTCCATGGTAGCTCTCTATGGTCTGGGTCGGTGTTTGGCTGCGGGTTGTGCCGCTGTCGACATGAGGTCAACATGCGGGAGCGCAGTTTCAGCGGCGGGAATGTTACACCGAACCGGCCAAGTGTGCATTTTTATGCTGTGTCGGGTGGTTTGAAGCCGGTGTCGCGGCCAACGGCTGAACGGCTGCGGCTGAACGGCTGCGGCTTCTGCGGTGATGGTATTTGGAATAAAAGGAATCCGGGATTGAAATTGGTTAACGGTGTTCTTGATGAGGCGGTGTGGTGTCCTTCGCCCAACTTTGGTCCGCGGCCAGCGGCCGAGGTGTCATTGCTGGTGATTCATAACATCAGCTTGCCGCCGGGGCAGTTTGGCACTGGTTGTGTGCAGCGTTTTTTCCAGAACTGTCTGGATACCTCCGAGCACCCATGGTTTGCCAATATTGAAGGGGTGCAGGTGTCGAGTCACTGGTTGATCGAGCGTGACGGCAGCCTGTTCCAGTTTGTGAACGCAAACGATCGCGCCTGGCATGCCGGGGTGTCGACCTTTGACGGGCGTAACAACTGTAATGATTTTTCGCTTGGCATCGAGCTGGAAGGCACCGATGATCAGGCTTATACCGAACAACAATATGAAGTGTTGGTGGCCATGATTGCGGCGATTCGGGAGGCTTATCCGCTGATTACGCCGGATCGTATTACTGGCCATGAACACATTGCTCCGGGGCGCAAGACGGACCCCGGACCTGCTTTTGACTGGGCGCGTTTGCGTGCCGGAATCACAACGGGGGATGTATGAAATTTCTGGTGCTGTTCCTGGCGGTTCTGCTGCATTACCAGCTTCCGCATAAAACCAGTGTTCGTCGATTTCGCAGTTTTGAGGGATGGCTGGCGCGGGTTCACCGTTTGCCGGTGGTGGCGAACAGCTCGGCCGATCTGCGTTTTGGTCTGGTGGTAGTACTGCCGGTACTGGCCTTTGCGCTGGTGTTCTGGTTTGTGGAGTCGCTGGCCTGGGGGTTACCGGCTGCGGCGCTGGAAGTGGTGCTGCTGTATCTGATTTTGTCGGAACTGGCGATGAGTGATGCCCTTGATCAGTACCGCGAGGCCTTGCTGAAAGGTGATGTGCAGGGGGCGTTTCTGATTGCTGAGAAGTCTCTGGCGGTGCCTGCGTTGGGGATGAGCAACGATGCGCGAACCATGAATGAAAGTGTGATGCGAGCCGTGCTGTTCCGCTGGTTCCAGTATTTTTTCATGATGGTGTTCTGGTACATGGTGGCCGATGTGGCCGGTGTGGTACTGGCCTGGTTGACCCTCCAATACGCGCATACCCGTGCAGAAGGCAAACAGGATTACAGTAACCCGCGTGCCGCCTGGTATCTGCATTGGCTGGAGTGGGCACCAGTACGGGTGTTAGGGCTTACTTACTGTCTGGCTGGCAATATGCTGAGTGCCTTGCCGGTATGGCGGGCATCACTCTGGAATACCGGTTCTTCCAGTGAGCAGGTTTTAACTGACATTGCCGGAGCAGCATTGTCGTTTGCTCCTGGTCAGCGTGAGTGGCACAGCGCTGAAGATGATGTCGGAGCAGCCGCCATGGAGCTGGAAGAGTGGCACCAGTTGCACTGGCGTTCGTTGTCGGTGTGGATGGTGTGGCTGGCGGTGGCCACCATTGGCGGCTGGATGCTCTAGCGTTTACTTCTCGGGCATTCACATCCCGGGCTGAAAGTTGCCTTGCTCGACAAAGTGGACAAAGGTGAAATTGGCTGAAATTGGAATATCGCTGGTGAATTTTACCGAGTGTATTCGATTCGAAGGGCCGGGACGCTGAATTCTGGTGTTTGTGATGCAAAAAAATCGCGGCTTATCGATCCTGTCAGAAGGGGCGAGGCCGCGATTTTTATTTGGGGCTTGGTAATCCTTCAGCCTCGCATATAGCTGCGAATCATGGTGGTCATCATGTCGGATGCCCCTTCGATTCGGCAGCCCGCGCCATACAGGCTTGGCGTGATCAGTTTGCTCCAGACTACCTCGACGGTGCACAGGCCTTTTCGGTGAGTATCCAGATGTGGCGGGATGTCGACGAGCTCAAGCTGCAGGCGGGTTCCCGGCAGAATCGGCTGGTAAGAGGAAATCATCATGCCGCCATCGGAGCAGTTGAGCAGCAGCCCGACATATTCCTTGTTGGCTTGTTGGAACACGCTGACATTCTTGTGCAGGGCGGCACGGTCGTTCAGGCGCTGTTCTTGAAGGCAAACGGCTGTATTCATGGGACATTCCTTTTGTAAGTGGAACCAGGCTGGTTAGAAAGACTATCGAACCGCTATGTTGCAATTCAATGAACTTCCTCCAGCCTGCCAATACTTCCCAAAAGTCGTCAATGGGGACTAACTGCAGCCTTTTTGTCTAACGAGTGTTACTTGTCGTACATGCTCTGGATCAAATCGATGCTTGGGCGTAGAGTACGTCGCCACACTTGCTCGAGCTCGCTGGTCCACTTCGGATCGTGGCGAGACAGCGTTTCCATCAGAGCATCCAGCCACAGGCTGTAATACATCGGTTTGATGTTCATTTTCTTTTTGCTGTGACTTTCCCCAAGGGCGCGTATTTTGGTATCTGGCAGACCACGAGCGTGCATTACCAGCCATAAAATGCCGCTTCGCAGCAGAGCACGCTGGGATTCCATGTTGGTGTTGGCAAACATGGCACTGACGTCGGACGATTTACCCATAAAAATGGTGTAGAAGTCTTCGAAGAAAACGGCATTACTGCAGCTGCGTCCGTAGCTCTGGAATACGAGATCGGCGTCGCTCATTTGGAAAGCTCCTCGGGAATGGTGGTCGGCGGCCCGGAATGTGTCTGAGGATAAATTTGTCCGACAAGAGTAATCGTGAATCCTTATTATCAAAAGTATAATTATTGATAATTCATATAATTTGTCGAGGCTGCGACTTATCTTGTCGTTAGTGCTGATGGTTGTTGACACTACCTGCTGGCGAGTCCTTTATCACACTGATGCCATTCATTAATGACTAAACTGTCACTTAAGTTGACTGTCACATCATAGACATCTTTTGATTGGGATCAATATTGATTCGTGAAATAGTCTGTTAGTTGTCGCTTCCTGATCACATTGTGTACTGGTCATACCGTTTTCCGATTGCTTCCAACGGAGTCGGCCGGTGTCAAAAAGTTGGAGTGACGGGTTGTTTTTCCTGTGATAACGATTAGTATCCAGTAAATCACTAATTTGATATGTGTCTGACAATCATGAAAAACACCACTTCCATGAACAGCTCTGCTCACAGCGCCCTCGCGGCCGCTGCGCTGCTGTCTGGTCGTGATCTGGTTGCTCAGGTGGCGTATTGGCAGTTCGGTTTTGGCTATTTTTATTTTAGCCAGGAGCCCGGCTGCCACTAACGTACAACTCGTACACAGGCAGTCCCGGCTCACGCCAGACTGCCACCGGAAAACCCCGACTGGCAGTCCCAGTCGGGGTTTTTTTATGGCCGTAATTTTGGCTGATGCCGGTCAAACCGGTACAAGAGGGGAGATGACCATGGGTCGTTCCGTACAACACAACAGTGCGATGAAACATCGCATCTGGATCCTCGCGGATTGGGCGCACTGGCGATTTAGCTGTGCGGCGGCGCGTTGGCGTTATCGCCGCTTCTGAACGATTGCGGATTTACCAGTTATCTGTTGAACGAATTGAACCACACCCCAGGTCGGAGATTTTGAAATGAACGTAGCTACCTCTAATACCACCACTGCAGCAGGCACCACAGCCCAGAAGCAGAACCACGAAATGCCAGCCCGTATGGCTCAAGATCCGGCAGTGCGTCCATTGCCAGTGCCTGCAGAGCTGAAGCAGCGTCTGCCGCTGTCGGAAGCGCTGCAGCTGCAGGTGGATTGCCAGCGTCAGGCGATCCGTAATTGTCTGAACGGTAGCGACTCCCGTCTGCTGGTGATTACCGGTCCTTGCTCTCTGCACGATGAAGTCGCGGCTCTGGATTACGGCCGTCGTCTGGCGGCGCTGAATGAAGAACTGTCCGACCGTTTGCTGATTGTGATGCGCGCCTACGTCGAAAAGCCGCGTACTCATATCGGCTGGAAAGGTCTGGCCTACGACCCGGAGCGTAATGGCACTGGTGATATGGCGTTGGGTCTGGAACGTTCCCGTCAGGTGATGCTGGATCTGATTGCACTGGGCCTGCCATTGGCGACTGAAGCTCTGAACCCGCTGGCGATGCTGTACCTGGATGATCTGGTGAGCTGGACTGCCATTGGTGCACGTACCACTGAATCGCAGACGCACCGTGAAATGGTCAGTCATCTGCCAATGCCGGTAGGCCTGAAGAACGGCACCGATGGTTCGATCAGCACCGCGGTGAACGCCATGATTTCAGCTCGTCACAGCCATCACACCCTGGGTGTGGATTGCCATGGCCGTATTGCCATGCTGGATACTCCGGGGAACCCGGATACCCATCTGGTGCTGCGGGGTGGTCGTGGTATCACCAACTACGATGCTAACAGCATTGCGATTGCCCGCAAGGCGCTGGCGGATGCCGGTTGTAATACCCGTGTGCTGGTGGATTGCAGCCACGATAACGCCTGCAAGCAGCATGAGCGTCAGCTGGATATTGCTCTGCAGGTAGTAGATCAGCGCCGTAACACCCCGGAGATTCTGGGTGTGATGCTGGAAAGCTACATTGAAGCGGGCAACCAGAAAATGGACGGTGAACTGGTATACGGCAAATCCATTACCGACCCTTGCCTGAGCTGGGCACAAACCGATGGCCTGCTGCGCGAAATGCACGCGCGTCTGGGCTAATGGATGGCGTGACTAATAGAAAGCGGGATAAATGGATCAATGCCGATCAGTTAAGGACTTTCCAATACTGATCGGCATCAGGGCCATTCCTGCGTTGTTATACCCATGAATATGCCGGGCATAACACTACACGGTCAATTCATCCTCTTGGCGACAACCTCATCATAGATTGCCGACGTTGCCCAGCGCAGCTGGCTGCTTCTGCCCATCTGGGCGAGCCGGAATTCACCGCAACGGCCGACCCGGCCGGGGCATGGATGCCCCGCAAGGCCCGTTGGCACAGGGATGTGCCATCGGGCCGGGGTCGAAACGCCGTTGTCGGGGAATACCGGATAAACGAGCCCAGTCGGGCTAAGCAGGGGGAGGCCCGCCCGGCCGGGGGACAAGGTCCCCCAAGAGGGCATACGGATGTACCAATTAACAAGCATTGGAAATCGTGCAGCCATCTGCTGTCGGTGATAAGCGCAGAGTGCCACTGGATGCTTGACTGATCAGCATTGGGGTTAATGGAAAGCGGGGTAATGACAGTGTGGCGGGGGTTAACCCGCCAGCACTGGCTTGAGTGCCTGCCACAGCAGTTTGATGGCCATCAGGGTCACTATTACCTTGAAGGCCAGTTTGAATTTTTCCGCCGGAATTCGGTTCAGCACTTTCAGACCCAACCAGGTGCCTGCCGAGCCACTGGCGATCATGGCGATGGTTAATGGCAGCCATTGCCAGAAGGCAAACCCCACTGCGGTAAAGACCAGCGCCTTGAGGCTGTGCTGAAAGGTCATACAGGCCGCAAAGGTCGACGTCAGCTTCAGCTTGTCGTAGTTGTTGCGATGCACAAATCCGGCAACCAATGGCCCGGTCGCGCCCACAAACATGGTGACAAAGGTGGTGAAAGCGCCAGCGGCCATACGTCCGCCGTTGCTCATGTCGCGATTTGGCGGTTTGGGCCCCCACACCAGAAACAGGATAAATCCGCCAACGGCCAGCTGGATCACTGTTAATGGCAGTTGCACTACTACCATGGAGGCCAGTGCGGCACCGGCAACGGCACCAATGCAGAAAAACTTCAGCATCCTCCAGTCGATGTGCTGGCGCATCATGATGGCGCGGTTGCCGTTGGAACCCAGTTGTACCAGCCCATGTACCGGAATCAGCGCCGATACAGGCACAATCGAGGCCATAATGGCCAGCAGCAGCACACCGCCACCAATGCCAACGGCAGATGTCAGAAACGAGGTAAACCCGGCGGCCAGAATCAGGAACAGGGTATTGGTGAGATCAAGGCCAGAGGCCAGCAGCAGATCCATAACAGCTCCACAGACGTATGAGGGGCGATATTCCAGTGACTGGAGAATATGGCTATAAAACCGGCGCAGGATAGGTACTGCGTCCGGTTCCTGCAAGCATTGATATGCTTGTTGACTCAGTTACGTGGACGGCGTGAAGGGGTATTCCCCTGTCGATGCAGACGGCGGCGCAACCAGCTCCAGGCCCCAGACGCGGCCAGAAACACCAATAACAGGCTGGCGGCATCCACTACCAGTACGCCAAAGTCCCCAAACAAACGACCGCTGTGCAGGTCGAGCAGGAAACGCTCGCGGCTGATGCCGGGCAGGGGTTGTTCCTGATTGAGGCTGGATTTCAAATCGGCGGGTAATAGTTGTGGTGCAACGGCGGTTGCTGGTGTTGCATCAACGGCCGCTTGCCAGCTCCAGCTGTTGTCGTCCAGCCACTGTGGTTGGCTGTTGCTCAGGAATAACCACAGCTGGTCGTTCTGGTTGCTGAGGCCGGTCGCGTTGGTCGGCAGCTCGGGCAGATTTTCGATCAACTGACCCTCGTTGGTGCGTAACTGGGCGCGCTGGTCACACAGAACCACAATGTTGTCTTGCCAGCTTACCGCCCCCAGCAGGGTGGAGGAGCAGTGCTCAATCCCTTGCTGATTAAAGTAAATCTCGTCACCGACCTGGCTGACCCATACAGTGCCAGCCTTGAATCCCTGATCTGTTTGCCGCGGCGGAATGCCATACAGCGCACCGATCCAGCGGGCGTACACCGGTTTCTCATACCAGCCGAGGCTCTGGCTGTGATTGATCAGCAAACCGGTGACGGCCAGCATGATCATTACGGGCAGCAGCAGAATGCCAACGCGGCGATGCCAGAGAATCAGACGAGCCGCCATGGGCATGGATGGACGGCGGCGATGGGGTTGGGCGGGTTTCATACGTTTTCCGATGTGGATCGCCAGTTCAGGACGCTGGCAGATCCAGTTGAGAGTTCAGGTACAACACCCAGCGCACACTGCTGGTGACGGCTCGTACCGACAGGGTCGCGCCGGTAATGCCATCGACCTTGCGATCCAGATTTTGGTCAGTGGTCAACGTGGCATTGGCGAACTGCTCGGTGAAAAAGCGGTTTTTCACTTCCCAGCCACGGGACTCACGGAAGGCCAGAATCACCACATCTTTTACTTCCTTGCCTTCGGTAATCACGCCGATGCTGATCGGGCGTTCCTTGCCGATTTCTTCCACGATCCAAGCACGACGCGAGTTGTCGCCCTGCCAGTAACGCACACGCATACCGTTGTAGGCATGGCCAAAAATACTGGTGGCAGCCTGTTTGTGGTCATTGTTGAGCCACAGGGTTTTGACCTCGGGGGTTACCGCGGCGAACGCCTGTTTCAGAAAATCTGCCTGGCTGAGGTAATCCTCAGCCGCAGCCGGGCGGGCCAGCAACAGGCTGGCCAACAGACACAGGAACAGGGGGAAACGTTGATCAGTCACAGAGGCCATCGTCCGGTAACAGGGATTCATAACGGGCATCGGTCAGGGTGCGCAGGAAACACACCAGCGCGTCCACGTCGTCATCAGTGAGGGTGCTGCCATCCTGCAGTTCGGTGGTACTGATGGTGTCGCTCACCTCCGGATCGGCCCAGGCCACACCGGTTTCCGGGTTGAGGCTGTTGGTGGAGCCGGTCAGGAAGTGGTCGTAGAAACGGATAACGGTGTCGAGATCCCGGAATACGCCGTTGTGCATGTACGGGCCGGTAACTGCCACGTTACGCAGGCTTGGCACCTTGTATTTGCCTCGCTCACTATCGGCCGTAACCGCGGTGTTGTTGGTCTGCAGGCCGGTATCCACATAATCGTCAGCACTGCCATTGTCCGCACGGACGTCAGCATTCACCGGTACACCGATGTTGTGGTACTCGTAGCCGGAGAAGGTTTCCTTGGCGCTGCCCTGGGATTTCAGCTGGTGGCAGGTGGCGCAGTTGGTGAACTGCTGGGAGAAAAACAGCGCCTTGCCCAGAGTAGCTTTGTCGAGTGGGTCGTAAATGCTGGTATCACCGGCGATATAACGGTCGTACTTTGAATCAAACGGCGCAAACGTATCGGTATCTTCAAATGCCGCGATGCTTTCGGTGAGGGCGTTATAAGCGGTATCGGTGTCGTCAAAAACGGTGTCGCCGTACAGCAGCTTGAATGACGCCACATAGTCGGCATTTTCCAGCAAACGATCCACCACGCTGGCCTTGTCCGGCATTCCCATCTCAATACTGTTCACCAGTGGACCTGCCGCCTGATCCTGCAGGGTGCTGGCACGACCATCGTGGAACTGCCCACCCAGATAACCGCTGTAGTCGGATTGCTGGCTGTTAAAACGGGTGCGCGTACCGTTCGAGAATTCGGGGGTCTGGTTGGCATAGGCCGCTGAAGGCGCGTTGCGATCACCCAGAGAAGCACTGTCGTCACCCAGAGACGTGGCACGAACGAGGCCGTCGGAGCCGGTGCGGTTATCGACAAAACCGGCGTCCGGGTTATGGCAGGTAGAACATGCCTGGGTGCGATTCAACGACAGGTTTACATCACTGAACAGGCTTTCGCCCAGCGCGGCCTTGGTGGTAAACGTCGGGGTGGCTGATTCAGAAGAGCCACTGGAGCCGCCACCGCAGCCAGTCAGAACGCCCGCACTCAGCAGGCCAGTCATCAGGATTAATTGCCAGTTCATGATTTCGTCCGGTTGTTCGTCTGATCCGGTGGTCCCGGATTTCTGGTGAATACGATGCAATATGGTTTGGGATATTATCACAGCAGTTAACGCGAATCATGACCTACAGCAATTGCAAATTGTTATCATTAAACATATTGTAATGTCACTCAGGATCTAACAATTCATAAGCGTCCATATCCGCATCAAAGCAAGGCGCAGGAATCCATTCGCAGGAGATACCCATGAAGCTTTCCCACCTGGCAATTGCCGTTGCCACTGCAACCCTTTTGACTGCATGTGGCGGTGGCGGCGGCAGCAGCTCGTCTTCTACCGATACCGGCACTGATACCGGTTCATCCACATCCGTGATCAATGTGACCAAGGTTGCCCAGGTGGCTGAAACCAACGCCGATATCGCTTACGCGATTTACAGCGATGCCGTTACCACTGCCAAAGCCCTGCAAACGGCACTGGCGACTTTCCGCGCCGATCCAACCGCCGACAACCTGCTGGCGGCCAAAAAAGCCTGGCTGGTGGCGCGTGAACCGTACCTGCAGTCTGAGGTTTACCGTTTCCGTCTGAGCCCGATTGATTCCACCGATTACGAAACCGAAGATGGTCCGGAAGGTGACATCAACGCCTGGCCACTGGGCGAAGCCCTGATCGACTACGTACAGGTGAACAGCTCGGATTTTGGTACTGACCAGATTGGTGTGACTTCCAACAGCGTGGGGATCGCTGGTAATGGTGCGGTGACCGCCGACAGCCACGACAGCAACATCATCAACACCACCACCATTGAAATTAACGCCGATCTGCTGGCCAATACCGTAACCGCTGATGACGAGCGTGACGTGATTGCCGGTTACCACGCGATTGAATTCCTGCTGTGGGGCCAGGATCTGAAAGACGATTACACCACCACTGACGGTACCGACCGCGAACAGGCCGTCAAAACCGAAGCGGTACGTGGCGCGGTTGATCCGGTGAACACGTTTGCTACCGGCGGTGAACGTCCATTGTCTGACTTCGTACCGGGTTACGATGGCACCAGCACCACCTACGACTCCAGCTCCCTGAGCAACCGTCGTCACAAGTACCTGGAAGTGGCGGTTGCCAAGCTGATCGCCGATCTGGAACAGGTGCGTGATGGTTGGGCTGAAGGTTCTGCTTACCGCACCGCGTTCACCAACATCACCACCGAAGCAGTAGCCAAAGAGCGTCTGACGGAAATTCTGACCGGTATGGGCACCCTGTCTGAAGGTGAGTTGGCCGGTGAGCGTATGCAGATTGCATTCAGCGCCAACAGCCAGGAAGACGAGCACTCCTGCTTCTCTGACAACACTCACCGCGACGTCTGGCTGGATGCCGAAGGTATCTCCAACAGCTACTACGGTGTGTACAACGGTTACGACAGTGACCTCGATGGTGTCGACGATGCCGGTACTACCATCAGTGGTTACGGTATTGATGACTACCTGACCGATGTTGGTCTGACCACCATCAAGACCAGTCTGGAGTCGGCACTGACCACCACCGAAACTGCTTACACCGCGATTGATGCCAAGGCCCGTACCGGTGTGCCGTTTGACGTGCTGATCATGGATGCCAACCGCAATCGCACCAACCCGATCTACCAGACCATTGTGGCGCTGAACGCTCAGTCCTCCGTGATCAGCGATCTGGCGGAAGAACTGGGTCTGGATGCTGATGTGGTGGATGACGAAGCCTCTGCGTGTGACACCACTGATCCAGAAGCGACTTGTGACTGAGATGTGTGGTTGATGGGGTTGCTGCGACTGTTACCACTGTTGTTGCTGGCACTGCAGGCCTTTGGCCCGCGGGTGTGGGCAGCTGCAGATGCCAATCCGGTTTTGGCCGGTGGCAGTGGCAGCACCAGCCGTCAGCCCGGCCCGTCCTTTGACCGGCCGGTTGCCAATATGCCAGAAGCGTTACGTCCGGATTTTTATGCCGGACGGGCGCTGGCCGAACAACCCTGGATCAAGGCACCCACTGCCACCGATGCGCGTGATGGCCTTGGTCCAATCTATAACGCCCGAGCCTGTCTGGCCTGCCATATCCGTGGTGGTCGTAGCCGGGTGCCGGACAACAGCGGCGAAGCCCTGTTTGTTGGCCCGCTGGTCAAACTGAGCCGTGCCGGTGCCAACGCTAACACGATTGATCCCCACGACGGCGTACTGGCTGATCCGGTTTACGGTGAACAGCTGCAAGTACGTTCAGTAGCCCTGTTGCATCAGCTCGGCAAAGCAACGCCTACCGCCATCGCCGCCAGTGGTGATGTGGCTCCTGAGGCCGAAGTGCGACTGTTCTGGGACGAACAAACCTTCCAGTATCCGGATGGTCAGCAGGTGGTGTTACGTAAACCGCGTTTGCAGGTAACCGAAGCCGCTTATGGCGATTTTCATCCGGACACCCGTTTCAGCCTGCGTAATGCGCCTCCCATACATGGTGCCGGTTTGCTGGAACTGATTCCTGAAGCCGATATTGCTGCCAACGCCGACCCTGATGATCGTAATGGTGACGGGATTTCCGGCCGCCTCAATCAGGTCTGGGACCCGCGTGATCAGGCCATGCGCAGTGGTCGTTTCGGCTTAAAAGCCAATCGTGCCAACGTCGACAGCATCGTGGCTTCAGCATTCGCCAATGATATTGGCATCAGTAATCCGCTGTTCCCGAATCAACCTTGCAGCAGCGCGCAAACCCGCTGTAACCAGCAAGCCGATGGCAATAACGAAGACGGCTTTGAGTTGCCCGCCGACCTGCTGTTGCTGGTCGCTAACTTCTCTCGTCAGCTCGGTGTGCCGCGTCGTGATCCCCAGCAAGTTGCTGATACGGCGTCAGCAGCCCCGCTGTTTGAACAGACCGGTTGTAGCCAATGCCATCAGCCACGTTGGCAAACCGCTGCCAGCTCCGAATTTCCGCATCTGGGCAACCAGACCATCTGGCCCTATACCGACCTGCTGCTGCACGACATGGGCGATGGTCTGGCCGATGAACGTCAGGAGTTTTTGGCCAGCGGCCGTGAATGGCGCACACCACCTCTGTGGGGCGCGGGCAGTGGCCTGAAAGTGAATGGCAGTGGCCTGTTCCTGCACGATGGCCGTGCCCGTTCGGTGGAAGAGGCCATTCTCTGGCACGACGGTGAAGCCCGTGCGGCCCGTCAGCGGTTTATCGCGTTACCGCAGCCGCAGCGCCAGGCCCTGACGGCGTTTGTAGATTCCCTTTGATGTGTTTGATCACCCGTTAGAACAACCGACAGACGTTGCGGCGGGTCATGTGAGAGAGACGGACGATGAAATTACCTGAGCAAGCGGGCGTTGTGCCCAGCTCGCAGCGGCGTCGCCTGCTGCAGATGATTCCGGGTGGTCTGGTTGCGGCGGCAGTAGTGGGTGCCAATCCCGCTCGCGCCCTGACCTCTGCCACCAATTCCCATAACACCACAACCGCGCTGCCAGCCGGCTGGCACGAGGCCTGGGTGAGTGCCGAAGGTTCGGACGCCGAGCATTTTGGTCTGGGCTGGATCAGCCCGGATTTGCAACAGGCCAACTCGGTACTGGCCGGTTTTCGTGGTCACGGCATGGCCCAGAACCCGCAACAACCGGCACAGGTAGTGATGTTCTCCCGTGCGCCTGGCCGTGAGCTGGTGGTGGTGGATATCCACAAACAGTCCGTGCTGAAGCGTATCGACTGTCAGCCGGGTTATCACCTGGCGGGTCATGGCTGTTTCAGTGCCGACGGTCGCCTGTTGTATTCGGTGGAATCCAACTACGAAAAAGGCAGTGGCCAGGTGGTGGTGCGCGATACCAGCAGCTGGGCGATTGTCGCCGACTACAGCAGTGGTGGTATTGGCCCGCACGAAGTGCGTCTGATGCCCGACCAGCAGACCCTGGTGATTGCCAACGGTGGTCTGCTGACCCATCCGGATCGCAAGGAAGAAGTGCTGAATCTCGACAGCATGGACTCCAGTCTGGTCTACATGAACGGAGCGACCGGCGAAATCCTCAGCCAGTGGCGTCTGCCGGAAAGCAAGGCCAGCATCCGGCATCTGGATGTTGCCCCGGATGGCACCGTGGCGATTGCTACCCAGGTTCAACGGGCGGCCATGCACAACAACGATCTGGTGGCGCTGGGGGCCATTCACAAACCGGGTCAGCCTCTGCAGTTGCTGGCTGAGCCCAGTATGGTGCTGGCGCAGTTCGATGATTACATGGGCAGTGTGGTGATCAATGCCCGTGAGCGGGTCGCCGGATTCTCCAGTCCTCGTGGCAATCTGGTGGCGTTCTGGAATATCGACAGCCTCGAACTGGCCGGTTATTACCGCTTCCACGATGTCTGTGGCCTGGCCTGCAGTCGCGATCAGAAGCACTTTGTGCTGAGCAATTCCGCCGGTGAAGTGCGTCTGCTGGATGCTGCCAGTCTCAAGGAAAACCGCACTCTGCGCATGAGCTGGAATGACCGTCACTGGGACAACCATATGAACAGCCTGCTGGTGCCTGATCTGCATCTGTCTTTCCGCGCTGCTGCCAATCCTGTTACGAGCGCCTGATTTCCGGAACCCGATATGAACAAACTTCTGTTGTCCTCTTTGTGTGTGGCTGCGGTCGGCTGGTTGGCCGGTTGTGATGGCACTCGTCCCAATGATGTCGCCAGCCTGACCCAGGAATCTCTGGATCTGGCGATCGAACAGGTGGTCGATAACACCATTATTCCCGCCACCAATGATTTTCTGAGTGCCAGCCAGGATTTGTCTGGCAGTCTGGAAGAATTCTGTGCCGCACCGGATCGTGCCGGTCTGGAAACCCTGCAGGAACGCTGGAAAACCCTGGCCACCAACTGGTACGGCGTGCTGCCGTTCAACTTTGGCCCGGTCAATGATGACGTGGTGTTCCCGGCGTATCTGTACATCGATTCCTACCGTCTGCGTGGCACCAACTACACCGAAACCGTGCGTACCGAAATTGACAACCTGCTGGCAAGCAGTGATGAGCTGAACACCACCTATTTCGAAGGCAAAACCTTCCAGTACGTGGGTCTGCTGGCGTTGGAAGTGGCGCTGTTTGAAACCGCCGCCAGCCAGAACAGTAACCTTGATGCAGTGGTGGCAGAGTTTGTCAGCACGCCACGCAAATGTGAGCTGGCCAGCGGCCTGGCCGGGTTGATGGAAGAAAAAGCTCAGTACATCGTTGATGGCTGGAATACCTCTTACCTCGAAGGTGAAAGCTCATACCGCACCCTGTTTCTGGCCGGTGATCTGGATGGTTCAACCCCGCTGGTGGTGCTGATTACCTCGGTGCAGGAATACCTCGATTACCTCGACGCCCGCGATACCGTGAATAACGTTGCTCAACTGTCTGCCAATAACTGGGCCCAGATGAGCAAGGGTATTGATGTAATCGAAGAGCTGCTGGAAGGCACCGATGCCTCCACCGTCAGCCTGCTGGGGCTGATGGATAACTCCGGCAATGGCACCAACGCCGATACCGTACGCGCCAATATTGCTGCTGCTCGCGAAGCGATTGCCGACCAGGATTCGGTGAGCTTCAACAGCATGGCCGCGGCTCTGGATGGCAACTGCAAACGTGAAATTCCGGATTCCCTCGACGTCAGTCTGGGCATCAACTTCACCGACGGCGACTGAACCCCTTAATCACCTGATGCACAGGATTTTTGCATGAACAAGATGACCCCATTTGTACTGGCGCCACTGGCGGCCGCCATGATGCTGGCTTCCGGTGTCAGCCGCGCCGATGACCAGGACGAAACCATTCGCCGTCTCGAACAGCGCATTCAGGAACTCGACCAGCGTCTGGAAAGCATGGCTTCCAGCATGGAAGAACAACAATCCAGCACCGAAGCCAGCCGCGTGAAGATTGGTGGTTACGGTGAGATGCACTACAACCATCTGAATGAAAACGGCACCGATACCCGTACGCTGGATATGCACCGCGTGGTGCTGTTTTTCGGTTACGAGTTCAGCGAACGTGCCCGTTTTGTCACCGAGTGGGAAGTGGAGCACGTGCTGGTCAGTGCTTCCAGCAGTGGTGCCGTTGAAATCGAACAGGCCTACGTGGAACTGGATGTGACCAACAACGCCCAGCTGCGCACCGGTATCCTGCTGATGCCGGTGGGCAGTGTGAACGAAACCCACGAGCCACCAACATTCTACGGGGTGGAACGTCCGGTAATCGAAACCACCATTATCCCGACCACCTGGTACTCCGCCGGTGTCAGCTTTAACCAGCACTTCGACAATGGTGTGAGCTACGACCTGATGGTATCGGAAGGCCTGAAAACCGACGATCCAACCACCAGTTCCGATGCAGACCCGTTTGATCTGAAAGCGGGCAAACAGAAAGGCTCGTTAGCCGATGCCTACGATCTGGCATTGACCGGCCGTGTGACCTGGCGTGGTGTTTCCGGTCTGGAACTGTCCGGTTATGCCCAGTACCAGCCAGACCTCGACCAGAGTGCTGAAACCTCTTATGCCGAATCCGCCACCCTGCTGGGCGGTCACGTGATTTACCAGATGGGTGATGTCACGGCAAAAGCCCTGTACGCCCGTTGGGATGTTGCCGGTGATGATGCCAAGGCTGCTGGCAAGGATGTTCAGGCCGGTGGTTATGTGGAGCTGGACTGGAAAGCGGCTGAGCAGTGGGGCGCGTTTGTGCGTCACAGCGCCTGGTCCCAGCAGTCCGGTGTGGATGCGACCCAGTCTGATGTTGGTGTGAATTACTACTACTTGCCGGAAGTGGTATTCAAGGCGGATTATCAGCTGCAGAACGAAGACGCCGGTGATGCCGACGGCTTCAACCTCGGTATGGGTTACCACTTCTGATCCGTCTGGTGTAACCAGCGGTTCCATCCTGCCCCGAGGTGTGTCGGCGGGGCAGGATACCGCCAGCCCGTTCGCGGCTGGTGTCTTTTCCTCGTTGTGATGGTCAGCGAGGTTCTTATGAAAAAAGCCGTGTTGCTCGATATTGATGGTGTCTTGTGGTGGCAAGGGGCGTTATTGCCCGAAGCGGCCGAAACCCTGTTATGGCTGCAAAACTCTGGCATTCCGTATCGTCTGCTGACCAATCGTGCCAGTGCAACGGCGGCGGAGATGGCGGCGGAGTTGTTGGCGGCCGGACTGGCACAGGCGGGTGTTGGGTTAACCGCCGACATGGTTATCAATCCGGCATCGATGGCGCGGCAACAGATAGCCGATAGCGGGCTTACGAACTGGCAAGTGCTGGTGCCGGAAACTCTGGTGCCAGAATTTACTCACTGGCAGATCGAGGACTGGCAACAGGCCAAAGGACTGCTGCTGGCCGATATTGGCAATGGCTGGGATTACCAGACGCTCAACCAGTGTTTGCAGTTTTTGCTGGAAAACCCGCAGGCACCCTGGCTGGTGCTGGGGTTGACCCGTTATTACATCAATTCGGAACAGCAGGCGCGGCTGGACATCGGTGCGTTTGTAAAAGCTCTGGAATACGCCAGTGGTCGGCAGGCCGAGGTGATGGGCAAACCGGCGGCTGGTTTTTTCAGGCAGGCTGCTGTCAGCATGGGCTACAGGCTCGAAGATTGTCTGATGGTGGGGGATGACTGGTTAACCGATGTGTTGGCTGCTGAGGCGGCGGGTGTAAAAGGGGTGTTGCTCCGAACCGGTAAATACCGGCCCGGAGACGAGTTGCAGTGTCCGCAGGCGCGGGTTATGGACGCCCTTGCTGAGCTTCGTGCGCCTGGAATCCTTGTGACAGGATCAGCAACTGGTGGAAGTTGGCTGGCGGAGTAATTTCGTTACCGGCCGGGCAAGCGACTTCCTTGCGTGGATCGCGGATGATTTCAGCCCCCACCGGCAGAGCCTGCATCGGGTAGTCCGAATAATGTTTCTGCTGCGGATGCTGGCTGACACTGGTGGCCGCAAACGCCTTGGTCGACATCGGCAAATTGGTTACCGGAATGCCATAATCTTTTACCGGACGCGGGACCTGGCTCTGTCCGTTGGCCGGACGCGAGTTATCCTGTGCACGGTTCGACAAGTCACTGGCCAGCGGTGGCATCGGCTTGCCATTGATGATGAGCGGCTGAGCCGTAGCGCCTGGTGCTCGTCCTGATTTTTGATAGGCGGGCAGATCGGATGCCAATGGTGGCATGGGTTTACCCGGATTACCGGCTGCAGTAGCGACCATTTGTGCATGTGGTTTGGGAGGTTGGTCCGGCAGTACATGACTCAAACCTGCCAGCCAGAATCCGCGCTGGTTCAGGGCGGGTAATACCGACTCCAGATAATCCAGGGTTTCCGGATACGGATGCCCGATCAGTACGGCCTGGCCATGCTGGGCTGCCAGTTTCAGGGCCTCTTCAAAACGCGCATGCAGAGCCGCATGACTGCGGTCGTTGTCGAGGAACACATCCCGTGCTGTGGACGGCAATCCGGCCTTGCGTGCTTCAGCCAGCGCCACACTGTTGGAGGTGGTACGGCTATCCACAAAAAACAGCCCTTCCTGACTCAGTACTCCCATCACCCAGTTCATGGCATTGGCATTCTGGGTCAGCAAGCTGCCCATATGATTGTTCACGCCCTGCACGTAGGGAATGGCACGGATGTCGTCGAGCAGGGTGGATTCAATCTGCTGGCGATTCATGGTTTCGGTAAGTGCACCGGGGCCCAGCTTGTATTCGTTGGTGTTGGCCATCGGTGCATGCAGCATGATGGTGTGACCACGGCGGTAAGCCTCACGGGCCAGAGGTGCTGCCCATGGGGTGTGTGGCAAAAACGCGAGGTTAACCTGGCCAGGCAAACGTACGGCGCGTTCACCCAGGGCATGGTTGTTGCCGATATCATCAAGAATCAGAATCAGCTTGCCAGCCTGCGCCTGAGAGGTCAGGAGCAGGCTGCAAAGGGTCATCAGGGATAACAGACGCGACACGTCAAACCCCGATCATTTGCCCTGCGACAGCAGCGTCATGCCGCGCAGCAGGGTGTGGGCTTCATAAAGCTGGAAGTCTTTCGACAGCAGCTCTTCGGCAGATGGCATGTCATTGGCTGTTTTGCCTTTACTGGCTTTGGCATCTTGCGCCTTGCCTTCCGGCACCTTGCTCTTGTCCGCCGCCGGTTTGGCTTCAGAACCCTGGTCGTTCGGGTTGCTGAGGTGGCCTTGCAGGTCGGCTTCCTTGATCAGGCGCGGTTTGGCACGGGTGGTCACGTCACTCTGTTCAACCCAGATATCCGGGGTGATACCCAGCGCCTGAATCGAACGGCCACTCGGGGTGAAGTAACGGGCGGTGGTGAGTTTGACGCCCTTGTTGTTGGCCAGCGGCAATACGCTCTGTACGGAGCCTTTACCGAAGGACTGGGTACCGAGGATCAGGGCGCGTTTCTGGTCTTGCAGCGCACCGGCGACAATTTCAGACGCGGAAGCCGAGCCACCGTTGATCAGCACAATAATCGGCAGTTTTGGCACCAGGGTATCGGCAGTGGCGTTAAACACCTGATCTGAACTTGGAATACGGCCGTGGGTGGACACAATCACACCGCTGGACAGGAATATGTCGCCAATTTCAACAGCCGCATCCAGCACCCCACCCGGGTTGTTACGGAGGTCGAGAATCAGGCCTTTGACGGCATTCTGGTCGAGCCACTTTTTCAGGGCTTTTTTCAGCTCAGTGCCGCTGTTCTGCTGGAACTGGGTAATACGCAGGTAACCCACACCATCACTCATCAGCTCGGCACGGACAGAGGCGGATTTGATTTCGGCACGGGTCAGTTTGAAGGTCAGCAGGTTCTGTTCACCTTCACGACGGATTTCGAGGGTGATCGGAGTGCCCGGTTCACCACGCATACGGGCGATGGCGTCGTTGAGAGAACCGCCCATCACCGGTGTGCCATCAATGGTGACAATCAGGTCGCCGGTGCGAATACCGGCTTTCTGCGCCGGGGTGTCGTCGATCGGAGTAACGACCAGTACCAGACCGTCCTGTTGACCCACTTCCAGACCCAGACCGCCAAACTTGCCTGAGGTGGTTTCCTGAAGGTCGGAGAAGTCTTCCGGCTGCATGTACACGGAGTGTGGGTCGAGCGCGGTTAACATGCCGTTGATGGCATAACCAAACAGGGTTTCGTCGTCGATTTCCTCGACATAGGAGCTGCGGATTCGCTCGAACACTTCGGCGAAGTTGCGCAGTTCATCCAGAGGCAATTGAGCCTGTGATTCTGCAGGGGCAGCAGCGGCTTTGGTCGGTGCCGACTCCGCGTAAACACCGTTACTCAGGACCAGTGACAGGAGCAGGGTGGCGAACCGCCGTGAGGCTAGGGTTTGCATGAATATTCTCAACAGAAAGAGTGCACAAAGCATGGCACAAATCGGGCGTGCTGTTAACGTGCCACTGACGAGGAATGCCACTAACAGCGCGGCTGTTGTCGGTTATTTTCGGCGCAGCCAGCTGGCCGGATTTTGGGGTTGTCCGCCCTTGCGGATTTCAAAGTACAGGCCAGCCTGAGATTGACCACCACTCATGCCAACAGTTCCGATCACATCGCCCTGATTGACCCATGAACCAACGCCGTATTGCAGCGTTTGGGTATGGGCGTAGAGGGTCAGGAAACCATCGCCGTGATCGAGAATCATCAGCAGACCATAACCGCGTAACCAGTCGGCGTAGACCACCCGGCCATGATGCACAGCCTTGATCTTGCTGCCTTCCGGGGCTGACACCAGCCAGCCGTGCCAGTTGCCAGGGCCTTCACTCTGCGGCGTACCAAAACTGGCCAGCAGTTTGCCTTCCACCGGTTTGGGCAATTGGCCCTTGAGGCTGGCAAATGGACGGGCATCGTTCTTGCGGGGGCTTTTTTCGACCAGGGTTTGTACTTCCTGCAACAGGGATTCCAGACGCTTGCGGTCGGCTTCCTTGCTGCGTAGCCGTTGCTGTTCGTTTTGCATCTGTTGTTGCAGAGAGGCCAGCTGGCGCTGTTGTTCCTGTTTGCTGGTGGCAAGACTGTCGGTCTGTTGCAGCAGGTCGGCTTCGCTCTGGTGCAGTCGAGCTTCTTCGGCGGCAATGTCCTCGCGGATATGCTCAAGGCGCTGTAATTCGCTGATGGCGGTATCAATCTGCTGGATGCGGGCGTTATTGAAATAACCAAACCAGGTCAGCATCCGTCGCGCTTGTTCGGGATCGTCCTGGTTCAGCAATAACTTGACGGGGCTGTTGGAGCCCAGGCGGTAAGCCGCCTGAACCTGTGCCTGCAAGCGGGCACGATGAGCAGCCTGCAGCTCATTGAGCTGCGCCTGCTCCTGGTACAACTTTTTTACCTGGGCCTGCTCCTCCTGGAGCAGGCGGCGTGTTTCTTCAATCTTGCGGCTCAGCTCGTCAATGTCCTTATCGGTTTTTTGCATGGATGAACTGAGTTTGCTGTGTTCATCACTGGCCTGATTCAGCCATTGCTGCAGCTTGGCGATCTCAACCTTGAGTTCTTCCAGGCGGGCTTCATCAGCACTGTTATCCGCCGCGCTGGCCGGTTGTCCGGCCAACAGGGCAACAGCCAGCAGCGCCAGTGCGCTGCTGTTTAATCGAGTTTTCCACGGACGTGGCTGAGACATGGGATTAACCGAAGTTGACCAGGGATTCACCGGTCATTTCGGCCGGCTGTGGAATACCCATCATGGACAGCAGGGTCGGAGCGATGTCACACAGACGGCCTGGCTTGATCTGGCCCTGTTCACGCTGGTTTACGTAAATCAGGTGCACAGGCCCAGTGGTGTGCTGGGTCATGGCGCGGCCTTCTTCATCGACCATCATTTCGGCGTTGCCGTGGTCGGCGGTGATCAGACACTCACCACCCACTTCCAGCACGGCTTCGGTTACCCGACGCAGGGCTTCATCGATGGCTTCAGCAGCTTTGACGGCTGCTTCGTATACACCAGTGTGGCCGACCATGTCGCCGTTGGCAAAGTTGCAGACGATCAGGTCATAACCGCCGTTCTTGATGGCGTCTACCAGTTTGTCGGTCACTTCCGGCGCGCTCATTTCCGGCTGCAGGTCGTAGGTGGCAACATCAGGGCTGTTGACCAGAATACGGGTTTCACCCGGGTATTCTTCTTCGCGGCCGCCGGAGAAGAAGAAAGTGACGTGGGCGTATTTTTCGGTTTCGGCGATACGCAGCTGTTTCATGCCCAGCGAGGACACGTATTCACCCAGGCTGTTGCTCATGGTTTCTGGCGGGAACGCGCAGTTGGCCTGAATGTCGGCGGCGTATTCGGTCAGCATCACGAAGTCGGACAGGGCTGGCACTACCGCACGTTCGAAGCCGCTGAAGGCCGTGTCAACAAAGGCACGGGTCAGTTCACGGGCACGGTCCGGACGGAAGTTGAAGAAAATGATGCTGTCGTTGTCTGCCACCGGCGCGGCTTCGCCAATCCGGGTGGCTTTGACGAATTCGTCGTTTTCACCACGCTCATAAGCGGCATTGAGTGCATCCATACCGTTAGCGGCGGTGAAATCGGCCTTGGCTTCGGTCATCAGTTCGTAGGCGGCTTTGACACGGTCCCAGCGATTGTCGCGGTCCATGGCGAAGTAACGGCCAACAATACCGGTCAGACGGGCGTTACCCAGCTCGGCACACTTGGCTTCAACCTTGCGAATGGAATCATCGGCAGAGCGTGGTGGCATGTCGCGACCATCGAGAATACCGGTAACGTAAACACGCTCCAGACCACGTTCCTTGGCCATCTCCAGCAGCGCCAGCAGCTGGTCTTCGTGAGAGTGAACACCACCTGGCGACAGCAGACCGGTGAAGTGCAGGGCACCACCGGCGGCTTTGGCCTTGTCCATGGCAGCACACAAAACGGCGTTCTGCTGCAGTTCACCATCGTCGATGGCTTTGTTGATACGGGTGAAGTTCTGGTAAACGATGCGACCGGCGCCAAGATTCATGTGGCCAACTTCGGAGTTACCCATCTGGCCTTCTGGCAGACCCACCGCCATACCGGAAGTCTGGATCAGGGTGTTTGGAAAACAGTCCAGCAGATGATCCCAGGTCGGGGTATTGGCATTGGCAATGGCGTTGTTGGTGGTTTCCTCACGGTAACCCCAGCCATCCAGAATGATCAGGGCAACGGGTGTTGGACGAGTATTCATAGCAATAGCACCGGTTCAAAAAGACGAATCTGGCGATTGTACAAAATCCGGGCGTTTTGGCCCAGCCCGCGGCAGTCCTGTGGTGGCACGGCGATCCCTGATTGTTGTTGGTATCTGGTCAGATGTGGCAGGAGGGGATGGCGCTGGTCGTTACAGCTTGCCGCTGTGCGCCAGCAAGCAGGACACTCGTCCATCAAACCGTTATACTGCGCCCTCGTTTTTACCGGCGATGACAAGAATCATGAATCACGTAATTGAATTTATTGGTAACCACTGGTGGCTGGTGGGTATCTGGGGTGCGTTCCTGGCAGCCCTGTTGTGGGACAACTCCCGTCGTTCCGGCGGCAGCGTATCTGCGGCAATGGCCACAACCCTGATCAACAAGCAGGATGCCGTGGTAGTAGATATTCGTGACAAGAAAGATTTCAGCACCGGTCACCTGGCCAATGCCCTGAACATTCCGTTCAGCAACTTTGCCCAGCGTATGAACGAGCTGGATCAGTACAAGAGTCGTCCAATCATTCTGGTGTGCAAGACCGGTACTACCGTGTCTGTTGCCGCCCGGATGCTGAACGAGAAGGGCTTCAACACCCTGCGCCTGAGTGGCGGCATGATGGAGTGGAACGCTCAGAACCTCCCGGTGGTACGTAAATAAGGAATAATCATGGCAGAGAACCAACAGCCGCAGTTTGCACTGCAGCGCGTATATGTGAAGGACGCATCCTTCGAATCTCCGAACACCCCGCTGGTTTTCACCCGTGAGTGGAAACCGGAAGTGAAACTGGATCTGAACACCGGTGCTCGTCGTGTGGATGACCGTCACTACGAAGTGTTTGTGAAGATCACTGTAACTGCCAGCCTGTCTGATGACGAAACTGCATTCCTGGTTGAAGTGATGCAGTGTGGTCTGTTCCTGGCCGACAACATTCCTGAGCCTCAGCTGAAAGCCATGCTGGGTGCCCTGTGCCCGAATATCCTGTTCCCGTACGTGCGTGAGAGCGTGGATAATCTGGTGGTTAAAGGTGGCTTCCCGGCACTGATGCTGGCACCGATCAACTTCGATGCCCTGTACCAGCAGCGTCTGGCGCACGAAGCTGAACAGGCTGCCCAGGGCGCTGGTGATACCGCGCACTGATCAGGCCTGCGGGCGATGATTGGTCATCGCTGTGCTTCTGAACAAACCCCGATGGCGGCAACGTCATCGGGGTTTTGTTTTTTGGGACTCCCGTTCGGGGGCCGACAACTCAGCCATCGCTCAACAAGCGCGATCATGGAACAACGGAATCGCTGCCAGTGCGGAGACTTCCTGCAAATACTGCTGCCACACCTCCGGCATCTGTAATCCGGCGAGCAGGGTGAAGTTGCGCAAGCGCGGGAAAATCACCAGATCATCTTCACTCAAGCGCTGCCCAAATGCCGACGGCAGGTCCGGCGCTGGCAGTTGCGCCAGCACGGTTTGCAGGCGCTGGAGGTGCAGGTTGCTGTTGGCCAGTGCCTGGGCAAAGGTCTGGTTGATCAGGGCTTCTTTCTGCTGGCGGAAATGTTCGCGCGCTGACTCGGTTGCGAGGCTGGCAAAACCGGCTTGCAGGTAACGCGGGAACAGCAGGCAGTTGCTGTTGTAATCAACGCTGGCCAGCTGTTTCAGCAGTTGCTGACGACGGGCTGGCAGACCGGCGCGCAACGGCTGTTGGGGGCTGCCCAGGTTCGACAGCAGTTGCACCACATCAAGACCACCGGTGAGGTCGGCTTGTGGATGTTCCAGAACCGGTAACGGCTGGGCGTCCAGTTGCTGGTAGCGGGTATCGAGGTCGTCGTTTAACGGGTGGACTTTCTGCAGTGGCAGCTGGTGGTAGTGGGCCAGCATTTCAGCCGCAATACAGCTGGGGCAGTGTTCATCGAGATAGAGTTTCATGGGGTTTCTCCGTGCCTTGGTGGTTTTGCTTGCAGGCAGCGGAGTGGTGGCGCCAGCGGCCACCAGGACCGCTGTAGTGCGCCTGTGGGATCTGTCAGTGGATGTAGTTTTTAATGTTGGATGGCGTTACCAGTTCAAACGGAACCCAGATGTTGCGCTCCGTTGGCTGTTTTTTGCTCATGGCGATGGCGGCTTTTACCGATTCCATCCCTTGTGCGGTGGCGTTCTGGAACACCGTAATATCGAGATCGCCGTCCTGCATGGACTTGAGGCCATCCGGGGTGGCGTCGATACCGGCAACCACCACCTTTTTCATATCCACACCACCGGCTTTCATGGCCTGGATGGCACCAATTGCCATTTCGTCGTTGTTGGCAATCACGGCATCGAAGCGCAGGCCTTCTGTCAGCCAGTTGGTCATACGATCGTAGGCTTCGGTGCGTGACCAGTTGGCAACCTGTTTGTCGACGATCTTCATACCGTTGCAGTCGGCGCTGCTGATCACCTGTTCGATGTCTTTGGTGCGCGTGTGGGCGGCGTGGTTTTCGAGAGGGCCGATCAGCACCAGTACATCGCCTTTGCCACCTAACAGGCGGCAGACTTCTTGGGTTTGCAGGGTGCCGGAATCCAGTTCATTGGAGCCGACAAAGCTGGCCAGCTCCGGCAGTTTGTCGACGTCGGCCGGTGGGTGGTTGGCGTAAATCAGCGGAATACCGGCTTCACGCGCCTGCTGGGTAATGGATACGGTGGAATCACCGTCAACCGCATTGACGATAATGGCGTCAACGCCGGTGGCAATAAAACTCTGGACCTGATCCAGCTGGCGGCCGACGTCGAGTTTGGCGTCTTCCAGTTGCAATTCAACACCGGATGCAGCGGCTTGTTCTTTCATGCCGTTGAGCAGAATGGTCAGGAACGGGTTGTCGAATGAGGTCATGGTGACGCCGATGCTGGTGGCCGAAGCGGTGCCGGCAGCCAGAGTCAGCACAGAGGCGAGCAGGGTTCTTTTTATTGTCATGGGATGCTCCTCGTTTCTGGGGATACACAGGGTAGTGCGTGTTCGAGCGTATGTTCGAGCATGTGTTAGAAGGTACAGGGCAAAACGCCGGCGGATGCCGGCGTTTTGAGTACTGCGCAGATTACTTCATGGTCGGCATGGAGAATTCGGCACCTGCACGCAGACCGGTTGGCCAGCGGGCGGTGATGGTTTTCATGCGGGTGTAGAAACGCACACCGTCCGGGCCGTGCATGTGCAGCGGGCCAAACAGGGAACGCTTCCAGCCACCAAAGCTGTGGAACGCCATCGGCACAGGGATTGGCACGTTTACGCCGACCATACCCACCTGGATTTCTTCGCAGAACTGGCGAGCGGTATCACCGTCACGGGTGAAAATCGCAGTGCCGTTACCGTATTCGTGGGCGTTGATCAGGGCCACGGCTTCGGCGTAGCTGTTCACACGTACCACGCACAGTACTGGGCCGAAGATCTCCTCGTTGTAGACACGCATACCCGGTTTGACGTGGTCGAACAGGGTTGGGCCAACGAAGTAACCGTTTTCGTGGCCAGCGTAGACAAATTCACGGCCGTCACGAATCAGAGCTGCGCCCTGTTCGATACCGGAGGTGATGTAAGCCTTCACCTTGGCGGCATGTTCCTTGGAAATCACCGGGCCCATGTGAGCTTCTTCAGCCAGACCCATGCCAGGGCCTACACGCATCTGGTCGATTTCTTCGCTCATGCGGGAGATCAGTTTGTCGGCCACTTCGTCGCCTACACACACGGCCACGGAAATCGCCATACAACGTTCACCGGCAGAACCGTAAGCAGCACCCATCAGGGAACCTACCACCTGTTCAGGATCAGCATCCGGCATCACCACCATGTGGTTCTTGGCGCCGCCCAGAGCCTGTACACGTTTGCCGTGCGCAGAAGCAGTGGAGTAGATGTATTCGGCAATCGGGGTTGAACCCACAAAGCTCACGGCTTGTACGCGTTCGTCGGTCAGCAGCACGTCGACCGATTCCTTGTCGCCGTTCACCACGTTGAACACGCCATCCGGCAGACCGGCTTCTTTCAGCAGTTCAGCCAGACGCAGCGGGGTAGACGGGTCTTTTTCGGATGGTTTCATCACGAAGGTGTTACCGCAGGCGATGGCGACCGGGAACATCCACATTGGCACCATGGCCGGGAAGTTGAACGGTGCAATACCGGCACACACGCCCAGTGGTTGCATCAGCGACATACTGTCGACGCCACGGCCAACGTTGAGGCTGTGTTCACCTTTCTGCAGGTGCGGGATACCACAGGCAAATTCCACCACTTCCAGACCACGGGTCAGTTCACCCTTGGCATCCGAGAACACCTTGCCGTGTTCACTGGTGATCAGCTCGGCCAGTTCGTCGGCGTGTTGTTCCAGCAGCGCCTTGAACTTGAACATCACACGGGCGCGGTTCAGCGGGGTTACCTTGCTCCAGGTTTTGAAGGCTTCCTGGGCGGAGGCAATGGCAGCACGGGTTTCGTCAGCAGACGACAGGCCAACCTGTTTGGTCTGTTCGCCGGTTGCCGGGTTGTAAACGGCACTAAAACGGCCGCTGTCGCTGGCCACCGACTGGCCGCTGATGAAGTTACCAAGAGTTTGCATGGTTTGTTCCTCGTCGGGCGCGGCTTCTTGGCCGCGCGCTGTAAATGGGGTTGGCTCCAGGGATCAGGCTTGCAGTTCGAGGCCGGATTCGGCACAGAAACGCTTGAGGTTGTTGGCGCCCAGGGTGGCGTAGGTCAGAGGGTGTGCCACCGCCGGATCCTGTTCGGCTTCGACGACCAGCCAGCCGCTGTAGTTGGAGGCCTTGAGGCCTTTGAACAGGGTCAGGTAATCGATGAAACCGTCGCCCGGCACGGTAAACACACCGGACAACATGGCGTTCAGGAAGCTCATGTCGCGGTTTTTGGCATCGGCCAGCACGTTCGGACGCAGGTCCTTGCAGTGCACGTGAACGATACGATCGGCATAACGCTGCTGAACGGCAATCGGGTTGCCACCGGCGAAGGTCATGTGGCCGGTATCCAGCAGCAGACCCATGGATGGGCCAGTGCCCTGCATCATACGATCCACTTCGGCTTCGGTTTCGATCACGGTGCCCATGTGGTGGTGGTAGGCCAGCTGCACGCCCTGTTCCATACACCAGTCAGCCACGGCATTGAGTTTGCCGAGGAATTCTTCCCACTGCTGTTCAGTCATGCGTGGACGGTGTGACAGCGGGGTGTTGATCTGGCCATGGATACAGCCGGTGATTTCGCAATACACCATCACCTTGCTGCCCAGCGCTTTCAGCAGTTCCAGGTGGTCACGGATGGCTTCGATTTCCTGCTCGACGCTGTTGGTCAGCAGGTTGCCGCTGCACCAGCCGGATACCAGATTGAGGCCGTGGGCATCCAGAATCGGGCCCAGAACGTCGGCCTTGCGTGGAAATTTGTGGCCCAGCTCGAAACCGGAAAAACCGGCTTGTTTGCCTTCACTCAGGCAGGTTTCCAGTGGCGTTTCAGCCCCCAGGGTTGGCAGGTCATCGTTGGTCCAGGTCAGCGGGTTAATGCCAATGCGTACGCTCATTATTATTCTCCAGTGCTTGGGTCGGCGCGTATCTTGTCGGGCGCAATTACAGGTTATTGAATTGGCGAGCTTTGAAGCTTTCGTAACGACGACGGGCTTCGTTTACTTCGGCGCGTGGGGACACTTCCGGCACCGCCACATCCCACCAGCTACCACCTTCGCTGGTCGTGTTCAGGGCATCGGTGTCGAGGGTGATCAGGTAACTGACCGGTGAGTCCTTGGCACGTACCAGCGCCTGTTCCAGTTCACGAATGTTGTTCACTTTTTCGGAACGGGCACCCAGTGCGGCGGCGTGGGCGGCAAAATCGGTTTTGGGTGCACCACCTTCAACGGTCAGGCAGTCTTCCAGCAGGTTGTTGAAGCCCGGGCCACCGCAGAATTGCTGCAGACGGTGGATACAGCCGTAACCACGGTTATCGAGCACCACCATGATGATCTTGTAACCGAGCATCACGGAGGTCGCGATTTCGGAGTTCAGCATCAGGTAAGAGCCGTCACCCACCATGACGTACACTTCGGAATCCGGCTTTGCCATCTTGGCACCCAGGCCACCGGCGAGTTCGTAACCCATACAGGAGTAACCGTATTCCATGTGGTAACCACGGTCGTAACGGGTGCGCCACAGCTTTTGCAGTTCGCCTGGCAGACCACCGGCGGCACAGACAACGATGTCTTTGTCCGGGTTGGCGGCGCGGTTAACCGCACCCACCACTTCGGCGTCGGTTGGCAGATCGGTGCCACGGTCGGTGGTGGCGATATCCACATTGCGCTGCCACTGGGTGCGCAGGTTGTCGGCACGTTCGATCCAGTGACCGTTTGGCAGCCAGCCGCCGAGGGCGTTGGCGAGCAGTGGCAGGGTCAGTTTGGCGTCGCCGACCAGTGCTTGGGCCTTGTGTTTGATGGCATCAAATGAGGCCACGTTCAGGCACAGCAATTTGGCGTCCGGATTGACCATGGCACGGGAGCCGGTCGAGAAGTCGCCCAGACGGGTGCCGACGGCAATGATCAGGTCGGCATCGGCACACAGATCGTTGGTCGATGCAGCACCGGTAACACCGATGGTGCCCATGTTCTGCGGGTGATCCCACGCCAGCGCACCTTTACCGGCCTGGGTTTCACCCACGGGCAGATGGTAGGTCGATACAAAACGTTCAAATTCTTTCAGCGCGCCTGAGTAGTGCAGACCACCACCGGCGATTACCACTGGCTTGCGAGCCTGTTTGATTAGTGCCACGGCATCGGCCAGCTCACGGGCATCCGGGCCCTGACGACGCAGACGGTGAATCTTTTCGGCAAAGAAGCTTTCAGGGAAATCAAACGCCATGGTCTGAACGTCCTGAGGCATGGCCAGACACACCGGACCACATTCGATCGGGTCGGTCAGCACACGCATGGCTTGTGGCAGCGATGCCAGCAGCTGTTCCGGGCGGGTGATGCGGTCAAAGAAACGGCTCACCGGCTTGAAGCAGTCGTTAGAGGTCAGGGTGTAGTCGTGGAAGTTTTCCACCTGTTGCAGCACCGGATCAGGCATACGGGTAGCGAAGGTGTCACCAGGCAGGAACAGCACCGGGATACGGTTGACGTGGGCAACCGCCGCTGCGGTCACCATGTTCACCGAGCCTGGGCCTGCAGAGGCGGTGCAGACCATCATTTGCTGGCGGTTCATGGTTTTGGCGTAGGCGATGGCGGCATGGGCCATGCCCTGTTCGTTGTGAGCGCGGTAAGTCGGCAGCTCATCACGAACCTGGTACAGGGCCTCCCCAAGCCCTGCCACGTTACCGTGGCCAAAAATGGCCCAGCAACCGGCGAACATCGGTTTGATTTCGCCGTTGATTTCAGTTTTCTGAGCAGTCAGGTAACGGATAACCGCCTGAGCCATGGTGAGTTTTATTGTTTTCATGTCAGTTCTCGTGACGGTGCTCTGGGCCAGCCCGAAGGCTGGCCGTGATGTGGTTTGGTTATTCGCCGTTACGGGCTTTCCAGGTTTTGACCAGTTCCAGATAGTTGGCCACGATGGCGCTGATCAGTTGTTCGTCGTTGTATTCTCCAGCCAGCCACTTGCGGCTTGGGGCGCTGAAAATGGTGCGACCAATGGCAAAGCCTTTGCAGATGTCGAAACCAGCGCTGTCCATAAAGCCTTTTTTCAGCTCGTCGGCCGGAGCATCCAGACCCAGCATCACCACGCCACGGCAGTGTGGTGCGCGTTCGGCGATCAGGTCGGAAATCGCCTGCCAGTTGGCCGGGCTTTGTGGTGGCAGTTTCCACCAATCCGGTTTGACGCCGAGGTTGTAGAAACGCTTGATTGAGCTGGTGTACACGGCATCGGTAATGGTGCTGTCACGCGGTGGAATCAGCTCCAGCAGCAGTTCGTGGCCGGATTCACAGCAGGCGTTCCAGAGTTCCAGTACCTGACGTTCCTGGGCGGCGCGCATCTCGACAGCATCGTCCGGGTGGTAGAACACCAGACATTTGACGATATGCTCACGTGGCCAGCTTTTCAGGCGTGAGCCAATGCTGCGGCCACCTTCCAGTTCAATCGGACGGCTGCTCGGGAATTCCACCGGACGACCAATCCACCAGTTACGACCGGTGACGTCGTTGAGGGCATCCTGACCGTAGGTATCGTCGATCAGTACACCGACCTGGCTCTGGCCAATATGGCGTGAGCCTTCTTCGGTGGCCTGTACCAGCAGACGCTTCAGTTGTTTGATGCGTACCGGGTCGGCACCGGTTTCACGGGCCATGTCGAACAGCTGCTTGCGGTGGTCGAAGGCGAGGATGCAGAGATCCTTCCATTCGATGGCGTTGCGCTGGGTTGTCACGCGGTGCAGGTAGTTCAGGTGAACATCACGGTCCGGGCGTGGAATCTCATGGGCATGTTCGATGTAGTAGTCCAGCTCTTCGCCGCTTGGGATGGCGGGAGCGCAGCCATGACGGGATACCACCAGGGCACCACAGGCGTTGGCGTAGGCGCAGCAACGTTCGTGGGATTCGCCACGAATCCAGCCGCGCAGGAAGCCGGACATAAAGGCATCACCGGCACCGAGGACGTTCAGTACGTCGACCCGTACACCACGGAATACCTGGAAGTCGTCCATGCTGGCCGGAATCTCGCCATCCAGAACGGTGCAGCCCAGCGCGCCCAGTTTCAGCACGATGGTGGCTTTGGATACGGAGCGGATCTTGTTCAGCGCTTCGATGGTGTTGGTGCTGCCACCGGCAATGTGCACTTCTTCTTCGGTGCCCACGATCAGGTCGAAGTGAGGCAGCAGGCGTTGCAGGTGCTGGCTGATACCATCGTTGGAAATAAAGCGGGTTTCACCGTCACCGAGGCTGGTTAATCCCCACAGCACCGGGCGGTAGTCGATATCCAGAACCACCTTGGTGCCAGCGGCCTTGGCGTATTCAATGGCGGTCAGGCTGGCGTTGAGGGTCTGTTCGGTGGAGAAGTGGGTGCCGGTAATTACCAGCGCCTTGGCGGAACCGATGAATTCAGGGCTGAAGTCGGCGGCGTCAATGGCCATGTCGGCACAGTCACGGCGGTAGAAAATCAGCGGGAAAGTGTCCTGATCCTTGATGCCCAGCAGCACCAGGCCGGTCAGGCGGTCTGTATCGGTAATCACATGGCTGGTGTCGACACCGGCGCGCGCCAGTTCTTCGCGCACAAAACGGCCCATGTGTTCATCACCAACGCGGGTCAGCATGGCGCTTTTCAGACCCAGACGGGCAGTACCAAAGGCCATGTTGCCGGACGAACCGCCCAGGTATTTGTTGAAGCCGGACATGTCTTCCAGACGGCTGCCAATCTGTTCACCGTACAGGTCAACTGCAGCTCTTCCAAGGCAAATCAGGTCCAGCGCTTTTTCAGCACTCATTTTATTGTTCTCCTGTCGTGACCCCTGATCGGAACCTGCAGACACTCTATTCCAGTTGATTGGAGTGGTGCCAAGGTTCCTGTTGGTAAGTGCCGGTGACCTGGCCATTGGCGGCCTTTGTTGTTCACCAGCCATCTGTTTCAATGTCTTATTTCTATTTTGAAATCTTATGGAACAGATGTTTTATCTGCTCCAGAATAGAATGAAAATTCTAAAAAAACAACAGATCGAACGTTAATTTCTATTTCATTTTTCGCGTTTTGAAACATTTGTTCCAGACTATCCGGATGTGGTCCGGAGACGTCAGAACAGTTATCCGGGCGTGGCCAGACAACAGATACAAAAAAGCCCTGCGTGCAGCCCAGGCAGCGCAGGGCAAGAGCTTACGAACAGCATTCCGGATGTGGGGTTACCGCGCCGGGCTGGCCTGCCCGGCGGCGGGTTTTACAGCAATGACGGATCAGGCGTAGAAAGCCGGACGTGGTGGCATTTCGATCGCTTCGATCTGACCCGTCTGCTGGGCTTTCACGCAGGCGTCGGCCGCCACGGCAGCAGCCAGACCATCCCAGGAGGAGGCGCCACGCATCTGGCCAGCGTTACAGCCGTCGAGGAAGTCTTGCAGTTCAACGTCGTAGGCGGCGATGAAACGATCTTTCCAGTCCATCAGGATTTCGTTGGACAGCTTGGCGCCTTTACGCATCAGCAGGCTCTGTGGTTCTGGCAGGTTGGCGATACCTTCTTCACCCACTACCGAACACTGGATGTCGTAGCCGTACTGGCAGTTCACGAATACTTCAACGTCGATGCGGGTACCCTTGACGGTTTCCAGCAGGACGATTTGCGGGTCAGCCAGCTGGCTGTGGGTGTAACGGGTCTTGCGCGGGAAAATCACCTGCGCTGACTTGTAGTCATCGTTCAGCAACCAGCGGAACACATCCAGCTCGTGGATCAGGGTGTCGTGGATGGCCATTTCGGTGATGTAACGCTCTGGCACGGTCGGGTTGCGGTGGGCGGCGTGGATCATCAGGGGTTCACCGATGTCGCCCGCATCAATACAGGCTTTCAGCTGACGGTAACCGCTGTCGTATGGACGCATGAAACCGACCTGAACCAGACGCTTGCCTGCGGCCTGTTCAGCTTCAACGATGTTGAAACAGCCCTGGGCAGTGGTCGCCAGTGGCTTTTCACAGAATACATATTTACCGGCCTTGATGGCGGCAACCACGAACTCTTCGTGGGTTGGGCCCCAGGAGGTTACCAGTACCGCGTCTACGTCGGCGGCGGCGATCAGGTCGTGGCCGTTGTCATAGACCTTGGCATCCAGTTGCAGACGGTCCACAACGGCTTCGGCCTGTTCACGGTTAACGTCGGTTACCGCAACCACCTTGCCACCGGTGAGGGTCTGGTTGATACGACGGGCATGGTCTGCACCAATTGCACCGGTTCCGATTACGCCAATACGAATAGTCATCTTGTTGGTCCTTGAGCAGTTAGCTGCTGGCAGTGTCTTGTTTCTTTTATTTGTCTTGTTTCTTGTATTTGTTATGCGGGTGCGAACCCAGGTCGTTCTGATCGTTGTTTCAAAACCCGAACCGGGCAGGGCCGCAGAACAGCCGAAACCACGGCTCTGTCCGGACGGGGTAACTCGTTATTTCCAGTACTTGTCGACGTACTTCTGGATGTTGTCACGCATGAAGCGAGAGGACTCTTCGGCGCGTTCTTCCCACGCAAATACGCAGCTGGACAACACGCCGTCGAAGCCGACTTCGTGGAGGGTCTTGAAGAACACATCCCAGTCGATTTCGCCTTCACCCATGTTGAGGTGCTGGTGCACGCGGGCTTTGGAGCCTGGTGGGTTCACGATGTAACGCAGTTGTGAGGACGCCTTGTGGTTAAAGGTGTCGGCAACACGGGCGTGAACCAGCACGTCTTTGGTGGCGCGGATGCTGGTGGCCAGATCGTCGCCATAATAGAAAGCGTGCGGCGCAATAAAGGACGCCTTGATGGAGCTGGAGTTGATGGTTTTGATGATCTCAACTGCCGGGTTGATTTCTTCAACCCAGTCTTCCGGGTGCGGTTCAACACTCAACACCAGGCCTTCGCGTTCGAGGATTGGCACCAGTACATCCATGGAGCGCCAGAAAGCGTTCTCACAGGCTTCGGCGGTGTGGGTGCCGGTGCGGTCGGCGGCGGAACGCTCAGGCGAGCCGCCGCGGCCAAACTCGGAGATCAGCAGCGGGTTATCGAGTTCGACGGCGATCTGGATGGTACGTTTCCAGTTGTCCATCGCCATTTCCCACTCATCCTTATACGGACTGGACCAGCGGTACATTGGCTGCAGGGTTGATACGGATACTCCGTGTTCACGCATGGCGCGTTTGAAGGTACTCAGACGCTCCGGGTAAACGCGTGGACGGGTCCACCACTGCAGGAAGTCAGCGCGTGGTGACAGTTCAATATGCTCGTAGCCCAGTTCCCGTGTCTTGCGGCAGATTTCTGGCAACGACAGGTGGCGATGCATATAAGGATCGAGTGCGATTTTCATGTTGGCCTCTTTTTTATTATTTGCCCTGGCCGGTGACGGCTCCGGGCTTTTTCCGGAACCTGTATATCAGGTCAATGCCAGATTAGAATATACGTTCTGTTTTTGCAATCGTCTGGAACGGAATTTCTGGCCCTTGTCAGTCAGGCGGTAAAGCAGCTCACAAAGGCCAGTCAGAATCAGCCTTTGGCCAATGATTCGTTCACAAAACGGATGCTGTCGTTAACAGCGGCAACGTGGTCTGGCAGGTCCCAGACGGCGGCGCAGAATGGCTCGAATGACACCGGGCCGGTATAACCGGCGGCCAGCAGGGTGCGCAGCTGTTCAACGTTACCCAGACGGTCGGCCGGACCAACCAGCAGACGGTGGCTGTCGAGCATGTCGTCGAAGCTGATTTCAGGATCTTCCAGGCCAGAAATGTGGATCAGGCCAGTACGGTCCGGGAAGTATTCGTCTTCACCGGCACCCCGGTGGTGGAAGGTGTCGTGAACCAGCTTGAAGCGGTCGGCACCACCAATGGCATCAATGGCTTCAATCGCCTCACGCTTGGAGCGCAGGGATGAAATCGGGAAACCCAGTGGCTCCACAAAACCCATCAGATCAAATTCTTCGAGGATTGCTTTTAATCCACGCAGGGCGGTGTGCAGGGCTTCGGTACGTTCAGCAGATGGTTCTGTCATGGTGCCGTCGTTTAATGGACACACCACCAGACCCAGGGCTCCGGCGGCCTGCGCCAGTTCGGCCATGGCGCGGGCCTGTTGTTCGCGTTCTTCATTCCATACGTTAAACGGGTACAACGCGTTAACGCTCAGCACGGTGATACCCAGCTCTTTGGCGCGAGCACCGGCGGCGCGAGCGGTTTCGAGATCGGTCAGGCTGTTGCTGCCAACGTCATTACGGAACTCGACGGTTTCCGATTTCAGCTGGTGAGCAACTTCCAGGAATTCAGCAATGGTGAGCTTTGGGCAAACCATGTGGTTGAGGCCAAAACGTGGGGTCAGACTGGACATAGTGGTTACCTTGAGTTGGGAACCGAGCGCAGCGAATCGGTGAGAATCGTCTCTCGTTCGGTTTTTGTTGTTATGGCTTAACGAGTGGTCCAGAT
Organism: Parathalassolituus penaei; assembly: GCF_026626885.1. Lineage (GTDB taxonomy): Bacteria > Pseudomonadota > Gammaproteobacteria > Pseudomonadales > Oceanobacteraceae > Oceanobacter > Oceanobacter penaei. The sequence continues at coordinate 149,639 of NZ_JAPNOA010000016.1, forward strand.
ACTAGGAACAGCGATTTGAGAGCGTCAAACGAAAGATGTCAGGATGATGTTATGTGCTTTCAAAAACTATCATTTGAGATTTTTGTTCTGTTATTTGAGGTTTTTACATCATGAATACAAGAATGGGGGAATGGCTCTTCAATCAGACATTGTTAATCAATTAACTAATTGATTTTAAAGGAACTATACATTTTCCGACAGAATCGGTTAGGGTGTTGCCTTGCTAAAAAACGACCAGTTTTTGAGCGGTTTTACGGCGAAGATATGAAAGAAATCACTCATCTCTGGCAGTAGGGCCGTGCTGACTTTTTCACCAGAATGGAACAAAAAAACGGTTGACAAAGATCGCTGCAACGATCAAATTGGAATGCATGTTCCATTTTGCTCAAAACGTGGAACGTATGTGCTGATCAGTGCCAGGGGCAATCCCTGAACGCCACTGGCGGCATAAGCCGGGAACTAAGAAAACAATAAAAATTGGGCACCGGTGCCCTCCATCGAGGATAACAACAAGATGAAAAAGTTCGTTTTTTCAGCACTGACTGCTGCCATTCTTGCGAACCCTGTAGCCGCAGGGGAACTGAAGATTGGTGTGGCCATGGCACTCTTTGACGACAACTTCCTGACTTCGCTTCGCAACGGTATTGAAGCCGCTGCCAAGGAGCAAAAGATCAGCGTCCAGATCGAGGACGGCAAGAACGAAGTTGGCACCCAGCTTAACCAGATCCAGAACTTCATCGCCTCCGGCGTAGACGCCATCATCGTTAACCCTGTCGACACTGACGCCACCGTATCCATGAGTGCAGACGCTGAAGCTGCCGGTATCCCTCTGATCTACGTAAACCGCCAGCCGGTGAACGTTGACATGCTGCCGGACAACCAGGCGTTTGTGGCTTCCAACGAAGTGGAATCCGGCACCATGCAGACGGAAGAAGTCTGCCGTCTGATGAAAGGCAAGGGCAACATCGTTGTGATGATGGGTGAACTGTCGAACCAGGCCGCCATCCAGCGTACCAAGGACATTCACGACGTTATTGAAAAGAACAAGGACTGCTCCGGTATGAAAATCGTGGCAGAACAGACAGCAGAATGGTCACGTATCAAGGGTAACGACCTGATGACCAACTGGCTGTCTGCTGGTCTTGAGTTTGATGCCGTGATCTCCAACAACGACGAAATGGCGATTGGTGCGATTCAGGCTCTGAAAGCCAGTGGTCGCAATATGGATTCTGTGATCGTAGCGGGTATTGATGCGACCCCGGATGCGCTGGCTGCTATCAAGGCCGGTGATCTGGACGTGTCTGTGTATCAGAGTGCTGTAGGTCAGGGCCGTGGTGCCGTCGAAGCAGCAGTAAAACTGGCTCGTGGCCAGAACGTGGACCAGAAAGTATGGGTTCCGTTTGAACTGGTTACTCCAGCCAACCTGGACAAGTTTCTGAAGAAATAATCCTTGGGGAGTGTCCCCGGGATTATTCACACGGCTGCCAACTGGCTCCCTGTCTGGTTGGCAGCGGTTGTGATCTGGGGGGCGCGCTTCTCTCTTGCTGAACCTGAGTGGAGGTATTGCGTTATGAATAGCGCATCAGCGGAATTGATGTCTGTGACTGACGCAATTCCCGTCAAAAAAGCGTTCAACTCCGAATATGTCCTCGAAGTACGTGATGTACGCAAGGAGTTCCCCGGAGTAGTGGCGCTCGATAATGTGTCTTTGCGTATTCGTCCCGGAACAGTTCATGCCCTGATGGGAGAGAACGGCGCTGGCAAATCGACTCTGATGAAAATCATCGCCGGTATTTATCAGCCGGATCGTGGTGAAGTACGTCTGCGTGGTGAAAAAGTCTGGTTGCCAACCCCGTTGGCGGCACAGGAAGCCGGTATCGCCATGATTCACCAGGAGCTGCTGCTGATGAATCCGATGACGGTTGCCGAAAACATCTGGATTCGTCGTGAACCGAAAAACCGCTTTGGTCTGGTTGACCATGTGGCGATGAACCGTATGACCCAGGAGCTGTTTGATCGTCTCAATATCGATCTGGACCCTGAATCTGAAATCAGCGAGCTGTCGGTTGCCAACCGCCAGATGGTGGAAATCGCCAAGGCAGTGTCGTTTAACTCCGACGTGCTGATCATGGACGAGCCAACCTCGGCCATTACCGAAAAAGAAGTGGAACACCTGTTCCAGATTATTCGTGACCTGCGTGCGCGTGGTATCGGCATCGTTTACATCACCCACAAGATGAACGAGCTGTTTGAAATCGCCGATGAGTTTTCGGTGTTCCGTGACGGCCAGTACATCGCAACCTGTGCGTCTTCCGACGTCACCCGCGATGACATCATTCGTATGATGGTGGGCCGCGACATTACCCAGATGTTCCCGAAAGAAGAAGTGGAGCTGGGCGACGTGGTGCTGTCGGTGAAGAACCTCACCCGTGACGGTGTGTTCCGCGATGTGTCCTTTGATGTGCGCGCCGGTGAGATCCTCGGCTTTGCCGGTCTGGTCGGCTCAGGTCGTTCCGATGTAGCAGAAGCCCTGTTCGGGGTAAAACCGGCCGATAGCGGCACCATCAATGTGTTTGGCCAGGATGTCAAAATCACCAACCCGCATCAGGCGATCAAGCTGGGAATGGCGTTTCTGACCGAAGACCGCAAGGAAACCGGTTGTTTCCTGCCGCTGGATATTCAGGAAAACATCCAGGCAGCGGTGCTGCACGATCAGTACGTTGACGGTGCCGGTTTTGTGGCTGAAAACGTTCTGGAAGATCGCAGCATCGAGATCTGTCAGCGTCTGCGGGTCAAAACCCCGAATATGCACGAGCGTATCGAGAACCTGTCTGGTGGCAACCAGCAGAAGGTTCTGATCGGTCGCTGGCTGCTGACCAACCCGAAAATCCTGATTCTCGACGAGCCAACCCGCGGTATCGATGTGGGGGCCAAAGCCGAGATTCATTCACTGATTACCCAGCTGGCGCACGAAGGCGTAGCGGTAATCATGATTTCTTCCGAAATGCCGGAAGTACTGGGTATGAGCGATCGCGTTCTGGTGATGCACGAAGGGCATGTAACCGGCATTGTTGATCGCAGTGAGGCCGACCAGGTCACGATTATGGATCTGGCTGCACGTTGAACCACCAACCGGTAGCAATTCTCGCTCTGTTGCACCGGCAAGAAATATAAAAACGAGGTTGATATGACAATGAGCACTACTGGTGACCGCGTGGAATTCACTGAACGTAAGGCACTGACCAAAACGCGCAAAAAAATGCCACCGGAACTGAGCATACTGCTGGTTCTGCTGGGGATCTCCGTCTTCTTCGAAGTGTTGGGCTGGATGCTGGTTGGCCAGAGTTTCCTCGCCAACATGAGCCGTCTGCAGATCATCATTCTGCAGGTATCGGTGATTGGTATTATTGCAGTGGGTGTTACCCAGGTGATTATCACCGGTGGTATCGACCTGTCTTCCGGTTCGGTTGTGGCGATGTCGGCGATGATTGCCGCCACCTTTGCACAAAACAGCGAATGGCCAAAACTGATTCACCCTGGCCTGACTGATTTGCCATTTATTGTGCCGCTGCTGGTGGGTGTGGGGATTGGTGCACTGGCCGGTTTTATCAACGGCTGGCTGATCACCAAAACCAAGATTCCACCGTTTATTGCCACTCTGGGCATGATGGTATCGGCTCGTGGTATCGCTCGCTGGTACACCGATGGTTCGCCTGTGTCCGGTTTCACCGAAGGTTTTGCGATGCTGGGTAACGGCCTGGATCGCTGGATGCCGGTGGTGATTTTCCTGGCGGTAGCCGCGTTCTTCCACGTCGTAATGCGTTACACCCGTTTCGGCAAGTTCACCTACGCCATTGGTGCCAACCCACAAGCAGCGCGTGTATCCGGTATCAACATTGATGCTCACCTGATCAAGGTTTACACCATTGCCGGTCTGCTGGCCGGTCTGGCAGCGATGGTCGCGATTGCCCGTATCAAAACCGCTCAGGCCGGTATGGGTATGATGTACGAACTGGATGCGATTGCCGCTGCGGTAATTGGTGGTGTGTCGCTGTCGGGTGGTCGTGGTCGTATTACCGGTACTGTGATTGGTGCTCTGATTCTGGGTGTGATGTTGTCCGGTTTTACCTTCCTGCGTATCGACGCCTATTACCAGGACATCATCAAGGGCGGCATTATTGTGGTGGCCGTTGTGGTTGACCAGCACCGTCAGAACAAGCGCAAGAAGTCCTGATCCGGTTGTTGATCAGGGTTTGAATGGATAGTCCCGCTTCTGCCGCAGTTGCCTTCAAGGCTGCGGCAGAATGCTTAACCCCAATCGAGTTGAACGACAGTCGCTGGTTGTTTTCTGGTTCGACCGCACCAGACCGGCGCTGATTAACCACCCTTACAGGTGATGTATGTCAGGACGTTCCCGTATTCACGTTGTCGAGCACGACGATAATGTTCGTTTGCTGATGCAAGCCTGGCTGGAGCTGCAAGGCTTTGAAGTGGCCGTGTTTCCATCACTGTTCGCCATGGGCGAGCTGAACGACCAGCCGGATCTGGTGGTACTGGCCGCACGGGGTTCCCAGGATGTGGAGCTGCTGCGTGAAGTCAGCGATGTGCCGGTGATCCTGTTGTCGGAACCCGCCGCTGACGAAGTGGATACCGCCCGTATCCAGGCACTGGACTCTGGTGCTGATGATTATCTGGCCAAGCCGTTTAACCCGCGTGAACTGCTGGCCTGTTGCAAGGCGATTCTGCGTCGCTCACGTCGGGTCGAGCCGGAAATCCGCTCACCACGTACCCCGAGCCGGTATCGCTACTTTAATGGTTTCCAGCTGGATACCGTGGCCCGCCTGCTGGTGAATCCGGCTGGTACGGCGATTTCCCTGTCCGGTTCCGACTACCAGCTGTTGATGATGTTGCTCGACAGCAGTGGTGAGGTTCTGACCCGAGACACCATTGCGGAAATTACCCGCGGACGTGACAACCTGCCGATGGATCGTTTTATCGATGTCCAGATGAGCAGACTGCGTAGCCGATTGGGCGAAAATGCCCGCTCACCGGCGTTGATCAAAACCGTTCGTGGCAAAGGTTATGTGCTGACCGCTGCGGTTGAATGCAGCAATTTTGCCCGCTCGGCGTAAGCCAGCGGGTTCTTTTACCGATTTATCTTCTTGCTTTTCTGCTTTGCTCAGGCCGCTATGCGGCCTTTTTTATTGGTGGCTTGCCCATATGGACAATGAACGGTTGCTAGCTGCGCTGGGTGAAATCGGTGTTGATTGATACTGTTCGTCTGACGCTTGCGGCTACTCGGCTTGTTAATTGGCCAGGCTGTTTGCCCTCTTGGGGGACCTTGTCCCCCGGCCGGGCGGGCCTCCCCCTGCTTTTGCCCACTGGGCTCGTTTATCCGGTATTCCCCGACAACAGCGTTTCGACCCCGGCCCGATGGCACATCCCTGTGCCAACGGGCCTTGCGGGGCATCCATGCCCCGGCTGGGTCGGCCGTTGCGGGGCATCCCGGCTCGCCCAGATGGGCATTGGGTAGCCAGCTGCGCTGGGTGAAATCGGTGTTGGTCTGGCTGTTGCTAGTGGTTTGGGTCTGGATGCTGTTCGTCCGACTTCTGGCGGCTACTCTGCTTGTTAATTTGCCTGGCTGTTTGCCCTCTTGGGGGACCTTGTCCCCCGGCCGGGCGGGCCTCCCCCTGCTTTTGCCCACTGGGCTCGTTTATCCGGTATTCCCCGACAACAGCGTTTCGACCCCGGCCCGATGGCACATCCCTGTGCCAAAGGGCCTGGCGGCGCATCCATGCCTCGGCCGGGTCGGCCGTTGCGGTGAATCCCGGCTCGCCCAGATGGGCATTGGGTGGCCAGCTGCGCTGGGGGAGTTAGGTGTTAATAGTTGCTCTGTTGTAGGGTGGGCATTTATGCCCACAAGAATTGGCCTCGACGTCCGGCGCTTTGCGGCTACTCGGCTTGTTAATTGGCCAGGCTGTTTGCCCTCTTGGGGGACCTTGTCCCCCGGCCGGGCGGGCCTCCCCCTGCTTTTTCCCGACTGGGCTTGTTTTTCCGGTATTCACCGACAACGGCGTTTCGACCCCGGCCAGATGGCACATCCCTGTGCTCTGTCTATCGGTGAAAATAGGGCCTGGCGGCGCATCCATGCCTCGGCCGGGTCGGCCGTTGCGGTGAATCCCGGCTCGCCCAGATGGGCATTGGGTGGCCAGCTGCGCTGGGGGAGTTCGGTGTTAATAGTTGCTCTGTTGTAGGGTGGGCATTTATGCCCACAAGAATTGGCAACGACGCCCGACGTCCGTCAGGTGGCGTTTGAGCAGCGGTGTACGATGGGGAAGTGCGAAAAGAAAAATGGCCATTAATCAATGGCCATATATAAGAAGCAAGACGACTCAGGCGTTGCCGTTGTCGGGTATTCGAGTGTCTTTCAGGCTGTCCTTGATCTTCTTCAGATGCGCCTGGAAATCCACACCACGGCGCAGGGTAACGCCGGTGGCGAGTACGTCGACCAGTATCAGTTGCACAATACGGGAGGTCATTGGCATGTACTTTTCGGTGTCTTCCGGTGTCGGGAACGACAGGTACACCGAGCTGGCTTCGGCCAGAGGTGAGCCTTCGGCGGTTATTCCAATCACGGTGGCGCCGTTGGCGCGGGCTATTCGGGCGATTTCGACCATTTCGCGCGTGCGACCGGTGTATGACACCGCCACAATCACATCGCCGGTATGGGCCGCAGCGGCGACCATTCGCATCATCAGCACATCGTCGTAGGCGGTAACCGGCAGGTTAAAACGGAAAAACTTGTGCTGGGCATCCATGGCCACCGGGCCGGACGCGCCCAGACCAAAAAAGGAAATCTGTTTGGCCTGGATCAGAAAATCAACAGCCCGTTCAATCGCGGTGGTGTTGATCTGCTTGCGGGCGTTTTCCATCGCTGCAATTGTCGAGGTAAAAATCTTGTCGGTGTACTCCTCGGTGGAGTCGTCCTGTTCGACATTGCGGCTGACGTACGGTGTGCCGGTCGCCAGACTCTGGGCCAGCTGGATCTTGAAGTCCGGGAAGCCGGATGTCTCAAAATTGCGGCAGAAGCGGTTCACCGTTGGTTCACTCACTGACGATGCGGTCGCCAGTGACGAAATGCTCATACGGGTGGCGGCTTTGGGATCGGCGAGGATTACATCGGCTACTTTGCGTTCGGATTTGTTCAGGCCTTCCAGGCGCTCGCTGATTTGATCAAGCAGGCTCATCAGACCTCCCGGTCGGCTGGTGAATCGGCATTCAGAATGGGTTGTTGAAGTCGTTATTTTACTACGTCTTCAAAGAGGCGGCACTATATCGACACCCAGCCTGTGAATCCAGCCCGAAATCACCGCAATAGGTGTCTTGTTATGACACAAGTGGCGTCAGGTTGAAGGGGGATCGTATTCGGGTAGAACAAAAAGCGTACAGTAGGTAAGTGTTCTGGTTAATAACTTACCGGTTGATGTCGCTTTCTGTCAGACGTTTTCGGATATATGCAAATCCACCGGTAAATACACGGGCGCAAAGCGTACATCGGGACGGGTAGACAGGGCCTGATCCAGCATCTGGTGTAATTCGTTGGCAAGTTTTTCCAGAGGAGTGGCGATGATGACATCCAGCAGACCTTCGGCCAGAGCGGTGCGGTTGTTGGTGGTCAGCTCGTTACAGACCACTACCAGGCGACGATTGCCGCGTTCACGGCGCACGGCCCGAATCACACCATCCACACCACCTCCTGCGTTATAAATAGCCACCAGATCCGGGTGATCATCAAGCAGCTGGGCGGTGGCTTCGGCCGCCAGGCGTTCGTCATCCAGGTTCAGCAACGATGGCAGCAGTACAAAGTCGGGGGCCTTTTCACGCAGGTAGCGGATAAAGCTGATTTCGGAAATTTCCTGATTCCGGTAACGATGGCTGCCCAGCAGGATGCCGACTTTGCCCGGGCGCGGGCTCAGGCGGGCAATACTCCAGGCGGCACAACGGCCGGCGCTGTGGCTGTCTAGGCCGATATGGCCGTTACAGCCATTGGCCGACAGTGGCGACAGCAGAGTCAGGACAATTTTGCCGTCGGCATTAAGCTGATCCACTGCCAGATTCACCATGTGGTGATCCAGCGCCACCAGAATCACCACGTCGGCATCCAGGGTTTTGTTCTGCAGTTCGGCAACGATGAAGTCAGGGCTGACTTCGTCCATAAAATGAATGCGGGTATCGAGTGCAAAGCGCCCGAAGTTACGTGAAACCTTGTCGACGGTGTCGCCCAGCGCCCGATAAAAAGCATCACAGCTGCGTTGTAACAACACCACCACCTGCTTGCGTGGACGGGTTTCGCGCAGTCGGCGTTTTAACAGGCCAGCGGCGTGATAGCCGATTTCTTCGGCGGCCAGCAGTACCCGTTGGGCGGTGGCTTCACGAACGCGGGTGCGGGTATTCAGAACCCGATCGACAGTCGCAATACTGACCCCGGCTGCTTCAGCGAGATCCTTGATGGTTGGGCGGCTCGACATGGTGAACTGGACTATTCCGGAAAACGGGTGGCTCTCAAGGGTGGGAGTCTTGCTCGGGTTCTTCGTAGTGATAGAAGAAGTTCCACAGGCACCAGCCGAACAGGCCGAGCGATATCATGCCCCAGAAGGACTGGCCGCTTGACCATTCCAGTGAGCTCCAGATCAGGCAAAACACGGAAACCAGAATGCGGCGCCATAACGGGCGAAAGAATTGGGCATCGAGTTCAGTCATGACGGGCCTCTGTTGTGTTTGTTGTTGGCCGGATGTCACACCTTAGAATGTTTGTTCTGTTTCGGCAAGGCTTGCGCGCGACAAAACGCAAAACTTGACAGCCATGCGGTTTTTGCATCAAATGGAAAAAATATTCCAAAGTTATGAATTTTGAAATGGACTGTCTGTTCTGACGTAGCGGTTGATGGCAGGTCTGGCATTACCCGGGTTATTCCGGGTCTGGATTCCGACACCGGGCGTCGGTGTGGTGCAGGTTGAATTCCAATTTCTGACGAAAGGAGTTTAACTAGCCATCCCGAACGTTATGAGAGGAAGCCATGGAGCAAGTACCTGCGACGCTGGCGGAGCTGAAAACCACCATTACTGAACAGCATGGTCGCCTGAGCAAGCGCCTGAAACAGGTTGCCGAGTACCTGCTGGACAACCCGAACGATATCGCGTTTGGCACCGTTGCGGTGATTTCCCGTAACGCCGGAGTGCACCCATCCACTCTGGTGCGCTTTGCCAACGCCTTTGGTTACAGCGGTTTCAGCGAAGTGCAGCGTCTGTTCCAGCAACAGCTGATCGAGGAGGCGCCGAGTTATCAGGAACGTATCCGTATTGCCCGTGATGAAATCTCGGAAGACGGTGACGATAACCCGGTACGCCTGCTGAATCATTTTGTGCGGGCCAATATTTCGGCGCTGGAGCATCTGGGTGACACCATTGCGGAAGCCGATATGAGCCGCGCTATCGATATTCTCGAACGTGCACGTTCTACCCATATTGTGGGGGTTCGACGGGCGTTTGTAGTGGCCAGTTATTTTGCCTATGCATTGCGTCATATCGACTGCAAGGCGTTTCTGGTGGATGGCGTTGGTGGCATGTATCGCGAACAGGCGGCGTCGATTACCGCGGATGATGTACTGGTGGCCATCAGTTTCCATCCGTATGCCAGCGAAACCCTGGAAGTGGCGCGTGCCGCTGTTGAGCGCAACGTACCGCTGATTGTGATTACCGACAGTCAGGTCAGCCCGCTGGCGTCCTCGGCATCGGTCTGTTTTGTGGTGAAGGAAGCCAGTGTCCATGCCTTCCGTTCGTTGTCATCGTCCCTGTGTCTGGCGCAATCGCTGGCCATCGGTCTGGCACATCGCAAGGACAATATTCCATCTGAATGACACCGGGTCGGCTCCGGTGTCGTGATCGATATCTGAAGCTGACAATAACAAGAGGTGTCTTCATGTCGCGTTTGCTCTCCCGTGCCAGTCAACCGGATGCGGCTGGCCGTATCCAGAACATCACTCCGGATTCTGCCGGCTGGCAATATGTGGGCTTTGAAGCCTTTCTGCTGGAACCAGGACAGACCCTGAGCGCCGAAACCGGTGAACAGGAAGTCTGTCTGGTACTGCTGGCTGGCAAGGCAGACCTCGCCAGTTCCGATCAGCAGTGGTCCAGCGTGGGAGAGCGTATGAGCGTGTTTGACGAACAGTCACCGTACGCCCTGTACCTGCCTGCCGGTGAGCGTTACACCGTTACCGCAACCACCAAGCTGGAGCTGGCCGTCTGCAAGGCGCCGGGCAAGGGTGGTTTCCCGGTACGTCTGATTGAACCGTCCATGTGTCAGGCTGAAACCCGTGGTATTGGCACCAACCAGCGTCATGTCTGCAACATCCTGTTTGGCAACTTGCCAGCCGATAGCCTGCTGGTGTGTGAAGTGCGGACGCCGTCTGGTAACTGGTCCAGCTACCCACCGCACAAACACGATACCGATAACGCACCGCACGAAACTCATCTGGAAGAAACCTACTATCACCGTATTAATCCGGAGCAGGGGTTTGTATTCCAGCGCGTTTACACCGACGACCGCAGCATTGATGAAACCATGAGTGTGGAAAACCGCGGTGTGGTGATGGTGCCAGGCGGTTACCATCCGGTTGGTGCGCCGCACGGTTACGATTCCTACTATCTGAACGTGATGGCAGGCCCTTCCCGTAACTGGATCTTCCATAACGATCCTGATCACGCCTGGATCATTGCTGCCGATAAGGAAAAAGCTGCCCGTCAGGGCTGACCGTCCTTGCTGACCTGCGTCGGATTCCGGCTTGCTTCCGGGATTCGACTGCTGTCGGATTCTGCTTTTCTGGTATACTCCCGCGCCTTTTAAGGCCGCCGGTTTTCGAGTGCGGCGCCTTCAACCAGTTACTGAAGATACTGTCCATGCCTTCGTTCCTTGAAGAAGTCCGTCGTCGTCGCACGTTCGGCATTATTTCGCACCCGGATGCCGGTAAAACCACCATTACCGAAAAACTGCTGCTGCTGGGCAACGCGATCCAGCTGGCCGGTACTGTAAAAGGTCGCAAGACGGGTCGTATGGCCACTTCCGACTGGATGCAGATGGAACAGGAACGTGGTATTTCCATTACCACCTCGGTAATGCAGTTTCCGTACAAAGAACGCATGGTGAACCTGCTGGATACACCGGGTCACGAAGACTTCTCGGAAGATACCTACCGAACCCTCACCGCCGTTGACTCGGTGCTGATGGTGATCGACGGCGCCAAGGGTGTAGAAGACCGTACCATCAAGCTGATGGAAGTCTGCCGCCTGCGTGATACCCCGATTTTCACCTTCATTAACAAGATGGACCGCGAAGTGCGTGATCACATCGAGGTGCTGGATGAAATCGAGACCGTACTCAAGATCAAGTGTGCGCCGGTGACCTGGCCAATTGGTATGGGTAAGGCCTTCAAGGGTGTTTACAACCTGCTCACCGATACCGTCCATGTGTTTACGCCGGGGCAGGGCAGTGTGGTGCCGGACGACATCCGCATTGAAGGTCTGCACTCGGACGAAGCCATCGCCCTGCTGGGTGAAGACATGATCGCCGAGCTGGATGACGAAATCGAACTGGTGCGTGGTGCCAGTCATGAATTTGATCTCGACGAATACCTGCGTGGTGAATTGACCCCGGTATTCTTCGGGACTGCACTGGCCAACTTTGGTGTGCGTGAGCTGCTCGACTACTTCGTTGAGTGGGCACCGGCACCGCTGGCTCGTGAAACCGACGCACGCGCCGTTGATCCGGAAGAAGATGTTTTCTCCGGATTTGTGTTCAAGATTCAGGCTAACATGGATCCGAAACATCGCGACCGTATCGCATTCATGCGTGTGTGTTCCGGTACTTACACCAAGGGTATGAAGATGCTTCATTCCCGTCTTGGCAAGGAAGTGAAAATTGCCGATGCCGTGACCTTCATGGCAGGTGATCGCAGTCAGGTGGAAGAAGCCATTTCCGGCGATATCATCGGCCTGCACAACCACGGTACCATCCAGATTGGTGATACCTTTTCTGCGGGTGAAAACTTCCGTTTCACCGGCATTCCGCACTTTGCACCTGAGTTGTTCAAACGTGTACGTCTGAAAGACCCGTTGAAAATGAAAGCCCTGCAGAAAGGTCTGCAGCAGTTGTCAGAAGAAGGGGCCACCCAGCTGTTCATGCCGCTGAATAACAACGACCTGATTCTGGGTGCCGTGGGTGTGCTGCAGTTTGATGTGGTACAGCAACGTTTGCGTGACGAATACAAGGTAGAGTGTATCTATGAGCCGGTCAGTGTTACGACCGCGCGCTGGGTATACTGCAAGGACAGCCGCATGCTTGAAGATTTCAAGCGTAAGGCTGCGGAAAACCTGGCAATGGACGGTGGTGGTTATCTGACCTACATCGCCCCGACCCGGGTTAATCTGAGTCTGACTCAGGAACGTTGGCCGGACGTACAGTTCCGGGCAACTCGCGAGCATTAAGGCATAACGAGCCGATGCTCGGAAGCAACCCTGAACTGGTAGTTTTCTGCACAATTCAGGTTGCGCCAAGGGGGTGGCTGCTGTAATATGCCGCCCTCTTTTCTGATCAACATGCCCTTGAAGGCGAGAATTTGATGAAAACTTACAGCGCTAAACCCGAAACCGTAAAACGTGAGTGGTTTGTTGTGGACGCAGCTGATCAGACGCTGGGTCGCCTGGCTACCGAGGTTGCTCGCCGTTTGAGAGGCAAGCACAAGCCAGAATACACTCCTCACGTTGACACCGGTGATTACATCGTTGTTATCAACGCCGAGAAAATCAAAGTTACTGGCTCCAAAGCCACTGACAAAATGTACTACCGTCACACTGGTTACCCAGGTGGTATCAAGTCTATCAGCTTCGAAAAGCTGATCGATTACAAGCCACAGGACGTAATTGAGATTGCGGTGAAAGGTATGCTGCCTAAGGGTCCCCTGGGTCGTACCATGTTCAAGAAAATGAAAGTTTACGCAGGTAGCGAGCATCCACATTCAGCTCAGCAGCCGCAAGAACTGAAGCTGGGAGAATAAGATGGCCGTTTCTCAATACTACGGTACTGGTCGTCGCAAGACCTCTACTGCACGTGTGTTCCTGCGTCCAGGTACTGGCGTGATTACCATCAACAAGCGCTCTCTGGACGAATACTTCGGCCGTCAGACTGCTCGCATGGTAGTTCGTCAGCCGCTGGTTCTGACTGAGAACCTGGAAAAGTTCGACGTTATCGTTAACGTTGCTGGTGGTGGTGGTAACGGTCAGGCCGGTGCTATCCGTCACGGTATCACCCGTGCCCTGATGCAATACGACGAGACTCTGCGTTCTTCCCTGCGTGCCGCTGGTTATGTGACCCGTGACGCTCGTGAAGTTGAACGTAAGAAAGTGGGTCTGCGTAAAGCACGTAAGCGTCCACAGTTCTCCAAGCGTTAATACGACTTCCGTATTACTGCTTCAAAAAAGCGCCCATTGGTCTATATCAATGGGCGCTTTTTTTATTGATTTAACCCCACAAGGTATTGGGGTATCGCAGTTGTTTCCATGTGTTGTTTTCTTTACTATGTGCGCCGCTCTGCGCTTCACATCGGGTCTGTGCATCGTGACTTCAAGGCTCATGACCTCGCAGCAGAAAAAGAATTGTAATGATGGGAGAAGATGGTAATGAGTCAAGACGGCGTAAATAAAGGTCGGCGCACTCTGCTTCTGGGTGTGACTTCCGGTCTCGGCGCTGTTGGTGCTGGCTTCGTCGCTGTACCCTTCGTAGGATCCTGGAATCCAAGCGAAAAGGCTAAAGCGGCAGGTGCACCAGCAAAGGTCGATATCAGCAAACTGGAACCGGGTGCGATTCTGATTGCAGAATGGCGCGGTAAGCCTGTGTATATCGTTCGACGTTCTGAAGAGACCCTGGCAAACCTGCCGTCTCTGGCTGGTCGTCTGAAGGATCCAGAGAACAGCAACAAGGCTCAGCAGCCTGCGTATGCTGACAACGTGAACCGCTCCCGCAAACCGGAAATCCTGGTTCTGCTGGGCGTTTGTACCCACCTGGGCTGTGCACCCAAGTATTTCGCCGAAGTGAAGCCAGAACCGTTTGATGCCCAGTGGCAAGGCGGTTGGTTCTGCCCATGTCACGGTTCCCGCTTTGACCTGTCTGGTCGTGTATTCGTGGGTTCTCCTGCTGCGGCTAACCTGGAAGTACCACCGTACTCTTTCGAGAGTGAAAACGTGTTGGTAGTTGGTGTGGATGAGGAGCACGCATAATATGAGCACCAAACAAAGCAATGGTTTCATGGGCTGGATTGATGACCGTCTGCCGGTTACCCAGACCTATGAAAAGCATATGTCCAAGTACTATGCTCCGAAGAACTTCAACTTCTGGTACTTCTTCGGCGTACTGTCCATGTTGATGTTGGTTAACCAGATCCTGTCCGGTATCTGGCTGACCATGAACTTCGTTCCAAGCCAGGAAGCGGCCTTCGCCTCCGTTGAGTACATCATGCGTGACGTACCGTACGGCTGGATCATCCGTTACATGCACTCCACCGGTGCGACCTTCTTCTTTATCGCTGTATACCTGCACATGATGCGTGCACTGATGTACGGTTCTTACCAGAAGCCACGTGAACTGATCTGGCTGTTCGGTATGTTCATTTACCTGGCTCTGATGGCGGAAGCTTTCATGGGTTACGTACTGCCATGGGGCCAGATGTCCTACTGGGGTGCTCAGGTAATTATCTCCCTGTTCTCTGTTCTGCCGTACGGTAACGAACTGACTGAGTGGATCCGTGGTGACTTCCTGATTTCCGGTGCCACCCTGAACCGTTTCTTTGCTCTGCACGTCGTTGCTGTGCCACTGGTTATTGTCATGCTGGTTGTACTGCACCTGCTGGCTCTGCACGAAGTGGGTTCCAATAACCCTGACGGCGTTGACATCAAGAAACTGAAAGACGAAAACGGCAAGCCGCTGGATGGCGTCCCTTTCCACCCTTACTACACCGTGCACGACATGGTTGGTATTGTTGTGTTCCTGATGGTGTTCTGTACCGTTATGTTCTTCTTCCCGGAAGGCGGCGGTTTCATGCTGGAATACGCGAACTTCGAACCTGCTAACGGTCTGAAGACTCCTGCTCACATTGCACCTGTATGGTACTTCGGTTGCTTCTACGCCATTCTGCGTGCGGTTCCGGATAAAGTATTCGGTGTTATCGGTATGGCTGGTGCTATTGCTGTGTTGTTCGTACTGCCTTGGCTGGATCGTAGCCCTGTGCGCAGCTGGCGCTACAAAGGCTGGATCAGCAAGATCTTCATTATTGTGTTCGCATTCGACTTCGTACTGCTGACCTGGCTGGGTACTCAACCAGCAACTGAAAAACTGACTCTGGTTGCTCAGGTTGCTTCGGTTATTTACTTTGCTTTCTTCCTCCTCATGCCGTTCTACACCCGCATGGAGAAAACCAAGCCAGTACCAGAACGTGTAACCGGGGGCCACTAATGAAAAAGATTTTTGCTCTGATTGCGATTGCCCTGCTGCCAGGAATGGCACTGGCCAACGAATCTGATGTGCATCTGGATGAACACCGTACCGACCTGCATGACACTGCGTCACTGCAGCGTGGTGCCCAGACTTTTATGAACTACTGCATGGGCTGTCACTCCATGGAACACATCCGGTTCAACCGGATTGCCAAGGACCTTGAGATCCCTGAAAAGCTGATGATGGACAACCTGGTATTCGACACCGACAAGAAGTTCGGTGCTCTGGCTACCATCGGCATGCGTAAGGAAGACTCCAAGAAGTGGTTCGGTGCCACTCCTCCGGATCTGACTCTGGTTGCTCGTGTTCGTCGTCCAGACTGGCTGTACACTTACCTGCGCAGCTTCTACGCCGATCCAAGCCGTCCGTGGGGCGTTAACAACGTGGTCTTCAAGGACGTAGGTATGCCTCACGTTCTGGCTGGTCTGCAGGGTGTTCAGGCAATGGGTACTGCCCAGGTTGCCGTTGGTTTCGACACTCTGACTGGTCGCGAGATCACTGAAGAGCACGAACACGCTCTGTACCTGGAGAAAGCAGGTTCCCTGACTCCAGAACAGTACGACCGTGTTGTGTTCGATCTGGTAAACTTCATGACCTACGCTGCTGAGCCAATGGCTGTAGAGCGTCAGAGTCTTGGTTGGTGGGTACTTGGCTTCCTGGCCATTTTCTTTGTTCCGGTATACTTGCTGAACAAGGAATTCTGGAAGGATCTCAAGTAATTCCTGACCGGAATGAAGTACCAAGCCTGGCCGTTATGCGGCCGGGCTAATTTTGTTTTCAGACTGATGCAATTTTATAGCGAGGAAAGTATGGGGGTTGTAGCCAAGCGCTCTACCATGACGTTTTATTCGGACGCCTCAGATCATTTCAGCCACCGGGTGCGTATCGTACTCGCTGAGAAGGGCGTCGCTGTTGATATTCTGGACGTGGATCCAGGCAATCTGCCGGA
This sequence comes from Parathalassolituus penaei, assembly GCF_026626885.1. Lineage (GTDB taxonomy): Bacteria > Pseudomonadota > Gammaproteobacteria > Pseudomonadales > Oceanobacteraceae > Oceanobacter > Oceanobacter penaei. The sequence goes on from NZ_JAPNOA010000016.1 coordinate 166,189, forward strand.
AGATCTGACGACCCTGAATCCTTACAACACTCTTCCAACTCTGGTTGATCGCGAGCTGACGCTCTACGAAGACCCGAATATCATGATGGAATACCTCGACGAGCGTTTCCCGCATCCGCCGCTGTTGCCTGTTTATCCGGTTGCGCGTGCTGAAGCCCGTCTGTGGATCAAGCGAATTGAAAAAGACTGGTGTGGTCTGATCGACACCATTCTGACTGGTGAAGCAGAAGAAGCAGACAAGGCGCGTCAGAATCTGACCGACAGCCTGGTTGGCATCGTGCCTATCTTCCAGGAAATGCCTTACTTCATGAGTGATGAGTTTTCCCTGGTTGATTGCTGCGTAGCACCAATCTTGTGGCGTCTGCCGGTACTGGGTATCGAGCTGCCAGCCAAGCAGTGCAAACCACTGCTGAGCTACATGGAACGTCTGTTTGATCGTGAATCATTCCAGGCCAGCCTGAGTGAAGCTGAAAAGGAAATGCACGACAAATGAGCAGTGTCATGACCCCCAGCCGCCCGTACCTGGTGCGAGCGCTGAACGAGTGGATTCTCGACAATCATTGTACCCCGTACGTGCTGGTTGACGCCTCTCTGGCTGGGGTTCAGGTGCCTCAGGACTACGTTAACAAGGGCCAGATTGTTCTGAACATCAGCCCGGTAGCGGTTCAGAGTCTGCTGATTGACGACAACGGCATCTCGTTTAATGCCCGTTTTGGTGGTGTGCCGATGTCGGTGTACGTACCTGTGGTCGCTATTCTGGCGATTTATGCCCGTGAAAACGGCCAGGGTATGGTGTTCGGTGGTGAAGCCGGTGCACCAGACCCGGAAAATCCACCGGAGCCGCCAAAACCACGCAAGACCGAACCGGAGCCCGCTGCTCGACCTGCTTTGAAAGTGGTCAAGTAAGAAGGCTGCCAGAGGTCTCTGGTCTGACGTCTGAGGTCTGACGTCGGACGCAATAAAAAACCGCCGAAAGGCGGTTTTTTATTGGCTTACGCTGGGCTGTTGCATTAAATTAACTGTATAAATAGTCAGCTCTTTCGAGGTTGATATGTATCGCGCGGTCGATGTTGCCTACAAAATGCTGGAGATGGCCAAGGGGCGGGGAATAGAACTCTCCAATCTTCAGTTGCAAAAGTTGCTCTACATTGCTCATGGCTATCTGCTCGCCTGGAAAAACAAACCCTTGTTTTCTGATGAGGTCAGTGCCTGGAAATACGGGCCAGTCATTCATTCTGTCTACAATGAATTCCGTTCTTATGGGGCAGAGAAAATTCCTGTCGGTCCTGTTGAATCAGGTGTTGCCGATGAGGATGTTATTCAGACGCTCAATGGCATTCTGAAGCTTTATGGTGACAGGGATGCCATGGCACTTGTGACTCTGACACACCAGCCCAAAACTCCCTGGCATAAAGTCTGGGAAATCGATGGTGGTAGTCGGCAGTTATTCGCCCAGATCCCGGATGAGCTGATCAAAGACCATTATCGCCGGGTTATCACTGATCCAAAAGCTGTGGCAGGGTTGTAGTGATGATCGATCCATTTGCAGAAGGAGTTGCAAACCCGGCCAGTCATATTGATGCAAATACCAGCGAATTATCGCTTGCTTCTGAATTGGATAAGGCTGAAGTCCTCCGGAAAAATGCTGAAACGGAACATCAAAAAGCCCAAACCTGGGAAGTATATTCACATATCGGCTTGAGAGTATGCGCAGCTTTTTTTGTGGCGGTTCTGCTTTGTGTATGGATGTCGTTTCTATTTGATAGCGTTGATTATTATTTTTCCCAGATGAAAGAGCTTAAACAGGAAATTCCATCCGAAGTTATGTTGGCGGTCATTGGTGCTGGAGCAACGATTGTCGGTCTGATGGGATTTATTCTGAAGGGATTGTTCAAGAGTAATTGAATGGCATTTTCGATTTGGTAGGGTGTATTAGCAGAACGCCGCCCGGCGGACTGCGTAATACACCTTATCAATCTTCTGGTGTAATACGCCGTTGGCTATTACACCCTACAAAGGGTAGCGTCAGACCTCAGACCTCAGACCTCAGACCTCAGACCTCAGACCTCAGACCTCAGACCTCAGACCTCAGACCTCAGACGCTTAACAGCTTCAGACGTCTGACGCTCTCACAGATCAACCAAGCTCGTTCAGTTTCTTCTGCAGTACATCCATCACCACTTGCGGGTTTACCCCCTTGGCGGCTTTACGCACGAGGCCGATAAACGGACCAATAGCCTTGGCGCGTTTGTCTTCCGGAGTGGCGAGGTAGCCTTCAACCAGTTTGGCGTTGGCGGCCAGCACTTCAGCCACAATGGCTTCGATTGCACCGGTATCGGATACCTGTTTCAGACCCATGGAGTCGACCAGGCTGTCGATGCAGGCAACGGAGCCGTCGCCTTTGCCTTCGGCGAGGGCGTTGAAGACTTCCTTGGCACCACCGTTGTTAAGGGTGTTGTCCTTGATCAGTTGCAGGATACGACCCAGCTGTTCAGCGGAGACGGCCAGTTCGGCAATGCTGATTTCCAGGCGGTTAAGGGTGGCGGAGACATCACCCTGCACCCAGTTGGCCGCCAGCTTGTAATCGTTGACGGTTTCAGCAACGGTTTCAAAGTAGGCAGCCAGCTCGCGGTTGGCAGACAGTACTCCAGCATCAACACTGCTGAGGCCATGTACTTCGACAAAACGCTTGCGTTTGGCATCCGGCAGTTCTGGCAGAGTGGCGCGTACAGCGTCGATGTAATCGTCGTCGATGATCACTGGCAGCAGGTCCGGGCATGGGAAATAACGGTAGTCGTTGGCGACTTCCTTGGAGCGCATGCCGCGGGTTTCGTTTTTGTCGGCGTCATACAGGCGGGTTTCCTGAATGATGCGACCGCCGTCTTCGAGGATATCCATCTGACGCTGGATTTCGGATTCGATGGCGCGTTCAACGTTACGGAAGGAGTTAACGTTCTTGATTTCGGTACGTGTACCGAATTCGGCCTGGCCTTTTGGACGCAGGGAAACGTTACAGTCACAACGCATGGAGCCTTGTGACAGGTCGCCGTCACAGATGCCGAGGTAGGTAACGATGCTGTGCATCTTGCGGAAGTAAGCGGCCGCTTCTTTGGCAGAACGCATTTCCGGCTCGGATACGATTTCAACCAGCGGTGTGCCGGCACGGTTGAGGTCGATACCGGACATGGCACCAAAGCCTTCGTGTACGGATTTGCCAGCGTCTTCTTCGAGATGCGCACGGGTAACGTTGATGCGTTTGGTTTCGCCGTTATCCAGTTCGATGTCGATATAACCCTTGCCCACAATCGGGTGGTGCAGCTGGGTGGTCTGGTAGCCTTTTGGCAGATCCGGGTAGAAGTAGTTCTTGCGGTCGAAGACGGAGCGTTTGCCAATTTCGGCATCAATCGCCAGGCCGAACTTTACGGCCATACGCAGGGCTTCTTCGTTGAACACCGGCAGAACGCCCGGCAGACCGAGGTCTATGGCGCAGGCCTGGGTGTTGGCGTCAGCACCAAACTCGGTAGAGGCTCCGGAGAAAATCTTGGATTTGGTGGCCAGCTGAGCGTGGATCTCGAGGCCAATAACAACTTCCCATTCCATGACGGACTCCTTATACCAGACCGGCTGGCGCTTGCTGGTGCCAGTCGGTTGCTTGTTGGAACTTGTGGCCGAGGTTGAGCAGGCGGCCTTCTTCGAAATAGTTACCGATCAGTTGCAGACCCACTGGCAGGTTATTAACGGTGCCGCATGGAATCGACATGCCTGGCAGACCGGCCAGGTTGAGGGCGATGGTGAAAATGTCTTCGAGGTACATGGACACCGGGTCGGAGGTCTTTTCACCGGCGCGGAACGCAGGGGTCGGAGTTACCGGGCCCATGATCACGTCCACTTCCTTGAAGGCTTCAACAAAGTCGTTCTTGATCAGGCGACGAACCTGTTGGGCTTTCAGGTAGTAGGCGTCGTAGAAACCGGCCGACAGGGCGTAGGTACCGACCATGATGCGGCGTTTGACTTCGGCACCAAAACCTTCACTGCGGGAGCGCTTGTAGAGGTCGTTGATGTCTTTCGGATCGGCAACGCGGTGACCAAAGCGCACACCGTCCATGCGGGACAGGTTGGCGGAACACTCGGATGGCGCAATCACGTAATACACCGGAATCGCCAGGTGGGTGTTTGGCAGGCTGATTTCCTTGACCTTGGCACCCATCTTTTCGAACTCGGCAACGGCGGCACGAACCTGCTGGGCCATGGCTGGATCAAGATCGGCGCTGAAGTACTCTTTTGGCAGACCAATGGTCAGGCCTTCGATGGAGTCGTTCAGGGTGGCGGTGTAATCCGGTACGGCGCGATCCACACAGGTGGAATCTTTTGGATCAAAACCGGCCATGACGTTGAGCATCATGGCAGCGTCTTCAGAGGTGCGGGTCATAACACCGCCCTGATCCAGAGAGGAGGCGTAAGCGATCATGCCCCAACGGGAAACGCGGCCATAGGTTGGCTTGATACCAGTGATACCGCACAGGGCCGCAGGCTGGCGAATGGAGCCGCCGGTGTCGGTGGCGGTGGCGCCTGGCACCAGTCGAGCAGCAACCGCGGCAGCAGAGCCGCCGGACGAACCACCCGGAACACGCTCCAGATCCCACGGGTTTTTCACCGCACCGTAGAACGAGGATTCGTTGGAGGAACCCATGGCGAATTCGTCGAGGTTGGTTTTACCCAGGCACACGGCGCCAGCGGCGTTGAAGTTGCTGACGACGGTGGCATCGTACGGTGCAACAAAGTTGCCCAGCATACGAGAGCCGCAGGTGGTCAGCACGCCATTGGTACAGAAAATGTCCTTATGGGCCATCGGTACACCGGTCCAGATACCGGCCTGACCGGCAGCACGCAGTTCGTCGGCCGCTTTGGCCTGAGCCAGTGCCTGTTCTGGCGTTACGGTGATAAAGCTGTTGTAAACAGGGTCGAGCTGTTCGATGCGGGACAGCAGCGCCTGGGTAATCTCGACGCTGGAGTATTCACCCGCTGCCAGTTCCCGGGCAATTTGGGCAATGGTCTTGTTATGCATGTGGAATTCCTTGAAACCGGTTAACGCCCGGGCAGTTGCCCGGCCAGTACGTGAGATACGTGATTATTCAATCACTCGTGGCACCAGGTAGTGGCCGTTTTCGGTGGCCGGTGCGATCTTCTGGAAGTGTTCACGCTGGTTGGTTTCGGTTACCTGGTCAGCGCGCAGGCGCTGCACGGCATCCAGAGGGTGAGCCATAGGGGCAACGTCGCTGGTGTCAACGGCAGCCAGCTGGTCCACCAGGTCGAGGATATTGCTCAGGTTTTTCTGGTATTCGGCGACTTCGGCGTCGCTGATTTGCAGGCGGCACAATTCGGCGATGGCCAGCACCTGATCCTGTTCCAGAGCCATGTCGGTTCTCCAGTATTCAAGTCTGTGAAAACGCCAGAGCCTAGCACAAATGCGCCTTGCCCTAAATCCCCGCCATTGCTAGAGTTAGCCCTCATTTTTTGCCAGCTGCAAACAGGATACGGTGGGATGTTCAAAGCACTCAGGGGGATGTTCTCCAGCGATTTGTCAATCGACCTGGGGACCGCAAATACCCTCATTTACATGCGCGACAAGGGTATTGTTCTCAACGAGCCATCAGTTGTTGCCATTCGCTTGCAGGGACATCAGAAAAGCGTTGCGGCCGTAGGTAGCGAGGCCAAGCGTATGCTGGGTCGTACCCCGGCCAACATTCAGGCGATCCGTCCAATGAAGGATGGTGTGATTGCCGATTTCGAAGTAACTGAAAAAATGCTTCAGTACTTCATCAAGCGTGTTCATGAAGGCAGCTTCCTGCAACCAAGTCCACGTGTTGTAGTCTGTGTTCCTTACCAGGCTACCAAGGTTGAACGTAAGGCTATCCGCGACTCAGTACTGGGTGCGGGTGCCAGCAAGGCGTATCTGATTCACGAACCAATGGCCGCTGCTATTGGTGCCGGTCTGCCAGTTGATGAAGCTCGTGGTTCCATGGTGGTGGACATCGGTGGTGGTACTACCGAAATCGCTATTATCTCCCTGAGCGGTGTTGTGTACGCTGAGTCCGTGAAAATCGGTGGTGATCGTTTCGACGAAGCCATTGTTGCGTATGTTCGTCGTAACTATGGCAGCCTGATTGGTGAAGCCACCGCAGAACGTATCAAACAGGAAATCGGTACTGCCTACCCGGGCGCTGAACTGCGTGAAATCGACGTTCGTGGTCGTAACCTCGCCGAAGGTATCCCTCGCAGCTTTACCCTGAACTCCAATGAGATTCTGGAAGCCCTGCAGGAATCCCTGGCAGCCATCGTGCATGCGGTAAAAGGCGCACTGGAACAGGCGCCACCAGAGCTGGCTTCTGACGTGGCCGAGCGTGGTATGGTTCTGACAGGTGGTGGTGCACTGCTGCGTGATCTCGACAAGCTGCTGAGCGAAGAAACCGGCCTGCCGGTTCTGGTTGCCGAAGACCCGCTGACCTGTGTGGCTCGTGGCGGCGGTCGTTTCCTCGAAACTGCTTCCGAGCAGGCGCTGGCACTGCTGGATCACGAATAATTCGGATCCGGTTTGATCTGCAGACACCATCGGGGGCTTCGCCACCGGTGGTGTTTTGTTATCCGGGGTCGTAACCGGTTGGACGTTTGTTGTCAGGAGTCGGCTTATTATCACGCCATTCCAGGTGTCCCAGTTTCAGGGACAGCGTACGCTGGCTATCTGCCTGCTGGCCGTTGCCGCCATGTGGGTCGATAACCACTATTCCGTTTTGCAGCCGGTGCGTTATATCGCCGGTTATGCCCTCTATCCTGCCCAGCAGGTGGCATTGCTGCCGTCCACGGTTGCCACCTGGATGGACGAATCGGCATCGTCGCGGCGTGAGCTGCTGGATGAAAACCGCCAGTTGTCAGCTCGTAATCTGGTGCTGGAGTTAAAAGCCCAGCGTCTGGCGGCACTCGAATCCGAGAACAGTGAGCTGCGGGAACTCCTGAGTGCTTCCGAGCAGGTTAACGACCGGGTGCTTGTAACTTCCCTGATTGCAGTTGATCCAGACCCTTACAGCCAGCAAGTGCTGATTAACAAAGGTGGTGAGGACGGTGTGTTTATTGGTCAGCCGGTACTGGATGCTCACGGCCTGCTGGGGCAGGTGGTAGAAGTGTTACCGCACAGCAGTCGGGTAATGATGATTGCTGACTCCAACCATGTGGTACCGGTGCAGGTAAATCGTAACGGTGTGCGTGCTATTGCTGCTGGCACCGGTGAGCTGGACCGCCTTGAACTGATCTACGTGCCGAACACCGCCGATATTCAGGTCGGTGATTTGCTGGTCAGCTCTGGTCTTGGTGGCCGGTATCCTCGCGGTTACCCGGTTGCTGTGGTTGAGAGTGTTGATCACGAGGCGGGCCAGATGTTTGCGACCGTCAGTGCGCGCCCGAGCGCCAGTCTGGATCGCAGTCGTACCTTGATGTTGCTGTTTAACCAGGGGGCTGGCCAGGTGCCACCTCCGGAACTTTGGCAGGATAATTAATGAACCTGCAGTCTTTTATTCTGGGTGCTTCCTTTCTGTTTGTCGGATTCACTCTTGAACACTTGCCAATGCCAGAACTGCTGTTGTGGTTCCAGCCATTGTGGATCCTGCTGGTCATCACCATTCTGGTGCTCAACGCGCCAGGCCTGTTTGGCCTGTGGCTGGCGATTCCGGCCGGTCTGATGATGGATGCTGAAATGGGTACGTTGCTGGGAACCCATGTGTTCACTTTTGCTGTGCATATTTTTCTGGTGCAACTTCTGAGCCGTCGTTTTGGTGTCTACAACCTGGTGCAACAGGCGGCATTGGTCTGGCTGCTGGCGCTGGGCCATCAGGTGTTGCGTCACTGGTCGAACCAGCTGATTGTTGAATGGCCGCATCCGGTACAGCTCTGGATGCCGCCGCTGGCTTCTGCGCTGGTATGGCCATGGCTGTACTCGATTGGTCAACTTCTCATGAGACGCATACTGGCATGATTATCCTGGCTTCTTCTTCACCTCGTCGCAAAGAACTGCTGCAGCAGATCGGAGTGCCCTTTTTGGTAAAGGTCGCGGATGTTGATGAAACTCCTATGGCCAATGAACGTCCGTATGACTATGTGCTGCGTCTGGCGCTTGCCAAGGCGACCAAGGTCGCGGCTGATTCTGACCTGCCTGTGCTGGCCGCCGACACCACGGTGGTGTTGAATGATCGTATTCTCGGCAAACCGGAATCCGAACAACACTGGCGGGAAATGCTGCAGGCCATGTCTGGTCAGGAACAGCAGGTGATGACCGGTATTGCGCTGGTGCATCCTGAAGGTGTTGAGGCGTTGGTGGTGACGACCTATGTACGTTTCCGCGAGTTACCCGACAGCATGATCGACGCCTATATCGCTACCGGCGAGGGCCAGGATAAGGCCGGTGGTTACGGTATTCAGGGTATGGGCGCTGTGCTGATTCGCGGTATTGAGGGCAGTTACAGCAACGTGGTCGGTTTGCCACTGACGGAAGTCAGCCAGTTATTGCAGAGCGCCGGTTTGCCCTTTTGGGTTAAAACCTGAGGCGGAATTTCCGGACGGTGCCGATTTTCGGTGTCGCCAACTGTTTGCAAGGAATCCTGACGGTGAATGCAGAAATTCTGATGAATATCACACCCACAGAGACGCGGGTGGCAGTGGTTGAAAATGGGGTGTTGCAGGAGATTTTTATCGAGCGCACCAATCATCGTGGTCTGGTCGGTAACATCTACAAAGGCCGCGTTGCCCGGGTTCTGCCGGGGATGCAGGCGGCGTTTGTGGATATAGGTCTGGAGCGTGCGGCGTTTATCCATGCAGCCGAGCTTGGCCATCCGGACAGTTCAACTCCGATCAACCAGATTCTGCATGAAGGCCAGTCGCTGGTGGTGCAGGTTACCAAAGATCCAATTGGCACCAAAGGTGCTCGTCTGACCACCCAACTCACCATTCCATCCCGTTATCTGGTGTACATGCCTGGTGCGGAACATGTGGGTGTGTCGCAAAGAATTGATGACGAAGGTGAGCGTGATCGTCTGAAGAAACTGGTCACCAGCTGTATGGAACGTGAAGGTCTGTGTGGCGAAGCCGGTTTTATTCTGCGTACCGCTGCCGAAGGCGTAGGTGAGGACGAGATTCTGGCCGATACCCGTTACCTGCGTCGTTTGTGGCGCAAGCTGGAAGAACGCATCGCCGAGTTCACACCACCACGCATTATCTACGATGAGCTGCCGTTACCCCTGCGTTCGCTGCGCGACTACGCTCGTCCGGAAGTTGAAAAAATCCTCATCGATTCACGCGAAACCTACGACAAGATCGTAGGCTTTACCCAGCAATATGTACCGGAAGTGGAAGAACGCCTGGGTTATTACGCCGGTCCGCGCCCTATTTTTGAGCTGTACAGCGTTGAAGATGAGATCCAGAAAGCGCTGGAGCGCAAGGTACAGCTGAAGTCCGGCGGTTATCTGGTCATCGACCAGACCGAAGCCATGACCACCATTGATGTGAATACCGGTGGTTTTGTTGGGCGTCGCAACCTCGAGGAAACTATCTACAAGACCAATCTCGAAGCGGCTACCGCGATTGGTCGCCAACTGCGTCTGCGTAATCTGGGTGGCATCATCATTCTCGATTTTATCGACATGATGGACCCGGAGCATCAGCGTCAGGTGTTGCGGATGCTGGAAAAGGTGCTGGAGAAAGACCACGCCAAAACCAAGATCAGCGGTGTATCCGAGCTGGGTCTGGTGGAAATGACGCGTAAGCGCACCCGCGAAAGCCTTGAGCAGATGTTGATGGAGCCTTGTCGTGCCTGTGGAGGGCGTGGTTCGGTAAAAACCGCAGAAACCATCTGTTATGAAATCTTCCGGGAAATCCTGCGCGAAGACCGTGCGTATGGTGCGGGCAATTATCTGGTACTGGCCAGTCAGCCGGTGGTCGATCGATTGTTGGACGAAGACAGCAATGGTTTGGCGGATCTGGAGGCGTTCATTGGCAAGACCATCAAGCTACAGGTGGAAGCCCTGTATACTCAGGATTATTACGACATCATTTTGCAATAGGACACTGAATGAGTTTCCTGGCAGCCTGCTGGAGACAAATCTGGATTACGGTTGTGGTGGGTTTGTTACTCACCGCTCTGTATACCAGCCTAGGTCGTCAGCTGATCCCGCTGGTCGAAACCCGTCATGCTGATATTGAGCAACTGCTGACGGAACAGCTGCAGCAACCGGTCACGATTGGTCGTGTCCAGGGGGGCTGGCGCTATGTCACGCCTGTTCTTCGTCTCGATAACGTTCAGATTGGTGTCACCGGCTCTGATCTGAATATTCGCCGCCTCCAGCTGGAGCTGGATGTAGCTCGCACTCTTTATTACCGTCTGCCCGTTTTCAGTCGAGTTGATGTCGACGGCGTGCGCGGCGCGTTCCGTCGCCAGGATCGCCAGTGGTTTATTGGTGAAAAATGGCTGCTGACCGCTTCATCTGCGCCAGCCGATCCAGAGCCAGAGGTGGCTGCTCCGTCTGATCCTGATGCGAAACCCATGTGGGCGCGTATTCTGGAGCGTCAGGACCGGATTTCCCTGCATGACTGGCAGATTGATGTTGAAGGTTCTCCCGGCATCATTGATCAGGTGCGTATTGATTCCCTGTTGTGGCGTCATCAGGGCAAACGCACCGGCCTGACCGGCAAACTCGCCTACGGTAATGGTGTGGAGTCGTCAGCGATTCACCTTGATACTGTTCTGGGCGGTCCATTGTGGCCGTGGAAACAGCAATCGGCCCAGGCGTATCTGGAGCTGGAACCGGTATCCCTGTTGCGCTGGATTCCGGATAGTCTGCCGATGGGTCTGCACATGGAAGATCTGGCCGCCTCTGGCAAGGTCTGGTTGCAGCTGCAAAACGGCCAGCTCGACAGCCTGTATGCGGATCTTGGGGTGGATCGTCTGCAAATGACGACCCGTGCAGAACCGCTGTCGATTACCAACGGTCGGATTCGCCTTGGCGGTATGCATAACGGTTCCGACTGGCACGTGCGGGTGTGGCCAGAACTGGGTGAACAGGTACCGCTCAACGACGTTACCATCAGTCGTGTTGTGCTCGAAAACACCTCAGGCTGGCAGTTTGGTGTACCGCAACTGGCAGTTGAGGATGTCCTCAAATACCTGCTGAATCACGCCCTGTTACCCGCGCCGTTCGATCGTTATCTGAGTAATATTGCGCCGGTAGGGGTGGCCGATGATATTCGTGTGTCGCTGCTGCCGGGTGATACTCCGGTGGTGGATGTGCGCGCGCGTCTGACCGGAGTCAGCAGTCAGCCCTACAACGGTATTCCCGGCTTCACCGGGGTCGATGCCGATCTTCATCTGCAGCCATTTCAGGGGATTGTGGATGTGTATCACCAGCCATCGGTGGTCATGAATCTGGCTGGTGTCTACAACGAGCCCTGGCAGCTGGATGATGTCAGTGCTCGCGTGCAGTGGGATATTGGCACGGATCAGTCGCGTTTGTGGGTGACCGGTATTCAGGCGCGTTCGGGCCATCTGGATGTTCGTGCCGAGGTGGCCATGCATTTCCCGTCGTCACGGTTTCCGAATCGCGAAAGTTTGTTCAGCCTGCTGTTGGGGGTTCCGAAGGCCACGGTTGCTGACCGCCAGCGGCTGGTGCCGGATCTGGTTGAAAAAGACGTTCGTGACTGGCTGGCGTATTCCCTTCAGGAAGGTGAGCTTTCCAACGGTGTTTTTCTGTTGAACGGCAACCTGGCCCAGAATCATCCAAAAAATGCCCTGACGACCCAGCTCTATCTGGATGTCGACAAGGCCCGTTTGCGTTACCTGGACGGCTGGCCTCAGGTCAGTGATATCAAGGGTAATCTGTTGATGGATACGCCCGCGCTGGATATTCATCTCGATCAGGCCACAACACTGGGTGGCAAGCTGGTGGAAGGAACCGGTACGGTCAGTCTTCAGCCCGATGCGCGTAATCAGACTCAGCTGGCTGTCAGTGGTCAGTTGCAGGGGGGATTCCGTGAGGGCCTGTCGTATTTCACAACCACTCCATTGCAGAAGCTGGTTAACAATGCTTTCGACAAATGGTCCGGCTCCGGCGCTTTGCTGACGAATTTCCGTTTAAATATGGGGCTGGGGCAGAAGGGGGGCGAACCCAAAGTACAGCTGGAAAGCCGTATTCATAATGGTGAGTTGACCCTCGGTGAGCTGGGCCTGACCTTCAGTCAGCTGGATGGCAGCATTGGTTTTGACTCTTTGAAAGGCCTGAGCAGTAAAGACCTGCGCGGCCAGATTATGGGCGGGCCATTTAATGCATCCATCAGCTCCAAAGTGCTGAGTGGTGGCTTCAGTTCAAAAATCGAAGCAACCGGTTCGGCCACCATGGATGCCTACAAGCGCTGGCAACCCACCTTTCTGCTGGATCCGGTCAGTGGTGGTTTTGACTACAAAGCCAGCTTCAGCATCAACACTACCAATAGCAACAGCCAGTTTGACCTGAGTTCCACTCTCAAGGGTGTGCAGATGGATTTCCCGGCCCCCTTTTATAAGGAGGCCGCTGATGGTGAGCACCCGCTAACCGTCAAGGTCAAACCTGGTCGTGAAACCCGGATTTCCCTTGAGTACGACAAACACGCACGGGCGGTACTGGCGCTGGACGGCAAGGGTATCAGCCGTGGTCAGGTTTATCTCGGTGGTGAAGAACCTTTCTTACCAAGTGATGCGGGCATCGAGATTCGTGGCACCCTGGAAGATCCGGTAAACGCCGCCGACTGGTGGAATTTGTGGCAGCGTTTACAACCTCTGGCGCTCGCCAGCAGTGCTTCGACTTCTGCTGTTGGTGAGTCTGTAAGCGATTCTGCTTCTGGTACAGCACCTGACGATACCAACCCGTTACGGCGGGTCGAACTGCGACTGCTGCAATTGCAGGCCTGGGATATGCCGGTTGGAGAAACTGTCCTGGTTGCTGATCAGTCCTGGGGGGAGTGGAATGTGGATATCGAAAGTGAGCTGGCCAAGGGCAAGGTCATTTTGCATCCCGGTAACGAACCACTCGATATCAAGCTCGAATATCTGCATTTGCCACAACCAGAGGCAGACGAACCTGGTTCGGCTACACCGGTAGCCTCGAGCGGCGACCCGATGCTGGCGCGTTTCCGCCAGCGTCTGGAGACGGATATTTTGCGCGACATCGAACCCGCGACCATCAGCTCCATGGATATTCATATTGATGAGGTGTTTCTGGGTGGCTGGAATCTCGGTGCCTGGACGCTGAAATCCCGTCCCCAGGCTGATGGCCTGCATCTGCTGATTGAAGATGGCCGCATGAAAGGCATGAACTTCACGGGTGATCTGTATTGGGTTGTGGACGACTGGGGTCATAATACCCGTCTGGAGAATTTCCAGGTCAAGGGCAGTGATCTCGGTTCGGTACAGAAAGCTTTCCGCCAGTCGGTGCTGGTGGATGGCAAAACCTGGCGTTCGGCGCTCAATATGCAGTGGATGGGTTCACCTCTGGCCTTTAATACCTGGTCGCTGGATGGTATTGCCAGTGTCCGGATTGAAAACGGCAGCTGGAAAACCGAAGGCACCGGTGCATTGCGCGCTTTCGGAGTGCTGAACTTCAACTCAATTTCGCGGCGCCTGCAGCTCGACTTTTCCGATTTGTATCAATCCGGAGTTGCCTTTGACGTTACCAAAGCCAAAGTCGAGATTCATAACGGCCTGCTGAACTTCACCGAGCCGCTGGTGATCGATGGCCCTGGTGCCAAGTTCCTGGCCTCGGGCACCTCCAACCTCAATGACCAGAGTCTCGATCTCAAGCTGGCGGTAACCTTCCCGGTAACCGGTTCGTTACCGGTGGTGGCGGTACTGACCGGATTTGCAGCACCGATTGCCGGTGCCATTTACGTGACCCAGAAACTGATCGGTGATGAGTTGGAGAAATTTACCAGCGCCAGTTACGACGTGCGTGGCACCTGGAGTAACCCGGATCTGAAGATCCGTCAGGCGTTTGATAACGACGTGGATGGCAAACAAAGCCGTGGGTTTAAAGACCGATTCATGAGTATTTTCGGTATGGAGGAGAGCAAATGAGCCGGGTTGCGGTCATACAGATGACAAGCCTTGCCGATCCACTGGTGAATCTGGCCACCGCCAGAACGCTGGTAGCCGATGCGGCCGCAGCCGGTGCACGTCTTGTGGTGCTGCCGGAAATGTTTCTGAGTCTGGAAGGAAAGCGTTATCCGGGACTGGCCGCCAGCACTGACTGGCAGGAAGAACTGGCGAGCTGGTGCCGACAGTGGAAAATCTGGCTGGTGGCCGGAGCGGTTCCGCAGGCGGCGCCGGATGAACAGGAAACCCGTGTCAGCTCCGCCTGTCTGGTGTTGGATGAACAGGGGGAAGTGGTTGCCCGTTATAACAAGATTCATCTGTTTGATGCGGCCGTTGGTGATGCCCAGGGCACCTATCGTGAATCGGAGCGTTTTGCACCGGGTGACGAAGTGGTGGTGATTGATACGCCGGTTGGGCGTCTTGGCCTCAGCATCTGTTACGACGTGCGTTTCCCTGAGCTGTTCCGCCAGTTGCGTGAACGTGGGGCTGAACTGATATGTGTACCGGCGGCTTTCACCTGGCGCACAGGGCAAGCTCACTGGGAGGTATTGCTGCGTGCCCGTGCCATCGAGCAGCAATGTTATGTTCTGGCGTCCAATCAGTGTGGCTGGCACGACGAAAAACGCCGTACCTGGGGGCATTCCTGTGTGATTGATCCGTGGGGTTCGGTGGTGGCCAGCCTGGCGGAAGAACCGGGATTTGCATTGGCAGATATCGATCTCAAACATCTGGCCGACGTGCGCCAGAACATGCCGGTGGCCAGCCATCGGCGTTTGTAAGCACGGCGCTTGCTGCGTGACGGCTACCCTGGGTGGCGTAGCCGGTGCTCAACAAGAGGAGTTTTTGACATGATCAGAACCTTGCTGGTCGACGAGCAGGGGCAAGCCATCAGTGGTGGTCTGGAACTGGTGGAGTGCTGGCGACATCAGAGCAGCTCGCGCTTGTGGCTGGATCTGCAATCCGAAGGTGAGTTGGCCAAACGTCAGGATCGTGAACTACTGGAGTCGCTGGGTTGCCACCGGCTGGCGATTGATGATGCCCAACGGGACCGTCATCCCCCCAAACTCGAAGAGTTCGATGACCACGTGTTTATCCTTTACCGTGGCATTGCCAGTTTCGACAGCGAACTGAATTATGACCCGCAGTCGATCTCGTTTTTTATTGGTCAGCGCCTGTTGATCAGTTACCACCCGCAGCCGTCAGTGGCCGTTAATCGCCTGTTTGAAACCAATGCGGCTACCCATTTGCAGCGTTGCCCGGCACAACTGGCCATGCGCCTTATGCACACTTCGTCGGGTATTTACCTGGAGCATATTCTCGAGTTTGAAGATCATCTGAGTGATGTCGAAGACCAGATTATGGCGCGCGGATCAGACGCCATGATGCGGGAGTTGATGGCTTATAAATCGCGGCTGGTGAAGTTAAGGCGAATTTTTAACTACCACGAGAGTATTTCGTCGGAGCTGCGCAGTGGTGACTACGAACTGTTCAACCTCGAACGTGATGACCTCGAACATATCCTGACCGACCTGCATGACCGCTTTGAGCGCCTTAACAGTCTGGCCAGCCTGTTTTACGACATCTGTCGAGATCTGATTGATGGTTATCTTGCAGTGACATCACACCAGCTGAATAACACCATGCGGGTGCTGACGGTTATTACTGCGATTTTTGTGCCGTTGAGCTTTCTGGCGGGGTTGTATGGGATGAACTTTGAGTACATACCGGAGCTGCGTACCCACGACGGTTATTTCGTATTGCTGGGTGTTATGGCGTCGATTGCTACCGGTTTGCTACTGTGGTTCCGGCGCTTGCGCTGGATCTGAAATTTTTCATTGGGGAGACGATAAAGAATAAAAAGACCCGTTAGGGCCTTTTTATTACAGGATCGGTATGGCAGTCGGGGCTCACGAAATTTTTTCGGTGGTTGAAGCAATGTGATGGATCTGGCGTTCAATCAGGGTGCGGCTTTTTTCAGGCAGGCTACGCAGCCAGAAGTTGGTTTGTTCGTTACCTTGCAGGTCGCTCACCAGAGGGCCTTCGTCCCATTCCAGGCCAATCTCCACTGGCAATTCACTGATCAGTGACTGGCTGACCAGAACCCGGTTTTCTTCACTACGACGCGCCAGATGTGACGCCCAGAACAGAGTGTCACCAATCAGGCTGTAATGGGTATTTTGGTCCTGACTGACCGGGGCCAGCAGGATTGGGCCCCAGTGAGCAGCACAACGCAGGCTGACTCGCGCCAGAGCCGGATTCTTGCGGCGGGCACTCTGGATCAGACCAATGCACAGCTGGGCAGCGTAAATGCAGTGCAGAGTATCGCGCTCGTTGCCATCTGGCAGACCAAAAATCATCACGATGCCATCGCCCTGATAACGGTCGAGGGTACCGTTGTACAGTTTGGCGGCCTGGCTGAGCAGACGATGGTATTCGTCCAGCGTACTGGCCAGTTCGTTAGCACTCAAGCGTGCCAGTAGAATGTCCAGCTCATCAATTTCAAAATAGAGAATTGCACAACGCTGGTAGGTAACGCTGCTGGTGCGTGGTTTTTCACTGCGATACATAAACTGGCTCAGAGCTTGCTCTAATGCCAGACGACGTGATTCATTCTGTTGCAATCGACGAAGGCTATAGTGCAGATCATTTATTTCATTGATCTGGCCGTCGTTGTGTTCTGGGATGAACAGCGGCTTGCCTTCACCCCACTGTTTGAGCTGACGGGTAATCTGTTGCAGGTAGGAACCGGAGCGCTCTGCCAGATGATAGGCGATAAAGCCCGCCAGCAGCGATGACAAGCCAGTTGCCATCAATGCCAGCGACAGATAGCGGCCAGCAATACGGTCGGCGGTGATAGTGTTGATGGTGGCTTCGATGTTGCCCAGCACCTTGTCATCCTGGGTCAGCGGCAGATTGATAATCTTGCCGGAACTCTGGCGGCCACTTTCGGCAATGATCTGGGCGCTGGTGTCCATGATACGAATTGATGGCATCTCCGGCCCCCTTGTCCAGTCTGCCAGGGTGACATTCAGGCTGATGCGATCTTCTTGTAGCACGGCAGGAGCGATCACCATCGACAGACGTTGCAGCTGGCGAACGCTGTCATCCTGCACTTCCTGACGCAGGCTGCCGAGCAGATGGCTATAGGTCAGGATCGAAATCACCAGACCGGCAACCAGCAGTTGCAGGGCGGCGAGGATTCCGCAGGTTTGACCCAGATTAAACTTACGTCGAAAGAGATTGCGCATGGATAGTTGCCAGAATAATCAGACGGAGATTTCCGAAAATTAGGTGTTATTATAGGCGCCGCTTACGGCCAGCGGCACCGGACAATGCGCAATTTTCACGGCTGACGGTCAAAAATGGCCAACTTGAGCCAGATTTATGCGGTGTTGCTGTTCGCCGACCGGTTTTCAGGACGTTGTGAGCCAATCATAACGCCCGCCAGTCTGACTAACCTTAATCTCGAGGAACCACCATGAGCGATGTTAAAAAGTCTCTGAAAGACAAAATCGAAAAAGTAGAAAAAGGCCTGTTTCTGATGAGCCTGGATCGTGTACGTGCCCTGTCTGTGCACGAAACCGTTGAGCTGATCGAAGAGCTGCGCGGTGTGGTTGCGGCTGCCAAAGCCGATCTGGAAAAACTGTAATTGGCCTCTGGCCGGAAACGGGAAACGAGTGTGACCGAACTGGTTCTTATCCGGGTAACCGGTGCCGACAAGCCTGGGCTTACGGCAAGCATCAGCGCCATCCTGGCGCAATATGGTGTCACGATTCTGGATATCGGCCAGGCCGAAATCCATGACACCCTGTCGCTGGGGATTCTGGCAGCCATTCCGGCCAGCGCCGACGCCGCCCCGGTCCTCAAGGATGTGCTTTTCAAGGCACATGAACTGGGGCTGAGCGTCAGTTTTACCCCTGTCTCTGCCGACAGTTATGAAAACTGGGTGGCGGGGCAGGGCAAATCCCGACATATCATTACCTTGCTGGCGCGTTCGATGGAAGCTGAGGCCATTGCGCGTGTGACCCGGGTAATTGCCGACAGTGGTCTGAACATTGACCAGATTTCACGCCTGTCCGGTCGGGTTCCTCTGGAACAGACCGAGCAGACGGATACCAAAACCCGTGCTTGTGTGGAATTCTCGGTACGTGGTGAGGCGGATCAGAGTGTAATGCGGGCGCGTTTCCTCGAAGTGGCAAACGAACTGGGGGTCGACGTGGCGTTCCAGGTCGACGATGTTTACCGTCGTAGCCGCCGTCTGGTGGCCTTCGATATGGACTCTACCCTGATCGAAACCGAAGTGATTGATGAACTGGCGCGTGCGGCCGGTGTGGGCGAGCAGGTAGCGGCCATTACCGAACGGGCGATGCAAGGCGAACTGGATTTCAAACAGAGCTTCGCCGAGCGGGTTTCCTTGCTGAAGGGCCTGAATGCCGATGTTCTGGAAGGTATCGCCCAGAACCTGCCAATCACCGAAGGTGCCGAGCGTCTTATCTACAACCTGCGAGCGTTGGGTTACAAGACTGCCATTCTGTCCGGTGGTTTTAACTACTTTGGCCGTTACCTGCAAAAGCGTCTTGGCATTGACTATGTGTTCGCCAACGAGCTGGAAATGGAAAACGGCATTGTTACCGGTCGTGTGATTGAGCCGGTCGTGGATGGTCAGCGTAAAGCCGACCTGCTGCGCGAGCTGGCTGCCAAAGAAGGCATCCGTCTGGAGCAGACCATTGCTGTTGGTGATGGTGCCAACGATCTGCCAATGCTGAGCATTGCCGGTCTGGGGATTGCCTTCCGTGCCAAACCGCTGGTACGTGAAAACGCTCGTCACTCAATCTCGACGTTAGGCCTGGACGGTATTCTGTACCTGTTGGGTTATCGCGATCGCGACATCATGGAACCACCAGTCGCCGACTGAGTGGTGTCTGACCTCCGCGATTACCGACCGGTAACCGCGGAGGTGCAGAGTGCTTCTGGGCAGACGCTGGTCTGCTCAGAAGCTGCTCTCTTCTTCAAAGTTGTAGCTCATGCTCTCTTGTGGAGCCTGCACGTAGTAACCTTGTACAAAATGAACGCCCAGTTGCCAGAGGCTGGCGAGTGTTGATGCACTCTCGACCTGCGGCAGGATGGTCTGTTTGTTGGCTTCGTGGAGTTCCGCCAGAAGGTTCTTTAACTGTTGCTGATGATCCGGGCTGTCGTTCATTTCTCGTGTATAAGAGCCGTCCAGCTTGACGTATTCAACGGTCAGATGCTTGAGGTTACGTGATGGGTTCAGAGCGCAACCAAAACGGCTGATAGCGCTGTGAATGCCTTTTTCGGTCAGGCTTTCGGTAAAACCCTGAGCCTGTTTAAGTACCCTTCCGGCGTCGTCTTCACTGAACTGGATAATCACCGACCCACGCGGCAGTCGGGCTGCTCGTAACGCTACACCGATCCAGCCAGGCAGGCTGTCATCCAGAATGGAGGCAGAAGTCAGGTTGATGAATACGCGGGTGTTATGGCCTTTCTGGTGATGTTCACCAACCATTTTCACTGTATTGAGGATTACCCAGCGATCAATTTTGCGTTTCAAAGCATCGGTTACATCCGGCTTGTTCATGAACTCACCAGCCGAAATTTCCATGCCATTACTGCCTGGCAGACGTAACAGGGCTTCGTAATGCTCTGCATCGCTGCCGCGCAAGCTGATCAGTGGCTGGAACATGAGGCGGAAACCATTTTTGCGCAGGGCCTCGGTCAGCAAGTCTTCCATGCCGACTTCGTTGGCTTGTTTCTCGCGTGATAGCGGTACATACAGCATCACGCCATTGCCTTGTTCATGGCCTTCGAGCTTGCGGACTCCATCGGAAGCGTAGTGCGCCTGCTGTAGCACATCCTCCGGACGGGAACTGGTTTCGTTGATCAGCGCAATACCGATACTGGCGGTCACTGAAATTGTGCGGTCGCCCAGATCAATCAGCAGATTCTCAATATGTTGGCGTAGCGATTGAGCTGTACCCACGGCTTGATCGGCACTGATGCCCATAAAAATGCAAGCGTAGATATCTTCACTGATGCGCGACAATATGTGTTCGGCATTGATACGTTTTTTCAGTGAGTTGGCCAGCTCCAGCAGGACGGTATCAGCGCGGCTGATACCGACTTCGCTTTTGACCTTACCGAAGTGATCAACATTGATATAGAAAATGGCACCAGTTTCACCGCCCAGCACCGCCTTGTCGACGGACTTTTCGAGTTGGGCCATGAAATAAGGCTTGTTATAAAGGCCGGTCATGATGTCAACATTGCTCATTTCCCGCAGGCGGGCTTCAAGCTCGTTGTTCTTGTTGGAGGCCTTGATGCTGACCTGAATACAACGCTCTTCACCGTAGGTTGCACGTGAGAAGGTCATATTCATTGGGAACGGGTTGCCGTCGCCATCAATCCCGATGGTGTTCAGTTCGTCGGTCTGCTGGTTGCTGCTATTGTAGTGTTTGAGGAAACTCTTGAAATCACCCTGACCATTGCCGTCGACCATGTCCATGATTGGCATGCCTTCAAGATCGGCAACACTCTCGTAGCCAAACAGCTTCAGATACGAGCCATTAGCGAAAATGTGCATGCCATCGTGAATGTAGGCAACAGCCTCTCGAGAGCTTTCCAGCATTGACTGAGCCCGTTTTTCTGCATCACGTACCCTGATTTCCATCGCTCGCATTTCACGGCGGATACGCAAGTGATGCATTTCACGATCAATAGCCAGCATCAACAGGTTGGATTCATCCTTTGGTACAACGGCGGCGGCACCGCGCTTCAGTGCATCTTCCATCAACATCAGATCAATGTCCGGTGTCAGAAGGATGAGCGGCAGGTCTTTGTTGAGGCGCTGGATCTGCTGTTGCAGGTCTTGGTAACTCAGATTGTTGGCCTTCACCTCAGTAACGAGGATATCCCAGCCTTTTTGTTGTAGCTGCTGGGTGAATTCGTCCAGCGATGTAAAGGCCTGAGCCCTGGTGGCGCTGCCGGAGCTGCGCAACAAACTTACAATGCCTTCGGCGTCGTTCTGCGACTCGGTGTGAAGCAGCAGATGCAGGGTGTCATTAACTGTCGACATGTTGATCCTTTTGCGTGTCCGATGCGTTGTACCGTCCTACAGTTGTGTATTGTAGCGGATCTTGCCCTTCACAGAGCTTGCCGAACGATAAAATTCACCTGACCAATGTTACGAGCGTTAACTGACGCGTGTTTCAGGTAACACTATATGCAATCCGGCATCCTTGCCAGAGTCTTTACTGGACTATTCTGACGAGTTTCTCACAGCGTGATGACGACTTTGGCGATGTTGGCCGGATTCCAATACCCAATATTTGTCAATTTCCGCTATTTTCCTTGCCATCAGGTTTTCCGTCCCGACGTGGATCAATAAGATTCTTGTCCGGGAGAGGACGTACATTGTTTCCGATATATGGTTATCCACTCGGCAAGCAATAAACCTCTTTGCAAGTGGGCCATCATACTCTACGTGCATGGGGCATTTCTGCATAGCCAGGTGCCCGCGATGCCATCCCGAAAGCCCCGAAGTGCGCGGGTTGCAGTGCGTTTGAGCGGTGTTGACGAACTTGGAAAGTACTCGTCATTTCGCTGCATTCGTCGCCTTGCTCATACGCGCTGCAGCGCTCGCGCACGACTGCAGGAGTTAGGGCGAAGCAGGAGCCAGAGCCGAGAGCTGTGCAGAGTTATTCAGAGTGTCTCTAACGCTCCGGAGGGGGCGCTGCACTCGCGCAGAGTTATTCTGAGTGCACCTGGACCGGTGGTCAAATTCGACAAGTATCAACTGTGCAAGAAATTGTTCTTTGGTTGCAACAGCCTTATGTCATAGAGATGGATATAACTGACTGTTCCAAACAATCTGTGTCGTAACCTTGACTCGGATTGTGATTATATGGCGCGGTTAGCCCTGTTTGATCTGGCTTTTCTTTACCTTGTCGTTCTGTACAAGGTAATTCCTCCGTTTGCCTGTTACTGATGTTGATCGGCTACTGTTTATCGGAATATTTCATGAAAAAATCGATCCCTTTCTTGCGTCATTTTGTCCGTGTTTTGTGTGGCCTGCTGCTGGTTGCTTCTGCATGGGCTGAGACTCTGGCGGCTGATGGTAGCCAGCTTCTGTTACGAACGGGGGATAACCAGTTGATTTTGACCCTGCGCTGGCCGGTGGCTGTGATTAAACAGATCAGTGGTATGCCAGCCATGCCTGCAGCGGATACCGAAGAAACCGATGCGGGGGCCTGGCTTGGTTACGTCAAGGAGCATGTGCAGGTAAAAGCTGGCGATCAGCTGTTACCGCTGAGTATTGAAGATCTGTTTGTGGATCAGCCGGTGGTGGATACCAGTGCCGGAGAGACGTTGCAGATGGTGATCCATGTGGATACCAGTGGTCACAGTGGCAGCGGGCTGGAGCTGCAATACGATGCTCTGGTGCATGCGGTTCCGGAGCACAAGATCAAGGTTCTGGAGTTGCTGGAGGGCCAGGGCGTCGAGCACGTTATTCTGGATAGCGAGCACACTCATCTGGTACTGGATCAGAGCGGCCGTCTGGCCGCTGACTGATCCGGGGAATACGCAAGGGGCGGTCGATCAGTTATCGCCGCCACTTTCGGCATTGGCTTCGTCAGCGTCAATACTGTCGTCGTCGGCTGGCTCATCACTGAAAGCGTTGGCTGCGGGGGCTGCACCAATGGTGGCGATGCGTTTGCCCATACGTACCGGACTGCCATTTTCCAGCTCACGATCCCATTGCAGGGTGTTTTCCGGGAAGCACAACACAACGGTGGACCCCAGCAGGAAACGACCCATTTCGGCGCCTTTCTCCAGCTCGACTGGTTGTGGATTTTCGTAGTTCACCACACTCAGACGACGCAGTGGTGGTGTTACGCGGCCACTCCAGACGGTTTCAATTGCCGCCACAATCATGGCGCCCACCAGAACCATGGCCACCGGGCCAACGTCGGTTTCGAAAATCGCAACCAGACGTTCGTTGCGGGCAAACAGACGAGGCACATTTTCAGCGGTGGTCTGGTTTACCGAAAACAGTGAGCCAGGCACATACACCATTTCTTTCAGGGTGCCGGTGATTGGCATATGCACCCGGTGATAATCCCGAGGTGACAAATAAATGGTGGCGAACTCACCGTTGCGGAACTGACGAGCACGCTCTTCATCGCCGCCCAGCAGTTCCAGTACGGTGAAGTCCTGACCCTTGGCCTGGAAAATACGGCCATCGCGGATTTTGCCGAGTTGTGAAACCGCGCCATCAGCAGGCGACACAATGGCATTGGCATTGCTGTCGAGCGGACGGGCGCCTGGGCGCAGTTCGCGGGTGAAGAAGTCGTTAAAACTCTTGAAGTCGTCCCGTGACTGACGGGCGGCGTCGTCCAGGCGGATACCAAACTGGTCCATGAACTGACGGATCAGGAAGTTTTTGACTCCGGTGTGTTCGCATTCGGCCAGTTTGCCGACCAGACGCGACAGCAGGTGCTGTGGCAGCAGGTACTGGCTGGCGATAAACAGGTCATCTTTCAGCACGTTATTCTCTCTTCAGATTCGGTTCATGGTGGGTAGATATCAGGGCTGTTCACCGGTGGTAACCGGTGTTTCATCGCTGTTACCCCATTCGGACCAGGAGCCCGGATAAGCCTTGATGTTCAGGCCGAGGATCTTGCCTACCAGATAGGTATAACCGGAACGGTGGTGAGTCTGGCAGTGGGTGGCGATTTCCTTGTCGGCGGTCAGACCCATGGAGGTCAGTAGCGCCGAAAATTCATCGAGATTATTGATACGCAGACCACGGGCCTTGTCCATGCCTAGTGTCCATTCATAGTTCACTGCGCCAGGAATATGGCCGCCACGACGGGAAATAACCTTGTCGCCGGTGTATTCCGCATGGGAACGGGCATCCCAGACGGCGAAGTCCGGCTGACCAATACGCGCCATGATATCTTCCTTGCTCAAGGAGAACCCGACTTGCAGACCGGTCACTTCGTATTGGCTGGCTACCGGGTTGTTGATGCCACTTTCCGTTGCCAGACCATCCTGCAGCCAGGCATGAATACCACCGTTGAGATAGGCATAACGGCTGTGGCCAATCATATCCAGTGCCCAGATCAGGCGTCCGGCCCAGCCGCCGCCTTCGTCGTCGTAGGCAATCACGGTGGTGTCAGGCGTCAGTCCCAGTTCACTGAACAGGGCTGACAGCTGCGTCAGTGACGGCAGTGCGCCCGGCGTTGGAGCGCCCCCTAGTTGCAGGCGTTTGAAGTCGAGATGAATGGCGCCCGGTACGTGATGTTCCGCGTAGGTTTCGGCTTTGCTCTGGTCGATGATCAGCACCTTGTCCAGTGGCAGCAGAGCAGCCAGCTGTTGTGGTTCCAGCAGCAAGGGAAGTTGGTTCATCCTTCAGGACTCCAATCAGAAAACAGGAATAGTCCGCAGTGTAACCGCCCCGGCGCCGGATGTGGAGCGCACTCCGGCAGATGGGGCTCGCTGAAATAGACCGTTGTGATGAGGCAAGTTCCTTCCCGGAGTGCTCAGTTGCGCGGGTTGGACTTCTGCTGACGCAGGTTCTGCAGGCCTTGGCTGCCACTTTGGCAGAGGCTGCGAAAGGCGTTCCAGACCTGCGCGGAAGGAGCTTCCCCTGCGGTGCCGGCGATCACGACGCCAATCGGCCGCGAGCCTGCGTGTATCGACATCAACAGGCAGAAAGGTGGCAACGCCATCTGCAGGTTATCGGGCAGGTTACGCAGCAGCTTTGCCCGGCTGGCCGGGGTGATCTGAATGCTGGCCGGTTGTTCGAGCAGTTTGCTGAACAGGTTGGTGACGGAGAGTTCGACTTGCAGTTTGATGAGTGGGTCATGTTCAGGTAGTCCTTCCTGATATACCAGTCGTAACTGCTGTTTATCGCGGGATAACAGGGTGACGGCAGCCCAGGGTAATCCCAGGTCTTTGCGAATACCGTGTAGTAACGCCTGCATCAGCTGATGCCAGTCACCAAAACTGGCTGGATTGTGCTGCAAGCGTTGTTGCAGAGCATCGAGACTGGTGTGCTCCGCCCTGGCTGGTTCTTGTTCTTCCGATTTTTCTTCTGCAGGTATCCGCACCGGAGG
Organism: Parathalassolituus penaei; assembly: GCF_026626885.1. GTDB lineage: Bacteria > Pseudomonadota > Gammaproteobacteria > Pseudomonadales > Oceanobacteraceae > Oceanobacter > Oceanobacter penaei. The sequence continues at coordinate 191,482 of NZ_JAPNOA010000016.1, forward strand.
TCGGCCGTTGATCAAGGCTGGTACGGCCAGTCGATCAAGGATCGGCGACTCAGAGTGGGCGGCTTCGGCCTGTAATGCTTGTGGTGGCTGTACGGCAGGGCGTTGCCGTCGGGCTGCAACGAGCGGGGTTTCCTGCGCTGTGCGGGTCAGCCGTGGCTGAGGATGAACGCGTGTATCTTCAATCACGCCTGCCGGTTTGCTGCGGCTTCGTTTTTCCTCTTCTTCTTGCAAGCGTTTGCGCTGTGCTGCCTGGACTTCATCTTCATACCAGGGGTAGTGCAGTACCTGAGGTTCTGGCTGCAACCAGTGCAATACACCACTGCCGAAACTGCTGCCCTGCTGTTCGGCACTCAGCAGCTGCGCTTCGCGTAAAATTCCCGACCAGACATACAGGGGTTTGCTGAGCCAGTGGGTACTCAGGGTTAACCAGCGGCGGGTCCGCGCCGAATCCGGTTCGATATGCAGATGCCAGGCGAGCGTGCAAGCGAACAGCGGCGTTAAATGCGGCTGATTAAATGTATGGATGAGATGACGACCGATCTTGTCGGGTAAATCCCAGGGGTCGTAGCGGCGTAACAGATGCCACTGTTGCAGACTTGGCCATTTGGCTGGATTCCAGCTGTCTTCCGCCAGCGGCGGCAGTGCCAGTTTGCGGGCGAGGGTTTGCCAATCCTTCAAGTGACGATCGCTGATTCGTTGTAGCGCATGCCAGGGCTCGCGCCTCCGGCTGGCGAAATACAGAAAATTACGGGCCTGATCATTGGCTAATAACCAGCTCCACAAGGGCGCAGCCAGCAGCAGGGTGGCCCAGCGCGCATAGTGGACGCTGTTATTACCTTTCTGGGTTGTCCACCAGGCGGCAATCTGGCTTGCCAGATGGGCATTGTGCAAGGCAGTTCGATACGCGAGTTCGCGTGGATCTTTGGTGTCGGCGTTGATCACCGGTAAACGTTTGACCAGTTTGACCAGCTCCTGCATCCCCAGCAGGGACAGGCAGTTGGCTGCACCGCTGATCTGATGACGGCATTCCGGGTTTTGTTGGACGGTTAACAGCTGCAGGTTCAGGCACAGGGCCGGGTCCCGCTCCACCACAGGAGCCAGATCCTGAAAGTTGACCTGGCGGTCACGCATGGCCTGATGCACCCGGTTACGGGTTTCTTCCAGAATCGGAAACTCAGGCTTGGTCAGCAACTGCTTCCATTCCGGTACGGCCCGGTAATCCGCAGGAGGTACAAATTGGGAATCTGGATGGGAGGTCATAACCCTGTTTGAGTAAATGATTGGGGTGTTCTTAACTATAGACAGGTTTATTGCCGTCATCGGATGGCAGCTAGCAGACGCAAGGGCGAGCGGGGGCCGTAGATGCTGTTTTTGATTGGGATGCTGATTGTGTTTGGCAGCGTGCTGTACGGCTTTGTGATGTCGCACGGCCAGCTGCTGGCTCTATGGCAGCCCTTTGAAGTACTGATTATTGTGGGAGCAGCGCTGGGATCTTTTCTGGTTTCCAATCCCTGGTCTCTGGTGAGACGTACCTTTGCCCTGTTGCCGAGAGTGATTGTAGGGAGCGGCAAACGTGAACACGCCATGCAGATGGATTTGCTCAATCTCATCTTCGATATTCTCAACAAGGCCCGGCGTGAAGGCATGATGGCGATTGAAGCCGAAGTCGACAGCCCGCAGTCCAGCGCGATTTTTGCCCGTTATCCGGATATCCAGCGTAACCGTGAGCTGGCCAATTTTGTGGCGGATTATTTCCGTATCATTGTGGTGGGCAACCTGTCAGCTTTTGAGCTGGAAGGTTTGATGGATCAGGAAATAGATACTCGCTTGCACGAACTTGAACAGCCGGGGACGGCAGTTACCCGCGTTGCAGATGCCTTGCCCGGTTTCGGGATTGTGGCGGCGGTGTTGGGCATTGTGATTACCATGGGGGCCATTGGTGGTGAGGTCACGGCAATTGGTGCTCATGTGGCTGCGGCGCTGGTGGGGACATTTTCGGGGGTATTGCTGGCGTATGGTCTGGTTGGCCCGATTGGCAACAACATGAAGCATCTGGCCGATCACGAGATTCGCCTGTACGAAGCCGCCAAGGCGGCTATTATTGCATCGTTACACGGAGTGCCACCACAGTTGGCGGTCGAGTTTGGTCGTAAGGCGCTTTATACCCACTGTCGCCCCGGTTTTGATGAGCTGGATGCTCGTCTGCGAGGCCGTTAATGGAGAATCTAGGCCCCAAGACGCCCATTATTATTCGCCGCGTGGTGCGGCGTCGGCATGATGATCACGGAGGTGCCTGGAAAGTGGCTATGGCTGACTTTGCGTTGGCCATGATGGCGCTGTTTCTGGTGTTGTGGATCATCAACAACTCCTCCGAAGAACAACGTATGGCCATCTCCGGTTTCTTCCAGGACCCCAAAGCCTACGCGGATGGCAAGCTGATGCCGTCATCATCACCGATCGACCTTGGTGGCTCGCCGTCCGTCATGACCAATCTTGGCGATGAAGGCACCAATGCCGCTGATACCGTGCTGGAGTTACGCCAGAATCGTATTCGCAGCCCTGACAATAACGATGATCCTGACAGTGAAGCGTTAAAAGAGAGAATTGAACAGCTGATTGTCGCCAGCCAGCGGCTGGGGCCATTCCGTAACCAGATCATGATCGACATTACCCGCGAAGGTCTGCGTCTGCAGATTATCGACAGCCGTGATCGTCCGATGTTTGCCTCCGGCAGTGCTGACCTGCAGTTTTATACCGAAGATATTCTCTGGGAACTGGCACCCATTCTGTCGGTGGCGCTGGTGGGCGGCATGCGGCTGGTGATTACCGGCCATACTGACAATGAGCGTGGCAGTAACAGCCCGTACCCCGAGGATGACAATAACTGGAAGTTGTCAGCGTTGCGTGCCGACTCCGCCCGCAAGGCGTTGATGGAGGCTGGCCTGGAGCGAAAACAGATTGCTGAGGTGGTTGGTGTTGGTGATACCCAGCCGCTGGACCTGGCCAATCCGCAAGCACCGGCCAATCGTCGTATCGTTTTGCTGCTGCAGAATCCACCGATCGATCAGCAAGACCCACAGGCCTTGCAGCAGCGCCAGCAAGGATTTGAACAATCGCTGGATGCCTTGCAGAAACTGCAGGAGCAGCGCAACCGGGCTGACAACCCTTACGATAATCCGCCCAATCTCAGGGAATAGTGGCGGCTACCGGGGGCATTCAAGGCAACAAACCTTCGAGTCGATCCAGCAGCTGGTCACACTCCACATCAAACATCGCCAGATTACGCTGCAGTCGTGAGTCGTCGTTATCGCGAATCTGTTCGAGAACATGTCGCGTCAGCTGGCACAAACCTGTGTGTTGCTGGCGAATACGACCGAGGTCGGCGACGGAGATATTGTCCAGTGTTTCCGGCAGTCCCGGAATCCGGTAAATCTGCCGTAACCACTGGGTGGCCAGTTGCGGATTGTACTGGCATTGGCGCAGGCGTTTACGCCAGCTGCGCCAGTGTGCCATGGCAAACAACAGGCAGCGGCATTCGGCCCGCAGTGGGCGGCGGTTGTACCAGAGCGGTTCGATCTTACGGCTGTACAGCCATTGTGGAATGGCTTCGGCAGGCATCGGTTTGGCGATAGCAAAGCCCTGGGCCTGCTCACATCCCAGTAACAGCAGGATTTCGCCCTGGGTAACACTCTCGACACCTTCGGCAACGATATCGCGATTGAGGGCGCTGGCCAGCTTGATCACGCCATCGAGAATGGAGAGGTTTTCCGGGTCATCAAGCATTTCTTCGACAAAACTGCGGTCGATTTTTAACACCTGGGTGGGCAGGCGTTTCAGATACGTCAGCGATGAATAACCGGTGCCGAAATCATCCAGCGCAAAACTGATCCCCAGTTTGCGGCATTCGGCTATCACGTCAGTTACGTGTGTCACGTTTTCCAGCGCGCTGGTTTCCAGAATTTCCAGTTCCAGCAGGTGTGGTGGAACCGATGGAAACTCATCCAGAATCTGCAGCAGGCGGGGCAGGAAGTCGGTTCGTTGCAGATGCAGGCCCGCGATATTCACGCTGACCTGAATGTGCAGGCCCTGCATTTGCCAGGCGGAAATTTCGCGCAGTGTTTGACGCACCGTCCATTCACCCAGTTCAATCAGGAAGTTTTGTCCTTCCATGGCTGGCAGGAATTCGCCGGGGGTAAGCAGGCCTCGCTCCGGGTGGTGCCAGCGTAACAAGGCTTCTGCACCGGTCATTTGGCTGGTACGCATATTGATCTTGGGCTGGTAATACAGCGTCAGCTCGCCGTTGGCACAAGCGCGGCGCAACTCGTAGAGGTCGCGATGGCGATGGCGTAACAGCCGCTCCAGTTGTGTATCGAACAGGTGATAGCGGTTTTTACCGGCCAGTTTGGCCTGATACATGGCCTGGTCGGCCTGACGCATCAGCTGGTCGCCGTCGACTTCGTCCTGTTGTGGGTAAAAGGTGATGCCAATACTGGCGGTCAACTGCAGCTGCAGATCCGCAACCTGCATGGGTTCGGCGATTGCTTCGAGCAGGCGGTCAAGAATCGGCAGGTAATCATCGTTGTTGTCCAAATCGGGCAGTATTGCCACAAACTCGTCGCCACCGAGACGAGCGATGGTGTCTGCCGCTCGCACGGTTACACGCATACGCGCCGCCATGGCGATCAGCAGTTGGTCGCCAATGTCATGGCCGTGAATATCGTTGATGCGTTTGAAACCATCGAGGTCGAGAAACAGCACGGCAATGCGTTTGCCATTACGTTTGTGGTGGGCAATTTCCTGGCGTAGCCGGTCTTCCAGCACGATGCGGTTGGGCAGGTTGGTCAGCACATCGTTGTACGCCATGTACTGGATCTGCTGTTCGGTTTTCTTGCGTTCGCTGATATCACGCAGGAACACAAAAAACTGGCCTGTATCGAGACCGGAATAACTGACGGAAACCTCGACCGGCCACTCGCTGCCGTCCTTGCGGCGGTGAGTTGTTTCGAAAATATCACCGCCGTTACTGATAATACGTGCGGTACGATTGGCGACACTCTCCGCGGTTTCATTGGGATCAAGGAATAGTAAGGATTGGTTGAGCAATTCTTCCCGGCTATAGCCCGATTGCTGGCAATAAGCATCGTTGATGTCAATCAATTTACCTGTGCGATCCACCACCCATATGCCATCAAGGCTGCTGGTGAGAATAGCCTGATAACGTTCGCTGCTATCACGCAGCGCCTTTTCGGTCTGGTGACGTTGAGTAATGTCGTGGCCAATTCCCAGCACACCCAGCAGTTGCCCGTCGGGTGAGTGAACAGCTGTTTTGGTGGTTTCCAGCAGAACCCGGGTGCCATTGCAGAGCGTAATCCACTCTTCGTTGATCATGGGTTTACCGGCATTCATGGCCTTGATGTCGTGCCAGCGAAAAAAGTCGGCCTGTTTCTGATCGACAAAGTCGTAATCGGTATGCCCGAGAATATCAGCTTCACGAGCACCAAAAAAAGCTTCAAATAATGGGTTACAGGCGAGATAGACTCCTTTGGGGTCTTTCATCCAGATCATGCCTGGTAAATAGAGCAGGAGCGACTCCAGCAGGACGCTGTTATGAGTATGGGAGTTGTTACCTGCCAGCATAGGGATGGAGATGATGGTCTCTTCCATAATCCAATTCTGCAAAGTCTGAGGTCAGTAGCAATGCTGTCCACGATAGAGTCGCCAAGACTATCAGTTTTCCCAAAGAATCGTAGAGGGAACAATCATTCGGTTGGCGTCTGACAATCCAATTGTCTTGAACGTCTGGTGAACGGTAGCAACAGTGTGGCAGAACGTCGAATCGCGGCAGATGTTTTGCTGAGTTTGTCGCGAATTATGGCCTGAATGTTCGGTCGTGCGGGCGTCTCTGGTCAGATTCACTGGGCTGGCGTGGGCGAGCCATAAAACACGGCTAACCAGATGGTGGTATCGGTGGTCGCGGCAACCCGATGGCGGCAATGGGGCGGAATATGGATGCCGTCGCCGGAGTTCAGGGTCAACAGACGACCGTCGTCGAATTCAATCACGCCCTGACCCTGTAACACCATCACCCATTCACCTTCAGGCTGGTCGTACCAGTAACCCTCTGGTGAGGATTGCCCGCAGGAGACAATTCGTTCGATACGAATGCCCGGTAAACGCAGGATGTCTTCAAACTGCTCTGCCTGACGGGCGTCAGGCAGATGTTCAAAGAGATTGAATAACGGCGTGTTCATGGTGTTACAGCTCGGACAGGGTTTCCAGAATCCGTTTGTAGCTGCTGAAGCGGGCTTCGCTGATGATGCCTTCTTCAACGGCTTCGATCAGGGCACAACCCGGTTCCTGTTCGTGGTGGCAATCGCGGAAACGACAGTGGCCGGCAACGGCGCGTAATTCACGGAAACCGTACAACACGTCGTCTTCACTCATGTGCCAGAGGCCGAACTCGCGAATCCCCGGAGAGTCGATCAGGTCGCCACCGGCCGGGAAGTGGTAGAGGCGGGCGGTGGTGGTGGTGTGACGGCCTTTGCGGGTGTGTTCCGACAAGGCACCAATACGCAGGTCTTCACCTGGCAGCAGGGTGGCAATCAGTGAGGATTTACCGACACCGGACTGACCCACAAACACGCTGACCTGATCGTTGAGGAATTCTTTCAACTCACCGAGGCTGTCCGGATCGTGGGCACTGACCTGCAGGATGCGATAACCCAGATAACTGTAGCGGTTCAGCAGGTCGGCCAGGTGTTCGCTGTTATCGTCGTTCACCAGGTCGATCTTGTTGAGCAGGATGATCGGTTCGATATGGCAGTTTTCCGCCGCCACCAGATAACGGTCGATCAGGTTGGCGTGCGCATACGGTTCCGGCGCAATCACCAGCAGGATGACGTCGATGTTGGCGGCAACCGGTTTGATTTCGTTATACGGGTTGGGACGTGACAGCTCGGAGTTACGTTCCAGTACGGTTTCCACCACACCGGTTTGCACGCCGTTCTGTTCCTGACCCGGACGAAACACCACGTGGTCACCGGTAACCAGCGAGCCGAGGTTGGCGCGCAGGAAACAGCGGTAACGCTGACGCTGTTCATCCTCGACTTCCACCTGGGTACCGAAATGCGCAATCACCAGGCCATGGGTTTCGTCACCCAGGTCGCCAGCGTTCAGCTGTTCGGCAATACGTGCTTCTTTTTTGTCGGCACGCTGGGCCTTTTCGTCCTGGATTCTGGCAATACGCCAGGTTTGCTGTTTGGTGAGTTTGCGTTTCGCCATCGGGGTCTGTCTGTCTTGAAGTTGGGCGTATTGTCCGTGTTGGTCAGGGCAAGAGCAACCGGCTAAACTGCTTTCCTTAATCTTAGTGAAAACCGGTACAAGCAATGAGTCAGCAAGACACCCTGGTGTGGATGGATCTGGAAATGACCGGCCTCGAGCCGGAACAGGACGTTATTATCGAAATCGCCACCATCGTTACCGATGGCAATCTGAATGTGATTGCGGAAGGTCCAGTGTTTGCCGTGCACCAGCCGGACATTCTGCTGGACGCCATGGATGAGTGGAACACCCGTACTCACGGTAATTCCGGCCTGACCGAACGCGTACGTCACTCCGATGTGTCGGCTCGTGATGCCGAGCTGCGCACCCTTGAGTTCCTGGCTCAGTATGTCAAGCCGGGATCATCACCGCTGTGTGGTAACAGTATTCATCAGGATCGTCGCTTTCTGGTCAAATACATGCCTGAACTCGAAGCGTTTTTCCATTATCGTAACCTCGACGTCAGCACCCTGAAGGAGCTGGCCAAGCGCTGGAACCCTGAAGTCGTCTCCTCCTTCAAGAAAACGGCGAGCCATCAGGCGCTGGATGACATTCGTGAATCCATCGCGGAACTCGCTCATTATCGCCAGCATTTCCTGAAATTACCGGAATGATCCGGTGAAGACGGCGGCCAAGGCCGCCACATGCAAAGGATTACGATGAACAAGATCAGTGAAAACCGCAGCTTTGGTGGCTGGCACCGCCAATACGAACATGCGTCTGCCGTGCTGGATTGCCGCATGCGTTTTGCTGTTTACCTGCCGCCACAAGCCAGCGTTGAAACACCGGTGCCGGTGTTGTACTGGCTGTCCGGTCTGACCTGTACCGACGAAAACTTCATGCAGAAAGCCGGTGCCCAGCGTATGGCCGCCGAACTCGGCATTGCCATTGTGGCTCCGGACACCAGTCCACGTGGTGATGGTGTTGCCGATGAAGATCGTTACGATCTGGGCAAGGGCGCGGGTTTTTATGTCAACGCTACCGAAGCGCCGTGGAGCAAGCATTACCGCATGTACGACTATGTGGTGAACGAGCTGCCTGCGCTGGTGGAGCAGGAATTCCCGGTAACCCGTGTACGTGCCATCAGTGGTCACTCCATGGGCGGCCATGGTGCTCTGACCATTGCCCTGCGTAATCCGGAGCGTTATGTGTCGATGTCGGCGTTCAGTCCAATCGCCAATCCGTCCAACTGCCCGTGGGGTGAGCTGGCGTTCACCACCTATCTGGGTGCGGATCGTGAGGTCTGGAAAGGCCATGACACGGTTGAACTGCTGAAAACAACGGCTGCGCGTATTCCGGCGCTGGTGGATCAGGGCTCGGCGGATTCTTTCCTGGCCGAACAGCTGGGCACTGATACGCTGGAGCAGACCGTTGCGGCTACCGATTACCCGATGACCGTGCGTCGTCAGGACGGTTATGACCACAGCTATTACTTCATTGCGTCGTTTATTGAAGATCACCTGCGTTTCCACGCTGATCATCTGAAGGCTGCACAGTAATCCTGATGTGACCACCAACAAAAAGGGCCGCAATTGCGGCCCTTTTTGTTTCTGGCGTTATTCCATGGCTGGCGGTTTACAGCTCTGGCGGTTTACAGCAGCTCTGGCTGGATGTCGTCAAAACTGCGTACAGCCCGATGGGCCGGTTGCTCCGGCAGTTCACCATCGCGGATCAGCCAGCAGGTTTGCATACCGGCGTCGCGGGCGGCATCCAGCTCGGCTTCCACATCCGACAGGAACAGGATTTCCGCCGGTGCTGCGGCGTGTACGGCGGCCAGTTGGGTGCTGATCGTACGGTAGGAATCAGCGTTGATCTTGGCACCGATAAGGGTATCAAAATGGCCGCTGAACAACGGCAGCAGGTTGCCGTACTGGCTGAATTCAAAAAACAGCTTCTGGGCTTCGACCGAACCGGACGAGTAGATGTAGATCGGCAGGTTTTCCTGATGCCAATGCTGCAGCTGGGCTACCGCATCCGGGTACACATGGGCCTGGTAATCTTCGTGGCGGTAGCCGTTTTCCCAGATGCGTCCCTGCAGGGCTTTTAATGGTGTGACCTTGCGATCCTCGGCAATCCAGTTCAGCAATGCCTGAATCAGCGCCTCGGTATTGGCGGTGGTCAGGTGGGTAATGCCTTCTTCGATCAGGATATCCAGTGTGGCTTGCAGTTGGGCTTGCACAAAGTCATCCATGATGTGCACGCGAACGTAGGCCGCCAGATTCTGGGTGGCGTACGGAAACAGAACGTCTTTGACGAACGAAATGGAGGAGGTGGTTCCTTCGATGTCCGTCAGGATGACACGTACAGGCATTATCAGTTTTCCAATCGGTTGAAGCGGTCGGCAATGTTGTCGCCAGTGTAGTGGGCGACCCAGCCTTCCGGATTATTAAACAGGCGAATAGCGATGAAGTCGGGGTTAGGACCCATATCGAACCAGTGTGGGGTGTTGGCCGGTACACTGATCAGATCACCGCGTTCACAGAGTACTTCGTAAACCCTGTCATTTATGTGAAGACTGAACAAACCCTGACCCGCAACAAAAAAGCGTACTTCATCTTCGCCATGACGATGCTCGCGCAGGAAAATCTGGCGCAGTTCGTCTTTTTTCGGGTTTTTGCGATTGAGGCTGACCACATCCACGGTCTGGTAACCTTCTTCTGCGATCAGGCGGTCGATGTCGGCGCGGTAAGCGGCAATAACTTCGTCCTGGCTGGCGCCCGGACTCAGTTCTGCACTGGCTTGCCATTGTTCAAAACGCACACCGGCAGCGGCCAGACGGGCGCGAATACTGCTGATATTCTGGCTGGCAAACTCCAGCTGGGTGATGTCGGCGTGTGGGTAAATACGGATGGCGGACATGATTTCCTCGTGGTGCGCCGAGGTTGTTACCGGCGGTAACAACCCTCGGTGTTACGGTTGTCGGGACTCCATTTGGCCCAGACGAATGAGTTCAAGCTGGTAGGCGCATAGATGGTCGAGTGCTTCCAGATGCCGGAAACAGTCGGCCAGATTGTGGCCCCAGGTGTAGATGCCGTGGCCGCGAATCAGGTAGGCGCGGCATTCCGGTAGCAGCAGTGGGTCGAGCCCTTCGGCCATGCGCGGAATGTTCTGATCGTTATCAACAATCGGAATCACCAGTCGGCTTTCATGGCTGTTCTGGCCTTCGATGGCTTTTTGTAATTCCCAGCCGGTCAGTTCCAGTTCTGCCTGTGGCCATAAGGCCGACAGCAAAACCGCATTGCGCGAATGGGTGTGCAACACCGCTCCGGCTTGTGGGTAGCGCTGGTAAATCTGGGTGTGTAACAGGGTTTCCGCAGAGGGTTTGCCGCGGTTGCTGATACCTTCCGGGTTGACTGCTCGACCTTGCCAGTCGACCACCAGAATATCGGCCGGCGTGAGTTCACCCTTGTGTTTGCCGGAGCTGGTCAGTGCGCAGTACTGGTCGTCCAGACGTGCGGAGTAGTTCGAGCTGGTGGCCGGTGACCAGTCGTTGTTGTAGAGGATTCGGCCGTAATGGCAGAGATCCTCAGCCAGCTGTTGAAAGCGCAGCGTCAGGTTCATGCCTGACGGCCTTCCGCACGGGCACGTGCAAAGAGAGCGGCGACGGTTTCCTTGCTCGGGTTGTGGATCAGACCGGCTTCGGTGGCGATCACATCAATCAGCTCGGCGGGAGTCACGTCAAATGACGGGTTGATTGCCGGGAACTCGTGTGGGGCAATCTGGATGCCCTTGATGCTGGTGACTTCCGACATCGGACGTTGTTCGATCGGGATCTGGTCACCGCTGCTGAGGCTGAGGTCAAAGGTGCTCAGTGGCGCAGCAACCATGAATTTCATGCCGTGGTGACGGGCCAGTACGGCGAGACTGTAAGTACCAATCTTGTTGGCAACGTCACCGTTGGCGGTAATACGATCGGCCCCCACAATGACCCAGTCGGCCTTGCCCTGCCGGAACAGTTGCGCAGCGGCGCCATCACACACCAGCGAGGCGGTGATGTTGTCTTGCTGCAGTTCCCATGCGGTCAGGCGCGCACCTTGCAGCCATGGACGGGTTTCACCGGCATAAACCTGTTCCACCTTGCCGTCATTCCAGGCGCTGCGAATCACACCGAGGGCGGTACCGTGGCCACCGGTTGCCAGTGCGCCGGTATTACAGTGGGTATAAATACGCACCCCTTCTGGCATAACGGACGCGCCATGGTTGCCCATGGCGAGGTTGGCAGCGATGTCTTCTTCGTGAATCCGGATCGCTTCGGCGACCAGCGAAGCGGCATCGGTAGTGCCCAGAGTCGCCATACGTTCCAGTGCCCAGAACAGGTTAACCGCCGTTGGACGTGAGGCTGCCAGTACCCGGAAGGTTTCGGTCATATCACCACCACGCAGGGCTTCCAGAGCATAACCGTAGGCGGCTGTGATGCCGATGGCAGGTGCGCCACGTACCACCATATCGCGAATGGCGATGGCGGTGTCGGCGGCACTGGTACATTCGATCCAGACCTGTTCATGCGGCAGGATGCGCTGGTCCAGCAGGTAAAGGCGGTTGTTGCGCCATTCAATGGCGTTGACTCGGGACGGGCTTTGGGCAGACATGATTCGGAGTTCCGTGCAGGCTGTAGCCGTTAAACTGGGCAATAAACGCGCTAGTTTAACGGCTACGGCGGTTGCTGTCGCCCTGCGGGAGGATTACAGCAGTTTTTGCATGCGACGGAAGGCGTCTACCAGACCACAGGTTGAACCATCAAAGTTGGCCGGAGAGTCGCCACTGAGCAGGGCGTCCAGCACGCGGTTGCCCAGTTTTTTGCCCAGCTCTACACCCCATTGGTCGAACGAGTTGACACCCCAGATCATGCCCTGGGCAGCGACCTTGTGTTCGTACAGGGCAATCAATGCACCCACCACTTGTGGTGTGGATTTCGGGAAATACAGGGTGTTGCTCGGGCGGTTACCACTGATGGCTTTTTGTGGTGCCAGTGCACGGGCTTCGGCTTCCGGCATACCGGCATCCAGCAGTTCCTGCAGAGCTTCCGCTTCGGACTTGCCTTGCAGCAGGGCCTGGCTCTGGCTCAAACAGTTGGAAACCAGCAGGGCATGGAAATGATCAATCGGGTTGTGACTGGTCATTGGCATGATGAAATCAGCCGGTGAAAAATGCGTGCCCTGGTGTAACAACTGGTGGAAGGCGTGCTGACCGTTGGTGCCCACACCACCCCAGATCACCGGGCCTGTGTGGTAATCCACCGGTTGGCCCTGACGGGTCACCGACTTACCATTACTTTCCATATCCAGTTGTTGCAGATGCGCTGGCAGTGTCCGCAGGTAATGGTCATACGGCAGAATTGCATGTGAGTTAACACCAAAGAAGTTGACGTACCAGATTCCCAGCAGTGCCATCAGCACCGGCATATTCTGCGCCAGCGGTGCGGTGCGGAAGTGTTCGTCCATGGCGTGGGCGCCACGTAACAGGTCGCGGAAGTTGTCGATACCAATCGCCAGTGCCAGCGGCAGACCAATGGCAGACCACAGGGAATAACGACCACCGACCCAGTCCCACATCGGGAAGATGTTTTCTTCGGCGATACCAAACTCAACGGCTTTTTCGACGTTGGACGACACGGCCACAAAATGTTTGGCCAGGTCTGACTCGTTACCACCGTTTTTCAGGAACCAGCTGCGGCAGGCGAGGGCGTTTTTCAGGGTTTCCTGGGTGCCAAACGACTTCGACTGCACAATAAACAGCGTGGTGGCCGGATTCAGGCGTTTCAGAATCTCAGTGATATGGGAGCCGTCGATGTTGGCCAGATAGTGAATATCCAGGCGGCTGTCCCAATATGGCTTGAGCGCACCGGAAGCCAGTTTCGGCCCGAGGAACGAGCCACCAATACCAATCGACACCACATCGGTGAACGGCGCGTTGGTGTAACCACGCCATTGGTTGCGGCGGATCTTCCAGCAGAATTCTTCCATACGATGCACGGTGGCACGTACTTCCGGCATGATATCCACGCCATCTACCATTACCGGACGGTCACTGAAGTTACGCAGAGCGGTGTGTAAAGCTGGGCGTTTTTCGCTGTTGTTAACAGCAGCACCTTCAAACAGGTCGTTGATCTGGGCTGGCAACTCACGTTCTTCGGCCAGTTGCAGCAGTAAGGCAACGGTGTCACGGGTAATCCGATTCTTGGAGTAATCCAGGGTCAGGCCTGCGGCTTGTGACTGGAATTGCTCAAAACGCTTAGGGTCTGCGGCAAACCATTCAAGCATATGGTGATGCTGAATTTCGGTATAGTGCTGCTTCAAAGCCATCCAGGCAGGAGATTGGGTAAGGCTGCTGTCCCTTGACATAAACAATCCTTGGTGGTCATTGTTATTGTGAACAGTATACGGACTGCTACTGCCTGCAGCAAAGTGTAAGCCCTTGTTGCCAGTAGGTTTTCTTGCGAAGTGGATAATCGGTAGGACGAAGTGTTACACGGCGGGGAAAACAGGCCCCTGTTACCGTGGGTAACAGGGGCCCCAGGGTTCAGGCCATCTGAACCGGAATGTCGAAGCTGGTGTGGCTGACGCTGTTATCAGCGTTGATGTACACCATCTTTGGCTTGAAGTTGGCCAGTTCCTGTTCGTCATAACTGCCGTAGGTGCAGATAATAACGCGATCGCCAACATCGGCCAGGCGGGCAGCAGCACCATTTACAGAAATCATGCCGGAGCCATCTTCGGCACGGATGATGTAAGTAGTGAAACGATGACCGTTGTCGATGTTGTAAATCTGGATCTGTTCAAACTCACGCATGCCGGCAAGATCCAGCAAGGTGCCATCAATGGCACAGGAGCCTTCATAATTCAGCACCGAGTGGGTCACACGGGCCTGGTGAAGTTTGGCTTTCAGCATAATGGACTGCATGGTAACCCCTTACATAAACATCGGTTCCGGGCGCAGTGCGGGGCCCGGCAACCGGGGATCGGCCCCTGATGATCGATCAATAAATAGACGATCTGACGAGGGGGCGAGAGTATGCCTTAATCAATATGTGGATTCAATGCGACCTGGATATTATCAATCAGGCGGGCATTACCGAGGAAAGCAGCCCCGAGAATCACCAGTTTGTCACCTGGTTGTGGCGCGGAAACCACTTCCAGATTGTCAGCACACCGTACTTCGAGGTAGTCACAACGGAAGCCACTGTTATCAATAGCCTGACGCGCCTCAGCGATTGCTTCTGCAACGGTTACCCCCTGTTTGAGTAACTGTCCCAGTTGTTGCAACCCCTGATGCAACGCCGGGGCAATTGCACGTTCTTCCGCTGTCAGATACCCGTTACGGGAACTGAGTGCCAGACCATCGGCCGCGCGGGCTGTTGGTACAGCGGTAATTTTAATTGGCATGTCGAGATCAGCGACCATCTTGCGGATAACGGCTATCTGCTGGTAGTCCTTTTCCCCAAAAAAGGCTTGATCCGGTTGGACCATGTTGAACAATTTGGTGACCACAGTCGCCACACCGTCAAAATGGCCGGGACGAGCCCCACCGCACAGACCTTCCGATACACCCGGAACGGTCACGCGGCTCATACTGGCCTGGCCGTTCGGGTACATTTCTTTTACATCCGGTGCAAACAACAATTCACAGCTGGCGGCCGCCAGACGCTGTTGATCCTGTTCGAGTGTACGTGGGTAACGCTCGAGGTCTTTGGGGTCGTTAAACTGCATCGGATTAACAAAAATACTGGCAACGACAAAGCAGTCTTCGGCATGGGCGCGATCAACAAGGCTGATATGCCCGTCGTGCAGATTGCCCATGGTTGGCACAAAGCCGATACGTTGGCCCTGGCGGCGTGCCGCCAGCACCTGTTCGCGCAATTCGCGAATGGTATGAACAGTGATCATGCGTTAAACCCGTGCTCCGGGCCGGGGAATGTCCCGGCTTCCACTTCCTGAACGTAGGCGGCGAACGCCTCTTTGACTCCACGACCATCGGTCATGAAATTTTTCACGAATTTGGGTACATGGTTGGGATTCAGGCCCAGCATGTCATGCATCACCAGTACCTGGGCATCCGTGGCACTACCAGCACCAATACCAATAACCGGCACTCGCACAGAAGCGGTAATACGTTCCGCCAGTGCTGATGGTACGCATTCGAGCAACAGCAGGTCGGCTCCGGCATCCGCGAGTGCAATCGCATGACGTACCATAGCTTCAGCACGTTCCTGCTCGCGGCCCTGAACGCGATAACCGCCGAATTTGTTCACCGACTGTGGCGTCAGGCCCAGGTGTGCGCACACTGGAACCCCCTGACGGCCCAGCGATTCAATAATCGGAATCAGCCAGTCGTCACCTTCGAGTTTGACCATGTGAGCACCGGCTTGCATGACTTGACGAGCGCTGTCGAGAGCTTGCTCAAGCGTGCCGTAACTCATAAACGGCAGGTCGGTCATGATCAGTGCAGGGCGTGCCGCACGACGGTTGCCACGGGCAACACAGGCGGTGTGATAAGCCATTTCGGCTACGGTCACGGGCAGGGTGCTGTCCTGACCTTGCAGAACCATACCCAGGGAATCACCAACCAGAATGGCGTCTACGCCTGCGTCAGCGGCCAGCTGAGCGAAAGTGGCGTCGTAGGCAGTCAGGACGCTGAACTTTTCCTGCTGGTCTTTCTTGGCCTGCAGGGTCCTGATATTGATTGGGCTCATGGGCGTTCTCCAGTCCAGGTTCGTTCGTACACAAGGACGCTATGGTGCTTATTGGTGCCGGTAAGTCAATATTGCCAATTGAATTTCATTCTATCGGAAAGGGTCTTTACTTTTCCGGATTAAATGTGGCCGTTCAGATGACGGGGGGTGGCAATAGTGGGACCAGCGGTGCTTCCTTGCCGCTTTGAATGTCTGCCAGAACCTTGGTGGCCCAGGCACTCAGTGGACGGCCATCCGGCATATTGAGCGCCGGAGCGATTTCCATCAGGGGTAATAATACAAAACTGCGCAGTGCCATCTGGCTGTGAGGAACGGTCAGACGTTCACTGCTGATCACCTCGTCGCCATACAACAGGATGTCGACATCAATACAA
This sequence comes from Parathalassolituus penaei, assembly GCF_026626885.1. Taxonomy (GTDB): domain Bacteria; phylum Pseudomonadota; class Gammaproteobacteria; order Pseudomonadales; family Oceanobacteraceae; genus Oceanobacter; species Oceanobacter penaei. Next base: position 207,865 of record NZ_JAPNOA010000016.1, read on the forward strand.
CGCTCGCCCCAATGACGCAGTTTCACCCGGCCCTGATCCCGCTCCAGCTGTTGCAGGTTGTCCAGCAAAGCCAGTGGAGCAAGACAAGTGCGGATGCAGGCGACGGCATTGACATAATCAGGTTGATCCTGGGGGCCGACCGGCTTGCTGCCGTACAGGGATGACACCTGCTCCAGCTGGATACCGGGCAGGGCGGCGAGAGTTGTAACAGCTGTCAGCAGCTGCTGGACCGGGTTGTCGATATTGGCACCCAGTCCAAGATAGCAGAGTGTGGTCATGAGCGATTACGCGGTGCCCGACGACGACGGCGACGCGCCGGACGTGGTTCTTCCGGGTTTTCGTCATTAAATTGCTGACGACGGGATGGTGTTTCCGGTACACCATGTTCGGCTTGGAAACGGGTCCACCAGGAACCGATTCCGCCCAGATCTTCACCGGATTGCTCACGCAGCAGCAGGAAGTCATAAGCCGCGCGGAAGCGTGGCAGACTCAGCAGCTCAAGACTCTTGCGGCTCTGGGTACGTGGCAGACGCAGCTGCATTTCCCAGATCTCACGCATTGGAATCGAGAAACGTTTTGGAATCGCCAGATGCTGGCACTGCTGGTGCAGCAGGCGGTCAGCGGCTTTTTGCATGGCCGGGTGCGGCGGCAATCCGGTTTTTTCGAATTCACGAGTCATGCGAATCAGGGCTGGCCACAACAAGGCAGCAAGGAAGAAATACGGTGTTACCGATTTGTCAGCACGAATGCGCGCATCGGTGTTACGCATGGTATTTTCGGCCAGTGCCAGCGCCAGCGGATCACTGCGCAGACATTGCTCGGTGGCCGGGAAAATATGTTCAAACAGGTTGTACTGGCGTAACAGCTGCAGTGTTACCAGAGCGTTACCAGCCAGGAACAGTTTGAGAATTTCATCGAACATGCGTGCAGCAGGCACCTGCTCGAGCAGGGAGGCCAGCTGTGGAATCGGTGCGGCGGTTGCCGGTTCCATGGTGAAGTCGAGCTTCGCCATAAAACGGATCGCCCGCAGCATACGTACCGGGTCTTCACGGTAGCGGGTTTCCGGATCACCAATCAGGCGCAGCTGACGATTTTGCAGGTCTTCCCAGCCGCCAGCGTAAGCGTACACGCCAAAATCAGCGATGTTGTAATAGATGGCGTTAACGCTGAAGTCACGGCGCACCGCATCTTCGTCACGGGTGCCATAGACGTTGTCGCGCAGGATCATGCCCTGCTCACCGGTGGCGGCTACCTTGCTAGAGTGCTCTTCGGTTGGTGGGGCGCGGAAAGTGGCGACTTCGATGACATCTCGTCCGAATACCACATGAACCAGCTTGAAGCGTCGACCAATCAGACGCGCGTTACGAAACAGCGCGGCGACCTGTTCGGGAGTTGCATTGGTTGCAACGTCGAAATCCTTGGGATGAAGACCCAGCAGGGTGTCGCGTACGCCACCGCCAACCAGCAATGCTTCGTAACCGGCATTGTGCAGGCGATACAACACCTTCAGCGCATTTTCGCTGAGCTGGCTGCGGCTGATGCTGTGCTCGTCACGGGTAATGACTTGGAACAATGGCTCGTCTGCCACTTGCGGGGCATCTGGACTGAGGATGTTCTTGATAAAACGGGTTATACGCTTCACTGAGTGCAGTTCTGTAGCTCGAAACGGAAGGCGACGAGTGTACAGCGGAGTGAACTCCAGATAAATAAAAAAGCCGCTCGAAGCGGCTTTCATCTGGGGAGGCCCGTGTTCTTATTGTTGTATGTCCCTCAATGCTCGGACTGGGGTCATCCGCTCTTTTGAATATTCAGTATCGCCTGTTTTTATTTTTATCGGCGAAGCAGACCATTCGAAACAGTCGGATCAGCGACACCTCTTGTTATTTTTGTTGTCGAGGTTTGCTGTTACGGCTCTGGTATTTATTTTTATTGTCAGAGCCAGGAAGCTAACGCAGCTTTTATTTTTATTGTTTGCGTCGCTTCGTGTAAATATTAAAGCAGGTGCTGTGCCAACTTTTAAAAGTCCTTATAAATCAAGTGTTTGTGTTTTGTTGGTGGCGGTTGGCATGGCTTTGACAGTGTGGCTGTTACCCTGTTTCGTGGCCTTGGGTAACAGTTTGGGCCACAGGTAACACTTTGAGCCAAAGGCGTGATTACGGGTCAGTCCGCCGGGTAACAGCCGGGATTTTTTGAACTTTTGCGAAAACTGGTCTTCCGGGCTATTCCGGAGTGTTACCTGAATGTGTGGCTGGGGCTGCTGGGTGTGTGGCTGCTGTGTATGTGACAGGGGGAGGAGAGTGTTACCGTTTTGAATAACTGCTGTCCTGGATGACGATGTGGGGGCGGTAACACTCAACCTGAAACACTCGACCCGAATAGCAACATGCGGCGCAGAACAGGGCTGCACAACATGCTCCCGTATTTTTCAGGCCCAGAATGAACAAAACCCGTAATCAGTTACCTGATTACGGGTTCTGGAGAGAGTTTGAGACTTCTTCTTGTTCTGACACTCGTCGCTGATTTTTTATTTTTATTGTTCGGCGATGTGATGTGACTGATCGCGGTTCTTATTTTTATTGGTGCGTCGTCATTCTTATTCTGATCCGGTATTAGCTATAGTCGTGCCAATTTTTAAAAATCCATATAAAACAAAAGGTTATGATTTTATTTCGCGGAAATGTGCAAGAAATCGCAAGGTTTTGTTACGTTCGGCGTGGTGAGCGGTAACAAGTAGTGTTACGGGTAACACTTTGGGAGGGGGTCGCAGGTGTTACTTCCTGGTTGTTGTGTTGCGGGATTGGTGTAGATCGACAGGTTGTGGTGGTGTTCGCCAAAAGCAGAGGCCATAAAGAACAAAACCCCGCATCGGGGTGACGATGCGAGGTTCTGGAGAGAGCTTGAGACTTCTTCTTGTTCTGACACTCGACGCCATGTTTATTTTTATTGTTTGGCGTTTTGGCGGCTGTGCGTGTTTTTTATTTTTATTTTCAACGCTACCACTCTTGTTGTGATCTATATGAAGCCAATGTCGTGCCAACTTTATAAAGTCTATTAAAATCATTGAGTTAGGTTTTTTAGAGGGATGTTTTTCAGTGTTGGAAACAGATTGTGTTACGTGGGGCTGTTGCTCTGGGTAACACACTTTGGGCCAGGTAACACTCTGGTATCACTACAAAGGTATTGGTTGGTGGTTTCAACAATTCAGATCGAAGTTCATTGTCTGTTGTAACTAACACTTGGTCGAATGCTGTCGCGACGCCTCGTGGGGCATTGCTGTTACGGGGCTGTGAGTGGCGGATGGAAAAGTGTTACCGGAGCAGACATGTGCGCGCGGTTAGTCCGGGGGCTGGCTGCTGATTTTGGGATGCCCAGATGAACAAAACCCGGGATCAGTTACCTGAACCCGGGTTTCGGAGAGAATCGGAGACTTCTTCTTGTTCTGACACTCGCGGCCGCACTTGTTTTTATTTGACGGCGCTACGGGTTGGTTGACGACATTCTTGTTTTTATCGCGTCACCACTCTTGTTGTGATGCAGATAAAGCTAAAGCCGTGCCAACTTTTTGGGGTTTTGGAAAACCCTTTAAAAACAAGGAGTTGTGCTTAAGTCGGAAATTGTTTGCCATATAAACTGTGAGGTTGTTACCAAAAGTGTTACCACTAGTAGCGTAACACTTCGGTAGCATGAGGCGGGCGGTAACACTACTTGGCTTTTTTGCGAGGGATTCCCAAACGCTGGCGACGTTCCCACAGGCTTTTGCGTGAAATGCCCAGTTTGCGGGCCAGATCGGTCTCGGTCATCTTGCTTTCGTTTTCCAGCACAAAGTGCATGAAATAGTCGTCCAGTGACAGATCACCATGATCCGCAGCGGGCTCGCGTTCAACCGCAACGTTGTTGTTTTCAACGAGGTTTTCACGCATGGCCTGACTGATGTAACGATCCGGAGACAAGTCGATCCCCAGCAGGTCGGCGCTGATCCGGTTGCCATCGGCAAGAATAACGGCGCGCTCAACCGCGTTTTCGAGTTCCCGCACGTTACCTGGCCACTGATACTGGCGAATTGCCTGCATGGCGGCGGCATCAAATTTCATGCTGGCCTGAGCCATTTTTTCGCAGCTGCGACGCAACATGAACTCAGCCAGTTCTAGAACGTCATCACCACGATCACGCAGGGCTGGCAGGCGCAGTTCCACAACGTTGAGGCGGTAATACAGGTCTTCACGGAATTCACCACGGCTGGCCATTTCGCGCAGGTTACGGTGGGTTGCCGCAATCAGGCGTACATCCACTTTCAGGCTTTGCACCGAACCAACCCGGCGGATTTCGCCTTCCTGCAATACCCGCAGCAGACGTGCTTGTGCCTCCAGTGGCAGCTCACCAATTTCGTCGAGGAAGAGGGTGCCACCATCAGCGGCTTCAACCAGACCCTGACGTTGGGCGGCGGCACCGGTAAAAGCCCCTTTTTCGTGGCCGAACAGTTCGGATTCCAGCAGGGTTTCCGGAATAGCTGCGCAGTTAACCGAAATCAGCTGGGCGGACGCGCGACGGCTTTGCAGATGCAGGGCCTTGGCCACCAGTTCCTTACCGGTGCCGGATTCACCGTGAATCAGTACCGTGGCGTCGGTGGGGGCTACCTTGCTGATTTTCTTGTAGAGCGCCAGCATGGCATCACAGCTGCCGATAATGCCGTTATGGCCACTATTGATAACGGCTTCGTTAGTGTCGTCGTCATCGTTGCTTTCTGCTGTTGCAGAGCTGGTTGGCGCAGGCTCAGGTTTGCGAGCCAGAATGGTCTTGACGGCCTGAACCAGCTCTTCGTGATCAAATGGTTTGGCGATGTACTCAACCGCACCGAGTTTCATGGCATCAACGGCGCTGCGCAGACTGGCGTAACTGGTCATCACCAGCACGGGTGTGCGCGAGGCCAGGGCGATCAGTTCGGTACCCTGACCACCCGGCAAACGCAGATCGGTGATGATCAGGTTAAAGCTGTCGAGATCCTGCTGGCGGGCAGCATCCAGGCTGTCCGCTTCGGTAATTTCGTAGCCGTGACGCTGTAACAGGCGACGAATCGACTGGCGAATGATGGCTTCATCTTCGACGACGAGGATACGACTCATAAACTGGATTCCGTCCTGTGTTCCGGAAGGTAACGTGGCAGGCTGACTCTAACACATGTACCACCGTTGTGATCAGCGGGGCTTTGTATCTTCACCTGACCATAGTGCTCTTCAATAATGCTGTAAACCAGCGCAAGGCCAAGGCCGGTGCCTTTGCCAACTTCCTTGGTGGTGTAGAACGGCTCGAAAACCCGACCGAGAATTTCCGGTGGGATACCGTGCCCTTCATCTGTTACCCGAATACACACCTGATGCTCATCCTGAATTGTATCAGCAACAATAGTGTCACCGGGCTGACTGGCATCACGGGCGTTACCCAGAAGGTTGACGAATACCTGCACCAGACGCTGGGAATCCCCAAGTACCATGGCATCCGGGTCGCATTCGTTGATAAACAGAATGTCCTGACTGCGTTTGCTCAGACGCAACAACTGCATGGCGTCTTCAACACAGGTGTGGATGTTCACTTCTTCATGTTCGGTGGAATGGTTACCGGCATGGGCGAAGTTCATCAGTGATTGCAGGATTTTGCCGATGCGTTTGGTCTGATCGCGAATCTGATCGGCGATTTCCCGGGTGTCGGGATTTTCGGCTTCGTACTGCAGCGTCTGCGCCAGACAATCAATACCGGTTACCGGGTTGCCGATTTCGTGGGCAACACCCGCTGCCAGACGGCCGATCGATGCCAGGCGTTCGCTGTGCATCAGCTCGCGCTCCAGCAGCTGGGTATCGGTCTGGTCTTCCAGTAGTAACACAATGCCACCGGGTTGGCCGTTTGCCGACTGGATCAGGGATTTATGCAGGTTGTACCAGCGTGGGCGGCCTTCAATATCAATCCGCTTTTTGTACTCGTGAAGTGGCACGGCGTTGGTAAAGCTGCTCAGCAGTTTGCCCCATGGATCGGGCAGGCCAGCCAGCAGGGTGCCGGTAACACGATCCGCCGGAATGCGGGTGAGTTCTACCATGGCATGGTTCCAGAGCAGGATTTCGCCATCTTCTGCCAGCGAGCAGGCACCAATCGGTAACCGCTCCAGTGTCTGGCGGTGATAACGACGCAGGTGGTCAAGTTCGCCTGCCAGGCCGGACAGACGATCATGGAAGCCTTCAAGGCGTTGTTCGATCAGGAAGATATCCGAGGTCAGTTCGGCACCCTGCTGCAGTGGCAGGTAACGCTGGATAATGTCCTGGGCAACGGTCGGCCCCATCAGGTTGGCGAGGTTGGCTTCCAGACGCACACGCAGGCGGCGCAGCTCGTGTGGACGATCTTCGTAACCCGGCAAGCCGAGATCAGCGAGTGCCTGGGTGACTTCCCGTTCGGCCATAAAACGGCCAAGCGGACGGCTGAGGGCCAGAATGGCATCGTTGGAGTTTTCGGCCACCAGTGGGCGCATGCTCGGACGCTGTGCGGCGAGAATACAAGCATCGGCGGCGGCATTTTCAGCCGGATGGGTAGTGCTGCGCAGACTTACCAGCACCAGTGTTCCGAAGTTGGCGATCAGGCTGCCAATCGCCGCGTACTGCCAGTTGCCGGCATCGTAGATTAACCAGGTTGGCAGCCAGTCCTTGCCATGCCATAACAGGTCGGGCAGCAGGGCGCTGCTCCAGACGGTAAAGCCGGCGACCAGACCATAAATAAAGCCTTTGTGGTTGGCACCTTTCCAATACAGCAGGCCAAACACGCCTGGCATAAATTGCAGGGCGGCACCACAGGCGAGAATCCCCAGCCGGTTCAGATCCAGACGATGGCCAATGTGCAGATAAAACAGGCAGGCGCTGCCAATAATTGCCACAACCAGCAGGCGGCGGCTCCATAGCAGCCAGCGATAAAAATCGGTAGCCGGACCAGGCTTGTGGTGAGGGAACAACACGTGATTCAGCAGCATGGTAGAGGAGGCCAGAGTCATCTGGATGCTCACCCCTGTTGCCGCGGCGACACCACCCATAAACACCAGCAAGGCCAGCCAGGGCGATTTCATTTCCAGCGCTAGCCCCAGCGAAAAATATTCAGGCGGCACGTTTAATGTCATAAGTTTACCGGCCCAGATCAGTGGCGGCACCACCATACTGAGGATCAGCAGCAGTACTGGAAAGGCCCAGCTGGCCAGCCGTAATGAGCGGGCACTGACGTTTTCGGTAAAGGTAATGTGGAATGTGTGTGGCATGGCAATGGCGATGGCCAAGCACATCATAAACAGGGCGTAAGACGGTGTTGCCGGTGGCGAATAGGTGCGCGATGCAAAATAGGCGCTGACATGGCTGAGCCACTGATTACCATCAGGCAACTGTGGCAGCAGGTCAAATAGCAGGACACCGGCGGCAATCAGGACGGCAATCAGTTTGAACAGGGTTTCCAGCGCCAGTGCAAACACCAGACCTTCGTGGTTTTCCCGCGGGGTCATATGACGGGCGCCAAACAGGATCGACAGGATCATCAGGGTGACTGCAAAGCCCGGCACCAGCCACATATCCGACCACTCCGGGGCCAGCATATGCATGGTATTGGCGACGGCTTTCATTTGCAGGGTCAGCAGCGGAATTACGACGCCAAGCATACAGATGGCAACCAGAACCCCGGCGCTGGCACTGCGATAACGGAATGACAGCAGGTCAGCCAGCGAGTTGAGCTGGTACATGCGGGTGATCGAAAGAATGGGCTTGAGCAAGAGCGGTGCCATCAGGAAAGCACCAGCAAGGCCCATAAAATAGGCGAGGTAACCAAACCCATAGAGGTCAGCCAGTGCCACACTGCCGTAATACCCCCAGGCGCTGGCAAAAACGCCGAGCGACAGCAGGTAAATCACGGGTTGTTGTACCCAACGACGTGGAACCCAGCCGCGCTCGACGGCGTAGGCACTGAAATACAGCAGCGAGAGGTATGCCAGCATGATCAGGCATAACAGGCTGAGGTTAAACGTCATAATCCGGCATCCACAAGCGTCGGCAAAGGCCCATGGCCCCGCCACAAAATGCCGACAGACTACCACAAACTCTGAACGCAGGTTGAGAATGTCGATTGTTCGACCACGCGCCCGGCGCGGTCGTCAGGCAGGCTGGCGGAAGTGGTCCGGTGCTGGCATCTGCTGCTGGCCAGCCAGCTGTTGTGGCTGCCAGTTGGGGATCGCCCAGCTCAGCAGTTCAGCTGGACTGGCGCCGCGCAGTGCAGCGGGCGGTTGTTGTTGCAGCCATTGCAGCGCCAGCCAGAGATTATCGGCACTGGCCGCCGGATTCAGTGGCAGGGCTAGGTTCTGTTTGCTGAGTTTCTGACCGTTGCGTTCGACCGCTACCGGAATGTGACTCCAGACCGGGATGCGGGCGCCAAGGGCGCGGTACAAGACCTGCTGGCGCGGGGTTGAATCAATCAGGTCGATGCCACGCATCACATGGGTCATGCCCTGATCAATATCGTCACAGACCACGGCCAGCTGGTACGACCACAAGTGATCACGACGGCGGATCACAAAATCACCGATTTCCTGATCCAGACTGAAATGCTGCAGACCTTGCAGCTGGTCCTGGAATGACTCGATGCCCGATCCGACCAGAAAGCGCCAGGCGCATTCACCACCCGGATAAGCACAACGCCCCAGATGCAAACCGCTTCCCAGTTGTTTACGGGAGCAGCTGCACGGAAATGCCAGTCCTCGCTCGGTCAGGCTGTGCAGACAAGCTTCATAAGCCTCACCACGCTGGCTCTGGTAACGAATGTCACCATCCCAATACAGGGCACAGCTTTCCAGCGTTTGCAGAATATGGGGAACGGCGTTTGGATCTTCGCGCGGCGGATCGAGGTCTTCGATGCGCAGTAACCAGCGGCCCTGATGGGAACGGGCGTCGAGATAACTGGCAACGGCGGCCAGCAAGGAACCAAAATGCAGCGGTCCGGTAGGGGATGGCGCAAAACGGCCGGTATAGGCGGATTCAGAAACGGAAGACGTTGATACGAGAGAGTCGGGGAGCATGACGGGCTCCGAGGCAGGTAGCAGGTGCGGGGGCGAACCCCCGCAATCCGGGATTAAACGCCCAGCTGCTTTTCCTTGATTTCAGCAAGGGTCTTGCAGTCGATACACAGGTCGGCGGTAGGACGGGCTTCCAGACGACGGATGCCGATTTCCACACCACAGGCTTCGCAGTAACCGTAGTCGCCCTTATCGATCAGGTCGATGGTCTTTTCAATCTTCTTGATCAGCTTGCGCTCGCGGTCGCGAGTACGCAGCTCAAGGTTGAACTCTTCTTCCTGGCTGGCACGGTCATTTGGGTCAGCGTAGTTGTTGAGTTCGGTTTGCATGTGTTCCTTGGTGCGATCAACTTCTTCCATCAGCTCCTGCTTCCAGCTGCGCAGGATGTTGGCGAAGTGCTCCAGCTGAGCATCGCTCATATACTCTTCACCGTCTTTGATCTCGTAAGGAGTAAAGTCGGTCAGGGCAAATTCTTTCTTATCTTGCGGCATGGTGGTACTGCCTCACCTGTTAACGGATTCAATCAACCGAACACGGCCAAAATTGGCCCCCAAAAAATAATAAGGCCGGGAAACTATCAGATAACAGCGAGTGCGCCAACTGTTTCCTTTGGTTCCTCTTCCGCTCATCTGTCAGAATACCGTTTTTGTCAAAAACCGGACATTTTCGATGAATCCAGTTGCTCCCAAACAGAATGAATGCACGGAACGTGCCCATGATATCCAGCCTTTTCACGTAATGGCGTTGCTGGCTGAAGCCCGCCGTTTGCAGGAGGCTGGGCGCGACATTATTCATCTGGCGGTAGGCGAACCGGACTTCCCGACACCGGAGCCAATGGTAGAAGCGGCGGTAAAAGCCCTGCGTGCAGGCCAGACCGGTTACACCCCGGCGTTGGGCATGACGGCACTGCGTGAAAAGATCGCAGCTTATTATCAGCAACGCTTTGGGGTCACCATTCCCGCTGGTCGGATTCTGGTAACGCCCGGTGCTTCCGGTGCCCTGTTACTGCTGGCAGCATCCCGTATTGAAGTGGGGCAAACCCTGATGCTGGCTGATCCGGGCTATCCGTGTAATCGCCAGTTCGCACGGGTTTTCGAAGGTCGTGGCCAGTTGATTCCGAGTGGTCCGGAAACGGCTTTCCAGCTGACTCCACAGATGGTGCGAGAGCACTGGAATGCCAACACCCGCGCGGCTCTGGTGGCCAGCCCGGCCAACCCGACCGGTACGGTGTTGTCGCCACAACAGCTGGTGGATCTGGCCGCGGCTGTGCGTGAACAACAGGGTGAGTTGTGGGTCGACGAGATTTATCAGGGCCTTAACTTTACCGGTGAGGCCCATACCGTGTTGTCGGTGGTCGATGATGCTGCGGTCATTAACAGCTTTTCGAAATACTTCGGTATGACCGGCTGGCGTCTGGGCTGGACGGTGGTGCCGGAGTGCTGGGTAGAACGTATGGATGTGCTGGCCCAGAACCTGTTTCTGGCGCCACCAACACCGGCCCAACATGCGGCGATGGTGGCATTTGAGCCGGACACTCTGGCCATTCTGGAGCAACGCAGGGAGATCCTGCGTGCACGTCGCCAGTGGTTGCTGAAAGCATTGCCGGAGCTGGGCTTTGGTATTCCGGTGGAGCCAGATGGTGCCTTTTATATTTATGCCGATGCCAGCCGGTTTACCGATAACAGCCTGGAGTTTTGCCGTCGTTGTCTGCAAGAGGCGGGGGTTGCGATTACACCGGGTGTTGATTTTGGTGTGTTTGAAGCCAATACCCACATTCGTATTGCCTACAGTGCTGAACTGCCACGTCTGCAGGAAGCCGTTGATCGTCTGGCGGCCTGGCTGCCGAAATGAGGTATCCGCAGCGCCTGCAGCCCGCGATCCTGTTACGCCGGTATAAACGCTTTCTGGCGGATGTTCGTCTGGACTCGGGTGAGGAAATCACCGTGCACTGTGCCAATACCGGTGCCATGACTCATTGTGCGGAGCCAGGCAGCCGGGTGTGGTTGCTGGACAGCCAGAATTCGGCGCGCAAGTACCGGTTCAGCTGGGAATGGACCACCATCGCTGGGCGTTGGCGTGCCTGTATCAATACCGCGCGTGCCAACCAGCTGGTGGCAGAAGCACTGGAAAACCGCTGCCTGCCAGCGCTGGATCAGTGGCAAGAGTTACAGCGTGAGCCGCGCGTTGAAGACGGCCGTCTGGATTTCTGCCTGCATGAGGCCGATGGCCGCAAGGTCTGGGTTGAGGTCAAAAGTGTCACGCTGGTGCGTGCAGCCAGTCTGGCGACGGATGGCGCGCCGGTGGTTTGTTTTCCGGATGCTGTGACCAGTCGCGGACGCAAACATCTGCAGCGTTTGCAGGCGTTGGTCGCCGCTGGTGATCGTGCGGTGCTGCTGTTTTGTGTGGCGGTTGATGATGTTGGTGCGGTCGAGGCCGCTGCGGATATTGATCCTGACTATGCGGACGCTCTGCAGGAGGCTGTGGCGGCTGGCGTTGAAGTGATCTGCGCGCGCGTGCGTTTTACTTCTGACGCCAGTGGCGACCATATGTGGCTGGAGGCCACCCAGGGGTTATTCCGGCAGCCTTGAATGGGGGGCGCTTATCCGCCTGCCAGAATCCCGATCACGCCATCACGGATTTCAACCGCAACGGCCTTGAGTGAGCGTCCACTGCAAGGCCCGGAAATACAGTAACCATCATGAATGGTGAAGAGGGCGGCGTGAGTTGAACACTGGATAAAGTATCCATCGGCATCCAGAAACTGATCCGGTTGCCACTCCAGCCGGATTCCCAGGTGTGGGCAGCTGTTGTGATACGCCACTACCTTGCCTTCCTTGTGAACCAGCACCAGTTCCAGTTTTTTGTCGTTGATCTCCAGATCAAAACCCTTGCTGCTGTCGGCAGGTAACTCCGTCAGTGGGAAAAGGGCAATCCAGTGGTCGGTCATCGAGGGGAACTCCGCAAATTCAATTGCAGCAGCATACCGTCAGAGGTAACAGCCCGGCAAAAAAAAGCCGCTCAATGAGCGGCGAAGCAACCGTGACTAGCTTGATGAGAGAGATCACGACACGGCTTTCGCCGGGTAATGAACACCGGGGCTATCGCTAGCGCCGATGAAGTAAATAATAGTGCTTCTCATTTGCTTCTGTCAATAATGATTCTCATTTAAATTTGAGTGTCTGGCCTGACTTGATGCATTTACTCAGATCGGCTGTGGCGCAGGCGCGTCCCCAGTTCGACCGACATCCGAATCTCGTCGGCGCTGAGTTCCGCCGGAAAATAGCAGCCGCTGATACGGGCGTTGGCAAGGCTTACACCATCCAGGTTGCAGCCACGAAAGTCGATGCCGCGCAGATCGGCTCCCCGCAAGTAACAGTCCCGAATGTCCATGCCACTCAGCAGCAGCCCACGCAGGTCGAGGCCACGTAAATCCATACCGCGCAGGTCGCACGTTTGTCCCGCCTTGATGGCCTGGTTAAACCCCGCAACATCATCATTGCGCAGTTTCTGATACAGCGGATCCTGGCTGATGGCCGGAGAAGTGGTCATGCGATACCTCTTTCTTTAGAGTGAGCCCAACTGAGTATAGATGACACTTCATGGTGCAGACGTCGGACGTATTCCTGCTGACCAACCGCTGGTTTGATGACGAATCGGGAGAAAGCACCACCCTTGAGTTCTGGTGGCATTCTCCCGAGGGCATCATTCGCCAGCAGCTGTTACAACAGGCGGTGTGTTTTATCGAAAGCGCGGATCAGCCAGCTGCCGAACAGATGCTGAAGACGCTGGGCTGGCCGGTTCAGATTCGCCCACTGGCGCTGTCGACCTTTGCCGGAAAACCGGTATCCGCCTGTTATTTGCCCGGCGGTTTTTTGCAGCGCTGGCGAGCACTGCTTGCGGAGCAGCAAATCGTCTTGAGAGAGGCTGATGTCCGTCTCGGCGATCGTTATCTGATGGAGCGTTTTGTTTACGGTGCCGCACGTTTGCAGTGGGATGGGGCAGTTCAGGTATCGGCTGCGGCCGGGTTTGCCGATTGCCAGCAAGGGCGTTTGTCACCCGGCAGTTATCGCCCGCAATTGCGCTGGTTATCGCTGGATATTGAAACCTCGATTCCCCGGCTTGGGGAAGAGATCCGTCTTTATTCCGTTGGTCTGGTGAGTGCTGATCGGCGTCTGGTGCTGGTGGTGGATGAGCATGATGCCGATACCGCAACACGCGCCGACATTGTGCATCTCGCCTGTGAGGCGGATGCACTGCAACGCCTGAATCAGGAGCTGGCCCTGATCGATCCCGATGTGATCATTGGCTGGAATCTGGTGCAGTTTGATATTGAGGTGCTGGTGCGCAAATACCGTCAGCACCGCATCGCCATGAGCTGGGGGCGGGATGGTGAGGCGCTGCGCTGCTGGCAGCGCCGGGATTTGCCCGGTCGTATCCAGATTGCCATGAACGGTCGGTTGGCACTCGATGGCATTGAGCTGTTACGCGCTGCCAGTTACCAGTTCGAGAGTTTTGCCCTCGATGATGTGGCGCGTGAGTTGCTCAGTGATGGCAAGTTGATCACCGGACACGAACGCGGCAGCGGTATCGAACAGGCGTATCAGAAGAATCTTTTGGCCTTTGCCGATTACAACCTGCAGGATTGTGATCTGGTGTGGCGGATTTTTGAGCGCACTCGCCTGCTGGAGTTTGCGATTGAACGCAGTCTGATGACCGGTTTGCCGCTGGATCGTATGGGTGGTTCGGTGGCGGCGTTTGAAAACCTGTATTTGCCGCGGTTGCATCGGGCGGGACGGGTGGCTCCTAATCTGGGCGAGGGTTATCAGGCTGAAAAAAGTCCGGGCGGTTACGTGATGGATTCACGGCCGGGCCTGTTTGAGCACGTGCTGGTGCTGGACTTCAAAAGCCTGTATCCGTCGATTATTCGCACGTTTTGTATCGACCCGCTAGGGCTGGTGGAGGGGCTGGCGGAAGATTCGGCAGACCAGCGTGTGCCGGGCTTTTTTGGTGGGCAATTTCATAAACACCGGCATTTGTTACCGGATCTGATTCGTCAGCTCGGTGAGCGTCGCGATCAGGCCAAACGTGAGGGTAACAAACCGCTGTCGCAAGCCATCAAGATCATCATGGCCTCCTGTTATGGGGTGTTGGGCTCTGAAGGTTGCCGCTTTCACGATACCCGTCTGTCGGCGTCCATTACCAAACGTGGCCATCAGATCATTCTTGAGAGTTCCAGCTGGATTCGTGAGCAGGGCTACGAGGTGATTTATGGGGATACCGACTCGGTGTTTGTGCTGGTCGGTCGTGCTGTCAGTGATAACGAGGCTGATCAGATTGGCCTGACCCTGATGCAGGGGCTGAATCAGTGGTGGCAACAGCGCCTGCAGAGTGAGTTCGGCATCAACAGTTGTCTGGAAATGGAGTATGAAACCCATTACCGGCGCTTTTTTATGCCCGCCATTCGTGGGGCCGACACGGGCAGCAAGAAGCGTTACGCCGGCTTGATCAGCGCTGCCAATGGCGAACCTCAAATGGTTTTCAAGGGGCTGGAGGCCGTGCGCTCGGACTGGACGCCACTGGCTCGCCAGTTCCAGCAGGAACTGTATCGGCGGATTTTTTTGGCAGAACCCTGGCAAGAGTGGCTGCAACAGCAGGTGCAGAATTTGCTGCAGGGGCGGCTGGATCACCTGCTGGTCTATCGCAAACGCCTGCGTCGACCACTGGCGGATTATCAGCGCCAGATTCCCCCTCATGCCCGTGCTGCCGGGCGGCTGGATCAATGGCGGCAGTTGCAGGGATTGCCACCCCGTTATCAACAGCAAGGCGGCTGGATCTGTTACCGCATGGCGGCGGGTGGTCCGGAACCGCTGGTGGACGAAGAGTCCGGCTGTCCACCGTTTCCATTATCGGCCCCGGACTATTCCCATTACCTCGACAAACAGTTACGCCCGGTCGCCGAGGCGATTTTCCAGTTTACCGGTGATGATCCGGAACGCTGGTTACAAGGGCAGGGCTCGCTGTTCTGAGTACGATTGGCATGTGCTGGCAAGCCATGATGGACCACTCAGCCCAGCCCTAATCGTAATGCTTCGCGGGTGGCTTCGGCGCGACTGGATATATTCAGTTTGCGGTAAATATTCTTGATATGGTCGCCCACTGTGTGGCGGGATATTTCCAGAAAACCGCTGATTTCATTGCTGCTGAAACCGCGGGCGATAAGCCCGAGTACCTCCTGTTCGCGCTGGCTCAGGGAATGTTGCGCAGGCTGTGTCTGCGCTTGGGCTCTGACCTGAAATCCATTCAGCAGGCGGCGGGCAATGGATGCCGATAACGGCGGTTGGCCGTCTTCGATGCCCTGTAATTGTCGCACCAGTTGGGCGGTGCTTTGGTCTTTCAGCAAATAGCCCATGGCTCCCGCTTGCAGTGCTGCAAACAGATGCTGGTCATCATCAAAAATGGTGGCCACCACGATGGTGCAGTCGGGCGCGCTCTGTTTTACCTCGGCGATCAGGTCAGTTCCGTCACCGTCTGGCAAACCAAGATCGATCAGCAACAGGTCGCAGCGATTCTCCGTTAGCCACAAGCGGCCGTCATGGAGGTTATCGAACAGCTGGCAGGTGACGCCGGGGAACGTTTGCTGGCAAACCGTGAGCAGAAGTGCCTGCGAGTCTGGCAGGTCTTCAATGATCAGGGCCTGACGAATCTTGTGTGCAGTTTGGGTCATGGTTTCGCCCAGATGGTGGCGGGTAATGTCAGGTGGATGCTGACCTGATCGGCTTGTGGTTGTTGCACGCTGAGGCTGCCACCCAGCTCCTGCAGCCGTCCGCGCAAATTGCGCAGACCGTATCCTTCCTGCCAGTGGTCGGGGCTGGTATGCAGGCCGTTATTGCTGATCTCCATATGCAATGGTGTGCTCATCGACGGTGCAACCGGCATGCTGATGACAATCGCGGTTGGGGTGGCATGGCGGAGAGCGTTGGAGACCAGCTCGCGTAATATCGAGGTCAGAACGCTGCGCACGACAGGTTTCAGGTTGTCGGTCGGTAGCTCGAACGGTACTTGCCAGGTCAGGTGTACAGAGGCGGCTTCGCAACGACCACTGATTTCAATACGCAGGTCTGCAAGGGTGTCGGCAAATGACTGTAACGGTGAATCGATAGCATTGATGGTGCTGCGCAGATCCAGAATGGCATCACGGGCCAGCTCTTCGTTCGGGGTGTTACGCAAACGATGCAGCAGCTTCAGCAAGCGGGCACCGATATTGTCGTGCAGGTCGCGACCGATCCGGCGACGTTCTTCATCAATACCTTGCTGATAATCGCGGCGGTCGTGAATCAGCTGTTCCAGTAATTGGGTAAGGGAGTTGGCAAAGCGGACATCCTGACGGTTGAACAGACGGGCGCCGCGTTGGGCAAATTCGAGAGAAACAGGTGCCAGTTCGCCGTGGCTGGCAATCAGCAGTTGTTGACCATCATTGGCCAGCTGCGCGCTGCCAGTATCTGCGTCCATCCCGTTGGCTCTGTGCAGGTGGAGTGGCTGAAAGTGTGCTTGCAGTAACGCTTGCCAGGCCTGCTGGCGTTGTTCAGGCGGCTGCCAGGCAATCGCTGACAACTGTGGCATCAGGTTGTTATCCGGTTGCCAGGGGGAGCCGACCATCCGATTCCATAACCATTGGCGCAGTGGCAGATAAATCCAGCCGGTCAGGAACAGAGCCAGTCCCATCGACAGATTGTGGCTCAGCCCCATTACTGCCAGCAGCAGATAGTCCAGTAGCAGAATCAGGCCGGAACCTGCCGTCCAGAGCAGGGTGCGGTAACTCCAGATATCCATATCAAAGAGCCGGTAACGGCGTAGTCCGAGGGCAATGCCCAGGTACAGAATCAGAAACAGGGCGATGCTGTCGCTCTGGCTGAATGGTGCATCCAGCCCCAGAAAGTTGACCACCATGCTGTTCCAGCTGATCAGGGTAATGCTGATGAGGATGGAGCTCAGGAACCAGCGTAACGCTGCCCGTTGTAACGGGTTACGGGCACTGGCGCGCCATTGCCAGACGGCCAGCAGCAGGATGGCAATAATTTCCATAAACACCGGCCAGCGTAACAGCAGCTCCAGGTTGTCACTCCATTGCCTGAATTCAATCCAGGCCTGTGCGGCTAATAGCACTGCAAGGCCGGGCCAATAGCGCCACACCGGCAGGCGCTGTGGGTACGTCATAAACAGCATCAGCATAAACGCCACGGTGGCTTCAGTTCCGATATGGTTGATATGGGACAGCCACAACATCCAGTCGGAAGGAACTGACCAGCTGCGGGTGGAGTAAACCGACGCCGCCAGAATCGCAGGCATCAGACAGGCACTGCTGGCAAAAAACAGGCGAGCAGAGGTGTCGTTATGGCGTAACCAGAATACCCAGCCGGAAATAACCAGCGCCAGCAATGCCACCACCTGTTGTAGCCAGAACTCCTTGGGCAAATCCTGCAGCTGACGAGGACGCAAATGGGTCTGCCATTCAACCGGATTACCGTTGGTATCGGTTGCCCGGATCACCAAAGGGGCGTAACCAAATGCAGACCAGAGATCCTGACGCTGGATGATGCGATTGTAGTCCTGGTAACGATCGACAAAGTCGGGGTCTTCGAGGAAGTCGTTTCGTTCCGGAATAATCTGTTGCTGGCGGTTGCTGACGCTGACAGGTATCAAGGGTCTGGACGTTGGGGGGGTATCCGGGTCGGCATCCGCATGCAGGTAAAGGGTGCCGTTTTTGATCAGCCAGTGGCCGTCAAACTGCGGAAGCTGCAATGCCATCCAGATACTGATGGAGCAACAGAATATGGCCAGCAGTGTAGTTGCATGCAGCGCCAGTGAAGGTCGGTTAAATAACAATCCCTTGTTCTCCTCGACTGCTGTGAGGGGAGTAATATCGAGACCAGAGGTACAGCAGAACCGTTGCGCCACTTTCCATGATGGCGACGCAGAATGTCAAATGTTTGTATATTTATGTAAGTGCTCGTTGATCGGGATGGTCGTTTTCGGCTGGTCGAGGCGGTTCGGCAGCCGTTAACGCGGACATAAAAAAAAGCCGCACACCACAAGGGCAGGCGGCTTTGAGGAAGCGGTGCGAATCAGACAGCAGCTGCAGTCAGCATGCCGTACAGTTCGTCTTTCAGAGCAACGCGGCGGACTTTCAGGCCTTCCAGGCGCTCATCGGAAGCAGCTTCTTTCTCTTCTTCGATACGACGCACTTCATGATCCAGTTCGTGATATTCATCGAACAGTTTGGCGAAGTGACGGTTGTTCATTTTCAGTTCGCGGATCTGGTCAGCCATTTCCGGGAATTCGTGGTGCAGGTCGTGAGCTTCGACGATCATGGTGATCTCCTTTTGATTCGCCTTCAGACTAACGTGCCTGCCGCCCGTCCGGTTTGACCTGTGTCAGGGCTTCACCTGTTCAGCTGATTTTCTGAATGGCCTGACCTATCCACTGTTTCAGCTGTGGTGCTGGCAGGGCTCCGGCCAGACGGTCGATTTCTCGGCCCTGGTAAAACAGGATCAGGGTTGGAATGGAGCGAATGCCGTAACGGGCGCTGGTCATCTGCGCTTGTTCGGTATCAACCTTGGCGAAGCGGATATGGTGCTGCAGTTCGCCGCAGACCTCTTTGAAGATGGGCGCCATCATCTTGCAGGGGCCACACCAGTCGGCCCAATAATCCACCAGAACCGGCATTTCGTTTTTGCTGATAAAGCGCTCGAAATCGGCATCGGTCAGATCAACCGGTTTGCCACTGAACAGCTCGTCCTTGCAGCGGCCACATTGGGCTTGCAGTTGCTGTTTGTCGTCTGGGATGCGGTTGATTGCGCCGCAGTGTGGGCAGGTATAGAGCATGGGAGCCTCCGGGGTCGGTATGCTCCCTATATGCGGGTTGGGTTATGGAGATTCAAGGGGCCGGTTTGGTCAGGCCAAAGGCTTGCAGGTGTTCCATAAACTGCTGGTGGTTCATTTCGCCGGTAATGCGGGCTTCACTGATTTCCTTGCCCTGATTCAGGAACAGGATGGTCGGAGGACCAAAAATCGCCTGGCTTTTCAGGAAGGCAATCTGTTCCGGGGTCTGGTCGGTAATGTCGAGCTGTACCCAGCGCATGTGGGACAGGGCGCCCTGAACATCCGTCTGGGAAAACACTTCTTCATCCATAATCTTGCAGCTGATGCACCAGTCGGCATACAGGTCGAGCATCACCCGATTGTTGCTGGCCAGCAGGCTGTTGACCCGACTGACATCGGCGGTGCGTTCAAAAGGAGCCTTGTTACGCTCTGGTCCGGCTTGAGTAAATCCTGTGAGCGGTTGCAGTGGATTGCTGTTTCCTTGAAGTGAGCCGATCAGGGCGCTGGCGCCGTAAATCAGCAGCACCCAGGCCAGTCCTTTGATCAGACGCGCAGCACCGGCAGCAGCCTGATCAAAGGCGCCCAGATAAATGGCATAAACAGTGGCCAGCACACCCCACAGGGCAAGGCTTAGCGATTCTGGCAGCAGGCGTGCCAGTAACCAGATGGCCACCGCCAGCAGCAGTACACCAAACAGGCTGCGCACCTGATTCATCCACATACCGGCCTTGGGCAGCAGGCTGGCGCCACTGGTGGCCAGAATAATCAGTGGTGCTCCCATGCCAAGCCCCAATGCCAGCAGGGCACTGCCGCCGAGCCAGGCATCACCGGTACTGCCGATATACACCAGGGCTCCGGCCAGTGGTGCTGACACACATGGGGAAACCACCAGAGCGGACAGGATGCCAATCACCAGCACGCCCACAAACTGGCCGCCTTGCTGTTGCTGGCTGAGGTTATTCAGACGATTACGAATGGCGGAGGGCAGTTGCAGTTCGTAGAGGCCAAACATCGACAAGGCCAGCGCCACAAACAGTACGCTGAACACAACCAGCACTGCGGGGGTTTGCATCCAGGCTTGCAGGTTGGCTCCTGCCCCCAGCAAACCAACGGTAACACCTGCCAGTGCATAGGTCGTTGCCATCCCCAGTACATAGGTGGTCGACAGTAGCAGGGCGCGTTGGCGGTTCACCTGGCCATTGGCCGATTGCCCCAGCACAACGCTGGTCAGAATCGGTACCATCGGTAATACACAGGGAGTGAAGGTCAGACCCAGTCCCAATAGAAAAAACAGTCCAACCACGGCTGGCCATGAGCGGCCGCTGAACAGGCTGTTGCTGACGCTATTGCCGAAAGGTTCAGCCTGAGCAGGGGTAGCCGGGCTGGCGGCGGTGTTAGCGGTTGTGCTGGCTGCTGTGCTGACGCTGGCTATCGGGGGTGTTTGCTGGCTGTTATCGGTCTGGCTGTTGTTGGTGGTGCTAGCCGGATTGGTCGTTACTGCACTTGCCTGCAGATCGGCCAGCACTTCAAACGTGACTTTCTGGGGGGGATAACACAGACCGGCTTCGGCGCAGCCCTGATAAGTCAGGGTGGCGGGGCCAGGTTGAAGGGATGACAGATAAAACTCGGCATCCAGATCGCCGTGAAAAACCGTGACCAGGCCAAAGGCTTCATCCTGTTTCTCTTCACCTTTGGTAATGGCACCGTTGTGCAGAAAACGGCTGGCATCAACGCTGGCCGAGCCTTGCTGGACCTTGATGCGGTGCTGATACAGGTAATAACCGTCGGCGGAAGTCCAGCTGGCAATCAGGAACTTGCCTTGTACATCGGTTCGTAATGGAAAAGCCTGTTCTACCGGCAAAAACTGCGGTTCTTCAGAGGATTTACCAGTCAGGCTGTCGAGCAGCCCGGCCTGAACGGAGTTGGTCAGCAGACCAGACAGGGATACCAGCAACAGCAGCAGTCGCAGCATACGAACCTCAGACCGATCCGAAAAGTTGAACATGAGCCGGGCGAACCCGACTCATTGAAGATTAGCGTGTGCGCTGAGCAGCAATCACTGCCAGCGCCATCAAAGCGGTTTTGGCAGCAGAGTCTGGCAGAAGTTGCAGGGCTTGCTGGGCACGGGCAACCGAGTCGTTGGCTTTCTGGCGGGTGTATTCCATGGAGCCGCAGCGTTTTACCACTTCCATCACCGCCGACATATCCTCGAGACCACCTTTGCGAATGGCCTGACGCACCAGTTTGCGGCCTTCTTCATCGGCGTTGGCCATGGCGTGAATCAGGGGCAGGGTTGGTTTGCCTTCAGCAAGGTCGTCACCAACGTTTTTGCCCAGCTCTTCACTGTTGCCTTCGTAATCAAGTACGTCGTCGATCAGCTGGAATGCCAGACCGAGTTCCTTGCCGTACTGACGCATGGCTTCCTGAACCTCGGCCGGGGCATTCAGCAGGGCGGCAGCACCATGGGTGGAGGCTTCGAACAGCTGTGCTGTCTTGCCCTGAATCACCATCATGTACTGCTCTTCGGTAGTGTTCGGGTTGCGAACGTTGGTCAGCTGCAGCACTTCACCTTCGGCAATCACGCAGGTGGTGGTCGACAGAATATCCATGACCTTCAGGTTGGCCAGTTCAACCAGCATCATAAAGGAGCGGCTGTAGAGAAAGTCGCCAACCAGAACGGAAGGTGCGTTACCCCACTTGGCGTTAGCCGTCGGGTTACCGCGACGCATGTCCGAGGTATCGACCACGTCGTCATGCAGCAGGGTAGCGGTGTGCAGGAACTCAATAATGGCGGCCAGTTTGACGGCACCGTCGCCACAATGTCCAAGGGCGTGGGATGTCAGCAATACCAGCAATGGGCGGATGCGTTTGCCGCCGCTGTTCACAATATACTCGGCGATTTTTTCGACCAGCGGTACACGAGAGGCCAACTGTTCGTTGATCAACTGGTCTACAGCGTGGAAGTCATCGCCAACCAGGGCGAGAATGTCGGCAAGTTGCATGGTCTGTGCCTGAGCGGGTGTGGATTGCATGATAAAAGTCAGCCCCTGGAAGTCTGGCGCCATGCTAGGGAGCACTGGCTTGGCTGTCAAGAATGCCAAAGTTTCGGACTTGCAACAGAAGGTTGTCTGGGGTATAGTCTCGCGCCCGAAAAACGCTCCCTGCCATATGGTAACCCGGTCGTTACCAGTAGAAGCAGGCCATCTAAGCAGCGACGAGGGTCAGATATCCCGGTGTCCGGATCTGCTGGTGCAGATCGGTTCAGTGCACCGGTTATTCATATGCGGAGAACAGAATGTACGCAGTAGTTATTACCGGCGGTAAACAATACCGTGTGGAAGAAGGTCAAACCCTGAAAGTTGAAAAGCTGGAACTGGCTACCGGTGAAGCGGTTCAACTGGAAAAAGTTCTGCTGATCGGCAACGGCGACGACGTAAAAATCGGTACCCCAGTTGTTGAAGGCGCCAAGGTAACTGCAGAAGTTATCGCTCACGGTCGTCACAAGAAAGTGAAGATCCTGAAGTTCAAGCGTCGTAAGCACCACATGAAGCAAATGGGCCACCGTCAGTGGTTCACTGAACTGAAAATCACCAGCATCGCTGGCTAATTTTTGTAAATTCACCCCCGGGGCCCGTGTCGGCGCAAGTTGCCAGACCACATCCGCAGTGTTGTAGTGGCTCCATTAAAGGAGAAGTCTCATGGCTCACAAAAAAGCTGGTGGTAGTACTCGTAACGGTCGTGATTCCGAGAGTAAACGCCTTGGTGTCAAACTGTTCGGTGGCCAGGTTGCCAAAGCTGGTGCCATCATTGTTCGTCAGCGCGGCACTCGTATGCACGCTGGTTCCAACGTTCGCGTAGGTCGTGACCACACTCTGTTCGCTACTGCTGAAGGCGTAGTGACCTTTGAAGTGAAAGGTGCTGACAATCGCAAGACCGTTAGCGTCGTTCCTGCCTGATTCCTGAATAACTGCCTCGTATGAGGTAGTCAGGTGACCTGCAGGTCGAGCCAAGCGCCCTGACTGTTAACAGTTGGGGCGTTTTTGTTTGTTCAACAGAACCCGTATTTGAAACGGGTCTGATTCCAGTGGGACGAAATCATGAAATTCGTTGATGAAGCGCGCATCACAGTTGAAGCGGGCAAGGGCGGCAACGGCTGTATGAGCTTCCGTCGCGAAAAATTCATTCCCAAAGGTGGCCCCGATGGTGGTGATGGCGGCGACGGTGGTTCGATTTTTCTGCAAGCAGATGACTCTCTGAACACCCTGATCGATTTCCGGTATACCCGTCGTTATCGTGCCCAGAACGGTCAGAACGGCATGAGCTGTAACTGTACCGGTGCCAAAGGGGAAGATCTGATCCTGCGTGTGCCTGTGGGCACTACTGCGATTGATGAAGACACCGGTGAAACCCTGGGTGACCTGACCGAAGCTGGTCAGCAGCTGATGGTTGTGCGTGGTGGTTTTCACGGACTGGGTAACACCCGTTACAAGTCCAGTGCTAACCAGGCGCCACGTCAGACCAAGCCGGGTCAGGACGGTGAATCCCGTAACCTCAAGCTGGAACTGAAAGTTCTGGCGGATGTGGGCTTGCTGGGTCTGCCAAATGCCGGTAAATCGACCCTGATTCGTGCGGTATCCGCAGCCAAGCCAAAAGTGGCCGATTATCCATTTACCACCCTGGTTCCTAACCTGGGTGTGGTATCCATTGAACAGCACCGCAGCTTTGTGATCGCCGACATTCCGGGTCTGATCGAAGGTGCGTCAGACGGTGCTGGTCTGGGCGTGCGTTTCCTTAAGCATCTGGTTCGTACCCACCTGCTGCTGCACATTGTTGATATGTGCCCGCCAGATGGTGCTGATCCAGCGGACAATGCACTGACCATTATTAACGAGCTGGAGCACTTCTCTCCGGGTCTGGCGGCGCGTGACCGCTGGCTGGTGCTGAACAAGCTCGATTTGCTGGATCCTGAAGAGCGCAAAGAGCGTTGTCAGGCGGTTGTCGACAAGCTGGGCTGGACGGGGCCGGTATTCAGTGTGACAGCGCTGACCAAAACCGGTACGTTCGAACTGAGTTGCCGGATCATGGAATACATTGAGGCTCGTCGCCTGCGTGCGCTGGAAGACGAAGACTTTGCTGAGCAGATTCGCCAGGAACGTGAGCTGGTGGAAGCGGAAGCACGTGAGCGTATTGAAGATCTGGAAGAGCGTCGTCGCCTCGAACGCGCCATGCGTGCGGAAGAAGATGGTGATGACGATGATGAGGATAATGGCGTAGAGGTCATCTACGTTCGCGAGTAATCACGTCGACCTCCGGGACGGGGTTACCTGCGCCAGTTGGCGTGAGAAAAGGTGTCTGTAATGGCAGTAGATGAGATGCAGCAGTATCAGGAAAGCCGTGAACGCCTGGCGAAGCAAAAGCGCTGGGTCATCAAGATTGGCAGCGCCTTGCTGACCAATGACGGTAAGGGGCTGAACCGTGAAGGTATGCAGTCCTGGGTTGATCAGATGGCCGAGCTGCAGAAGCTGGGTCACGAGATTATTCTGGTGTCGTCCGGTTCAGTGGCTGAGGGCATGAAGCGCCTTGGTCTCAAGAAGCGACCGGATGAGGTGCATCAACTGCAGGCTGCGGCTGCCGTCGGGCAGATGGGGCTGGTGCAGGCTTATGAAACCGCCTTTGGCAAACATGAGCGTCTGACTGCCCAGGTACTGCTGACTCATGATGATCTCAGCAATCGTACTCGTTATCTGAATGCCCGCAGCACTCTGCGTACTCTGATGAGTATGGGGGTGGTGCCGGTCATCAACGAAAACGACACTGTTGTTACCGATGAAATCTGCTTTGGGGATAACGATACTCTGGGGGCTCTGGTTGCCAACCTGGTCGAAGCCGATGTGTTGGTGATTCTGACTGACCAGCAAGGGTTGTTTACGGCTGATCCGCGCTCCAATCCGGATGCCCGTCTTGTTGTTGAGGGGCGTGCCTCTGATCCTGCTTACGCCGCGATGGCAGGCGGTGGTGGCATTCTCGGTCGTGGTGGCATGGTTACCAAGGTCCGCGCAGCAACACTGGCGGCCCGTTCCGGTGCTGATACCGTGATTGTCGGCGGTCGTATTGATCAGGTGCTGACTCGACTGCGAGCCGGTGAGTTGATTGGCACGCTGATGCTGGCCGACAAGGAGCCGGTAGCAGCCCGCAAGCAGTGGATTGCTGGCCATCTGCAGACTCGTGGTGATCTGATTCTGGACGATGGTGCGGTGCGCGCTTTGCGCGAAGGTCGTCGCAGTCTGCTGCCGATTGGTGTGGTGGCGGCCAATGGTCGTTTTGAGCGTGGCGAGGTGGTGGCCTGCAAAGACGAGCGTGGCGAGTTGGTGGCGAAAGGGCTGGTGAATTACAGTCGTACTGAAGCTGTCAAGATTCTCAAAACACCATCCAGTGGATTGGAACAGGCGCTTGGTTATGTTGCTGAGCCCGAGATGATCCATCGCGATAATCTGGTGGTACTCTGATACAGGATTGTCCGGTACTGGTGTGACATAAGTGCTGGATGCTGCTGTGGGGTTGTATCTGTATATGCAGCCCAAAATTCATTCCTATATAACGAGGGAAGTTATGATCGAGTCGGTATCGGTTGCCGGTCTGGACGTCAGCAACAACAAGCCATTCACCCTGTTTGGTGGTATGAACGTGCTGGAAAGCCGTGACCTGGCCATGAGCATCTGTGAATACTATGTAAAAGTGACCGAGAAACTCGGCATTCCTTACGTATTCAAAGCATCTTTTGACAAGGCCAACCGTTCCTCTATCAACTCCTACCGTGGTCCTGGTATGGAAGAGGGTCTGAAGATTTTTGAAGAAATCAAAAAGACCTTTAACGTGCCAATCATCACTGACGTTCACGAGCCTTACCAGGCTGCTCCGGTGGCGGAAGTGGTTGATGTGATCCAGCTGCCAGCTTTCCTGGCGCGTCAGACGGATCTGGTGGTGGCGATGGCCAAAACCGGCGCCGCGATCAACATCAAGAAGCCTCAGTTCCTGGCTCCGCATGAAATGCGTCACATCATCAAGAAGTTTGCCGAAGCTGGTAACGAGCGTGTGATGCTGTGTGAGCGTGGTTCCTGCTTTGGTTACAACAACCTGGTGGTGGACATGCTGGGCATGGATGAAATGAAATCCATGGCTCCGGTTATTTTCGACGCGACCCACGCCCTGCAGCGTCCGGGTGGTCGTGCCGACTCCGCTGACGGTCGTCGTCAGCAGGCGTTTGAGCTGGCTCGTGCTGGTATGGCGCTGGGTATTGCAGGCCTGTTCCTGGAAGCTCACCCGAACCCGGCTGAAGCCAAGTGTGACGGCCCATGTGCTCTGCCGCTGGATAAACTCGAGGTTTATCTGAAGCAGATGAAAGATGTGGATGCCCTGATCAAGTCGTTCGACAAGGTTGTGATCGACTGATTTTTAGCCGGTAATATCCTGCTTTGGGCCGGGCTTGCTGTAAAAACGGCATTGACACTATCCGGTTTAGCTGGGAGAATACCGGCCCTATTTAATAGCAGGCCCGAAATCTTTGGGCCCATATTCAAGTTGAACCCAAATTTGAGGAGCCGACTGTGGCAAATTCTGCTGGTTCTCGTAAACGCGCCCGTCAGGCTGTCAAGCGTCGTGCTCGTACTGTAGCTCTGCGTTCCATGGTGCGTACTTACATCAAGAAAGTGAACGCTGCTGTTTCTACTGGTAGTTACGAGCAGGCTCAGGCCGCGTTTATCAAAGCACAACCTTACATCGACAAGATGGTTAACAAGGGTATCCTGCACAAGAACACTGCTGCACGTACCAAGAGCCGTCTGAACGCCAAGGTATTCGCTCTGAAGGGTTAATTCCTTCTGAACGACAAAAAGCCCGCCTCTGGCGGGCTTTTTTGTATCCGCTGTTTTTGTGGCCGTAATTTTTGTCCCTGTTATGTTTGTTAACTGCCCGAACCAGAGGGTTCAGGGTTGCGGAGTCAGTAAGATGTCTGATGCCGGTAGTGCCACCCCGGAGGGTGGAAAACCACGCAGCCTGCTGCGTTCGTCCTCGATTGTAGGTGTTCTCACCATGCTCAGCCGGGTGCTGGGTCTGGCGCGAGATATGGTGGTAGCCCAGTATTTTGGTTCCCATCTCGACCCGTTTCTGGTCGCTTTCAAAATTCCCAATTTTTTCCGCCGCCTGTTTGCGGAAGGTGCATTTTCGGTCGCATTTGTTCCGGTTCTGACCGAATACCGCACTCGTCGCAGTCTGCAGGAAGTGCAGCTGCTGGTATCCCGGGTATCCGGGGCGTTAGGTCTGGCACTGCTTCTGGTGACTGTGCTGGCCATTTTGTTTGCTGATTATCTGCCCTGGGTGTTTGCGCCGGGGTTCCAGAGTGATCCTGAAAAATTTGCCCTCACCGGTGATCTGTTACGCATTACGTTTCCATATCTGTTTTTTATTGCCCTGACAGCGTTTTCCGGTGGTGTGCTGAATTCTTATGGGCGCTTTGCGGTGCCGGCGTTTACCCCGGTATTGCTGAACGTCACCATGATTGCCACGACTCTCTGGGGCAGCGAGTGGTTTGAAGAGCCGTTGTATACCCTCGCCTGGGGCGTGTTTTTTGCCGGTCTGGTGCAGTGGTTGTTCCAGATGCCATTCCTGGCACGGATGCAGATGCTGGTGCGGCCAACCTTTGTGCGTAAAGACGAAGGTGTGCAGCGGATTATTGGTCTGATGATTCCTGCCCTGTTTGGTGTGTCGGTCAGTCAGATCAACCTGCTGCTGGATACGGTGCTGGCGTCGTTTCTGCAGAGTGGCAGTGTGTCATGGTTGTATTACGCCGATCGCCTGAACAACCTGCCGCTGGGGATTTTTGCCATCGCGATTGGGGTGGTGATTCTGCCTGCGTTGTCGAGCCGTCATGCCAATGAAGAAAAGGACGGTTTTGATCGTACCCTCGATTGGGCAGTGCGGATGGTTATTCTGCTGGCGGTGCCGGCAGCGCTGGCCTTGACCGTGCTGGCGGGCCCTATGATGTCGACCCTGTTTTATCACGGTGAAATGACACCGAACGATATTACCCAGATGACCAGTGCAACGCAGGCGTATGCCGTAGGTCTGCTGGCGTTTATGCTCATCAAGGTGCTTGCACCGGGGTTTTATGCCCGTCAGGACACCCGTACACCGGTGCGCATCGGTATTGTGGCTATGGTCGCCAACATGGTGCTGAACCTGATTCTGGTGTGGCCACTGGCGCATTCCGGGCTGGCGCTGGCGACCTCGTTGTCGTCTTATCTGAATGCCCTGATGCTGTATCTGGCCTTGCGCAAGGCTGGTGTGATGTCGCCACAGCCGGGTTGGGGAGCATTTATGCTGAAGATGCTGATAGCCAACGGCCTGATGATGTTGTTCCTGCTGGGGCTGATGGGATCATTCGAACAGTGGCTGGAGTGGTCTACGGCTGAACGCAGCTGGCGTCTGGCGGGGCTTGTGTGCGGTGGTGGTGCGGTTTATCTGGTCGTGCTGCTGGTTGCAGGACTGCGTCCTCGTCACCTGCGCGGGGCCAGTTTCTGATCAAAAACGGGTGAATGGCGCAGGCTGTTGACCCGTAAAAGCCTAATTGCTGTTCGTTGGGGAGGGGGTTGGCTATAATCCGGCCCTTTGTGTTGTCCCTGAGTTTTTGAGGTAGTACCGGCCCAATGCGTTTGCTGCGCGGTTTACACAATATTCCTGATCCGTTCCCTGGCTGTGCGGCAACCATCGGCAATTTTGATGGTTTGCATCGCGGCCATCAGGCGCTTTTGTCGGCTTTGCATACGGTTGCGGATCAGCACGGTGTGCCAACGCTGGTACTGCTCTTTGAGCCACAGCCGAAAGAGTATTTTGCACCGGACAAGGCGCCAGCCCGGTTGGCGAGTTTGCGCGAGAAACTGCAGGATCTGAACGCCGATCACGTGGATTACGTCTTGTGTCTGCCGTTTAACCATGCGCTGCGCAGTATGTCGGCGGATGCTTTTATCGAAGACATCCTGGTCAAGACCCTGAAAATCCGTCACCTGATTGTGGGAGATGATTTCCGTTTTGGCTGCGACCGCAAGGGCGATTACCAGGCGCTGGCCAGCGCCGGTGAGCAAGCCGGTTTTGATGTGCAGGACTCCTCGACCTTTCTGGTTGCGGGGGAGCGCGTCAGCAGCACCCGTGTGCGCGCTGAACTGGCTGGCCATAACCTGCAAGGTGCTGCCGACTTGCTGGGACGTCCGTACTCTATGTCCGGGCGGGTTGCCCATGGCCGCGAGCTGGGGCGCACCATTGATACGCCAACCGCCAACGTGCTGATTCGTCGCAAGCAGTTGCCGATTCGCGGTGTTTTTGCGGTTCGGGTGCGTCATCAGGAAACCGGTGATATCTGGCAAGGTGTTGCCAATGCCGGTTACAAGCCCAGTATTACCAAAATTCCGGAGCCGTCTCTGGAAGTGCATGTGTTTGATTTCAACGGGAATCTGTACGGTCAGCATCTGACGGTAGAGTTCCTGTTCCGTATTCGTGGCGAGCAGGCCTTTGCCAGCCTCGATCACTTGCGGGCCGCCATTGCTGCTGACAAGCAGGCTGCCCGTGATTATTTTGCCGCTCTGGCCGGGCAGTCGCCTGCCGCCAGCTCTTGACCGTTTTGAACTTCAGGAAATTGACTTGTCATGAACGATAAAGTGGACAGCCAGTACAAACCGACACTGAATCTGCCGGATACCGAATTCCCGATGCGTGGCAACCTGTCCCAGCGCGAACCAGAAATGCTGGCTCGTTGGGAAGAAATGGGCCTGTACCAGAAAATTCGTAACGCCCGCGCTGGTCGTGACAAGTTTGTGCTGCACGATGGCCCTCCATACGCCAACGGCAACATTCACATCGGTCATGCCGTTAACAAGATCCTGAAAGACGTGATCATCAAGTCCCGTACCCTGAGTGGCTTTGATGCCCCGTACGTACCGGGCTGGGACTGTCACGGTCTGCCAATCGAATTGAAGGTGGAAGAGCTGGTTGGTAAAGCCGGTCAGAAAGTAACCGCCTCAGAATTCCGCAAGCACTGCCGCGAATACGCCCTCAAGCAGGTTGACGGTCAGCGCAAGGACTTCAAACGCCTGATGGTGCTGGGTGACTGGGAAAAGCCTTACCTGACCATGGATTTCAAAACCGAGGCGGACATCATCCGTACCCTCGGCAAGATCATCGACAAGGGCCACCTGCACAAGGGCTTCAAGCCGGTGAACTGGTGTCCTGACTGTGCGTCTGCCCTGGCTGAAGCTGAGGTTGAATACCAGGACAAGAAATCCATCGCGATTGACGTGAAGTTCCCGTTCGCCAATTCGGCCGCACTGCTGGCGGCATTTGGTGTGCAGAACGACTCTCTGGCCGACAAGCCGGTCAGCATTGTGATCTGGACCACCACCCCATGGACTCTGCCGTCCAACGAAGCGGTATCCGTACATCCAACGCTGGAATACTCGCTGGTTCTGCTGAAAGAGCAGGGCGAGATGCTGGTTCTGGCGGATGCTCTGGTGCAGGACGCCATGAAACGTTACGGCATTGGCGCTGACGGTTTCGAAGTTCTGGCTAATGCTCGTGGTGAAGTATTCGGCCAACTGCCGGGTCAGGAAGAAGCACCATTTGTTGTGCATCACCCGTTTATGCCAGCAACCGATGCGCACACCAAAACCGTTCCGGTGATCACTGGCGAACACGTGACCGCGGATTCCGGTACTGGTGCTGTTCACACCGCGCCAATGCACGGTGTTGACGACTATAACGTGTCGGCCATTTACGGTGTGCGTTCCGCTGAAATGCTGGTGGATGGCAACGGTAACTTCATCAGCAATCCAGCACTGGATGCTCTGGAGTTGAGTGGCCTGAGCACGGCCGACAAGGGCAACTTCAAGGTTCTGGGTCTGCTGGCGGAAAAAGGCGCACTGCTGAAAAAAGCCAACATCACCCACAGCTACCCACACTGCTGGCGCCACAAGAGCCCGATTATCTTCCGTGCGACTCCGCAGTGGTTTATCTCCATGAACCAGGCGGGTCTGCTGGAACAGGCCATGCACGAAGTGCAAAACACCGTGGAATGGCGTCCGGGCTGGGGCAAGGCACGTATTGAAGGCATGATGAACGATCGTCCTGACTGGTGTATTTCCCGTCAGCGTACCTGGGGTGTGCCAATCGCCCTGTTCGTACACAAGGACTCCAGCGAGCTGCACCCACGCTCTGCCGAGCTGATCGAACAGGTTGCTCTGAAAGTTGAAGAGAAGGGCATTGATGCCTGGTTTGACCTGGAAGCCGTTGAGTTGCTGGGTGACGAAGCCGCTGACTACGTAAAAGTGACCGACACCCTCGACGTCTGGTTCGACTCCGGTGTTACCCACACCGCTGTGTGCAAGGCGCGCGAAGAACTGACCTTCCCGGCTGACATGTACCTGGAAGGTTCTGACCAGCACCGCGGCTGGTTCCAGAGCTCTCTGCTGACCAGTGTGGCGGCGTATGGCCATGCGCCGTACAAAACCGTTCTGACTCACGGTTTCACCGTGGATGGTCAGGGCCGCAAGATGTCTAAGTCGCTGGGCAACACCGTAGAGCCACAGAAAGTTCTGAACAGCCTGGGTGGTGACATTCTGCGCTGGTGGGTAGCGGATACCGACTACAGCGGTGAAATGACGGTTTCTGACGAGATCCTGAAGCGTAATGCCGATGCCTACCGTCGTGTCCGTAACACCTGTCGTTTCCTGCTGGCCAACATCAACGGCTTTAACCCGGTAACTGATCTGGTAGCGGGTGAAGACCTGTTGCCGCTGGATGCCTGGATGGTGGATTACACCCGTCAGCTGCAGGACAAGGTCAAGGCCTTCTACCTGGATTACGACTTCAAGGGCCTGACCAAGACCCTGATGAACTTCTGTGTATCCGAGCTGGGTGGTTTCTACCTCGACGTGATCAAGGATCGTCAGTACACCTGCAAGCGTGATGGTCTGCCACGTCGCAGCGCCCAGACTGCGCTGTTCCACGTACTGGAAGCCATGGCGCGCTGGATTGCACCAGTACTGTCGTTCACTGCCGAAGAAATCTGGGACAACCTGCCAGGTGAGCGTGAAGAGTCGGTATTCCTGGCGGAATGGTACGAAGCCTTCCCGACACTGGCTGTAACCGGTTTCGACGACGCTTACTGGCAGAACATTCTGCAGGTAAAAGAAGCGGTTAACGGCGAGCTGGAAAAAGCCCGTGTGAACAAGAGCATCGGTGCCAGTCTGGAAGCCGAGGTGGTTCTGTATGCCGAGCCTGAACAGCAAGCTGCGCTGGCAAAACTGGGCAACGAACTGCGCTTTGTGCTGATGACTTCTGCCGCAACCGTACAGCCGTTCGATGCAGAAGCCGGTCAGGCATCTGAGCTGAAGGGCCTGCGTGTTGGTGTTCTGCCAACGACTCACGACAAGTGTGAGCGCTGCTGGCACCACAGCGCGGATGTTGGCCTGAATGCCCAGCACC
Organism: Parathalassolituus penaei; assembly: GCF_026626885.1. Taxonomy (GTDB): domain Bacteria; phylum Pseudomonadota; class Gammaproteobacteria; order Pseudomonadales; family Oceanobacteraceae; genus Oceanobacter; species Oceanobacter penaei. The sequence goes on from NZ_JAPNOA010000016.1 coordinate 240,347, forward strand.
CAACCCTGTGTGGTCGTTGCGTTGAGAACGTTGAAGGAGATGGCGAAGTTCGTCATTACGCATAAGTATGCAAAGCAAAGACACTGCCATCCGCTGGATGTGGTTGGCCATACTGGTACTGGTTCTGGACCAGGTAACCAAACAACTGGCGGAGCACCTGCTGGCATATGCCCAGCCGGTGCCGTTGTTGCCGGTGCTGGATTTCACCCTGTTGTACAACCCGGGTGCGGCATTCAGCTTCCTGGCCGACGAATCCGGTTGGCAGCGCTGGTTTTTCACCCTGATTGCGGTGGGTGTCAGTGTCATGTTGTCGATCTGGCTGGCACGTTTGCCACGCCAGCAGCGCTGGCTTGCTTGCTCATTGGCGCTGATTCTGGGTGGTGCGGTTGGTAATCTTGTTGACCGCATGCTGTTTGGCCATGTGATCGACTTTATTTCCGTGCACTGGGACGATGCCTATTTCCCGGCGTTTAACATTGCAGACTCGGCGATTACCGTCGGTGCCATCATGATGGCTCTGGACGTGATTCGTGACAGTTTTGCTCCTGCGGCCGATTCGTCGGTGGCAGGAAAACCGGATAACAATGCCTGAGAGGTGAGAAATGACCGCAGAAATTCGTAATGGCAGCCAGGTGCGTTTCCATTTTGCGCTGAAGCTGACCGATGGTCAGATCATTGATTCCACGTTTGAAAGTGAACCGGCCGCCATGACCGTGGGTGATGGTAATCTGCCGGAAAACTTCGAATCCTGTCTGCATGGTTTGAGTGCTGGCGCTCATGAAACCTTCAGCGTGCCACCGGAACAGGCGTTTGGTCAGCACAATCCGAACAACGTACAACGTATGAAACGTTCCGATTTTGCTGCGGATATGCCAATTGCTCCCGGTCTGGTGGTGTCGTTTGCGGATGCCCAGAATACCGAACTGCCAGGTGTGATTGCCGGCGTTGATGGCAACTGGGTAGAAGTGGATTTCAACCATCCACTGGCTGGCAAAACCCTGCAATTTGAAGTGCAGATCCTCGAGGTTGTGAATGCAGATTAAGCTCGCCAACCCGCGTGGTTTCTGTGCCGGTGTTGATCGTGCCATCGACATCGTTAACCGTGCCCTCGACCTGTTTGAGCCGCCGATTTATGTGCGTCATGAAGTGGTGCACAACAAGTTTGTGGTGAACGGCCTGCGTGAGCGTGGTGCGTTGTTTGTTGATGAACTCGACGAAGTGCCAGATAACAGCATCGTGATTTTTTCTGCGCATGGTGTCTCCCAGGCAGTGCGGAAGAATGCAACAGACCGTGGTCTGCGTGTATTTGACGCAACCTGCCCGCTGGTTACCAAGGTTCACCTCGAAGTGGCCCGTTACAGTGCCGATGGCAGCGAATGTATCCTGATTGGTCACAAGGGCCATCCGGAAGTGGAAGGCACCATGGGGCAGTATGATCACTCCCGTGGTGGCGATATCTATCTGGTGGAAAACGAAGCTGATGTGGAGCGTCTGCAAGTACGTGATGAATCCCGTCTGTCTTATGTGACCCAGACTACTCTGTCGATGGACGATACTGCACGGGTGATCGATGCTCTGCGCAAGAAGTTTGTGCAGATTCAGGGCCCGCGTAAGGACGACATCTGTTATGCCACCCAGAACCGTCAGGACGCCGTCAAACGTCTGGCATCCGAATGTCAGGTACTGATGGTGGTGGGTTCGCCAAACAGCTCCAACTCCAATCGCCTGCGTGAACTGGGTGAGCGTATGGGAGCCAAGGCTTACCTGATCGACAACGCCAGTGAAATCCAGCCGGAATGGGTTCACGGGATCGAGGCCGTTGGGGTTACCGCGGGTGCTTCTGCTCCGGAAGTGCTGGTGCGGGAAGTGATCAGCAAACTACGTGATCTTGGTGGTGAGGCGCCGGAAGAAATCGCTGGTACAGAAGAGAACGTGGTGTTCACGTTGCCGAAGGAGCTGCGAATGGTCGACGTTGGCTGATCGCCAGCTTCGATAATTTGCTCATAAAAAAGCGCCTTCGGGCGCTTTTTTATGAGGCTGGATCTGGCCAGGACAAATTACCAGCTCACCTCTGTGGTGTCAGGCAATACCCGTACGGCACGCCCCAGGGTATTGGCTATCAGGTTACCGTCATTCACCTGGCTGCCCTGGGCTTTGGCTTCAACCTCTACGCATTGGGTCAGGGTCATACCGGTGCAAGCACGTGCCACGATGTGATAACGGCCATCATCGGTGGTGACATAAGCCGATGAACCTGAGCCGGTTACGGTCATACCGAGTTTGGCCAGTTCATTGGTATAAGTGACGTTATCGGCGTAATAACGTTCCTCTCCGTTCAGAATGCTGCTGATTGCTCCAACCGCGTCGGTGCGATGTCCCTTGCGAACCTGATTCTGGTAAGACGGCACTACCACGGCCGTGAGAATGGCGATCACCACCAGAGTGATCATGAGTTCTACCAGAGTGAAACCGGCCGCCAGTCGATGTGTGTTAAAGCGAATTGTCATCTCGAACTCTCTTAAAGACTCAGAAGTTGGCGAGTGCCACTGTGGTGGTCATGATCTGACGGGCAACACCATCGGTGAAGGTATAAGGCGCTGCATCCAGCAGTACGTAGCTGCGTTGCTCTTCACCACTGGCGTTTTCGGCCCATGATCGGGTCAAAACACTTATCCGAACAGCCGAGACATTAGACATGTCCGATATGTCACTGGCACGCACATACCGTGTAATGGCACGGTTATCACTGCTGCTTCCCTCAGCATAGAGAATCTGTAGCCCTTCAACGCCGGATGCGATGGTCTGGGCTGGCGCCACGATTACACCGCTGTCGTCGTAGGTAACACAGCGCAATACATCGTCGTAGGCATCACCATCGTTGCCATTGTCACGTACTACCCAGTAGACATCGGTAAGAACGGTTTCATCATTAGTCAGTGCCGCGTTGGTGCTGAGGTCTACGCCGGTGCAATCCTGGCCATCACGTGCGTTACCACTGCTGGTGGAGTAGGTCCGCTGCAAGGCCAGACGATCGCTATTAGCGGCGTCATCGCTGTTGAAAGAACAGTTGCCTCCGACCGCAGGAGGCATGGCAGAGCCGGCCGCACAAGCTGATGCAAATGGCTGCACACGGTCGGCGCTGATATTGCTGTTGTAACCGGCTCGTCGGGCTTCGGTATGCAACCAGCTCAGTACAAAACGACCAGACTCCTGCGCCTGTGCTTGTCCATTGGAACGCGAGGCGGTCTGACTGCTGGTCATCATGATCGACATGGCGAAATAACTGATCACCAGAGCCAGTACTCCGGCGATCATTAATTCGACAAGGGTGATACCGCGTTGTTGTTGCAGACCACGCGACAGCAGGGGGCGTTGACGCTGAATCATGGGGTGAACTCCGTGGTCAGGGTCAATGTGCGATCCTGGATGTCATCTGAATCGACGTAAATAAAATTGCCATTGGCATCCTGGCCGCCGGAGCGAGCGTCCCAGCTGAGACTGATCTGTACATGATCATCCACGGCACCATCGGTAAAAGTTACTATCAGTTGTGGAGTAGCAATAAAGTCGGATGCACTTTTTCGCGTAAATACTGACCCTGATACTTCCCAGTTACTGGAGCAGGCGACGTCCCACAAATCAGAAGCCGCCAAGGTAGCAGCAGTGCAAGTTGCATCAGCGATGGTAATGTTATTGCCATTATATTGGTTGGAACACATGGGAGTCGGTGGAGCGCTGCAGTCCACGGCTACTCCGCCAGTATCATAAGCGGACGCCGCAGCAGAATTGGCGCGAATACGATTGGTCAGGTCTTCGAGCATCCAGCTAGCCTGGGTACGGCCCCCCGCATCTTCTGTTGAGCGATTGACTTCCAGTTGCAAAGCAGCGATGCCAGCGAGACCAATGATACTGATCACAACGGTGATCATCACTTCGATCAGGGTGTACCCCTGCTGACGAATAGGGGAATATCTCATGGGCAGGCACCTGAGGTAATCACGGTTTGGCCGATGAAGTTGATGTTGATGGTGTGGCGGTGTTCCCCCTTGCAATTGGTGACGGCAATCAGCAGGGAGCCGGTTGAGGCGCGTCCCTGACTGTCGAAACTTAAGGGGGCACTTGTGGTGAACGTGCTGCTGATGGTGTTGGCAGCGGCGGTATGCTGACTGTTGGAGCCGCGGGTTCTCAGAAGCGTAGCACCTTGCAGTACTTGCCAGCCGATGTTCCAATCGCCACTGAGTGGCTGGACATTGACGGTATTAGCGAGAACCACGGCTTGGCTGCGTGCAAAGGCGATATCCATTTCCAGATGGTCACGCAGAGCGTCGGCGGTACGGTTTTGCATCATTCCATTGATGGAAGGCCCTCCCACCGCCGCCAGAATGGCGATGATGGTAAGGGTAATCATCATTTCAATCAGGGTCAGGCCACGTATGGCCCTCCCCTGAAACAGGTGGGATACAGCTATCATTCTTCCCTCCAGTAATTTCGATAAAGGGTGGCGTTGGCATCCGGTGGACACTCGAGTTCGGCACCGATGATTATGGATTGTCCATTTGGACAACCACCACCACCGCCACCACCAACGGTACCGTCTGCAACGGCTTTTTCAACAATCAGCACGGGACTTGGCGGAATTCCTCCTTCTTCCAGATCTTTTTCGATCAGAATGGGCGGCTCTTTTACAACGTTGCCGTTTTCATCCAGCTTGTAGGTACCGTTTTTCAACATATATACCCGCGCATCGCCGATATCCGGTTCACAGCCACTCTGGGTATTTGGATCTGATGGCCGATAGGTGGTGAAATAGCTATAACCACTGACCGTGATGGAGTCGGACAATGCTTTTTCCCCTTCATCTGGCAGGGTGTAGAACAGCCCGTTATGAATCTGGTTGGCCGATGCTGAGCTGAAGCTGCTGTAGTTAGCCAGATCGGAACGGTTCAAGGGGCTGTAACTGCTCGGTACCGTCAGTGTGTCGTAGTCATTGATCAGGTACAGGCGGTCGGTGGCGCTGTTATCCAGTGGATGTGCGCGGTAACCAGAGCCGATCGCAATCTGGAAACGTTCCTGCGAGTACAGGGTGCCTGTAGACGAGTTATAAAACTGTCCCTCATTACTCCAGCTAACATCCGGAGAAGTAAAGAAACGGACGTTCTCGGAGGCCGAGTTGTCAGCCCCCAGATCAGCAATCACGCCACCTTGAGCATAATCAGCAGCACCTGCGCCGGTATCGGCCCCGGTAAAGTCGATACGCCAGATACGTCCACCCATATCAGAGGCATAGAGCATATCAACAGTACCGTCACCGTCCATATCTACCGGAGCGATGTTGGATGGAATGGCACTGGTCATTCCTGTCAGGCGTAAGCTGGCATCAGCTGACGGAGAGGCTTTCCAGAGCAATGCGCCGGTCGCCGGGTCAACCATATAGATGGCATTACCCATGGTGGCATCCGTGCGGATATCGTTGTTGTCTTCAGCTGGATCGTAACCACCGCCAAACACCAGAACGTCTTTTTTGACGCCGCCCCATTTAATAGTGATCGGTGTCATTTCTGACCAGGTCTGCCCCAGCTCAGAGAACGAACCTGAGCCGCCGTTAATCTGCCACAGATATTTGGGTTCGGCTCGGTCGCTGACGTCGAGTGCGTAGTAGTTACGACCACCACGGCGCATACCGCTGTAAAGATAGGCTTGTTCATTATTGTCGATGATCAGATTGCCGTTGCTGTCGTTATGCCAAACGCTGATCTGGCCATCCATACCGTACATCTTGCTGCCACCACCGGCGTAGTAGGCAGCGAGGTTTGGCAGCAGTTCTTTCGGAACAAATGAAAAGTGTTCGTATGGGCTGTCGATGTTGGTGTTAAACGCGTGCAGATAACCACTGTTGGTGCCCACATACAGAACACTGTCCGGAATCTTTTCGCCGGAGCCGTTGATGGTATACCCATAGGTCAGCAGTGCTGGACGGCTGTGTAGCGGGTCTTCCATTTCACGACGAGCAAGGGTCGGGTTGCCGTTCAGAACGTCATAACCAGATGACCACAGCAGCAGTTTGGTGAAATTGTCCGTTGACAGGCTGGTACCGAACATTGCCTGGGTCAGGTTGCTATTGGAGCTACTGATGCGATTGGCAGAAGCGGTCAGGGATGTATTGCCGCCTAACCAGGTGGCAATATTGCGTGACGCCGGAGCGGTCAGGCGGCGGGCAATACCACCGGTGGTGACGTTGGCGCCATCCGGAGAGTCTTCTGAGAGTGTCCAGAAGCTGACGGCGTTATCCGCAAAAAATCCGGTAGTGTCATCCACCGCTGCCGCATCGCGGGAATCGACGATTTCACCGTCAGAGAGACGATAACGCTTGATATTGCCTTGCCAACGCACGGTGCTGGCTGGGCTGAATACCGAGAAATACAGCTGGTCGGTATGCTCCATGCTGTTAAAGGCGTTCACCGCCACAGCGGGTGCCGAGAAGCTGCCGCTGTTGCTGGAAATGTTGGCAAATACCTTGGTCAAGGCTTCTTTCAGAGATGCGGCGTCGCTACCGTTACCGGAAATACCGCCACCGTAGGAAGCCATGGCATCGAGGCGATTCTGCGATGCACCGGAAATAAAACCACCAATGGTGTGAACGTAAATACGTTGGGTGTCTTCCAGGGCGGTGGAGTTGTCGGCGTGGTAATAGAACCATGCCAGTTCTTCCGCACAGCCACCCTCACCAGAGCAGCTGGTCGAGAAGTTGCTGGCGGTTGGGTAAGTACTGGCAGGCAGGGTTTGCACCAGGCTGCGTACGGTTGTGTTGATATCCGTATCCTGGTTGGGTTCGCCGTCGGTGAACACCACAATATGGTTGGTCTGACATTCGTCGTTCATGGGCGAGATGTATTTGCCAGCACCGTTGTGAGCATCGTCCAGATTCAGATATTCGTTACACACGGTCTCCGTCCGGTTTTCGACGGTGTCGGGCGTTCCGGCAACCGGGCCGGTGGTGTCGTTGGCAATGTTGCTGCTGTAAGTACTTTCGTTAATACCGGCGTTGACCAGCTGGGTTTTGGTGCTGCTGCTGAGGCTGCTCCAGATGGTGAACTCACCGGTATCCGCATTACGAATACTCGAAATCAGCGATGTATCGAGCACAAACCACCAGGGCACCGAGCCAGTGCCAAAGGTTGTTGAAGTCAGGCCATAGGTATTACGGAGCGTGTTTTTGGCACTGCTATTCAGGCTGCCCCAGGATTTCCAGGTCAGGGATGGATTGGTTTTGTAGGTATAGGGAATGACCCACAAATCATTCTGGGCGACGGTCCACCACCATGGGTATTGAGTAGGAGTGCCGGGGATTACCACTTGTGTGACTTGTTCACTGGTGCTCACACAGATATTGCTGTTGTCGGTAACCGTGGTGCCGTATTTGATGTTGTCACCGCGAAGAAATGCGCCTGCTTCATAAACGGCTTCAGTGAGGGGGGTATAACCGTTGGCCGTATAGGAGTTGAGGACCGAACTGACCACCGAGCGGGTGCCATCGGCATCAATCGACATCATAGGTGTACTGAGGCGTCCGCCCTGGTTGTTATTGAAGCGCATCAGGGCAATATTGATATTGCTGGTACTGTTGATAACGTCAATGGCCGCCTGACGAACAACCGCCAAACGAGTGCCCTGCAGAGTGCCGTCGCTGTAAACGTTACCGGCCATACTGCCTGATGTGTCCATCACAAACACCACGTTTGGGGTACTGGAAGCATTGCTGCTGACATAGATTTCGGTGTCGTCAGCCTGTGCCGGTGGAACAGACAGTAGTCCTATTGCTGTTAACGATAGCCAGTAGAGTTTCATGGGCTGTACCTCAATACGGTCCTTTGTAGCCGCCGAAGCGAATGTAGGTGACTTCCTTTTGCTGACGATCTACCCCGAGATAAATCACCGGGTAGGGGTGCGACAGGTACAGCTCAGTCGCACGCTTGAGGTCAATGGGAGTGTCCTGATCAAAAAATTCGTTGTACCGGCTCAGCTTCAGAGCGGTAATGGAGCAGTCTTCACACAGGCGAGCCTGTGCTGCTCCGCCCGAGAAGGCTACCAGGTCGGTGGCCGCAATATGGTATTCGGCAAAACCGCCCAGCGTTGGTGACTCTTCTGTCGCCAGGCAATACGAAGCCATTGCCAGACTTGCCAGCAAACACAACCTTTTCATTGTCTCGTCTCCCTGAGTCGGGCTGTTATTGCGGGGCAGCGCCCATCACAACAAAGCCCTGGCGTTGTACTGAGCTGATATTGCCGCCGGCATTACTCGCGATAACCTGGCTGGCGAAGTAGTAAGGAGCCTGGGTGCCAGCACTGTTGCCAGCGGAGTCCCGAAGCGAATATTTCTTGCCGGATGGCAGTTGGTCGACGCTGACAAGGTTGGATACCGAGTCAACGGCTTTCAGATCATCGTGTTCCGGCGCGGTCCAGCTACTCTCGGAAAAAATATCGATGGTGGTATCACCGCTGGCAGCACCGGCGTTGACATTGTTTTGTTCGTTGGTGATCAGGGTGCCGAGCGCATCGGTGGCACCATCACCGCTGCCCAGGTTGGCCATCATGGATTCAATGCTGCTATAAGCTGCCGTGAACATTTGCTGCTTGAATTGCATGTTGGTTGTCATCTTGACCTGCAAGCTTGAACGTTGCATGGCCACACTGGCACCCAGAGTCAGCAGAGTGAGAATGGCCAGACTGATCAGCAGGGCAGATCCGCGCTGTTTTCTGGCTCGAATCGGCGCACTGCCAGAAAATGTAGTATTTTGGTAACTGATTCTCATTTTCTAGTAGCAACTTTAACTTTAAGTAAAAATGATGAGGGATATTGCTACTCAACATAGGGGTTTTGCAACTGCTCAAACGCCAGGCGTTTCAGTTTTCGGTGTTAACGGTTACCTCAAAAACACGGAATATTTTGACCGCTGGCAGCCTCCGGAAGCCCGTCACCATTAGTATCTCGACCAGTTCTCACTCGACCCATCCGCGACACAATCCATACAGAAGTTGAATAACGATTGTTCGGCAAACGACGACAATAACTGAGTGAGCCATTGTTAACGGCAGCAAAGCCACGTTCGTCAAACATCAGTGCCCGGTTAGGATAATGGCGTTTCACATCGTTATCAGCGGCTGGAATGGTCTGAATAACGGTTTCGTTGGTGTCGAGCGCACGATTGCCGTTGCGGTCCTGAAACAGGGTGAGGGATGCGTTCCAGTTGTTGTCGCAGCGCTGCTGGCTGTCGAGTGGACAGAGTGTGGCATGTGATTGCAGGGCAACCGCTGTGGTCCGGCTAGTGTCGATCAGGGTTTGTAGCTGCTGGATTTCGTAATAGCCACGCTGTTGTAACAGGAAGCCATCAATGGCGGGGAATACGAACGCAAACGAGATACTGATGATCAGCAGGACAATCAGCAGTTCGGTCAGGGTCATGCCGTGCTGATCATTGGAGACAGGTACGGGTGAGGCAAGTACATTCCTTTGCATGGATATTCCTCCCTGGATGGTATGAACCATTTAAAGCCAGGGAGGTGCGCTTGTCTGTCCAGAAAAAGCATGAGATTTCGGAGAATTTTCCTCAGTCTTTTTACTGAGGCAATTTGGGCAATTTAATCAATTCTCAGCTTCTTGCAGCGGTAGCGCAGTGCCCGGAAACTGATTCCGAGCTTTTCAGCAGCGGCGGTCTTGTTCCAGCGCGTGGTTTCCAGTGCATGAGTGATAGCGGAACGTTCGATGTTTTCCAGATACATCTCGAGATTGCTGGTCTCGATGGGGTGCTGGATGTCAGAGATTCCTGAGCTTGTGCTCTCCAGATTGCCGTCATTCAATGATCTGTCATCGGATGCATCATTTGGATTTTCAGCGTTGCTAACAGCCAAAGATGACGTAGGGCGGCTGCTCTGGCCAGGCAGATGCAGATCATAGGCCGTGATTTCGTCACCTTCAGCCATGGTAACGGCCCGTTGCAGGATATTTTCCAGTTCCCGCACGTTACCCGGGTATTCGTAATTCAGCAGGCATTGCATTGCCTCCGGTTCGAGGCGGGCTTCTGGCATTCCCCATTCCTTGCTGTATTTGCGAATAAAGTGCTGTACCAGATGCGGGATGTCATCCGAGCGTTCGCACAGGCGTGGCACTTCCAGCTGGATCACATTGAGGCGGAAAAAAAGGTCTTGGCGGAATTTTTCATCCTCGACCATTTTGCCCAGATTCTTGTGGCTGGCGCTGACGATACGGACATCGACCGGCACTTCATGTTCGCTACCAACGGCCCGGATGGCTTTTTCCTGGATCACACGCAGCAGTTTGGCTTGCATGTCGAGGGGGAGTTCAGCGACTTCGTCCAGAAACAAGGTGCCGCCTTCCGCGGCGCGAAAGAAACCTTCTTTTTCGCCGGTTGCACCGGTGAAGGCTCCTTTCTTGTGGCCAAAAAATTCACTTTCCATCAGGTCTTTGGGAATAGCGCCGCAGTTTACCGGAATAAACGGTCCTTCGGCACGGGAGCTCTGGTGATGAATCAGGCGTGCCACCAGTTCCTTACCGGTACCGGATTCGCCAAAAATAAATACCGGCGCCTGGGTGCGGGCGACTTTCTGGATACGCTCCTTGAGCTGGCGCATGGGGGCTGACTGGCCCAGCAACGCATCGGAAGAGGGCAGGCTTTCCATATGAACCGGTACGCGGGTCAAACGCAGAGCGGCATTGGCCAGTTCACGCAAGCGGGTGATGTCAACCGGTTTGGCGACTACATCAAAGGCTCCCGCCTTCAGTGTCTCAATCGCCATTTCCATATTGCCGTAGGCGGTGATCATGGCCACTGGCATATCCGGATAACGCGAGTGGCAGAGCTGGATTATGTCCATACCGTTGCCATCGGGCAGCTTCATGTCGGTCAGACAGAAATGAAATGGACGTTCGCGCAGCAATTGCAATGCTTCGCTGACGGTCGCCGCCTGGCTGCAGTCGAGGTCCATTCGCCCAAGGGTCATGGCCATTAACTGGCGGATATCGGGCTCATCATCAATGATGAGGACTGAGTACTGCTTCATGAATGTGTGTCCGTTCTCATCATCAGGCGAAAACAGCTGCCTGATTCGGTAGGTTGATACAGCAGGCTTGCCTGGTTGGCTTCACTCAGTTCTCGAGAAAGATACAAGCCAAGTCCGGTGCCATTATGTTCAGTGGTGTGGAAGGGTTCAAATAAATGCGCCAGTTGTTCAGGGGCAATACCACCACCATTATCGACGATATCCAACTGGATGCGCTCACCATTGGTGGTTACGGATGCTTCCAATCGCAAGCTTGCCTGGTCCGGATTCTGTTTGAGTGCATAACGCAGGCCGTTACCGCAGAGGTTATAGAGAATCTGTTGCAGATGATCAGGGTCAAACATCACCATCAACTCGCGATCACAATGGATTTCCAGAGTGAATACCAGCTCTTTATGCTGGCTACGAAATTGTTCGGCGAAATGCTGTAACCAGGGAGCAAGACGCAAACCTTCCTGCATTGGCTGGCGTTTGCGCGACAATTGCAGTATGTCTTCGATGGTGCGGTTGATCCGCATGCAATGCTGTTCAATTACCTGGGTCAGATATTGCTCCGAAGACTGCAGATAAGGCGTTTCGGCCAAGAGCTGGGATGCCTGGCGCAGGGCGCTGAGCGGGTTGCGAATTTCGTGAGCGATACTGGCAGTCAGACGACCAAGAGAGGCCAGTTTTAGCTGCTGGGCGGCGGCATTTACGCTGGATTGTTCTTCGATAAACAGCAGAAAATCACCCGGTTCGCCATCGTTCAATTCAACCTTGCGAATGGCAAGCTGTTGATCGTTAACCTTCAGCTTGCAGATTTCTTCACCATGGTGATGGGGCAGGCACTCGCGTACAACCTGGGGCAATCCGGGGCCTTGATCCAGACCAAGCCATTGCTGGGCTTTCTGGTTAAAAAACAGCACTTCCATATCCTTGTCGCAACCAACGATACCATGTGGCAGGTCCAGTAGTGCTTGCCAGCTGAAACGTCGCAGGCGGCGGAGCCGGGCGGCTTCTTCGGTGGCCAACGCCAGAGCGCTGCGCAAACGGGTCGCCAACGCCTGGGTGAGAGCAGCCAGCAGGAAGCACAGACCGCCATAAAAGCCCGAAGCAAACAGTACGTTGGTATCATAACGGTCTGGCAGGTAGTGCAGGGTAAACATCACAGCCAGCGTGACCCAGGCGGCCACGGCATAGCCGAGCATACCTGGAGCTAGCAGGTTGGCGATCACCACGCTGAACAGAATCAGGCTGGAGAAACCACTGGTGAAGCCACCGGCAATCGACATCAGAAAACTGAGAATGGCGGTTTCAATAAAGAAGTAGGCGGTGGCATGCTGCACATTGGGGCCGAGCCAGGCAATCACTACAAACATGGCGGCAAGGGCAACATAACCGAGGGTTAACCAGAAGCGCAGCAGTGAATTCGGGTTGCCCATAATCTGTCCGCTGGTATCCATCACATGAATGGACACCACAACCAGAGCAACCAACAGTGAATAAATTGCGTAGAATCGGAGCAGACGGTTGCCTCTGACGGCGAGCTCGCTTGCCTGAAAAACCATGTCTTTACTGTCTCCTGGCGGCTGCTTGATAAATCCGCGTTGGTTGTTTGCGTAACCGTTGGCAAAAACCGACAATACCGCGAAAAACATCGAAAGGTAACGTATTACATGTCCGAGACACTCCAGATTGCCTTGGCGCAGTGCAATTTTCTGGTTGGCGACATCGTCGGCAACTGCGACCGTATCATTGCCGAAGCGGCGACGGCTCGTACCCGGGGTGCGGATATGGTGCTGTTTTCCGAACTGGCCCTGACCGGTTATCCACCAGAAGACCTGCTGCTACGCCCAAGCCTGCAGCCACGCATTGAAGAAGCCCTGCATCGAATAGCTGCATCCAGCAGTGGTATTGCGATTGTAGTGGGCTTCCCATGGCGTGAGGATGGCCGTCTTTATAACTGTGCTGGTATCTGGTCTGAAGGCGCTTGCCTGGGCCGTTATGCCAAACAATGTTTGCCAAACTATCAGGTGTTCGATGAGCAGCGCTATTTCAGCGCCGGTTATCAGCCTCTGGTGGTTGATTATCGTGGCCATCGTCTGGGCCTGACCATTTGTGAAGATATCTGGCATCAAGGGCCAATCGACCAGTGTGTTGGTGCCGGTGCGGAACTGGTGCTGAACCTCAATGCTTCGCCGTATCACATTGGCAAACACGATGAGCGTGTGAGCCTGCTGAAAGAACATACCAGCCGCCTGGGTGTGCCGATCCTCTATGTGAATCAGGTGGGTGGTCAGGACGAACTGGTGTTTGATGGCGCCTCGTTTGCGATGGCTGGCAACGGTGATGTGGTTCTGCAAATGGCCGAATGGAACGAATGCCAGGCGGATGTGTGCTGGAATGGCTCGCTGCTGACTGCGGTATCGGCTAATGCTGCCCTGCCTGAATCCGAACTGGCAAGCCTGTATCAGGCGCTGGTTACCGGCGTACGTGATTACGTTAACAAGAACCGTTTCAAAGGTGTGGTACTGGGGTTGTCTGGTGGTATCGACTCGGCATTGACGCTGGCGATTGCCGTTGATGCGCTCGGTGCCGACCGGGTTGAGGCGGTGATGATGCCGTTTGCCTACACCTCTGACATGAGCAAGGAAGACGCTGCCCTGCAGGCGACCAAAATGGGCGTTCAGTATCGATCGATTTCGATTGCGCCTATGTACGATGCCTTTATGGAATCGCTGGCGGAGAAGTTTGCTGGTATGGCGCGTGATACCACCGAAGAAAACCTGCAGTCGCGCTGCCGTGGTGTGTTGCTGATGGCGATTTCCAACAAGACCGGTTACATGGTGCTGACCACTGGCAACAAGAGTGAAATGGCGGTGGGTTACGCCACGCTTTACGGTGATATGGCCGGTGGTTACGGTGCGATCAAGGACGTCTACAAAACCCGTGTGTTTGATCTGGCCAATTATCGCAACAGCATTGAGCCGGTGATTCCGCAGCGCGTGATCGATCGCCCACCGTCAGCCGAGCTGGCTCCGGGTCAGGTGGATCAGGACAGCCTGCCGCCGTATCCGGTGCTGGATGCGATTCTGGAGTCCTACATTGAGCAGGACATGAGCGCCGAAGCCATTATCGCCAGCGGCTTCTCCCGTGAGGATGTGATGCGGGTAGTACGTCTGGTTGATATCAACGAATACAAGCGTCGCCAGGCACCGGTGGGTGTGCGTGTTACCCGTCGTGGTTTTGGCCGTGATCGTCGATATCCGCTCACCAATGGCTGGAAGGCTGGTGTTTAAGTGTGAGCGATGGAGTCTCAGGCATACTGGGTGTGTCTGGGGCTTCGGAATCCCAGACAATAAAAAAGCGGCCTTGGCCGCTTTTTTATTGTCTGCTGCTAATCGGTCTGGCGATCAGCGCAACAAGCCGAATGTCATGACTTCCAGCAGGGAATGACGGTCAACCTGAGCCAGACCACTGGACTGGAATTCACCATCTTTCATCTGTGGATGATCCGGGTAGTTGATTGCCAGCAGTTCCAATGCCTTGTCAGCCTCCGGTTTCATGTTGAGTTCCTGATAGGCCTCAACCATGATGGCCAGTGCATCAGCAACGGCTGGTGTGCGCTGGTAGTGTTCCAGCACGTTTTCACAACGGTTGGCGGCCGCCAGAAAGGCGTGACGTTTCATGTAGTAACGAGCAATTTCCACATCGTGGGATGCCAGGCGCTGACGCAAGTACACCATGCGGGCACGGGCGTCCGCCACGTACGGGCTGTTCGGATAACGTTTCAGCAACTCAGCGAAGTGGTTAAAGGCGTCACGCAGAGGTGTGACATCACGACGGGCGTTGCCCTGGTTGACGCGACGCTCAACCATCGAGAAACCCATTTCATAGGTCGCCAGCGCGCGCATGTAGTAGGCGTAGTCGACTTTTTCATGCAGCGGGTTAAGGCGGATAAAACGTTCGGTATCCGCTAAAACGGCTTCCATATCAGACATCTGGAAGTGGGCGTAGATCAGTTCCAGCTGAGCCTGCTCGGCGTAGCGACCAAACGGATAGCGGGATTCCAGTTCCTGCAGTTTTTCAACGGCAGACATGTAACTTTCATCATCCAGAGCCTCACGGGCCTGCTGGTAGTATTCCTGTTCTGTCAGTTCAGTCTTTTCAGGATTATTTGAACAAGCGGACAGAATCAGGGGCAGGGCAAGCAACAGCCAGCGGCGTATCATGGAGCGCATTCCTGTTTGTGGATATACTTCGCGGAAACGCGGTATTAAAGCACAGTCGTCCGGTTGTCCCAAGAAGCCGACGGCAGTTCGTATCCGTACGCCCGCTCATTTCCGGACTTAACCAGATTCCCTATGACCACCCAGATCCAGAAAACTCTCCAGGTTCCTTATGAACATGGCAATAAACGCTTTGACCAGGTTGCGGCCATTGTTTTCCCTGAATATTCGCGCTCGCGCCTGCAACAATGGATCAAGGATGGTCTGCTGACGGTTGATGGCAAGGTATGGCGCGGCCGCGACAAGCTGGTCGGCGGCGAAACCCTTGCGCTGAATGCCGAGCTGACACCAGAAGGTGACTGGCAGCCAGAAGCCATCGAACTCGATGTGGTGTTCGAAGACGAACACATTCTGGTCATCAACAAACCGGCTGGTCTGGTGGTGCACCCGGCGGCCGGTAACCATGATGGCACTCTGCTGAATGGTCTGTTGCATCATTGCCCGGAGCTGGTGAACATTCCGCGCGCCGGTATTGTGCACCGTCTCGACAAGGACACCACCGGTCTGATGGTGGTGGCCAAAACCCTGCAAGCCCAGGCCAACCTGGTGGGGCAGCTGCAAGACCGCACCATGGGCCGTGAATACGAAGCCGTGGTGCAAGGCCAGATGACCGGTGGTGGCAAGGTTGATCAGCCGATTGGTCGCCATGGCACCCAGCGTACCAAAATGGCCGTTAACCCGATGGGTAAGGAAGCGATTACCAACTATCGCGTTCTGAAGAAATTCGGCACTCATACCCATATCCGTTGCAAGCTGGAAACCGGCCGTACCCACCAGATTCGTGTGCACATGTCACACATCGGTTATCCGCTGGTGGGCGATGCCACCTACGCTGGCCGTACTCGTCTGGTTCGTGGCATTGGCCCGGAGCTGCGCAACCTCCTGCAAACCTTCCCGCGTCAGGCGCTGCATGCCAAGGCACTGGCCTTGTGGCATCCGGTGGATGGTGACTGGCTGGAGTGGGAAGTGGATCTGCCGGAAGACATGATTCACCTGCTCGACGTACTGGGGCGTGATGGCCGTGAAGAAGATCAGGATTACTGATTGGCAATTGCCCGCCGGCGTGCGGGCACTGGTAACGACCCGTGACGGTGGATTTTCCAGCGGGTCGTATGCCGGACTGAATCTGGGGGATCACGTTGGTGATGATCCGCTCACGGTGGCGCGTAATCGTCAGCAGCTGTTGCAGGAATTACCAGGTGTCACCGCGATCCAGTGGTTGCAGCAGGTGCACGGTGTGGATGTGGTAGAAGCCTGTGGTGGACCTGTGCGTCTGACCGCCGATGCCAGCACCACCCGTCAGACCGGTCTGGCCTGTGCGATTCTGACTGCAGACTGTCTACCGGTGTTATTTGCCAGTCTGGATGGCCAGCAGGTAGCAGCTGCACATGCGGGCTGGCGCGGATTGGCGGCCGGTGTGTTGCTGAACACACTGGCGCGCTTTCCGGATCCCTCGCAGGTGACGGCTTATATTGGCCCGGCGATTGGCCCGGATGCTTTTGAAGTCGGACCGGAAGTGCGTGCGGCCTTTGCTGGAGCACCGGACAGCTGTTTCCGGGCGGGGCGAGGGGATCGTCTGATGGCGGATCTGCCAGCGATTGCCCGCTGGCAGCTGCTATCGGCCGGTGTCAGTCTGGTGGCTGGTGGAACGGACTGTACCTTCAGCGATCCTGAACGCTTCTATTCCTATCGCCGGGATCGCTTCTGTGGTCGTCAGGCAACGCTTATCTGGCGCGAAAACGGTCTCTGATTGTCGCGCCTGACACTTATGGCTGACAGTATTGTTTGATGATCTTGTCGGCCTTGGTGTTTTCTTCAGCCCGCTCGGCATCCGTCAGTGGGCGCATACTGCCATCCGGACGGGTGTAACGACGGTTGAAGTTGGAAGCCAGAGTCTGTTTGTAATCCCGGCCCTGCTTGCAGTACTTGTCGGCATCTTCTGTCGAAACACTGCCTTTCATTTCCGTATCTTTTTCAGTGGGTTTATCGGCGGCTGGTGCATTCTTGTTGGCAGCACCCGGAGCCGGTGTTGCTGGTGGCAAGGCTTTGATGTCATAGTTTTCCGCCTGTTTGAGTTTTTCGACCGGCGGGTTGGAACTGAAGTGAACCTGACCGTTTTCATCGGTCCAGCGATATACCTGGGCAGCATTCAGAGTGGCTGGCAGCAGGCTGGCCAGCAGGGCCAGAGCCGACAGGGAGCGGACAAGGATTTGAACTGGGCGTTGACGCAACTGCATGAACATTGGCGTTTACCTGATGGCGAAAGCTGGGAAACCGGGTGGACGTGTGTGCGCTAACCGGCGGGTCCGTCCGTTGAATGCGAGAGTGGGAAAATCTGTTCCTGAAGTCAAGGAACTGCGACACTCTGTGATACCCGCATCTGGCAGTCATCAAGCCTTCTGAAGTCCCCGACGGGTGGTACTTCATATAGACAAAATAAGCGGTGGTGATAAAATCGCCGGGTTTCTTCCGGGTATTGAAGCCTCACCATCCCTGATGGCTCCCTGGAAGATTTTGGTCCCTGGTACGGTTATCCTCCGATCCAGTTCCGACTTGTGGTTTTCGACCAGGCCACAAGACTCCGATGAGCAACTACAAGTTATTCATCCACCCCAGGCTTCTCCCTGTCAACGTCGATAGCGGAGCGGGCCATTATTCATTCAATTTTCAGTCATGCTCGTTATTGAGCCTGTGCAAGAGGATAGTACGGTGGAATTACTTTCCGGCGGAGAAATGTTGGTTCGTGCGTTGCACGAAGCAGGCGTTGAATACATTTATGGTTACCCGGGCGGCTCGCTGCTGCACGTGTACGATGCCCTGTACAGACAAAGTGCCGTGAAACACGTACTGGTCCGTCACGAGCAGGCCGCTGCTCACATGGCAGATGGTTACGCCCGTGCGACCGGTAAACCCGGCGTAGTGATGGTGACCTCAGGCCCTGGTGCTACCAATACCATTACCGGTATTGCTACCGCCTTTACTGACTCCATCCCGATGGTCATTATTTCTGGTCAGGTAATGAGCCATCTGGTGGGCGATGACGCCTTCCAGGAAACCGACATGCTGGGTGTGTCTCGCCCGGTTGTTAAACACAGCTTCAGCGTTCGCCGTCCGGAAGAAATCCCGGAACTGGTGGCCAAGGCTTTTTATATCGCCAGCACTGGCCGTCCAGGTCCGGTTCTGATCGATATTCCAAAAGACATGACCATGCCGAATGAGCGTTACGAATACGCTTATCCGAAGAAGGTCAAACTGCGTTCTTACACTCCACCTCAGCGCGGTCACTCCGGTCAGATCAAGAAAGCCGTTGAGTTGCTGCTGAAAGCCAAACGTCCGGTGATTTACTCCGGCGGTGGTGTGGTCATTGATGGCAGCTCCGACAAGCTGCGCGCTCTGGTTGATCGTCTGAACTTCCCATGCACCAGCACCCTGATGGGTCTGGGCGCGTATCCGGGTACTGCTGACCGCTTCCTGGGTATGCTGGGTATGCACGGTACTTACGAAGCCAACATGGTTATGCATCACTCTGATGTGATTCTGGCCGTGGGTGCCCGTTTTGACGACCGTGTAACCAACGCAACCAGCAAGTTCTGCCCGGATGCCAAGATCATCCACATCGACATTGATCCGTCTTCTATTTCCAAGACCATCACCGCTGATGTGCCAATCGTTGGCCCGGTTGGTACTGTTCTGGACGAAATGATGGCGTTGCTGGATGAAGCCGGTGAAGTGCCGGATGCCGATGCGATCAGTGCCTGGTGGAAGCAGATCAACGAATGGCGTCCACGTCACGGCATGCGTTTCGACAAGAACGAAAACGGCCTGATGAAACCTCAGGAAGTGATTGAAGCCATGTGGGCGGCCACCAACGGTGACGCGTACGTGACGTCTGACGTAGGCCAGCACCAGATGTTTGCGGCCCAGTACTACAAGTTTGACAAGCCAAACCGCTGGATCAACTCCGGTGGTCTGGGCACCATGGGCTTCGGCTTCCCTGCCGCCATGGGTATCAAGCTGAATTTTCCGGATCACCACGTTGTGTGTGTTACCGGTGAAGGATCTATCCAGATGAACATCCAGGAAATGTCTACCTGTCTGCAATACGGCATTCCTGTGAAGATCCTGTGTCTGAACAACGGCTCTCTGGGCATGGTGCGTCAGTGGCAGGACATGAACTATGAAGGCCGTCACTCGCACTCCTACATGGAATCCCTGCCGGATTTCGTGAAGCTGGCTGAGGCTTATGGCCACGTGGGTATTCAGGTCAAGACTCGTGATGAGCTGCCGCAGGCACTGGAAGACGCCCTGGTGAAATACAAGGATCGTCTGGTGTTCCTGGATGTGGCAGTTGACCCTGAAGAACACGTTTATCCAATGCAGGTGCCACAGGGCTCCATGCGCGATATGTGGCTGAGCAAGACGGAGCGTACCTGATCATGAGACACATCATTTCTATTCTGCTGGAAAACGAACCGGGCGCGCTCTCCCGAGTAGTGGGTCTGTTCGCCCAGCGTGGTTACAACATCGAAACCCTGACCGTGGCTCCAACGGAAGACGCGACCCTGTCCCGTCTGACCATGACCACTCACGGTGACGACCGCAAGATCGAGCAGATCACCAAGCAGCTGAACAAGCTGATCGAAGTGGTCAAGCTGGTGGACCTGTCCGAAGGTCAGCACATCGAGCGTGAGCTGATGCTGATCAAGGTGAAGGCCGTGGGTGCCCAGCGTGCCGAGATCAAGCGTACCGCGGATATCTTCCGTGGCCAGATCGTTGATGTGTCGCCAAACGTGTATACCATCCAGTTGACCGGCGCGACCGACAAACTGGAAGCCTTTATCGAGGCAATTGGTCCGGGTTCCGTACTGGAAACCGTCCGTACTGGTGTATCCGGTATTTCCCGCGGCGAAAAAATTCTGAGCCTGTAAGGTTCGGATTTCGCGGAAGTAAAAAGGGCAGCCTGGCTGCCCTTTTTTATTGGGCTGTTTTTATCATCCCGGTATGTTGTGTGGCGGATGTTATGATCCGTTGCTGGCGTTTTTCCGGTTTCACATGTCGTGGATTGGATGATGGCCGTTGGTGTGAGTGAGTATCCTGCAACCATTATGATCAGTCGTTATCCGGTGCCAGCGGCACCTTGCCATACCAGTCTGGAAATCAAACGCAGCCGTTTTCTGACCTTTGTCGAGCGGGCGTCCAGTCGCGACGATGCCGAGGCGTTTCTGCACTCGGTACGTGCCCGTTTTCCCGATGCTGGCCATGTTTGCTGGGCCTATATCGCTGGTGCACCGGATACCACCGTCAAATCCATGAGTGACGACGGCGAACCGTCTGGCACCGCCGGACGTCCGATGCTGAATGCCTTGCAACACAGCGGTCTGGGCGAAATTGTGGTGGCGGTGGTGCGTTATTTTGGTGGCATCAAACTCGGCACCGGTGGGTTGCAGCGGGCTTATGCCGATGCGGTGTTACAGGCGCTGGCGGAGTTAAGTACCCGGGAGCGAGTGCCCCGTGTGGCGGCTGGTATTTGTTTTGATTACGCCCTGGAATCAACCGTGCGCAACCTGATGGAAGGTTACGACATTGAACTGGTGGATACCGGCTGGGACCAGCAAGTCAGTATGCAGCTGCAGATTGCGGCGGAAGTGGCTGACGAGTTTCTGCAACGCCTGTCCGACCGTTGTGCCGGACAGGTGCTGATTAAACGGGAAAACCCGTAGCCTGTGTTGGCTGATGGCGTGGGAATTATTCCCAGCGCACATCCGTCGCCAGCATATACCCCATGCCGTACACGGTTTTGATTAACCGCGGCGACTTCGGATTTTCCTCGAGTTTTTTGCGGATGCGCGACATCCGTACATCAATACTGCGGTCAAACGCATCATCCTGCTGCCGTAACAGCTGATCGCGGCTGAGAATCTGTTTCGGGCTTTGTAACAGCTGCAGCAGCAGTTCGGCCTCTCCGGCACTCAGAACCGCTTCTTCACCGCTGTCGCGAGTCAGGGTCAGGGTGGCGCTGTCAAAACACCAGTGCTCAAAGCGGGCGATGCTGCGGCCTTTTTCACCGGGGCTGTAAATTGTGGATTTGGGCTGGCTGTTCTTGTCGAGACGACGGATCACACTGCTGACCCTGGCCACCAGTTCACGCGGATCAAAGGGTTTGCTGATGTAGTCATCGGCCCCCAGTTCCAGGCCTAACACCCGATCGGGAAGACTGTCACGTCCCGACAGGATCATCACGCCAATATTGGCCTGGGCCGTCAGTTGGCGCACTAGCTCCAGACCGTCCATATCGGGCAGACCGAGATCAACAATACAAACGCGTGGCATCTGGTTCAGCGCCGCCAGTAATTGGGCGCCGGTACGAAAATATCGAACCCGGTAACCGTAACGTTCCAGTTCAAGACTGACCAGTCGGGCGATATCGGCATCGTCCTCAACCAGATAGATCAGCTCCTGGGCACTCATAACGGGGTATTCCTCCGGTGGGCAGCTTTCATCAGGGCCGCAGCCAGCTGGCTACGGTCGAATGGTTTTCTTAATAATGGCTGATCGCCGCTTTGCAATTCCTGTCCGGAGTCATACCCCGTCATCAGCAGGACAACAGCATCCGGCATGCGCTGGCGTACCAGCCGCGCCAGACTGCGGCCATTAATCGACCCCGGCATCATCACATCGGTGATCACCCCGGTCAGGCGTGGTGGGGCCTGTTCGGGGTTGTCATTGGCCGATGGTTCGAGGGTGTCGAGCAGGAACAGGGCTTCATCACCGTCTTCGGCTTCCAGCACATGTACTCCCAGTCCGGTCAGTTGTTCGCGAACCACTGCCCGCACATCCGGGTCATCTTCAACCAGCAGAAACAGACCGCCGCCGAGGGAGAACTCCGGTGCCTGTGGCGAGTGAGTGGTATCAGCGCTTGAGGCTGCAAATGCTGGTAACAGCAGCTGTACCCTGGCGCCACCTTCGGCCTGATTTTCGAGGCGAATATAACCGGCGGACTGTTTTACAAAACCGTAGACCATGGATAACCCGAGGCCGGAATTGTTGCCACCGGTTTTGGTACTGAAAAAGGGCTCGAACGCCTGTTCCAGAGCATCGGCACTGAACCCCGTCCCGGTGTCGCTCACGCTGATTTCAATATAGACGCCGGGTTTTACCAGCTCATCCCAGCGCCGTGGGTGGTTGATTTCGGTCAGGCGTGCCGCAAAGTGGATCTCGCCGCCATCGACCATGGCATCGCGGGCATTAAGGCCAAGGTTAACCAGGGCGTTTTCCAGATAACCGGGATCAATATGCGCACGCATGCCTGCCAGAGCGGCATCGGCGTGGCAGCTGAGCTGATATTTCGACGGCATACTGCTTTCCAGCAGCTCGGTGACTTCCTGCATCAGGCGTTCGATGGCCACGGCTTCCGGTTGAAGTGGCTGGCGGCGCGAAAATGCCAGCAGGCGATGGGTAATGTCGGCACCACGACGGGCAGCACGTTCGGCGGGCGCCAGCAGACGTTCCAGCTCGGGATTGCTGCTGCCAAAACGCTCACGCGCCAGCAGCAGGTTACCGACAATAATCGACAACAGATTGTTGAAGTCGTGGGCGAGGCCACCGGTCAGCTGGCCCACGGCATTCATACGCTGGGCACGGGCGCTGGTGGCTAATAACTCATCGGTTCGTTGTTTGACCTTGGCATCGAGGCTTTCAATGCTGTTACGCAGACGTTGCACCATGGCGTCAAAGGATGACGCCAGAATGCCGATTTCGTCATCGCGTTTGATACCACTGCGGGCCGACAGATCACCGCTGCAGACCTTCAATGCCGTGGCTGCCAGCTGCTCCAGCGGGCGGGTAATACGGCTGACAAAAAAGCTCGAAATCAGCAGGGTGCCCAACATGGTGACGGCGGCAAGAATCATGATGCGGGTACTGAGCAGTTCCGAACTGCTCTGTAATTCATCCAGGTACACCGACGAACAGATATACCAGTCAAAACCGGCGATATAACGCACCAGCGACAGTTTGCCGTAGGCGTAATTGCCGGGGTCGTCGGGTTTGTCCCAGCGGTAATGCAACTCGCGGCCGGTATCAGCAACGTTCATCAGTTCCTGATAGATGGGTTTGCCGGTCACCGGGTTCTGATGGCGGGTAAAGGTCACACCATCGAGGTTGTTGTTGGGGTGAATGAGCATGTGGCCCGCAGAATCAAACACATACATGTAACCGGTTTTGGCAACCTTGATCTCCTGCAGCGCCTGGCGCAGGTCTGCAAGGGCCTGTTCCTTGCGCTGGCGTACCTCGTCTTCCAGGTCATCCAGATACACACCGGAACCAATCACCAGCCCCCACTCTGGGTAGTTGCGAATAAACGACACCTTGTCAAGTGGCTGTTCACCGTCGATGCGATTCCATTTGTAGTGGTAATACCCTTCGCCATCACGAATGGCCTGCTGCACCAGACCGGCCAGCACCGGGTTGCCCTGCTCATCACGGATTTCCTGCGGTGAGCCTCCATGGAAACGCGGGTCGGGGTGGGAGAGCACATTGGCGTTGTAGTCCATCACCCAGACGTAATCGCTGTTACCGAAGCTGAAGTCGCGCAGGTAGGAAAACGCGATCTGGCGCGCCTGTTCCATCGGCACACCGTTTTTTAACGCTTCCCGGAAGTGGGATTGCAGAAACACCTCGGCCAGATTCACCGCCATCTTCAGCTGGTTCTTGTGGTTGTCGAGGGATTGCTGGCGATATTGCTCAACCCCGGCATACATGCGGTTGGCAATTTCGAAGACGTTATTCAGCGCCAGCCGGCTCGAGTTGCGTTCAATCTCGAATACCTTCTGTTTGATCATCGGCACCGTGTACAGATACACGAATACGAATACCGCCAGCAGTATTCCCCGGATTATAAATGACAATTGTCGTGACAATCGTGCCTTGTGATTCAAATCGCGCTGCTGAAACATTTCGATACATTTGCGAAAAATTAGGGAAAAAGTGCCCCGTTACCTTGCTCATCATAACGATATATCGGAGCCAGTAATACTGTTGCGATAACGCAATAAAAAATATCTGTCTCCACGACCTTGGTCGTATGTCGTGACAATAAACAGCAAAGTCAGGCCATTAATGGCGGAACGGGAAATGAATAATAACTATATTCTCGAAACACAAAACCTGACCCGGGAATTTCGCGGCTTTACCGCCGTCGACAAGGTCAATCTGCAAATCCGGAACGGCGATATTCACGCGCTTATTGGCCCTAACGGGGCAGGGAAAACCACGGTGTTTAACCTGCTGACCTGTTATCTGCCGCCCAGCTCCGGAACCATTCTGTTTAACGGTCGCGACATTACCGGTATCGAGTCATCGGCGATTGCCCGTCAGGGGCTGGTACGTTCGTTCCAGATCTCGGCCGTGTTTCCGAATTTGACCGTACTGGAAAACGTTCGTATTGCGCTGCAACAGCGCGAGGGTAACAGCTTCCATTTCTGGAAATCCGAACGGGTGCTGAATCGTCTGAACCAGCGCGCCGAGGAGCTGCTGGATGAAGTCGGGCTGCTGTCGTTTGCGCGAGTGACCACCCGTGATTTGTCGTATGGCCGCAAACGGGCGCTGGAAATTGCCACCACGCTGGCGCTGGAGCCACAGATGATGCTGCTGGACGAACCGACCCAGGGCATGGGCCATGAAGACGTTGATCGTATTGCCGAGCTGATTCTGAAAGTCCGCAAGGGCCGCACCATCCTGATGGTGGAGCACAACCTCCATGTGGTGTCGAAGCTGGCAGACCGTATCACGGTGTTGCAACGCGGCGCGGTGCTGACCGAAGGTGACTACGCCACGGTATCGGCCGATCCACGGGTACGCGAGGCCTATCTGGGCGTTTCTGCCGAGGAGGCTGCAGCATGAACAATCCTGTTACCCAGCTGCCGACTCATACCCGTCCGCACAATATTCCGCTGCCACAGCAACAGCTGCACGACGAGCGTTTCCCTCATGGTGTTGGCGACGAAAAAATCCGTATCCGTGACCTTCACGCCTTTTATGGCGAGTCTCATGTTCTGCACGGTGTTGACCTGTATGTGAATCAGGGCGAGCTGGTCACGCTGCTGGGGCGCAACGGCGCCGGGCGTTCAACCACCCTGAAATCCATCATGAACATGGTGGGCCGCCGCACCGGCAGCATCATGATCAATGGCCGTGAAACCCTGGGCATGGCTGCCCACCAGATCGCCTGGCTGGGCCTCGGTTTCTGCCCGGAAGAGCGCGGCATTTTTGCCAGTCTCACCGTTGAAGAAAACCTGATGCTGCCGCCGGATGTGCGTTCCGACGGTATGCCGCTGGAGGAAATCTACAGCGTTTTCCCCAACCTCTACGAACGTCGTTACAGCCAGGGCACCCGCCTTTCCGGTGGTGAACAGCAGATGCTGGCGTTGGCCCGCATCATGCGCAGTGGCGCCAATATCCTGCTGCTCGACGAAATTACCGAAGGTCTGGCACCGGTGATTGTACGCAAGCTCGGTGAGGTGCTGGTTACCCTCAAGAATCGCGGACTCACCATTTTACTGGTGGAGCAGAATTTCCATTTTGCTGCGCCAATAGCTGACCGTCATTACGTGATGGATCACGGCCATATTGTTGAAGAAATAAGTCGGGAGGAATTGCCATCCCGACAGGAATACCTGAACAGCATGCTGGGTGTCTGATTGATATTCAGCCGCAAATGAGCACCAATAAAAATAACATCGAGGTTCATATGAAAAAGTCTGTTTTGACCACCGCACTGGCTCTGGCAACCCTGGCGGTTATGCCAGCCCAGGCCACCGGTATATCCGATGACAAGGTTCGTATCGGCGTACTGGCGGATATGGGTGGTCCTTACGGTGACCTGTGTGGCAAGAATTGTGTCGAAGCCGTAAAGATGGCCATTGAGGATTTTGGCGGCACGGTATTGGGCAAGCCGATTGATGTGGTATCGGCGGATGACCAGAACAAGCCGGACCTGGGTTCTGCCAAGGCACGTGAGTGGATCGAAAGTGAGCATGTGGATGCCATCAACGGCCTGGTGGCGTCTTCGGTGGTGGGAGCGGTGGCGCAGGTCGCCAATGCCGCTGAAAAACCGATCCTGATTTCCGGTGCCGGTTCCAACACCTTTACTACCACCAGTTGTTCACCGTTTAACGCCCACTGGACCTACGACGTGGTGTCGCTGGCCAAAGGCACCGTCAAGCCCATGCTGGATGCGGGCAAGAAGAAGTGGTTCTTCATCACCGCCGACTATGCCTTTGGTCATGCCCTCGAAAAAGTGGCCACCGGTATTATCGAAAGCAACGGCGGCACCGTGGTGGGGTCAGCCCGTGCGCCACTGGGCACCACGGACTACTCCTCGTTTGTGCTGCAGGCGATGTCATCCGGTGCTGATGCGGTGGCGCTGGCCAACGCTGGCAAGGACTTTGTGAACTCGCTGAAAGGTGCCACCGAATTTGGCCTGACCAAACAGGCGACCATGGTCGGCCTGCTGGTGTTTGCATCCGACACCAAGGCGATTGAAGCAGAAGTGATTGGTGATATGCGTCTGACCACCGGTTTCTACTGGGATCGTGACGACAACAGCCGCGCCTGGAGCCAGCGTTTTATGGAGCGTACCGGCGGTGCGATTCCAACCATGGCCCACGCGGGTGCTTACTCTTCAACGCTGCATTACCTGAACGCGGTGAAAGAAGCGGGTACGGATGAAGGCAAGGCGGTGATGGCGAAGATGAAAGCCATCAAGCCGGATGACATGTTTGCCCGTAATGCCACCCTGCGTGCCGACGGCCGTCTGGTGCACGACATGTATCAGGTACGGGTGAAAAAGGCTGATGAACGTAAAAACGCCAATGACCTTTACGAGATAGAACGGGTAATTCCGGGCGAGCAGGCCTTTGGTGAAATGATCCCTGAGTGTGATTTCAAGTAAGCGTGGTCAGCGTCGGGCGCCCAGCGTCCGACGCCATCAATAAGCAACTTTTGCCCCGAGCGGGGCTTACTTGAGGAACATCACATGGGTATCAACCTGTTTGCCCTGATGGGGCAGTTGCTGGTTGGCCTGATCAACGGGTCGTTTTACGCCCTGTTGGCGTTGGGTCTGGCCATTATTTTTGGCTTGTTGCGCATTATCAATTTTGCCCAGGGCGCAATGTATATGCTGGGAGCATTCTGTGCCTGGCTGGGTTTGCAGTATCTGAATATGAATTACTGGCTGGCGCTGATTGTGGTGCCGGTGGTGGTGGGGCTGGTTGGCATTCTGATGGAACGGTTTCTGGTGCGGCCAATCGCCCAACAGGATCACCTCTACAGTCTGCTGCTGACCTTTGGTATCGCCCTTATGCTGCAGGGCACGTTTAACCATCTGTTTGGTTCGTCGGGTCAGTCGTATGCCATTCCGGCGGCGCTGCAGGGCGGGTTTAACCTCGGTTTTATGTATCTGCCGATGTACCGCGGCTGGATCATTCTGGTGTCGCTGGTGGTGTGTTTTGGCGCCTGGTGGACGATTGAAAAGACCCGTCTGGGGGCTTATCTGCGCGCCGGGACCGAGAACCCGAAACTGCTGCAGGGCTTTGGCGTAAACGTGCCGCTGATGATCACCCTGACCTTTGGTTTTGGGGTGGGTCTGGCGGGGCTGGCCGGTGTGCTGGCAGCACCTGTGTATTCCGTTAGCGCCGATATGGGCTCAAACATCCTGATTGTGGTGTTTGCTATTGTGGTGATTGGCGGTATGGGTTCGATTGGTGGCGCGATCCTGACCGGGATTGGAATGGGCGTGGTGGAAGGACTGACCAAGTACTTTTATCCGGAAGCGTCCACGACCGTAATTTTTATGGTGATGGTGCTGGTGTTGTTGATGAAACCCGCCGGCCTGTTTGGCAAGGAGGCATAAGATGGCAAATCTGCTGCAATCCGACCGTTCGTTTTACACCACGGCAGGCATTCTGCTGGTGGGAGCCCTGTTGGCTCCGGCGCTGGTATATCCGGTGTTTCTGATGAAGTTCCTGTGTTTTGCCCTGTTCGCCTGTGCGTTCAACCTGATGTTGGGGTTTGTGGGCATGTTGTCGTTTGGCCACGCGGCGTTCCTGGCGACCGGGGGTTATGTCACCGGTTACCTGATGACGAATTTTGGCCTGACGCCGGAAATCGGCGTGGTACTGGGCATGCTGGCATCTGCACTGCTGGGCTGGGGTTTTGGGGCCTTGTCGGTCAAACGTGAAGGTATCTACTTTGCCATGGTGACCCTGGCGCTGGCCCAGCTGGTGTTCTTCTTTTATCTGCAAGCGCCGTTCACCGGCGGTGAAAACGGCATGCAGGGTATTCCTCGTGGTCAGCTGTTTGGTTTTATCAACCTCGGCGACAACCTCAACATGTACTACTTCGTGCTGGCGATTTTTGTAATCGGCTTTGCCCTGATTCACCGCACCGTGCATTCACCGTTTGGACAGGTGTTAAAGGCCATTCGTGAAAACGAAGCGCGTGCCACATCGCTGGGTTACGACGTGCGCCGTTACAAACTGATGGCGTTTGTAATCTCGGCGGCGATTGCCGGTCTGGCCGGTGCCACCAAGGCGCTGGTATTTGAACTGGAAAGCCTTACCGACGCCCACTGGCATATGTCGGGTGAAGTGGTGCTGATGACCCTGCTGGGCGGGATGGGAACCATCTGGGGGCCGGTGGTGGGAGCAGCCATAGTGATTGCAATTGCGACGATTTTTTCCGGCGGCGAGATGGGGAATTACATCCACATCATCATGGGCGCCATTTTTGTGGTGTGTGTTCTGGCGTTCCGGCGTGGTGTGGTGGGGGAATTCCGCCATTTCATGCAGCGTAATTTTCAGGCGGCCTTATCCACCGAGCGAACCTGACGGGCAGGCATACACATAAAGGACGCTGCCGGTACACACGGCAGCGCATTCGACACTCAACTCACCAAGAGTAAAGACCATGCACGACAATATATATGACCAGCATCTGGATGCTCTTTCGGCCAACTATGAAGCACTGAGTCCGCTGTCTTACCTGAAGCGCGCTGCGGTGGTTTACCCGGACAAGGTGGCCGTTGTTCATGGAGAACTGCGCCGTACCTGGGCGGAGGTCTATCGTCGTTGTGTGAAGCTGGCCAGCGCCCTCAACAAGCGTGGCATCGGCAAAGGTGACACTGTGTCTCTGATGGCACCCAACCTGCCGGAACACTATGAAGCTCACTTTGCTGTGCCGATGTGTGGGGCCGTGCTGAACTCCATCAATACCCGTCTCGATGCTCCGGCGGTGGCGTTTATCCTGCAACACGCAGAAAGCAAGGTACTGATTACTGATCGTGAAATGGCACCGGTGGTCAAGAAGGCCATCCACATGCTGCACAATCCTCCGCTGGTGATCGACATTGATGATCCAACCTACGAAGGTGGCGAGCTGCTGGGCGCGATGGATTACGAAGCCCTGCTGGCCGAAGGTGATGACAACTACGCCTGGCATGGTCCAGTGAACGAATGGGATGCCATTACCCTCAACTATACCTCCGGTACCACCGGTGACCCGAAAGGGGTGGTGTACCACCACCGTGGTGCGTATCTGAACGCCGCCTCCAACGCCATGTCATGGGGCATGACCAGCAAGGCGGTCTACCTCTGGACGCTGCCGATGTTCCACTGCAACGGTTGGTGTTTCCCATGGACCATGGCCGCGATTGGTGGCACCAGCGTGTGTCTGCGTCATGTGCGTGGTGATGCCATTGTGAACCTGGTGGTGAAGGAAAAAGTCGATCACCTCTGTGGTGCGCCGATTGTGCTGAGCCTGATTGCCGCGGTGGACGAGTCCCTGCGTGCCGGCCTGACCCACACCGTGAAGGTCATGACCGCCGGTGCACCACCACCAGCATCCGTGATCCAGAAAATGGAAGAAATCAACTTCGAAGTTACCCACGTGTATGGCCTCACCGAAACCTACGGCCCATGTGTGGTATGCGCCTGGAAAGACGAGTGGGATGGCGAAACCATGGGTGAACGGGCACGCCTGAAAGCCCGTCAGGGTGTGGCTGTACCGATGCAGGAAGGCCTGATGGTCGCCGATCCGGAAACCCTGGAGCCGGTCGCTCGTGATGGTGAAACCATTGGTGAAGTCTTTATGCGCGGCAACATCGTGATGAAGGGTTATCTGAAAAACCCGACCACCACCGATGCCTCGTTTGATGGTGGCTGGTTCCACTCCGGTGACCTCGCGGTATGGCACGAAGACGGTTACATCGAAATCAAGGACCGCTCCAAGGACATCATTATTTCCGGTGGTGAAAACATCTCCTCCATCGAAGTGGAAGAAGTGCTGTTCCGTCATCCACAAATCGAAGATGCCGCGGTGGTGGCGAAACCGGATGAGAAGTGGGGCGAGGTGCCATGTGCTTTCGTCAAGCTGGTGGCCGGTGTGGAACTGAGCGAAGCCGAAATCATCGCCTACTGCCGCCAGAACATGGCGCACTTCAAAGCCCCGAAAAAAGTGATGTTTGCCGCTCTGCCACGTACCTCCACGGGCAAGGTGCAGAAATTCAAACTGCGTCAGTGGGCGAAGGATGGCATCCCGGAAGCGGACAGTGTCAGCGGCTGAGTAGCGTCTGATTGATTGTATGGGCTCGCGGTGATGGTGCCGTGGTCTGAAAAACGTGCCACAGGGATGTGGCTCCAGCAATCCCGCACCGGCAACGGGATTGTGTGATTAAACCAGTTGAACCACAGCAGCGGGTTTGATCATGACAGGGTTGCGAGCCCCTCCGTTCGACCTGTCCCGGCCCCTGGCGCGTTGTGAACGTGCTGAACACCACTCCTGTTCAGCATTGGCACAGCGCGTTTTTTATTAAGCGCGCTTTTCTTGCCAGCCCTTTTCTTGTCCGTACTTTTATTGCCCGTACCTTTATTACCAGCCTTGAGGCAACTATGACTCTTGTATGAATAGGATCAGATCGGCTGTTTATCTATCTATCGATCGTTATATTGGGTGTTGGTGATAAAACTGTCTTTATGACAAGTGCATTACAAACGGGTGTTTTTTAACTGGTTATTGGCGCAACGGATTGTCCTGAAAATGTCAGGAAACTTTCGTCCAGATGTCATCTGCCATCTTTACAGTTCGAGTTCTCAAAAAAACCGGATGATGACAGAGAGATACTTCCATGGAACTGTTCAAGAAGAACCGCCTGCTTCAAGCCATGATGATGGCGGCGATGGCGACTGGTCTGGCTGCTTGTGGCGCTGACGGTGACGACGGTAAAGATGGTGCAAATGGTACCACCAGTCTGACTTCTACCACTGTTGTAGCGGTTGGCAGCGCCGAGTGTGCGAATGGTGGCACTGTAGTTTCTACTGGTATGGATGACAACGCCAACGGCGTACTGGATTCTGCCGAAATCGACTCCAGCGTGAACGTTTGTAATGGTTCCGATGGTACTGATGGTGTAGATGGTACTGATGGTGTAGATGGTACTGATGGCACCGACGGTGTGAACGGTTCTGCTGTCAGCATCAAGTTTGTAGGTGTTGATGCACCGTCTACCGACGCTGAAAAGCGCGAGATCATGGTTTCCCAGGCTGTTGTCAAAGGTGAAATCTACGGTGGTGTGTATAACACTCTGGCGCGTTCCGGTGACGTGATCGACGGTATCCCGTTTGGTCTGATCGTGGATGATCAGGGCAACGCAGTGCTTGAAGAAGACAACTCCGAGCGTATCACTGACGCCAACGAACACACTTCTCTGCTGCCAATCAACGGTCGTCTGTTCTCGGTTTCCCAGATGGAAACCCGTCCAGGTGCCATGTTCCTGTTCGAACTGAACCAGAACAGCACCACAGGCGCTCTGACTGTGAAGAGCATGTCCCAGATCGATCAGAAAGGTGTTGATGGTGGTTGGGTACACTGTGCCGCTTCCGTTACTCCATGGACCACTCACCTGGCCTCTGAAGAATACGAACCGGATGCCAAGAAGCTGCCAACCGCCACCGAAGTGGCCGCTGACAGCTACTCATCTACCCAGCTGGATTACTTCAAGTCTGGCGACCTGAACTGGAACCCTTACTACTACGGCTGGAACATCGAAGTAGAAGTGGCGACCGATTCTGCTGACGCTGCGTCTGCTGCGACTACCGAACTGACCAAACACTACTCCATGGGTCGTCTGGCGTTCGAACTGGCGTACGTAATGCCGGATTCCAAAACCGTTTACATGACTGACGACGGCACCAACGTTGGTTTCTACATGTTCATTGCGGATACCGCTGGTGATCTGAGCGCAGGTACCCTTTATGCCGCCAAGTGGAACCAGACTTCTGCTGATGGTGTTGGTGCAGCCAACCTGACCTGGGTATCCCTGGGCCACACCACTGACTCTGCAATCTCTGATTACGTACATGGCACCAACGGCAAAACTGCCGCTACCTTTACCGACATCTTCACTGCTGTTGATCCGGTTGGTGGTGTGTGTGCCGATGGTTACACCTCTATCAACGCCAACGGCGTGGGTCAGGAGTGTCTGAAGATCAACACCGGTATGGAACTGGTTGCTTCCCGTCTGGAAACCCGTCGTTACGCGGCCATGATGGGCGCTACTACCGAACTGCGTAAGGAAGAAGGTATTACTTACGACAGCAAGCGTCACAAGATCTACCTGGCTATGTCTGAAGTAGCCAAGGGCATGCTGGATGGTGACTCTACCCTCGACGTTGGTGGCCCGAACGATATGAAACTGGCTGCCAAGAACTCCTGTGGTGCTGTGTACCAGCTGGAACTGGGCTCTGACAGCACTATTGGTTCTGACTACGTCGCCAAGAACATGTCTGGTCTGGTTGCTGGTCGTCCGGTTTCTGCATCTGACCCACAAGTGGCCGGTTTCGAAGACAACAACAGCTGCCACATCAACGGTATCGCCAACCCTGACAACCTGACCTATATGTCTGGTTATGATCAGCTGATCATTGGTGAAGACACCGACAAACACCAGAACGACGTGATCTGGGCTTACGACCTGGCCGCTGGTGAGCTGACCCGTATCCAGACCACTCCATACGGTTCTGAAACCACCTCTCCATACTGGTACCCGAACATCAATGGCTTTGCCTACCTGATGTCTGTGGTGCAACACCCGTACGGTGAGTCTGATATGGATCAGGACACTACCGGTACCGAGCACCGCGCTTACACCGGTTACATTGGTCCATTCCCGGCTATCCAGTAATCGTTTGATTACAAAACGAGGGCGACTGCGGTCGCCCTCGTGTCGTTTGAGGTTTTGAAGCGTTATGTACAAGAATTTATCGTTTGTGGTGGCAGCCGCTGCTTTGATGCTGGCGGGTTGTCAGCAGGAAGAAGCCCCAGTGGTACAGGGTAAAAGCACTCAGATTGAAAGCGCGCAGGTTGAAAGCGCCGCAGCAGATGTAAAAAAGGCCAACACCCTGGCCCCAACCGCTGCTGGTAAAGCCGACTCCAATCCGGTCGCTACCGATTATCAGTATGGCACCCTGACCCGGATTACCGCCGATCACGTCAGCAACCGCGTGTCTTATATCCCGCCGCAGTGTTACACCAATCCGGTCGACAGCAATGGTGTGGTCAGTAACCCCTGTTATGCCTGCCATACCGAAAGCAAACGACCGAACTTCCTGAACGATATTGACGTGCAGTTGAGCTACAACTTCCCGGAATCCGGGGTGGTCAACAACTGGACCAACCTGTTCAAGGATCGCACCACCCAGGTGGCGGCTATCAGTGATGCCGAGATCCAGCGTTATGTACGCGAAGACAACTATTTTGCTGCCAACGGCGGCATTATTCTGGCCGCAAAACTGGCCAATCCTCCGGCAGAGTGGGATCGCAATGGTGATGGCCAGTGGGGTGGTTATGTCCCGGATGCCTGGTTCCATTTTGACGAGCAGGGTTTTGATATTGCACCCAACGGAGACATGAGTGGCTGGCGCGTGTTTGCCTATTACCCGTTCCCCGGCACCTTTATGCCCACCAACGGTTCCACCGATGACGTGATGATCCGTTTGCCTGAGATGTTCCGCCAACTGGCAGATGGCACCTTTGATCGTGAGACCTATATCGTCAACCTGGCGATTGTTGAAGCCATGATGAAAGAAACCAACATCCAGATTGAGCCGGTCGATGAAAGCCGCTGGGGTGTTGACCTCGACAAGAACGGCAGTATCGGCATGGCAAGCCAGATCACCTACGACTGGGCGCCCAAAGAAAAACGCCTGATGAGTTATGTGGGTGCCGCCAAGGCCGCCTTTGATGCCGGTACTATCAAAATGGCTGCTCGTATGTTCCCGACCCGCACCGAGTTCCTGCATTCCGTGCGTTATGTGGACGTTAACGACAGCGGTTCCGAAACCCGTATGGCTCCTCGCATGAAAGAGCTGCGCTACAGCATCAAAAAAGGCTGGAGCACCTACTTTGACTGGCGCAACCTCGCCGATGACGAGTTCAAGGAACGTCACGACTTCCCGGACCGCGCCAAGACGGTTTACGGCAACATGGAAGAGGGCGTGTACGCCAAACACGGCTGGTTGTACCAGGGCTTTATCGAAGACGATGCTGGCCAGCTGCGTCCGCAGAGTTATCAGGAAAACGTCTTCTGTCTGGGCTGCCACGGCTACATTGGTGCCCACAACGACACCGTACTGTCCTTCAACCGCAAATTTGATAACAACTCGGCGTTCCGTCGTGGCTGGTATCACTGGTCCGAAAAAGGTTTTGCCGGTGTTGCTGACCCACACAAGGAAGACGGCAGTGGTGAATATGCGTTCTACCTGCAACACAACCCGACCGGTAACGAATATCGCACCAACGATGAAGTGCACCAGCGCTTCTTTGATGCTGATGGCAAGGCCCGTCCGGAAGCGTTCGAACGCCTGTCCAATGACATCAGTTATCTGTTGATGCCAAGTCCGGAGCGAGCCATGGCGCTTAACAAGGCTTACCGGGTGATTGTGCAGGAGCAGAGTTATAACGAAGGTCGCGACCCGGTGATCAAACCGCTGACCAATGTTCACAAGGAAGTTACCCGTGGTCAGGAAACCGGTATTACCGAAGTCCTGAATCACTACTGATTGGTATCATGACGCATTGTTGCCACGCCGGCAGGTTCTCTATCGGCGCGGCTTGTTAATTGGCCAGGCTTTTTGCCCTCTTGGGGGACCTTGTCCCCCGGCCGGGCAGGCCTCCCCCTGCTTTTGCCCGACTGGGCTCGTTTTTCCGGTATTCCCCGACAACGGCGTTTCGACCCCGGCCCGATGGCACATCCCTGTGCCAACGGGCCTGGCGGGGCATCCATGCCCCGGCCGGGTCAGCCGTTGCGGTGAACCCCGGCTCGCCCAGATGGGCATTGAGCAGCCAGCTACGCTGGGCTAATCCGGTTGTACTGGATGCTTGGCTGCGGAAGGGAATTTATTCCCGAAATTGCTCGGCCTGGATTGATGCTGCCTGTCCGACTTCTACTCGGCGTATTAATTGGTCCGGCTGTTTGCCCTCTTGGGGGACAAGGTTCCCCAAGAGGGCAGCAGCTTGGCCAGTTAACAAACTGCGTTGATAGTGCGGTTATTCCGCTGAGGTGCGAGGCTGAGTCAGCGCTTGATACGGTAACAAGGCGTGTATTCGCCGTTCAGCTTCATCCGTTTATGCGCCACCATGGTTTCCAGCAGGGCATCCATCCGTTCCATCAGAGCGGCGTCACCGGTCAGCTGGTACGGACCATGTTCCTGCACCCGTTTCACCCCTTCGGCCTTGACGTTACCGGCGACGATACCGGAGAAGGCACGACGCAGGTTGGCGGCCAACTCGTGACGTGGCTGGTCGAGGCTGAGTTCGAGGTTGGCCATGGCGTCATGGGTTGGATCAAACGGCATCTGGAACACAGGTTCGATGTGCAGCGACCAGTTGAAGTAGTAAGCATCGTTTTGCTTGCGGCGGTGATCGCGCACTTGCTGGATGCCTTTTTTCATCAGGCTGGCGACTTTTTCCGGGTCCTGAATCACCAGGTGATAACGGCTGCGTGCTTCTTCGCCGAGGGTTTCGGCAATAAAGCTGTCGATGGAGCGCAGGTAGTCTTCGGTTTCTTTCGGACCGGTAATCACCACCGGGAACGGCAGGTCGCGGTTTTTCGGATGCGACAGAATCCCCAGCAGGTACAGCAACTCTTCGGCGGTGCCCGGGCCACCCGGGAAAATCACAATGCCGTGGGCCATACGCACAAACGCTTCCAGACGTTTTTCGATATCCGGCAGGATCACCAGCTCGTTCACAATCGGGTTCGGCGCTTCGGTGGCGATGATGCCAGGTTCGGTGATACCTATATAACGGCCGTTACGCAGGTGCTGTTTGGCATGGCCAATGGTGGCACCTTTCATTGGGCCTTTCATGGCACCCGGACCACAGCCGGTACCAATGTCGAGGCCGCGCAGGCCAATGTGGTAACCAACTTCCTTGCAGTATTCGTATTCGTGACGCGGGATTGAGTGACCGCCCCAGCACACCACCAGATTCGGCAGACGATCACCGCGCAGCAGGTCGGCGTTGCGCAGCATATGGAATACCGCGTTGGTGATGCCGTCGCTGTCGTTCAGATCAAAACGGTGGGTGCGAAGGATGGAGTCCTGGGCGTACAACACATCGCGCAGCACCGAAAACAGCTGCTCACGAATACCCCGAATAATCTCACCATCGACGAATGCACATTCCGGAGCGTTGATCAGGCGTAATACCAGACCACGGTTTTCCTGCTGGAATTCGATGTTGAAGTCCTGATATTCGCGCTCGATCTCAACATAACTGTCGTTGAGGCTGCCAGCGCTCAGAACCGCATAACAACAACGTCGCACCAGATCGTGGGTGCCGTGGCTGGCGTTGCGCAGTTGCTGGATTTCGTAGTGGGAAAGTACCCGCAAATTGGTTTTCGGATGAATCACTTCATAGTGGCGCATAGGGTTGTCTCCCTGAACTCTATTAATACTGACTATAAGCCTGTCTTTGCCGTTTTGCAGCCCGTTGATCCCTATCGGCTGTTATATATTCTTAGATGTTTACTTCCAGCTGGCCGGGTAGGGCCAGCCCCCGCAACAGATCGCTGCGGGTCAGCATACCAATCAGCTTCTGATCATCATCACAGACCGGCAAACAGCCAAGCCGATAACGCAACATCAGATCCGCGGCCTGACGGGCCGGGGTATCGGTACAGGTGCAGAACAAGGGGCGGCTGGCGATGGTCAGGGCGCGGCTCTGGTCGGAATGTTGGCGGCTCGAACGCAGCATATCCCGTTCAGACAACAGGGCCAGTGGTCCGGTTTCCGATACCAGTGGCAAATGGCGGATGTCATGTTGTGCCAGCAGGGCGTGGGCGTCAGCAATGCTGGCGTCTTCTGGTAACACAATAACCGGAGATGACATCAGATCGGCAACCACCGAATGAGCCAGCACCGGTTCGTGGCGGCTGGCGACCTGCTGATACGCGTCGGCTTGTGCAGTGTGTGCCATATCACGACGAATACGGCGTGTTGCCCGGATGGCACTGCTGGCGCTAACCGTGCGCTCGGCGGGCGGAAGAGGGGTGCTGATGCGCAGCCCCATATCAAAAACCATCAGTGTCATTGGGCCTCCGGGGTGATGACGGATTGGCATACAAAAATGGTATAAACGTTTAAACTTTGCGCTCTTTCGGGTGGTTGTTCAAATGAATGACCACAATTGCCGGCCCCCCCGGCACAGCAGGCACGGCTGTGTGATGGCGTGTCATTCAGGTAGATTTTTATGGAACGCGTGTATCGTCTGACGATTTCCTGCCCTGATCGGGTGGGTATTGTGGCCCGGGTTGGACAGTTTTTTTCCGGACATGGTGGCTGGATTGTTGAGGCCAACCATTATTCCGATCCGGTCAGTAACCGCTTTTTCATGCGTCACTGTATCCGCGCAGAATCCCTGCCGTTCGGACTGGCCGAACTGAAGAGCCGTTTTGCCGAAATCGCCGCCGAGTTCGATATGGACTGGCACATCAATGATTCTGATCAGCCGAAGCAGGTAATCCTGATGGCCAGCAAGGACAGCCACTGTCTGGTTGACCTGCTGCACCGTTGGCACAGCAAGGAGTTGCACTGTGATATTCCGTGTGTAATTTCCAACCACGATACCCTGCGTTCGCTGGTGGAGTGGCACGGTATTCCGTTCTTCCATGTGCCAATGGACAAGGACAACAAGGGTGAACACTTCCGTCGGGTGAACGCCATTGTTGAAGAACACAAGGCCGACACCGTTGTACTGGCGCGTTACATGCAAATTCTGCCGCCAGAGTTGTGCCAGAAATACCACGGCCAGGTGATCAACATTCACCACAGCTTCCTGCCGTCATTTGCCGGTGCGCGTCCGTACCACCAGGCGGCTGAGCGTGGGGTAAAACTGATTGGTGCCACCTGTCACTACGTAACCCAGGATCTTGATGCCGGTCCGATCATTGATCAGGACGTGATTCGTATCAGCCATAACGACCGTGTTGAAGACATGGTGCGTCTGGGCAAGGACGTTGAAAAAATGGTTCTGGCTCGTGGTGTACGCAGCCATCTGGAAGACCGTGTGCTGCTGCACGGCAACAAGACCATCGTGTTCTGATACGGGTCTGATGTTTGTATGATGATTCCGGTCATACCTCCCGTGTGGCCGGAATATCCCTCCTGAGCTTTCTGGTCACCAACCCCGCCTCGTTATGTATTTCCAGACTTCAGGTCTGTTTTGATCCGGCGCTGCGGTGCAATTGAGCTAGTCTTTTCCTGTCAGAGTTCGCTTTAGTGTTTTATTGAATTGATTCAGGCACTGGACTGATGAATTTTTGGAAAGTCTGGCGTTAACAATCCGTCATCCATTCCCGGCTGTTAATGACAGTGGTTCTCGTTACAAAAAGACACAAAAGTTGAGCAATAAAGCTTTGGATTCATCCTTTAGAGGGATGAGTATCCTGTAGTGGCAGGATTATATTCCCGACAATGTTGTGAATTGTCGGGCGCTTGCTTGCACAACAAAACAGATAACAACAATAGACAGGTAGCGATATGGTACACAGAACGTTACTGGGCATGGCGATTGCAGCCGCCAGCCTGGCCCTGGCAGGGTGTAATATCAGCAGCGTGGATACGGAAGCCGAGGTTAATCAGACCCCGGTGGAAGCGGGTTCCGAAGGTACGGTTGCAGAGGTGGTAACGCCACTGTTTAACCCGGCACGCAGCATTTTGCCGGTGGCGACGGACTTCCTGTATCGCACCTATCCAATGGATTCCAGTGGGAATGCCATCGATAGCACCGACGTGGATGGCACTCTGTATTACGGCGCAGGCAAGAATATTGAACCACTTGCGGCTGACGGTAGCATCAACCCGTCGTACAACCCGGTCTACGACGCCCTTAACGACCTTGAAGGCTTCTCGACTGCCGGTCAGATTTACGTTGAATTTAATGGTTCACTGGCATCTGAACAGCCGTCCGGTTCTGTCTATCTGGTACCGCTGAATTACGACGGTGGCCCGAAAACCGGCACCCTGGTATCCAGCAGCCCATTCCAGTATCAGAAGATTCCCGCCATTCGGGTGGATGTAATCACCGATGAAAGTGGTTCGATCAACAACAACGTCCTGCGTATCAGCCCGCTGCAACCGCTGATGCCGGACACCCGTTATCTGGTAGTGATGCTGGATAATCTGGAAGACGCCAATGGCAACAGCGTGCAGATGCCAAGCCAGTATGAATACCTGATTGGTGACGACGACCTGTTGTCGGCCGCGCTGGGTTCAGTACGCACCGCCGTAAAAGGCTGGAAGCAGTTGGCCGACGGTTTTGTTGCCGGTGTGCTGCAGCGTAATGCCAGTGTGCGCATGGCCTACACCTTTACGACCACCAGTACCACCGCGGTTACCAACGTGATGGCAGCGCCGGGCAATGCCGACAGCAGCCTGACCAACGCGGCGATTCCGGCGGCGGTGCAGAACTACCTGAATACCACGGATGATGATCAGGCCACCCAGCTGGCAACCCTGACCTACATGACCGGCAGTTCCAGCGCCGCCAGCCAACTTCTGGGCGGGCACACCTTGTTGAGCACGCTGGCAGCACCGGCTCCACGCAAAACCGATTTCAGTACCAGCGCGCCGGTAGCCACCGCGATGCTGGTAACCGGTGCACAATCGACTTTCCGTACTGGCCGTATTGAGCTGCCCTATTTCCAGAAAGCACCTTCCGGTGCATACGCTGGTGAAAACCCTCTGACTGGTTACGCCTGTCAGGAGGCCACCACCGAGTGTGCGCAGTCGCGCCTGACCGCCGCTAACGTGATTACCTCGCAGTGGGAATCCAACGCTGATGTGATCAGCAATCTGAAGCTGGCGACCGGCTCCTCCGAAGCAGTGGCTGCGGCGTACGCAGCACCATCAGAAAACGTTACCTCGCTGTTCCCGTTTGCCAAACAGCAGGGCACTGTATCCGTCCCTGTGATGGTGGTTGAACCGGTGTCCAGCTGTGAAAAACCGGACGATGGCTGGCCGGTCGTGATTTACCAGCACGGCCTCGGCTCCAACCGTCTGGCTACGCTGCCGCTGGCAGAACAACTGGCGCAAAACTGCTACGCCACGGTCGCCATCGACCTGCCGTTACACGGTCCGATGCCAACCGATACGTTCTCCTATGCCGGTTACAATATTCCGGTACTGGCGGCGGTGCTGGGCAGCGAAAACAGTACCTATAACTTCGGTACGTTTATGGGCCTGCCAAGTGCGACCCAGACAGCGCTGATTACGTCACAGACCATTACCCAGCGCCACTTTGGTCTGACCGCTGATGGTGTGGCACCAACCGCAGTGAGTGCCACCGATGCCAGCGCCAACGCTTCCGGTTCGCTGTTTGTGACCTTCGTACGTTTCCAGACCACCCGTGACAACAACCGTCAGGCGGTGATGGACCTGCTGAACCTCGATGCATCGATTCCGTTTATGGATATCGATAATGACGGCACTGCCGACCTGGATGGTAACAACCTCTATTTCGCTGGTATTTCCCTCGGTTCGATTGTGGGCACCCAGTTTGTGGCGGTGAACAACGCCAACACCACCTCGGCCAACAGTGTTGGCAACAGCGCCCTGAAGCCGATCAAGGCTGCCGTGTTTGGTGTTCCGGGTGGTGGTCTGGCCAAGTTGCTGGAGAATTCCCAGACCTATGGCCCAACTATTGTGGGTGGTCTCACCAGTGCTGACGGTTTTAACCTGACCCAGGGCAGCCTCGATTATGAGTCGCTGCTGACCGTTTACCAGGCGACTGTCGACAGTGCTGATCCGGTGAACTATGCGGCCCAGCTGACCGCGACCGGTACGCCTTACAGCGTGATCGAATCCATTGGTGACACCGTGATTCCGAACTCGGTTGAAGAAGCGCCACTGGCGGGTACCGAGCCATTGATCAGCGCCATGGGGATTACCGCGGTGGATACTTCCACCGACTTGTCGGCACTCAGTCCGGTGCAGGTCAGCTTCCAGTTGAGTGACGAGCTGAGCAGCCATATTTCCATGGCGCGCCCGGATACCAGTGATGCCACTGCTGAAACCCCAGCCACCTTTGCCACGATTGCAGCCCATGTGATCAGCATGTTTAACGATCCTGCCGCGCCGACTCTGGATGACGGTGGTGCCGGTATCGTTGAAGCGGTCGCGGAATAAGGAGACGTGGTTATGAATAACAACATGAAGGGGAATTTTATGCCGTTCACCCTGAAACGTTTGCCTGTGGCGATGGCCCTGGCAACGCTGGCGACGACTTCTTATGGTCTGGATTTTAATCTTGGCGAACTGGAAGCCCGTCTCGATAACACCATCAGTTATGGTGTGTCGTGGCGAACTGAAAAACCGGGTTCCTGGCAGATTATGCCGGGTAACGGTGAGGCGACTGGCAACAGCGCCAGCGGCTCCTCGTTTAACTATGACGATGGCACCCTCAATTACAAAAAGGGTGACATTTACACCAACGTGGTGAAGTGGACTTCTGACCTTGAGCTGACCTACGGCAACAAGGGTGGTTTCTTCCGTGCCCGTGCCTGGTATGACACGGCCATCATGGATGAGGAAACTGACTTCAAACCGCTGAACCAGCAGGCCCGTGATGCGGCGGGTAAAGGTATTGAGCTGCTGGATGCCTACGTCTGGAGCGACTTCGACATTGGTGATTCGCCGGCGTCGTTGCGAGTAGGGCGCCAGGTAATCAGCTGGGGTGAAAGTACCTTTATCCAGGGTGGTATCAACAGTGTGAACCCGGTGGATGCTTCGGCATTCCGCAAGCCGGGGGCCGAGTTAAAAGAAGGCCTGTTGCCAGTCAACATGGTGTTTGCGTCGGTGGGCCTGAATGAAGCGGTAAGTGTGGAAGGTTTTTACCAGCTGAAGTGGGAAAAAACCCGTACCGACCCCTGTGGTACCTTCTTCTCCAGTGCTGATTTTATTGCCGACGGTTGTGGCCCGGTGATTCTGGCCGGTAGTGAAAGTGAACTGACCTACCTCGAAATGCGTGATCAGGAAATCCGGCAGGGCACGCCGCTGAGTGCGCGCGTGGCACCGGTAACCGAGCGTCTGCCGGACTCCACACCAAAAGATTCCGGTCAGTATGGTCTGGCCATGAACTGGTATGCCGAAAGTCTGGGTGATACCGAGTTTGGTCTGTATTACATGAACATCCACAGCCGTCTGCCGTATATCAACGGTGTGGTGACCAACTATGCCGGTGGTACTACCCGTCTGAACGAAAACGGTCGTTACGACAACAACTACCCGCTGTACCAGATTGAATATCCGGAAGACATCAAGATTGCCGGTATCAGTTTTGCCCGTGCGACCGAGAGTGGTGCGTCGGTATCCGGTGAAGTGAGTTACCGTCCGGACATGCCGCTGCAGTGGAACGCTTTTGAACTGCTGCTGGGCGGTAACGCTGCTCCTTACAGTCGTTTGTACCAGCAGCGTCTGGCCGAAGCCGGTGGTAATGCCGCTGATCTCTATGGCAACCTCGCCAAAGGTTACGACGAGTTTGACATGTGGCAGGCGCAGACCACCTACATTGTGTTCTTCGACCGGATTCTGGGCTCAGATCGTTTGTCGCTGGTGTCCGAGGTGGGCGTGAGTTACATCCCGGGACTGCCTGACACCGACAAGGCCCGTTACGGCCGTTCCGGCGCGTACGGTATTGGTAACAACGACGGTGTGTGGGGCCTCAACGACACGACCATGGCCACCGACTTCTGTTCCGCCGCTGTTAATCCTCTGACTGGTGGTGTCAACTCTGGCCAGAACGCCAATACCTCCAACTGTACTGACGATGGTTATGTCACCAAGTGGTCAGG
Organism: Parathalassolituus penaei; assembly: GCF_026626885.1. Classification (GTDB taxonomy): domain Bacteria; phylum Pseudomonadota; class Gammaproteobacteria; order Pseudomonadales; family Oceanobacteraceae; genus Oceanobacter; species Oceanobacter penaei. The sequence continues at coordinate 284,093 of NZ_JAPNOA010000016.1, forward strand.
TGGTATCCGCGTACGGGCGGCGCTGGATTACAACAATGCGTTTGCGGGCCTCAACGTCACTCCGGTGTTGTCGCTCGGTTATGACAAAGGCAATGGTCCTGAGCCAGGCGCCCAGTTTATTGATGATCGTGTAAGCACCGGCATTGGTGTGAACTTCCTGTATCTCAACCAGACCTCTGTGGAAGTGGCGTACAGCAACTTCAGCGGTGGCAAGTACAACCAGATGAAAGATCGCGACAACATCAGTTTGTCGGCGAAATACTCTTTCTGATCCGGGCTTAAATGCGCGAGGGCAACGTAATGATAAAAACAAGACTGACGATGCTGGCTTCGGCTCTGGTGATGTGTGTGGGGCTGCAATCAGCAGCTCTGGCGGCCGTGCCGGAAGCGGAAGCAGCACGTTTGGGTAAAGACCTGACGCCCATGGGCGCGGAAATGGCTGCCAGTGGTGATATTCCTGCCTGGACCGGTGGTGTGACCAAAGGTCCGGCCGGGCATGTGGCCGGAGAGCGTCCAACCAACCCGTTTGCCGATGACAAACCTCTGTTTGTGATCGACCGTTCCAACTACAAGCAATACAGCAGTCGCCTGTCACCCGGCCAGATTGCCATGTTCGAGAAGTACGCGGACTACCATATGCCGGTTTATCCAACCCGGCGTTCGGCGGCGTATCCGGACAAGATCTACAAGGCAACCGCAGAAAACGCCCGTAAAACCGAGCTGGTGGACGGCGGCAACGGCCTCAAAAACTACCTCGAAGGTACTCCGTTCCCGCTGCCATCATCGGGGCTGGAAGTGGTCTGGAACCATATCGTTCGTTATCGCGGTGGCAGTGTGCAGCGGGTAATTGGTCAGGTGACGCCGCAGGCTAACGGTGATTACACCCTCGTGCGTTTCCAGGAGGAGTTCACCTTCCGTACCCAGCTGACGGATTACGATCCTGCCAAGGATGCCAACGTATTGTTCTACTTCACCCAGGATGTGCTGTCGCCAGCGCGTCTGGCTGGTAACCTGCTGCTGGTGCACGAAACCATCGACCAGGTAAAAGAGCCGCGCAAGGCGTGGATCTATAACGCTGGTCAGCGTCGTGTGCGGCGTGCTCCGGAAGTGGCTTATGACGGTCCGGGGACGGCATCGGATGGTATGCGTACCTCGGATAACTTCGACATGTACAACGGCAGCCCCGATCGTTATGAGTGGAAGCTGATCGGCAAACAGGAAATGTACATTCCGTACAACTCCTACGAGCTGAAGAGCAGCGCCCACAAATACGATGAAATCGTAAAAGCTGGCCACATCAATCAGGATCTCGCCCGTTACGAACTGCACCGGGTCTGGAAAGTCGAAGCCACCCTCAAGGATGGTATGCGTCATGTGTATGCCAAGCGGGTGTTCTACTTTGACGAAGATACCTGGCAAGCCAGTGTGATTGATCACTACGATGGCCGTAATGCCCTCTGGCGGGTGGCGGAAGCTCATGCCCTGATGTACTACGATGCCACCGTGCCATGGTATGCCGTGGAAGTGTTGTATGACCTGACCTCAGGTCGTTACCTGGCACTGGGTCTTGATAACGAAGAACAGGGCACCTACCAGTTCGGCTTCCAGCGTAGCCAGAACGATTACACTCCGGCCGCCTTGCGACGCTCCGGTAAACGTTAAACCCGGCGGTTTTCCGCTGTCAGAAACACAAAAGGCCGGATCATCCGGCCTTTTGTGTTTCTGGCTTGTGTCATAGTTTGACCACGACCGAGCCCAGCATCTGGGTGGTGGCATCACGGTTGATGTATTCGGCGCGCAGCTGCACGGCTGGATCAATCATAAAACCGAAACCAACCCCCATCAGAACACCATCGTCATCCCCCACATCCAGACCCACACGGCCAATCACCGACAGGCGAGGGTCAACCTCGCGCACGGCGCGTTGGCCCACCAGGGCCACCCATGGGCCAGCGACGTTGTCATGGTATTCGTCAAAACGGTCGGTGCGGTTAAAACCGACTTCCACGCTGGTATCAATGGCATTCCAGCCACTGTCGAATTCGTAACCCACAAACATGTTCACGCCATTGGCATCTTCACTATGGCCATGGCGAAAGGGTGAGTCGATCTGGTTGTAGGATAAACCGCCGCCAACTTGCAGATGGTCAATGGCATTTTCGGCATGTACCAGCGTGGCACCGCTGATCAGCAGTGGTAACAAGGCAATAACGGACTTTTTCATAACATGTTCCTTCAAGTGAGTCGGGCGACTGATCAGGCCCGGCTCACTCGAAAGAGCGCCGTCAGCCTGGTAAATAGAGTGGCTCACTGATCAGGGCCGCCTGTTGCTCGCGTAAGGTCAGAATGTGCTCTGACCAGAAACGGTGGCTTTCAAACCATGGGAAAGCCGCCGGAAATGCCGGGTCTTCCCAACGCTGGCACAACCATGCTGCGTGTTTCATGACCCGTACCGTTCGGAGTACCTCGATGCCGGAAAGTTCCTGGCGCGGGAAGGGCCGGAACATCTCATAACCTTCACGGATGGCGTCCAGCTGCGCCAGTTGCTCATCGCGCTGGCCGCTCAGCAGCATCCAGATATCCTGCATCGCCGGGCCTTGCATACAGTCGTCAAAGTCGACCAGATACAGCTGTTCATCGCGCAGCAGCAGGTTGCCGGAGTGCATATCGCCATGCAGACGCAGGGTGCGGAACTGGTCCGGGCTGTAGCGATCTTTTACCAGTGCCGACAGGTCACGATGCAGGCTCTGATACACCTCGCGATAGTCATTCGGCATCAGGCCGGACGACAGTACCGCTTCAGCCGCCTGATCGAGATCGGCGACACCCCGGAATTTTGGCCGGTGTTTGAAGGCTTTGGCGCTGCCGGTCTGGTGTAAACGGCCTAGCCAGCGTCCGATCAGTTCCAGATCGTCAAAACTGGCCAGCTCTGGTGCATGACCACCGCGACGCGGGAACAGGGCAAACCAGAACGGGTCGGCAAAAAACAGGGTTTCACCCTCAAATTGCAGTGGCGCGACTACTGGCACGTCGTTGGCGGCCAGCTCCAGCAAAAACGCATGTTCCTCACGAATCGACTCGGCTGACCAGCGGCCCGGGCGATAGAACTTGGCGATAATTGGCTGCTCGTCTTCAATGCCAACCTGGTACACACGGTTTTCATAACTGTTCAGCGGAAAGATGCGTGCATCACAGAAAAACCCGAGGGCCTCGATGGCGTCCATCACGCGTTCGGGGGTCAGGGTTGAATAGGGGTGAGTATTGGTCATGGCAGGTTCCGCAGTCAGATCATGGCGGAATTATGCCTGAACTTATGGCGCTGTGTGGGATTGTGGTGCGGGAGTGCGGGCCAGAGTCCAGACGCCGACCATCGCCGCTCCCTGTTGTTTCAGCAGCTGTGCCGCCCAGTTGGCGGTGGCACCGCTGGTGACCACATCTTCGATCAGTAACAGCCGTAACCCCGCCAATGGCTGCTGACCACCTTGCATACTGGTGCGGATTTGCCGGTGACGTTCATTGACCCGCAAATGCCGTTGTTCCAGATGACGCACCCGCAACAGGGTGTGGTCGAGCAAGGGAATATCCGAATAGCGGCTGATCTGGCCGGCCAGCATGGCGGCCGGGTTATAACCGCGCCACAACAGGCGTTGCCAGTGCGACGGGATGTAAACCAGCGCATCAACCATATCCAGCGGCGGTACAGGGCCGCTCCACATCAGCTGCGCCAGCCGCACCATCCACTCTGGCTGGCGTTTGTCCTTGCCGAGTCGAATCCATTGATCAATCGGGCTGCTGAAGCTGAAACGGCTGATGCAATAGTCGTACGCCGGTGGCTTTTGCTGGCAACGCAGACAGCGTTTGCCCCGGAACTGGCGTGGCAAACTTTCGCCACACTGGCAACAAGGGTTGTGCACCACCGGCAGTTGTAACCAGCAGTGCTGACACAGAAAGTGGCAAGGACTATTGGTCGTGAGTGATTCCATGCAAATTTCACAGCGGCACTCGCGTTTGAGCAAATCGCCGACGTTGGTTCGTAACGCCTGTATGAATGGTCGCCATGTTTTGCCGGACATTCCGGGTGGCCTCCTGCCGGGAGTGATCAAGGAATAACCGGTCAATCATGGCAGTGGTCTGGTTGTTTTGTGAACAGGCTGGTAGCGTGAAATGTGACGTCCTTTGCCAACAAAACGGAGGTGTCTATGAATATCGGTTCAACGTTTGGCTCCAGTATGAACAATCTCTGGTCCCAGGCGACTCAGCAAATTGCCGATGCTGGGCAACGATTAGCGGGGGTCAATCGTGAACCCGCAGCGGTAATGACAGAACGTGCAGTGGAAAATACCGGGGAAACGGCAGAAGCCGCTGTTGACCTGAACGAGGGAAAGCAGCTGGCGGCGGCAGCAGGCAAACTGATGGAAGCGGAGAAAAAGACTCTGGGTGTCCTCCTCGATACCAGCGCCTGAACGATCCTTCTGAACTGGTGATGGCGGCGCTGAGTGCGGATATGTCCGACTCCTGTCGCCAACAACTGTTAATAAGAGCCCGGGATCTGTCGGCCGCCATTGATGATGCACGCGGACGCAGGGATGCCATGCTGGAACCACTCACTTCTGCAGCCGGTACGGCACCGGGCGGCCTTGAGGAACAGCAATCGGTTGCGGAAAGTGCGGCGCTAACGTTGGCGAGATTGCGAATGTCGAATCAGGTGATTCTGACTCTGGCATTGCGGGCTCCGGTAACGGATGCCAGCCATCTGTTGGGGCAGTTATTCGATCAGCAGGTATAAACGAACATGCGTTAGAAATAACGGGAAATCAGACATCTGGTTTCCCGTTTTTTTATGGGCGCAATTTGCCTTGTTGCAGAGTGCGGATGACCTCGGTCAGCGATCACGAATCGGTATCGAGGTCAGTTTTGTGGGCCTGGTTGACGGTGTTCTGTTGTCGCTGTGCGGTTCCGGAATGTTGGATTGGTAAACCTCGTCGATGCAGAGCGGGTAACGTGCTTGACAATACTTTGATGCGAACGTATGTTTCAAACGGTTGTTTAAATTAAGCGCCCGGCAGACAGATGCCGTCGGATACAAAAACAAACAACAAGAAACCGCTAAACTGAAAACAAGAACCGGTGGATGCCTGTCCAACCGGAAAACGGAACAGCGTTGAGGTGTGTTATGCCAGACTACAAAGCTCCCCTGCGTGAGATCAGATTCGTAATGGACGAACTGCTGGAGATGCCTGCGCATTACGCTCGCATCCCGGCTTATGCCGAGGTGGCTACTCCGGAAATGATCGACGCCATCATTGCCGAAGGTGCCCGCTTTTGTGAGCAGGAGCTGGCTCCCCTCAATCGTGTGGGGGATACCGAAGGCTGTGTGCGTAACGAAGACGGTTCGGTGACGACCCCGACCGGTTTCAAACAGGCCTACCAGAAATTTGTAGAAGGTGGCTGGCCATCGCTGGCACACGAAGAACGCTTTGGTGGTCAGGGTCTGCCGGAATCGCTCGGTATCGTGATTTCCGAAATGATCGGTTCTTCCAACTGGTCATGGGGGATGTACCCGGGCCTGTCTCACGGCGCCATGAACACCATCGAGCAGCACGGCACAGAAGAGCAGAAAGAGCTGTACCTGAGCAAGCTGGTGAGTGGTGAGTGGACCGGCACCATGTGCCTGACCGAACCACACTGTGGTTCCGACCTCGGTATTCTGAAAACCCGGGCTGAACCGGCTGCCGACGGTTCTTACCGTATTACTGGCACCAAGATTTTTATTTCCGCGGGTGAACACGATATGGCCGACAACATCGTCCATATCGTACTGGCGCGCCTACCGGGCGCACCGGAAGGCACCAAGGGGATTTCCCTGTTTATTGTTCCGAAAGTCCTGCCAACGGCTGATGGCGGCCTGGGCGACGTCAATGCCGTCAGCTGTGGTTCGCTGGAACACAAGATGGGCATCCATGGCAACGCCACCTGCGTGATGAACTTTGATGGCGCTACCGGCTGGCTGATCGGGCCTGAAAACAAGGGCCTGAACTGCATGTTCACCTTTATGAACACCGCCCGTATCGGCACGGCCCTGCAAGGTTCTTCGGCGATGGAAGCCTCGTTCCAGGGCGCACTGACCTACGCCCGTGAGCGTCTGGCCATGCGTTCCCTGACTGGCCCGAAAGCGCCGGAAAAAGCCGCCGACCCGATTATTGTGCATCCGGACGTGCGTCGTATGCTGCTGACCCAGAAGGCTCTGAACGAAGCCAGCCGTGCTTTGGTTTACTTCGCCTCTCAGCAAAACGATTTGGTTAAAAAGTCCGAGTCAGAAGAAGAGCGCAAGGCTGCCGACGAACTGCTCGGCTTCCTGACACCAATTGCCAAGGCATTCCTGACTGAAGCCGGTTGTGAAGTGACCAACCTGGGTATGCAGGTGTTTGGTGGCCACGGCTTTATTGCCGAGTGGGGCATGGAACAGCTGGTGCGTGACACTCGTATTGCCACTATATATGAAGGTACAACCGGGATTCAGGCACTCGACCTGCTGGGCCGTAAGGTGTTGATGACCCAGGGCCAGAGCCTGAAGTCGTTCACCAAAATGGTTCACAAGTTCTGCAAGGCCGAAGAAGCCAACGCCGAGCTGGCCGCGTTCGTGAAGCCGCTGGCTGAGCTGAACAAGGAGTGGGGCGACGTCACCATGAAAATCGGCATGGCGGCCATGAAAGACCGTGATGAAGTGGGAGCGGCGTCGGTCGATTACCTGATGTACTCCGGTTATATCACCCTCGGTTATTTCTGGGCTCGTATGGCAAAAGTTGCACAGGACAAGCTGGCGGCCGGAACAACCGAAGAAGCGTTCTACAAGGCCAAGCTGGCAACCGCCAACTTCTATTTCAGCCGTATTCTGCCGCGTACCCGCGCCCATGCTGCTTCAATGCTGGCCGGTGCCAGCAGTCTGATGAGCCTGGAAGACGAACACTTCGCTTTCCTCTGATTGCTCGCATAACAACTGAACCACAGACACATTACCCGCTTCGGCGGGTTTTGTGTTTTGGAGAGGGCGGGCTATCGGCTCGAAATTGCGGGCACAAAAAAGGGCAGCCAGAGCTGCCCTTGTTGTTATTCGCCAATCACCATCGGGGCGGTTGGCATCTACAGATCTGAACCTTCATGCAGATTGGGCGGTTAACGTCGCCGGACGGCGGGTGCGGTCGACCCGTCTTTCGTGAATCTTGCGAATCTTGCGGTTGGCCTTGTCGAAGGCATCACGCAACGCTACGTACATATTCTCGTGGTCAGAGTTGTCATGGTGGTCGTGCGTAATGGCAACAACTTCACCGGGCAATCCTATTTCCAGGGAGACGTGGGCAATTCGGCCTTTGTAACTGTGGTTGTGCGGCAAGGCGACCACGGCACGGATGCCCGTAATGTCGTCATAGGTGGAGGTGAGTTTGGCGGCTTTTTCACGAATCTGATGCTCGATTGCGTCAGAATGTTCGATGTCACGGAAACTGATTGCCAGACCTTTCATAAACGCTCCTTGGATTCGATACGCTTTCAGGTAATACCGCGCTGGACAGAGGGATTCGAAAAATTCCGCCCGTCGCAGTGTGCGATACGACATTGCTGTCGCTCTGCGTTGCGTAACGCTCACATGGTTTGAAAAACTCATGTGAATGCAGTGATTGGAAGCTGGCCACTCAATCCCGGAGCCCCGTCCTGGGGTTCCGCCACTGCGAAGCACTACGCCTCGCGGGACTGCAAAAAACAGGTGAAACACCCGTCTGTCGTTCATCGGCTGAAGCGGATTTTCCGCCTTCAGCAACTTTCCATTTCTGGGAAGCTCACCTTCAGACTACATGAACTGACGACATGTTCAACATCATTTTGTAATGTTTTTGTGTTTTTGGCGCATCGTGGAACCTGCCTCACTACCGCGTTTGGATTCAACAGTCTGTTGCCTGTGATCCGTTTCGTTGGGTCGAACCCGCGTCCGTGCTAGTCTCCGGAGTATGTCCCGCAGGTAGACGATATGCAGGTATACGACGTAAAAGTGGTCTTTTTTGATCTGGATGATTCCCTGATCAACAAGGATGCCAACAGTCTCTGGATCAAATGGCGTTTCCGCCACGAGCGCTGGGCGCTGGTCGAGGGTATGGTGGCGCTGGCGTCGCTGTACCGTTCCTACAAGAAAGGGCGGGTCAGCTATGGTCGTTTGTCCCGTTACTACCGCACCCGGGCGCTGGGTATGAATCTGGACGAATACCGCCAGCGGGTTGCCCAGTTCTTCCACGAGCGCGGTCATTTGCATATCTATCCACAGGCTGCTTCGCTGCTGTTTGCCTATCGCCGTATGGGAGTGACCCTGGTGCTGATCACCGGTGCTGACGAGGAAGTCGCACAGGCGTTCGGTCGGGCGCTGGATATTCCCCACGTCATCAGCAACCGTCTGGCGGTTGAACAGGGCAAGATCACCGGTCTGCAACGACCACTCTGTTATGGTTCTGGCAAGGTTGGACTGGCGCGTGCATTCCTGCGTGAGCAGGGGCTGAAATTCAGCGATGCGGCGTTTTACACCGACAGCCATGCGGATCTGCCACTGCTCGAAAAAGTCGCTCAACCCGTGGTACTGAACCCCAACAATCGACTGCGGGCAACCGCGGCCGAGCGTGGCTGGCCATGCCTCGACTGGCGTATGCTGACGCCACTCGGTTAAGCCCGTAGTCCCGGTTTTCCTCGCTTCTGTGCTCGGCGGCCATTTGCTTGCCGGGTGATTCTCATCTGGTATAGTTCGGGAAACAGAAGATTAAAATGACAACGGAGTCTGTGGTGTTTTTTCCGCTCAACCGCCCCCTGCAACAGGGCCAGCTGCTGGCTCGTCGATGGTGTTAAACGCTCACTCAGCCTGATGGCTGGCTGCTCTTTTTTCGCGTTTAATCACTTTCAGGTGTTCTATGACTCCGCAAGAATTTGCTGCTCTGGCAAGCCAGGGCTACAACCGTATTCCTGTGTCGCGCCAGGTTCTGGCCGATATCGATACTCCTCTCAGTACGTTTCTGAAACTGGCATCCGCGCCTTACAGCTACCTGTTCGAATCCGTTCAGGGCGGCGAGAAGTGGGGCCGTTATTCCATGATTGGCCTGCCAAGCCGCCGTGTTTACAAGATCAGTGGTCTGGTGGTGACAACCGAACTGGATGGCCAATGTGTGGCTCGCGAAGAAGTTGCTGATCCGCTGGCGTGGGTGGATACCCTGCAGAAAAGCTTCCGTGTGCCTGAAATGCCGGGCTTGCCAGGGTTTCAGGGGGGGCTGGTTGGTTATTTCGGTTACGACACCGTGCGGTATATCGAGCCGCGTCTGGCCGCCAGCTGCCCACCGGATGCGCTGGGCACTCCCGATATCCTGCTGATGCAGTCAGAAGAAGTGGTGGTGTTTGATAACCTCAGCGGTCGTTTGCATCTGATTGTGATGGCGGACCCAAGCGAAGCGGATGCGCTGATCAAGGCCGAAGCCCGACTGGAAACATTGCGTGAGCAGTTGCGTGCGCCGTATCAGGGCGATATTGGCAAGCCGCTGGTCAATCCCCGTGAGGTTGCCGAAACCGATTTTCGTTCATTGTTTGGTGCTGATGAATTCCGCAATGCGGTCAGTCAGGTGAAGGAATATGTACTCGCCGGTGACATTATGCAGTGTGTGTTATCGCAGCGTATGCAGATTCCATTCAGCGGTGACCCGGTCAATATCTATCGTGCCCTGCGCACCCTGAATCCGTCGCCTTACATGTATTGCCTGAATCTGGGTGATTTCCATGTGGTGGGTTCTTCTCCGGAAATTCTGGCGCGTCTGGAAGATGGTGAAGTGACGGTGCGCCCCATTGCCGGTACCCGCAAGCGTGGCCGTAATGCCGACGAGGATCGCGCGCTTGAACAGGAGCTGCTGGCCGACCCGAAAGAAATCGCCGAACACCTGATGCTGATCGACCTTGGCCGTAACGATGTGGGCCGGGTTGCTCGTACCGGTGAGGTTCGGGTGACGGAACAGATGGTGGTTGAGCGTTACAGCCATGTGATGCACATCGTTTCCAACGTCACCGGCAAGGTCAAAGAGGGCATCTCGGCCATCGACGTATTACGCGCCGTGCATCCGGCTGGCACCCTCAGTGGTGCTCCGAAAATCCGCGCCATGGAAATTATCGACGAGCTGGAATCCACCAAACGTGGTGTTTACGGCGGAGCTGTGGGTTACCTGAGCTGGAACGGCAATATGGATACCGCAATTGCGATCCGGACGGCGGTAATCAAGGACGGTGTTCTGAACATTCAGGCGGGGGCTGGCATCGTGGCGGATTCGGTACCTGAAATGGAGTGGCAGGAAACCCTGAACAAGGGCCGCGCCATGTTCCGTGCTGTTGCGCTGGCGGAAGCCGGGCTGGATCAGTAATCACCGAATACGTAACCGGTGGCCAGGCTGCCGGTCGAGGAGTTTTCCATGCTGGTTATGATTGATAACTACGATTCCTTTACCTACAACATCGTCCAGTATTTTGCCGAACTGGGTGCTGATGTGCGGGTATTTCGCAACGACAGTATCACCATTGAGGAAATCGAGGCCATGCAGCCTGATCATCTGGTGGTAGGCCCCGGTCCTTGCACTCCGAATGAAGCGGGTATTTCCATGGCAGCCATTCGCCATTTTGCTGGCAAGGTGCCGGTGCTGGGTATTTGCCTTGGCCATCAGGCCATTGGTGCGGTATTTGGCGGCGATGTGATTCGTGCCGGACAGGTCATGCACGGCAAGCTGTCGGCAATTCATCACAACAACAGTGGTGTGTTTGCTGGCCTCGGTAATCCTTACCGTGCTACCCGATACCACTCGCTGGTAATTTCCAAACAGAGTCTGCCGGAGTGCCTTGAGGTAACGGCCTGGACTGAAAATAACGACGGCAGCATGGAAGAAATCATGGGTGTTCGTCACAAGACCCTGGCGGTCGAAGGTGTGCAGTTCCATCCGGAGTCTATCCTGACAGAACACGGACACGATCTGCTGGCCAATTTCCTCAAAACCCGCCTGAACTGACAGGAGTATCCCATGGATATGCGAAGCGCCCTTTCCCGGGTGGTGGAACGACAGAATCTGACGACCGAAGAAATGGCTGACGTGATGCGTCTGGTCATGACCGGCCAGTGTGAAGAGGCCCAGATTGGTGCCTTCCTGGTGGCCCTGCGTATGAAGGGTGAAACCATCGATGAAATCGTGGGTGCCGTACAGGTCATGCGTGAGCTGGCGTCCGGTGTCAACGTGCATCCGTTGCATGCCGTGGACATTGTTGGCACCGGTGGTGATGGCGCCAATATGTTCAACGTGTCGACTGCCTCGTCGTTTGTGGTAGCGGCGGCCGGTGGCAAGGTGGCCAAACACGGTAACCGTGGAGTGTCGTCCAAGTCCGGCGCGGCAGACCTGCTGGAAGTGGCTGGCGTCAAACTGAATCTGAACTCGGTTCAGGTTGCACGTTGCATCGAAGAGCTGGGTGTGGGCTTTATGTTTGCGCCGCAACACCACAGCGCCATGAAACACGCAATTGGTGCTCGCAAGGCGCTGGGTCTGCGTACGATTTTCAACATTCTTGGCCCGATGACCAATCCGGCCGGTGTACCCAACCAGCTGATTGGTGTGTACAGCAAGGACCTCGTGCGTCCCATTGCCGAGGCACTGCAGCGTCTGAACGCTGGCCATGTGATGGTAGTGCATTCCGAAGATGGTCTGGACGAAATCAGCCTGGCCACTCCAACCTGGGCCTGTGAACTGTACATGGGTGAACTGCGTGAGCGTGTCATTCGTCCGGAAGAACTGGAAATTGAACCGCGTTCACTGGATGGTCTGATCGTCAGCAGCGCTGAAGAAAGTCTGGCGCTGATTCAGGATGCCCTCGGCAAACGCAAGACCGAAGCCGGTCAGAAAGCTGCGGATATGATCGCCCTGAACGCCGGTGCCGCGATTTATGTTGCCGGTCTGGCCATGAACCTGAAAGATGGTGTCAGCATGGCGCAGGATGCTATCTATTCCGGTCTGGCGCTGGAAAAAATGAAAGAGCTGGTGAGTTTTACAACCTATCTGGTTGAAGACGCCGCCAAGTGACAGTGCCCCGCGTCGGTCGCGGGCCAACACAAAAGAGTTAATACGTGAATACCAATACTCCGGACGTTCTCAAGAAAATCATGGCCACCAAGGCAATCGAAGTTGCCCAGCGCAGCCAGCAGCTGCCATTGGCGGAACTGCGTGCCCGTGCCCGTGATCGTGACCATTCCGAACTGCGTGGTTTCCATCGCGCCATGGCCGCCCGTATCGCTCGTGGTGAGCCTGCCGTGATTGCCGAAGTCAAAAAGGCATCGCCGTCCAAAGGCGTGCTGCGTGAACACTTTCTGCCGGGTGTTATTGCCGAGTCTTACGAAAAGGGTGGTGCTACCTGTTTGTCGGTGCTGACGGACCGTGACTACTTCCAGGGTCATGAAGACTACCTGATCGAAGCCCGTGGTGCCTGTTCGCTGCCGGTGATTCGCAAGGACTTCCTGGCCGATCCTTACCAGATTTACGAAGCCCGCACCCTCAACGCTGACTGTGTGCTGCTGATTGTATCGGCGCTGTCGGACATGCAGCTGCAAGACCTCGAAGGCATCGCCCACGAGCTGGGTATGGATGTGCTGGTGGAAGTTCACGATGGTGAAGAACTGCAATCGGCACTGAAGATGAAAACCCCGCTGGTTGGCATCAATAACCGCAACCTGCGTACCTTTGATGTGACACTGGAAACCACCTACGGTCTGCTGTCACAGGTGCCAGCGGATCGTCTGCTGGTAACCGAAAGTGGCATTCTGACTCGTGACGATGTGCAGGCCATGCGTGCTCACAATGTTCACGGTTTCCTGGTGGGCGAGGCGTTTATGCGTGCGCCGGAACCGGGTGAAGAGCTGCAAAAGCTGTTTTTCTGATCGGTATTGCGATCAGACAGGGATAGCGGCCAGTTCTGACACTGGTCGCCTGACCCGCCGCTGTGGTGGTCAGGCAATAAAAAAACCGCGCGGTGCGAACCGGGCGGTTTTTTTATGGATACGTTTTGGCGGGTGGCGGTATTACTGGAATGTACGACGAGCGCCAAACACCACCATGGTTTTGCCTTTTACCGAAACCAGTCCGCTGTCTTCCAGATCTTTCAGAACACGACCCACCATCTCACGGGAACAGCCCACAATACGGCCGATCTCCTGACGGGTGATCTTGATCTGCATACCATCCGGATGGGTCATGGCATCGGGCTCACGGCTCAGTTCCAGCAGGGTGCGCGCCACACGACCGGTTACATCCATAAACACCAGGTCACCGGCTTTACGGGTGGTATGGGTCAGGCGGTTGGCCATCTGGCGGAACAGGCGGAACATCAGGGTCGGGTTAACCTTGACCAGTTCCTCGAATTTGGCGTAGCTGATTTCAGCCACTTCACATTCGGTTTTGGATTTGACCCAGGCGGTACGGGGTTTCTGTTCTTCATCGAACAGGCCCATTTCGCCGAAAAAATCACCGGGATTCAGGTAAGCCATGATCATGTCGCGACCGTCTTCATCTTCGATGATGACACTCACGGAACCCTTGATCAGGTAATAGAGCGTGTTGCTCTCTTCTCCGGCGTAAATCAGGGTACTACGCGCCGGGTAACGACGGCGGTGGCAATGAGACAAAAAATCCTCAATGTAGGGATCTTTCTGCGGCAATCTGACCAGGCTCATAAAGTGGGCTTCCAATCCAAAACTTTCTTGATTCGTGCGCGCGGCACCTGACAGGGAACAATATCGCATATTGAGGGTGACCTGTTAGCGCTTTTCGGTCCACACTCGAACCCGTTCACACTCCACAGTTATACCGGGTCACGGAGTATGGTACCCTTTGCGTTTTACCTTTTGCTGACGGAGCCAAAATGAAAGCGACGATCAAGTGGGTGGACGGTGCCATGTTCCTTGGGGAATCCGGTAGTGGTCACTCGGTTGTGATGGATGGTCCGGCGGACCACGGTGGACGCAACATGGGCGTGCGTCCGATGGAAATGCTGCTGCTGGGACTGGGTGGTTGCACCAGTTTCGACGTGATGAGCATTCTGACCAAACAACGTCAGCCAGTCACCAACTGTGTTGCTGAACTGGAAGCGGAACGCGCAGATGCCGTACCGGCCGTGTTCACCAGTATTCACGTTCACTTCAAGGTGACCGGCAAAGGACTGAAAGAAAGTTCGGTAGAACGTGCGGTCAAATTGTCTGCTGAAAAATACTGCTCGGCTTCCATCATGCTGGAGCAGGGTGGCGTCAAGATCACCCACAGTTTTGAAGTTATCGAGACTGAATAACCTGCTGCGTGCCCGGCACGACGTTACTTGCACATCCCGGTCTGGAAACAGGCCGGTGTGATTCGAGGAATGAACGATTGAATAACAAGTTGCGCCTTCACGGCTTCAACAACCTGACCAAGTCCCTGAGTTTTAACATCTACGACATCTGTTACACCCGTACAGAAAAAGAACGTCAGGAATACATCGAATATATCGACGAGCTGTATAACGCTGATCGCCTGACCCAGATTCTCAGTGATGTGGTTGATATCATCGGTGCCAATATCCTGAACGTTGCCCGTCAGGACTATGATCCGCAAGGCGCCAGTGTCACCATCCTGATTGCTGAGCATGAAGTGACGCCAACCGAGGAGTTGAGCCAGGAGAAGCCGGGTCCGCTGCGCGATACCGTGGTTGCTCACCTCGACAAGAGCCATGTGACGGTTCACACCTATCCGGAAAGTCACCCTCATGGTGGCATCAGTACCTTCCGTGCGGATATCGACGTGTCGACCTGTGGTCTGATTTCACCGCTGAAGGCGCTGAATTATCTGATCCATGCGCTGGAATCCGACATTGTGACCATGGACTATCGCGTGCGTGGTTTTACTCGTGACGTGGATGGTGTGAAGCACTATATCGATCACAAGATCAATTCGATCCAGAACTACCTG
Source organism: Parathalassolituus penaei (assembly GCF_026626885.1). Taxonomy (GTDB): domain Bacteria; phylum Pseudomonadota; class Gammaproteobacteria; order Pseudomonadales; family Oceanobacteraceae; genus Oceanobacter; species Oceanobacter penaei. The sequence continues at coordinate 299,125 of NZ_JAPNOA010000016.1, forward strand.
ACCGAAGATACCCGCAACGCCTATCAGATGATTGACGTGAACGTGTATCAGGAAAATACGTTCCACACCAAGATGATTCTCAAGGACTTTGACCTCGACAATTATCTGTTCGGTGAGGCCATGACCGACCTGACGACGGCCGAGCGTAAGGAAATCGAGGCCAAGGTGCGCAAGGAAATGCTGGAGATTTTTTACTCCCGCAACATGCCTTGAACCTGCCCTGATGATCAGCGGCTGCTTACAGCAGCCAGCTGATTCCCACCTGCCAGCTGGTGATACTGTCGGCGGCCTGCATGGCGCCGGTTTCGCTGTTACTGGCACCAAAGCGATTCAGACGTCCCATCGTACTCAGATACCAGTTGCCACTGAAATGTTGACGCACGTACAGACAACTATCAAAACCGGCAGCACGGTTGATGGTGACCTCGCCATCTGAGCCAATGGCGGTGCTGTGTGACGCACTGACCAGATTAAAGCGCAGGCCGTACAAGCGACCCTGATCGTTCTCCGGACGGTCGATCTGCACGCGCAGACGCACGACCGGTTCGCCGGAATCGCCACTCATACGATAAAAGCCGATATCGCTGCCCAGCATCAGGTTGGCGCTGTCCCAGTTCCAGTCGCGAATGCCACTTTCAATTCCCTGGGTGCGGCCGCTGCGGCCGGTGTTGTTCAGGTAAACCTGGGTCGGGTCGATTGAGTCGATCTGCCAGGCCACGGAGTTCTGGCGAATATGTTGCAGCAGGCGCACATGTACCAGCGTTTGGCCTTGTCCGCTGGTGCCTGGCTGGTACTGCCATTCCATTTCATGGCGATTGATAATTTCGTCCATGGCGTCACGGTTGCCATGCCAGGTGTGGTTATCCAGCCCGATGGAGTAGGGAATCAGGTTAACCGGGTCCAGTGGCCGTACACTTTGTGAGGCGCTCATGATCAGGTTGTGATGTTCACCGAGGCGCTGGTACAGGGTGACGGAAGGCAACCACCAGGTCGCAGAGGCAATACGCTCACTGGCGACGTTGGGCGCTTCGTACTGGTTGATGTCATATGACTCCAGCCGCACCCCGGTGTGCAGGCGAGCATCTGCAGTCAGCTGCCAATTGTCTTCGGCAAACGCCTGATAGTGATTCTCGCGGGTGCGAATCGCCATGGACCCGGAGTCGGCCTGCTGGCTGACGGTTTCGCGCAGGCGCTGATAACGATAGTTGGCGCCAAACGCCCAGCGGTGTTCATCCTGTAACTCTTCCAGCATAAGCCCCAGCTGGTAACGCTGGATGGCCTGATGGAAATAGCCGTTGTCCCAGATCTGATCACGTTCATGAGTCGCCAGCTCGGTATTTAGCGTCAGACGTTGCTGGTCGATATTGACGGTCATCTGGTTGGACCAGCTTTGCAGGTTCATCCACAACTCGTTGGCACGCGCACCGGCATCCAGCGCTTCCAGTTGCAGGTCCGGGCTCAGGAAACTGTCCTTACGCGACTGTTCGCTGCGCCAGTCGTGTATGGCGCTGCTCAGACGGATATTAGGGGTCGGGGCTGTGTGCCAGTCGAGATCGGCATTTTTGTGGCTTTGGCGGCTATTGCGTTCATCCTGACGGGTGGCGGCCTGCTCACTGAAACCGGCTTGCCAGTCATGGCGGGAGTGGGTGTCGATACTGAGACCGTGGCCGGCATCGGCATCACCGCCGTGTATGCTGAAATGGCTGCTGCCTTCCTGTTCGGAAATAATCAGGTTGATGGTGGCGGCACCGCCGCCCCATTCCTGACGGGCGTTGCCTTCGCGATCCACTTCAATGGCGCGTACGCGACTGGCGCTGATGCGTTGTAACCAGGCTCGGCTCTGACCATCCGGTGCCGGGATCGGGCTGCCATTAACCAGAATCTGCAAATAACTGGAGCTGAGGCCACCAAGACCGATCTGCTCGGTTCCGGTGGCGGTCAGCATCTGGAAAAAGCCGGGAATCGCCAGCAGCAGGTCGGCCGCGGTGCTGGCGCTGGAAGATGGATCAAGTGTATGGCTGTCGTAACGCTGGGGTGCTGCCTGTAACGGCACTGCCAGCAGCAACGCCAGACTGGTAGCCAGTGCAGAACGGCAAAACAGCGTCCTTGTCGACATAAACACTCCTGTCAGGCATCAGCCCGGATGGCTGGCGCGAATAACCTTGAAGCCGTAACCTTGATCAATCATTTCAACATCGGCGAAATGACGTTGGGCCCACTCTTCATACGGCAGATGACGGTTGGCAACCAGCCACAGGCTGCCATGCGACTTGAGGTGCCCGGCACATTCGCTCAGCAGCTGTTCGGCGAACCGATAGTCGGTTTCCTTGCCTGTATGGAACGGCGGGTTGCTGACGATGGTATCAAAACGGCCTTTGACTTCACTGAAGCCGTCACTGGCGATCAGTGTGGCATCCAGCCCCAGACGCGTACAGTTGAGTGCGGCACTGTGCAGGGCAAAGGCGTCAGTATCCACCATGGTCAGGTGCAGCTGATTGTTCTGGTGTTTCTGGCTGAGACCAATCACACCGGAACCACAGCCTATGTCGAGCAGGTTGCCTTTCAGGCGTGGCAAGTGTTGCAGCAGCAGGGCCGTGCCCTGATCAAGGCTACCGTGGCTGAATACCCCAGGCAGGGTCAGCAGTTTCAGGTGCTGATACTGGAAGGCCTTGGCCAGTTTGATCCAGTTGAAATCGTTGTTGCCGCTGGTCAGCGGAGTCAGTTCCCAGAGGCTGCAATGGCGCGCGCTGTCGAGGCGTTCGGCCGTGGTGAGATTTTTACAGGCCGTGCCAATACTCTTGCCACCGGCGTCGTTGGCACCAATCGCAAACACCGGAATACCGGCTTCACAGGCAAGACCAATCAGCGCCAGTGCCAGCACCTTGGATTTGGGCCACACCAGTACAATACGGCTGAAACCGGCGAGAGCGGCGGTATCGGGTACTGCAAAGCGGACTTTGTCATCATCCGGGCGGAACACCGCGCAGCGGGTCATCCAGTCCCAGGTATGGAAGGTCGCCTGACGGTCGCGCAGTTCCTGCAGAAAGGCTCCGGGTACACGTGGTTCGGCGCTCAGCACCAGAGTGTCAGCCGCCAGCAAATCCGGGTGGCGAAGAATCAGTTCGTAGGGAGCAGCGCTCATGCAGAAATTTCCTGGACTATATCGCGAACATCAAGGGCGGCTTGCTGGATATCAGCATCCAGTGGAATCAGGCCGTGGTCACGCAGTTGCTGGGCGTATTCAGGGCCGGGGCCGCTGATAAAAATCGGGCAACCGGTTTCAATGTTCAGGGTTTTTAATTGACGCAAACGGTCGGTATCAGGGTGCTGGGCGATTTGCAGCAGCAACGCTGGCCATTTGCGTTGGCTCTGTACCAGCTCCTGAAGTTGCTCGATACCGAGCAAGCCATGCAGCAGGGTAATACCGGTATCCATACGACTGAGCATGACACCGAGTAACAGCAGGCTGGTGGATGAGTCCTGACTGAGGTTTTGCATCAGCACACGCGGGCGTTCATTACCAATTTGCTGTTCCAGCAAACGTGCGCCCAGACGGGCTTCAATAAATGCCGAATAAAACGCCAGGCGGGCTTCGCCCAGTTCGCGACCACGACCGTCACGCATCTGGTAATACAGCGGAATAAACAGAAAGCGCAGCGACATTTCCAGCGGGAAGTAACGGCCGGTTTCTTCGTACAGGTTGGCCAGTGCCGTGTCGTCGAATTCCTGTACGGCCTTGTATAACTGCTCACGATATTGCTGCCAGCGCGAAGGTGCGACAGCCGACGGCGCAGGTGTTTCTTCCTGCGGTACGTCACCATTGAGCATGGCTTGTGCCTGAGAAATCGGAATGCCGCGATTGAGCAGCGCAACGACCCGGCGAATCAGGTCGATATCCTGTTCGGTATAGAGTCGATGGCCCTTGGCGGTGCGTTTGGGCTCGATCAGGCCGTAGCGGCGTTCCCAGGCTCGCAGGGTAATGGCGTTGATACCTGTTTCGGCTGAGACGACACGAATCGGGTAATACGCCGCGTGGGAGTCGGAACCGGTTCCCGTCATGGTACTGAATCCTGGAAAGATGGAGTTGGCGTTACCGGCTGGGTAACTGTACAAAACTGTACAGATTCTATTCTCTGAACGATACAAAGTAAAAAAGCACCGCCATAACAGCTCTTGACCCTTCTGGCATGGCTGATTAACGTGCCTCTATTCGCATCCGGAGAGTCATCATGTTTGTTGATACCAATGATCGTCAGGGGCCCATCAGTCTCGATCTTCTCAAAAAGGCAGTGGATGCCTCCAATGACGGCATTGTGATTGCCGAGCAGGAAGGAGAAGACAATATCCTGATTTATGTGAATCGTGCGTTTGAGCAGCTGACCGGTTACAGCGCCGATGAAATCCTCTATCAGGATTGCCGTTTCCTGCAGGCTGGCGATCGTGATCAGGACGCGCTGGAGCAGGTGCGTCTGGCGATTGCCGGTCAGGTGCCTGGACGAGTGGTGCTGCGTAATTATCGCAAGGACGGCAGCCTGTTCTGGAATGAGCTGAGTATTTCGCCGGTCACCTGTGCGGATGACGGGCTGACCTATTACATTGGTGTCCAGAAGGATGTTACCGAGCTGGTACGGATGCAGGAGCGCCTGGCTGCCCTGGAAGCGGAGCTGGCTGAGCTGAAAAAGCTGCTGTAACGGAGAAGAAAAGAACGGAATGCAGAAAAGGAGCCTGAGCAGGCTCCTTTTCAAAAGGGAGCATTCGCCGAAAGCGATTATTCGCCTTTGTTGTAAGCAGCTGCCGCTTCAACGATCAGCTTGCGAGCAGCTTCGGCATTGCCCCAGTCACGGACTTTAACCCATTTGCCAGCTTCCAGATCCTTGTAGTTTTCAAAGAAGTGAGCAATTTGCTTACGCAGCAGTTCTGGAACGTCTTCAATGTCCTGAACGTCATCGTAGATCTTGGTCAGTTTGGTGTGAGGAACAGCCAGCAGTTTGACGTCTTCACCACCTTCATCTTCCATGTTCAGAACACCCACGGCACGGCAGCGGATCACAGAACCTGGAGCAACCGGGTATGGAGTAACTACCAGAACGTCCATTGGGTCGCCGTCGCCAGCCACAGTGTTGTTGATGTAACCGTAGTTGGCTGGGTAGAACATTGGGGTTGCCATGAAACGATCCACCATCAGGCAGTCCATGTCCTTGTCAATTTCGTACTTGATCGGAGCGTGGTTTGCCGGGATCTCGATCACTACGTAGATATCGTTTGGCAGATCTTTGCCTGCAGAAATTGCGGTGAAGCTCATTGCTGTTTCCCTGGGTTGGTTAGTAATTTTCGGACGATTATAACGATATGCCTATTGTTCTGTCAGTTATGCCTCAGTATAAAGCGGGTAACTTTTGACGTCAGGGACTCTCGTATAAACCCTGCACTGCTCTGCGCAAGTACTGCAGCGCGCGTGGACCATGCGAATAATGCAGTGAAATGTCGAGTTCTTACCGGTTCACCAACGACATCTCGGGGGGTTTTAGTATGTCCCAGGCTTGCAGCCCTGTTCCTGATACAGGTAAACGTACCGGATGCCTATAACACTAATGAACAAGCTGGCGACCAGGATGTTGCTATTAATAGCATTGCCCGCAACCAGCTTCGGGCTGACAGAGGACTCTTCCGAATTTGGTGAGCTGGCCATGCCAGCAATGCCCGAAGTGCTGACGGCTACGCGTTTGCGCCAGCCGCGCTCCGAGGTACCCGCCAGTATGACCATTATTGAAGCGGAGCAGATCGAGGCCTGGGGCGTACGTACCTTGCCTGAGCTGATGCGTTTTGTGCCGGGGATGTTTGTGGGTCATGGTGATGACGAAAACAATCCGGCGGTGGTTTATCACGCTTCATCACCAAACGTCATGCGCCGCCTGCAGGTTCTGGTCGATGGTCGCTCGGTGTATCGCGCCGGTATTGCCTCGGTGGTCTGGGATGATATTCCGGTGGCATTGGAGGATATCCAGCGTATTGAGGTTACCCGTGGTCCCAACTCGGCTTCCTGGGGTGCCAATTCTTTTCTTGGGGTAATCAATATTGTGACCCGACATCCGGCGGATACGGCTGGCACGCGCTTGCGTTACCGTACGGGCAGTCAGGGTGTTGACGACGGCTTTGTCAGCCACTCCTGGCAAAATGCCGGAACTGCCTGGCGGGTTTCCGGTTCAGTTCAGGCCGATGACGGCTTTGATGGTGCCAATTCGAAAAACAGCAGTGATGATCAGCGCCGGGACAGTCGTCGCCATGGTTTTGTGAATTTTTCTCGTCAGCAATGGCTCGATAATGGCTGGCAGTGGGAGTCGCAGGGTGCGGTGAAACGTGGTCATACCGACATCCGCAAGGAGAGTTATGACCTGGATCCACCGGATCAGGATACTGATCAGGCGTTTATCTGGAACCGTCTGTCTCGCGAATTCAATGCTGACCATTCGTTATCCGTTCAGGGATACTGGCAGTACGACCATCGCCGTGTGCAGGCGCGCTCTTGCGCACCTGTGGTCGGATTTGAGCCGGCACTGTTTGATTTGTACCGCAGCAATCCTCAACTGGTGAATCTGGTGGTACAGCAACTGGCGCCGACATCTGGCAGCAGTGCCACCGTTCAGGGATTGGTGGGGGCCGTGGCGTCTGGTGCTATAGACGCGCAGGGGTTACAGCAAACACTGAATGCGGCTGGCTACGATGTGGCGGTATCCGATACCGATCTGGATGTACTGCAGCAGGTGCTGGCCAACAGTTATAACGGCTCGGACTTCAGTGATCTGTCGTCGTTTGTCTGTGGTGATACTGACCGCAGCATGTACGAGGAGCGTTTTGATCTGGAGGTCCAGGATACCCGGCGCTGGAATGACCAGTGGCGTAGTGTTCTGGGTGTTAACCTGAGACGAGATCAGGCGCTGTCGACTACCTATTTTGATGGTATTGTAAACAACGATACGTATCGCCTGTTCGGAACCCTGGAATATCGTCCGCTGTACTGGTTGTTGCTGAATCTTGGTGGCAGTTTTGAAACCGAGGACGTTAATGGTTCTGTGTTTTCACCTCGATTGGCAGCCAACTTTCTGTTGACTCCTGAGCAGAGTATTCGGCTGGTGTATTCAGAAGCCGTGCGCTCACCGGATTTGCTTGAACAAGACCCAGAGTACAGTATTCGTATGACGGGCATGGATGATAATTATCTGGGCATTACGTCCGGACGCTACTACATGAATCAGTGGGCAGGGGCCCGCACCCTGGATAGGGAGCACATAGTCAGTCACGAAGTCGGGTACTACGGGCGCTATTGGAACCCTGATGTCGAGCTGGATATCAAGCTGTATCACGATGATCTGTACGATCTTATTTCGGATCCAATTGCTCTGAATACGCTGCGTATTGCTTCAGATACCCGCATGGAAATCCGTGGGGCAGAAATGCAGCTGGGGTGGCGTCCGGTTGGAGGTCATTGGTTGTGGCTGAATGCCGCGCATACCGAAGCGAGCGTTGAGCTGGGCGATATCAGCGGTCTGACTGCCAAACAGATCGCCAACAAGGAAGTTCTGGAGCTGCGTATGACGCCATCCAGCAGCCTGGTTGCCAGTTGGCATTATCAACAGAAACGTTGGGGCATGACGCTGTCTCATTTCTGGTATGACGCATACAATGATTTCAGTTCAAATTCCAACCGCTACCGTCGTTACGAGATGAACGTCAGGACTAACATGCGCATAGGAAGATTTAATCCGTGGGTTGGTGTCTGGTTTCAGCATCAGATCAGTGATGATGCTCTGGTCTACAACAATCAGCGTTACGGTGTAAGGAATATCGGTTTTGTCCAGATCGGACTGAACTTATAGGAGTATTAGGCCAAGCATGGATGCCTGTTTTCGTTTCTTTTGGATTCTGATCGTATTGGTGGGGGGGAGCCCGGTTGCCAGTGCGCTTGGTATTGCTCTGGTGACCGACCGTCAGGTGTCATCGGTACAGGAGCTGGAACAGCATCTCGAAAAGAGACTGAATGCCGATTGTGATGTGATTCTGACGGATGATGGTTTTACTGCAGGCAAGAGCTACGATCTTGTGTTGTTGGCTGGCCCTGGCGCTCTTGAGCAGTGGCCTCGGATCAATAACCGTCCCAATGTGCCGGTGATTGCCGCGTTCAGCAGCAAGCAGGATATCGAACTGGCCGGGGTTCATCTCGACAGTGCGGTTTATCTGGAGCCCCCACTAACCCGCCAGATTGCGCTGGCTGAAGGTGTGCTCGGTGCAGAGGTTCCGCTCGGTGTGCTGGCTAACAACGCCGCTTCATTGCAGAAAATCGGTGTGGATATCTCCAGATTGGGAAGACACACCGATATTTTTTATGTCGACGATTACGATTCCCTTAATCGTGCCTTGGTAGCACTGCTACGCGACAACATGGCACTTGTGGGGGTATATGATCCCGAACTGTTCAGTGCCAGCAATATCAAGAATATCCTTATTACGGCTTATCGTCAGAACCGGCCGTTGTTTGGGCCTTCCAGTGCCTATATTCGTGCCGGTGCTCTGGCCACTACCTTTAGTGATGTCGAGGATGTGGCCGCTCGTCTCTCCGATATTATCCAGCAAGGACGCAGTGGTCGAGGCTGGCCCGTACCGGATTACAATCCGTATTTTCGTGTTCGTTACAACCAGCAGGTTGCGCGTTCCCTGAACCTCAGTCTGCCGGATGCCGATGAGCTTGCTCGTAAACTGGGCAGCAAGGTGGCCCCATGAATTGGGTGCGACGTTGGTCTATCCGTCGGCGGATCATGCTGATCGGTGTGGTTCCTGCCGTGCTCGCGGTTCTGATGATCACCGGTTATCACATGTACCATCGCTGGCAGGAGTTGCATCGTGAAAACGAAGCGGTGGTGGGTATTTTGCTGGAGCACCTTGCAGCAGCAGCTGAGTACCCTGTCATATCTGGTAACTACGGTCTGCTTGAGGCCGTTGTTGGTGTGGCATTGCGGCAGCCTTCGGTGATGGTGGTGCAGGTTCTGGATAGTGATGGCGTCGTGTTATACGAACAGCATAGTCCTCGCTTTGAGCAGGTCCGAAAAAGCGACTTGCAGCCATATAATCGACCGATTATTCAAGAGGTCCCGGATCTCGGCAGTTTTTCTGATTTTGATGACACTCCTATGGTGAAACGCACTCTGGGAGCGGTACGGATCGAGGTCACGGATATTTTTACCCGTCAGCGTGAAGCCAGCATTCTGCGCCAGTCGTTATTAACCGGCTTGCTGGTGGTGGTGTTGTCGATGATGGCCGCGTGGGGGATTTCCACGACCACAATTCCGCCACTGGAGCGTCTGGCGCGGTTTATCAACCGACTTGGTGGTGAGGCGCCGGTGGAGCGTCTGATCGTGGAAGGGGATACCGAAATCGGTCTGCTGCAAGGTAATGCCAACCGCCTGGCGGATACACTTGATCAGGCGCGTGCCAGCCAGCGAGCTTATACCGCCCAACTGATGGAAGAGCAGCGCAAGACCCAGTTGGCGGCGCAGGCCAAAAGTGAATTCCTGTCAATGATGAGCCACGAACTGCGGACGCCTCTGAACGGTGCTGTGGGACTGGTACAGCTGCTGTCACTGGATAATGGTCAGGCGGAGTTCGACGAGTACAAGAAAACCGCTGAAGAATCCCTGATGCACCTGACTCAGCTGCTGGAAGACGTTCTGGTACTGGTCGACAGTGAAAAACGTAATATCACGGCGGTATACGATGATCGTGATGTCGCCAAAGAGCTGGATGGTCTGGTCAAGGAGTTCAGCCAGAAAGCGCTCGCCAAGCGAATCTCGTTTGTGGTCGAGTACGATGAATACCTGCGTAATAACCGGGTTGGAATTGATTCATCGGTACTGCGGCAACTGGTGCGGCACGTTGCAGGCAATGCGGTGAAATTCACCGATCGTGGTTATGTTCTGATGCGGCTATCGGTGATCAGTCACCCGGGGCGGCGTTTTCTGCAGGTTCGGGTGCTCGACTCCGGTATTGGTATTCCGCATGACAAACGTGAGCTGGTATTTGAAGCGTTTTCTCAACTGAACAGCTCGTTCTCACGTCAGTACGATGGGTTGGGTGTTGGCCTGACCATTACTCATCACATTCTGAAGTCTCTGGGGGGCGTGATTTGTATTAATGATAATCCTGTTGGTGGAACGGAAGTGACTTTGGAAGTACCGATTACCAGAGATCCCGTTCCTTCCTTGGGCGATGATGCTCTGTTGCGGTTGCCGATGAGAGTGCTGGTCGTGGAGGATAACAAGGTAAACCAGAAAGTCATTGAGCACATGATGCAAAATGTCTGCCCACAATTGGTGATTCAGATAACTGATTCCGGTGAAAAGTGTCTGGCTACGCTGGCAACAACGCCACGGCCGTTTGATCTGGTATTGATGGACTGCCATATGCCAGGTATTGATGGCTTCGAAACGACGCGTCGAATGCGCGAACTGGATGCCGAAACTCCGGTGGTGGCGTTTACTGCCAACACCTCGGATCAGGTGTTCCAGCAGTGTCTGGACGCCGGTATGAATGATTTTCTGGGGAAACCGGTAACACGGGATGCATTGCGGCGGGTGATGCTGAAGTGGGCAGCGCCTCGTTATATGGCAATGCCCCCTTCCTTGCGGTAAAACACCGCGGGAGCTCATCCGCGGTGCTTCACACTCAGCAATCAGGCTTCGTGGTAACGTTCCACGGTGGCCACTTCTTCGGCGGAACCGATCACGACGGAAACGCGATCGTGGATGCCCAGCGGCTGTACAGACAGGATAGACTCGGTTGAGGTGCTGCCTTTACCGCCAGCCTGTTCCATCAGCAGACTCATCGGGTTGGCTTCGTACATCAGACGCAGTTTGCCTGGTTTTTTCGGCTCACGGCTGTCCCATGGGTACATGAATACACCGCCACGGGTCAGGATGCGGTGAATTTCGGCCACCATGGAGGCAACCCAGCGCATGTTGTAACGCTTGCCGAGAGGGCCTTCTTCACCGCGCAGCAGGTCGGCTACGTAGTTCTGCATGGCTGGTTTCCAGAAGCGCTGGTTAGACATGTTGATGGCGAATTCTGCTGTCTTGGTGTCGACACGAATGTTTTCGCGTTGCAGCAGGTATTCACCCACACGGCTGTCCAGAGTAAAGGAAAATACGCCGTTGCCAGTGGTCAGAACCAGCAGGGTAGATGGACCATACAGCACGTAACCGGCGGCCAGTTGCTGTTTGCCTGGTTGCAGAAAGGCGCGCTCATCGCCTCCATCCAGTTCAGCCGGAGCCGCCAGAATGGAAAAAATAGTACCAACGGTAACGTTGATATCGATGTTGGAGGAGCCATCCAGCGGATCGAACAACACCAGGTAACGGCCGTCCGGGTTGCAGCCTACTGGCAGGGTTTCCTCTTCACTGGCCAAACCTTTGATTGAGGGCAGTGCTGCCAGACCGTCTTTCAGCAGGTCGTTGGCAATAACATCCAGTTTCTTCTGGTTTTCACCCTGAACGTTTTCCTGACCGGCACTGCCCAATACGCCAGCGAGGTCGCCGAGCTGAATGAGGTGGGCGATGTCCTTGCTGATAGTGGCAATCTGATCAATGACTTCGATCAGTCCATTGTCACTACAGTGCTGTTGCAGAAAATTCCTGAGTCGTTGCATAGGGATGCTCCAGTGGTCACATGCTTTCCGTGGCGCGGATACTACCGTAAAGACGTCACAATTTCAGTCTTCGGGATGAGGTAAAACCGACGAATGTATCCTACAGGACGCAATAATCGACGCCGACAGGCAAGTGGCGCCATTGCTTGGGGAATAACCCGCTTGCCGCTACACTAACGGCTTTTCAGGCAGCATCGGTCTAATACATGCAGGACACAAAGCGTCTTCATATTCTGGGTATCTGCGGCACTTTTATGGGGTCGCTGGCGCAACTGGCGCGAGAGTTGGGGCATCAGGTTTCTGGCAGTGATGCCGGGGTGTATCCGCCCATGTGTGACCAGCTGGCTGCCGCCGGTATTGAACTGACCAGTGGCTATGATCCATCCGGTATCCCTGAGGATGTTGATGAGGTGATCATTGGCAATGCCATGTCGCGTGGCAACCCCTCGGTGGAATATGTGCTCGAACGCGGTATTCCCTACACCTCTGGCCCGGAATGGTTACGTCGTGAGGTTCTGCAATCCCGTTGGGTGTTGGCGGTGGCCGGTACTCATGGCAAAACTACCACATCCAGTATGGTGGCCTGGATTCTGGAAGACGTGGGCATGGCGCCAGGCTTCCTGATTGGGGGGGTGCCAGGCAATTTCCCGACTTCTGCCCGCCTCGGGCAGACTCATTTCTTTGTGATTGAGGCTGACGAATACGATACGGCGTTTTTCGACAAGCGTTCCAAGTTCCTGCATTACCTGCCACGTACCCTCATTGCCAATAACCTCGAATACGATCACGCCGATATTTTCCCGGATCTGGAGGCGATTGAGCGCCAGTTTCAGCATCTGATGCGTCTGGTTCCTGCTTCCGGCCGGGTGGTGTTGCCAGCGGGCGAAGCCGCTCTGGAGCGGGTTCTGGACAAGGGACGCTGGTTCGATGTTGAGCGCTTTGGTGCAGAGCAGGATTGGAGTTACCAGTTGCTGGCCGCGGATGGCAGTGCGTTTGCATTCTGTTATCAGGGGGGGGGTCAGGCTGAGGTGCGTTGGGGGCTGACGGGTCTGCACAATGTGCGTAACGCCTGTGCGGCGATTCTGGCTGCGCGCCATGTTGGTATACATCCCGCTCAGGCGGCAAAAGCCCTGTGTGATTTCCGTGCGGCACGTCGTCGTATGGAGCTGCTGGCGGATCATGATGGTATTCGGGTGTACGACGACTTTGCTCATCACCCAACGGCTATTGCCACCACTCTGGAAGGCTTCCGTGCCTCTCTCGCGGCAGGCACGCGGGTGCTGGCGGTGTTGGAACCACGTTCCAATACCATGAAGGCGGGCGTTCATAAGGACAGCCTGGCGACTTCTGTTGCGGCGGCGGACCACAGTCTGTGGTTGCAGCCGAGCGGCCTCGGCTGGTCATTGCAGCAAGTGGCGGACGCCTGTGGCGGTGAGTGTCTGGAAACCGCAGAGGCGGTTCTGGCGTCGTTAAAAGCGCAGACTCAACCGGGTGATCAGGTGATTTTTATGTCCAACGGTGGCTTTGCCGGTTTGCCTGCACGCTTTGCCGAGTGGATTGCCAACGGGCGTCCACTGTAATGAGGGTTTGTCTGGCAGTAACCGGAGCCTCCGGTTCAGTCTATGCCCTGCGCCTGCTGGAAGTGCTGTTGCAGGCTGGTTGCGATGTAGACGTGATTTTTTCCAAGGCCGCCCTGTTGGTGTTTGCTACTGAAACCGGCCTCAGCCTGCCGCCCAAACCCCAGGCGCAGGCACAATGGTTGCAGCAACGTTTCGGTGTGGATGACCAGCGCTTGCGGGCATTTGGCCGCGACGACTGGATGGCGCCCTGGGCTTCTGGTTCTGGACAGCCGGGGCCGGTTGTGGTCTGCCCGTGCAGTACCGGTACGCTATCAGCCATTGCCACAGGCGCCAGCGACAACTTGATCGAGCGTGCCGCTGATGTAGCGCTTAAGGAGCGTCGCAAACTGGTGCTGGTGCCACGGGAAACACCGTATTCTGAAATTCACCTGCGCCATATGCTCGATCTGACCCGTATGGGAGCGGTGATTCTGCCCGCCAGCCCGGGGTTTTATCACCAACCTGCCACTATTGATGATCTGGTCGATTTTGTGGTGGCCCGAATTCTTAATCAGCTTGGGGTGCAGCATCAGTTGATGCCATCCTGGGGACAATCTGCCAGTGGAGCGACTGAACGTGACTGAGCCTGTAAAACCGGAAGAAAAGCCGGATAACGCCCGTACTCTTGGGATTGGTTTTATTGTCGGTGTAATAGTGGCGGTTCTGGCGCTGGAGTATTATGGATATATTCGCCACTCTGATGCCTCCGATGCCGCCCGAATCGACCAGTTCAATTTGATGGAGCTGAGTGAAAACGTTGATCTCAAGGTATCTGATAAAGAGTCCGGTAAACTGGCATTTTGCAGTGATGGTTATCTGTTGATGCGTCCGGACAACAACAAGCCAGTCGCTGGTATTCTGGTTGATAGCCATAACCGTGCCGTGCGTTGTAAACCGGGTATGAGCGACGAATGACAAGAATATGAGCTGCAGATTGGAAGACGGGGCGATTCCTTCATAAACTGTAATCAGTAGTGATGAATAACCGGGAATAGTCTGATGTCGCTGAACTGTGTGTTCTGCAAAAAACCGGTGTTTGGGGTGGGAGGGTTGACGGTTCCTGAGCTGGGTCCGGCTCACAAGAACTGTTATGACGCCTACCGCACCATGCGCCGGACATTTCGTACAATTGATATTACACGTCTGAGCGATGCGGAATTGGCAGACCTGAAGGACTTGGTGCTAGCAGAGGAAAACGATCGCAAGCGCCATTCCGGGTCGGACAAGTCGTCGTTGAATGATGATATCGAACTTTTCTGAGCGGGTGTCAAAGCCCCGGGTTAGTCATGCTTATTGAAAACAACTCCAATCTGATTCGTGGTGTGTTTGCAACTACTCTGGCGTCTGGTGCCAGTGTTGATGTTGCGGAGCTAGTCAATGATCGTTTTCTGGCTGTTGCCAGTGAATCCTTGTCGCTGTTCAGTACCCGCAAAGCTGTGTCTGACCCATTGGGGAACGGTTTGCTGCAGCGTGTCGGTATTCCTGAGTCTGACTGGCTGCTAGCTGAAGACGGTGATTTTATTCTGGAGCACCGTGCTGGATATGTTGGACTTTGCAGTGGAAAGGTTCTGCTGATTGGTTTGAATGATGCTCGTCTGTTTTCTGGGCCAGCGGACGCACTACGAAATCGCAATGAAATCGTCAGAATTCCGCTAGCTTGAGCGGTTGTCACTACAACTGACCTTGTTACACTATCTGACCGATAGCTTTATAGATTTTGGAGCCGGAGTTGCCCATCAATCCCTTTCACACATTGATTATTGGTGCTGATCGTCCGTTAGGCCAGTATTTGGCTCGCGCTCTTGCTGCCGACAACCTGCATTACAAGAGTTACTCGATCGAAGGTCGTGAGCGTGTGGCTATTTTGGGTAGTGGTCAGCCATTTTTTGTGCTGACACCTGCGCTTGCCAATGGTTCTGATATCGAAGACGCCCTGTACTGGATTGAAACCCTTGAGGAGCACGATGCGCCGATTGTTCTGGTTTCATCACTTGCAGTCTTTGCTCCCCAGAATCAGGCGCGTCATACCGAAACCTCTACCCGATTTGCGGATAATGATCATGCCCGGCGTTTGCTGGCATTGGAGCAGCGGGTCAAGCAATGTCGTCGTCATCTGATCTTGCGTGTTGGACAGTCATTCTCGGTGCAGGCGGGGGATTTTGCGCATGCCTTGCTTATGGCGTTGCGTGATCGTGTTGAGTTGACGGTAGATGATGTAGAGTTCTTTTGTCCAACTCCTGACGACGATATAGCAACTGTGTTGCTGGCGATGATGAAACAGGCTGATTGCTCAGATGATCTATGGGGGCTGTATCACTTTTGTGGTGTTGAACCGGTTAACGCTTTTGGATTTACCGAAGCTCTTCTGGCAGAAGCCAGTCAATACGAAGATCTCTCCAATGTGCGTCTGGAATCGGGAGCTGGTGGTTTCCGGCCAGTATGGCAGGTGCCCTGTGGTGATGTGACGCACCTGTTTTATACCTTTGGTATCAAGCGGCGTCCGTGGCGTTCTGGACTTGGGCGTTTATTGCGCCGTTATTACCGGGCATAATCGTTCCACAGACATAAAAAAACCGGCACATGCGCCGGTTTTTTGCTTTCTGAAGCCTGGTTTTACACCAGGTTCAGAGCGCTGGACTCTTTGTACAGAGTCATCAACTTGTCAGTAATCACTGAGCGAATGCCTTCACGGTCCAGAGATGACAGTGAGTGCAGTTGCTTCAGGCGCAGACGGTGCAGGTGCAGGCATGGCAGCTGATCATTGAATTCGCGCAGGTCACCTTTCATAAGAACCGGCAGAAACGGATCCTCGGTGTTGGAACGACGCAGAATCTGGCGAATACCTTCCTGGAATGGAATCGGTACTGAGCGGACGTTCTTGTCACGATGAGAAATGATCAGGTACAGACCGCTTTTGCCGATCAGGTTACCTGGGATTACGTGCAGGCCGGTGGACTGTACTGCTTCCGGATTCAGGTGACTGAATGTGTCGTGGAAAGCATACGGATCCGGCAGAATTACCAATTGGCGGTTTGCTTCTTCTGGGAAGAACACGCTGTAGTTTGTGTACAGCTGTCGTACTGCAGACGAAAAGACGCAAAACCGGCTTTCAAACTGTTTTACAAAGCTAACGGCACGTTTGTGCTGGTGAATCTTTTCAAGATCCCACACAAGATCCGCATTGCGCTGCTGCTTCACAGAGTTCATTTCGGTTACCCTTCCATTCCAGTTCGATTCACTGCCAGACATTCACCATACTAGATGAATGTTAAAATTTAACTATGACTTGGGTCGCAGTTTGTCAGCTTGTGACGAAAATTGTCAGGCAATCGGCTAAAGAAACAATTGCCACATCAGTCAGCATAGTATGGTTCGTTCGTTTGGCTGTATCTGTGATCTGTCTATTGTTGCTATGTTAACTGCATCACGGATTTCGCCCAACTTCTATTTTGTCAGACAGTGCCAGCTTATTGTTTAGCGGTGCTTTTTCTTACACAAAAACAAAGCCAGCTCACTTAAAAGGCGCCACGGGTCATCTCCACGACCTTTGGCGGCTTCGTCAAC
This sequence comes from Parathalassolituus penaei, assembly GCF_026626885.1. Lineage (GTDB taxonomy): Bacteria > Pseudomonadota > Gammaproteobacteria > Pseudomonadales > Oceanobacteraceae > Oceanobacter > Oceanobacter penaei. Next base: position 316,000 of record NZ_JAPNOA010000016.1, read on the forward strand.
ATCCGCTGCAAGACGGATAGCGGTGAACAGGCGTCCTTCGTCAATCCGGTCCAGAGCCTGGCGATAGGCCGGTTGCTGGCGAGGCCAGATCCGGCAATCCTTGAAAGCATTGGTCAATTCCTGACCATGCAGTCCGGTAAGTTGAACCAGCTGATGCAATTTGTGCACCAAAGCCCCAAGGATTGAAATTATTTCTTGTCCCTCACTGCGCAGATGCCCAAGAATCCTGCTGGCATTCCTGACATCTCCCTCAATACAGGCGTCGGCGAAGGCAAATGCATCGTATCGGGAGTTGTCTCCCAGTGCACTGATTAGTTGCTCTTCGCTAATGCTGTGCACGCCGCTGATGCGCAGTTTTTCGATTTCTTGCACCGCTGCCAGCAGGTTGCCTTCGGTTTGCTGGGCCAGCAGGGCTACGGCCGCCGGATCTGCCTGAATGCCTGCTTGTTGCAGGCGATTACGCAGCCAGCCCGGGTAGTGATTGCGTTCAATTGGCCATACCTGAATCACCACGCCGTGACGTTCGGCAGCCTTGAACCAGGCGCTGTTCTGGGTTGCGCTGTCGAGGCGCGGGCAGAGCAGCAGCAGGGTGTTATCCGGTGATGGATTTGTCAGCAGGGCTTTGAGCGTTTCGCCCTTGTCGGAGGGTTTGCCATTGGGGATACGTACTTCCAGCAGACGCTGGGTCGCAAACAGCGACATTGAATTGGCTTCTTCATGCAAGGATTTCCAGTCGAAACCGGCTTCGGCATGAAACACCAGGCGTTCTTCAACGCCGCGTTTACGGGCCGCCTGACGGACCTGATCTGACAGTTCATTGATCAGCAGGGGTTCGTCACCACTGATGAGGTAAACGGCTTCCAGCCCTTTTTTAAGGGCTTCTGTCAGCTCTTCACTGCGTAGTTTCATGAAGACATCGGATTGTGCAGGGCGCCCAGACGCAGCAGCAGACGTTCCACCAGTTCGTTCTGGATGGCGCGTTTCTGTTCCGCTTCTTCGGTAGTGGTGGCAATTACACGGTTCACGTCGTTGTCAAAACGGCGCATGGCGGTAACCACCAGATCGGTGTCGCCATAAAATTCGTGAGAGACATGAGCGGTCAGCTCTGCTGTCAGTTCGTAACTGGCAATCTGACCGGCACTGTTGATGGTCAACGTGCGACGATCGTAACTGACGGGTTCGATGTGGATGCTGGCTGGAGCATTCTGGTTGTTGGTGGCCACTTTCCAGCCGCGCAGGTTCATCTGGCGATTGAGGATGCGGGTCAGCTCAGGGCTGGCATCGCTCAGTACCACAATGTTGCGATAGGCCGGTGATGGCTGGTAATCACCACGCAGGTGCCAGCCACAGGCTGACACCAGCAGGGTAGAAACCAGCAGCAGGGCGGCATAAAGCCGACCTGTGCCTGTCAGGGCTTTAAACAGCGCCACGGATCAGCCCGCCACGATGTTGATCAGTTTGCCCGGAACCACAATCACCTTGCGAATGCTCTTGCCGTCGAGTTGCTTCTGCACACTCTCGTCAGCACGAGCCTGGGCTTCGATGCTTTCCTGGCTGGCGTCGGCGGCTACTTCGAGCTTGGCGCGCACCTTGCCGTTCACCTGAACCACCATCAGCAGGGTGTCGGCAACCAGTGCTGACTGATCGGCCACCGGCCAGGAGGCGTCAATCACCAGACCGTCGTTGCCGAATTGGCTCCACAGGGCCTGAGTCATGTGCGGTGCCATCGGGCTCAGCATACGGATCATGGCGTCCATGGCTTCCAGCGCTACCGAGCGGCTGCCAGCCTGGGTCAGATCCAGTTTCTGCAGGGTCTTCATCAGTTCCATGATGGCGGCGATGCCGGTGTTGAAGTTGTAACGACGGCCAACGTCATCGGAAACCTTGTTGATGGTTTCGTGCAGCTTGCGACGGGCGTCCTTGTCGGCTTTTTCGAGCTGGTCGGCAGGAACACTGACGGTTTCGTGCTGCAGCAGTTCGTAGGCCAGACGCCATACACGTTGCAGGAACTTCTGGGCACCCTGAACACCGGAGTCTGACCATTCCAGAGTCTGCTCTGGTGGCGCTGCGAACATGGTGTACAGACGCACGGTGTCGGCACCGTACTTGCTGATGGCATCCTGCGGATCAACACCGTTGTTCTTGGACTTGGACATCTTGCTCATGCCGGCATGTTTCAGCTCGAGGCCATCAGCCGCACGACGGGCACTGGTCATACGACCCTTGTCGTCACGTTCCACTTCCACTTCAGTCGGGTTAACCCACTCTTTGCCGCCATTCTCGTTGTTGTAGTAGAAGGCGTCGGCCAGCACCATGCCCTGGCACAGCAGGCTCTTGAATGGCTCGTCGCTCTGTACCAGACCGGCATCACGCAGCAGCTTGTGGAAGAAGCGTGAGTACAGCAGGTGCAGAATGGCGTGTTCGATACCACCGATGTACTGGTCTACCGGCAGCCAGTAGTTGGCTTCGGTCGGGTCCAGCATGGCGTCGTGGCTGTCCGGGCTGCAGTAGCGGGCGTAGTACCAGGAAGACTCCATAAAGGTGTCGAAGGTATCGGTTTCACGGAACGCAGGCTGACCGTTGAATTCGATGTTTTCGAATTCCGGGTTGTTCTTGATTGGCGAGTTAACGCCATCCATTACCACTTCGGTAGGCAGCACTACTGGCAGCATGTCAGCCGGAGCTGGCACGGTGTCACCATCGGCGGTGCGGATGACCGGGATTGGAGACCCCCAGTAACGCTGACGGCTTACGCCCCAGTCGCGCAGACGGTAGTTGGTTTTGACTTCACCCAGATTGCGGGCAACCAGCCAGCCAGAGATGGCATCAAAGGCCTGTTCGAAGTCCAGACCGTCGAACTCGCCGGAATTCACCAGTACACCTTTTTCGGTGTAAGCGGCCTGGGTCAGGTCGATGCTGGCATCGGCGTCGGCTGGACGGATCACCTGATGCAGTTCAATGCCGTACTTCTGGGCGAATTCCCAGTCACGCTGGTCGTGGGCTGGAACGGCCATTACCGCACCAGTGCCGTATTCCATCAGTACAAAGTTGGCAACCCACACCGGAACTTCCTTGCCGGAAATCGGGTGAATCGCGGTGAAGCCAGTGGCCATGCCTTTTTTCTCGGCGGTGGCGATGTCGGCTTCAGCAGTACCGGAGCGGTTACATTCTTGCAGGAATTCCGCCAGCTCGGCGTTGTTCTCGGCGGCCTGACGCGCCAGGGCGTGGCCAGCGGCGACCGCTACGTAGCTCACACCCATCAGGGTGTCAGGACGAGTGGTGTAAACCTCCAGCTGTTCGCCGCTTTCCTTGATACCAAAACGCAGCTGCACACCACGGGATTTGCCAATCCAGTTGCGCTGCATGGCTTTTACCTGGTCTGGCCAGCCGTCGAGCTGGTCGAGGTCATTCAGCAGTTCGTCGGCGTAAGCGGTGATACGGATAAACCACTGAGGAATTTCCTTGCGCTCAACCGGGGTGTCACAACGCCAGCAGCAGCCTTCGATAACCTGTTCGTTCGCCAGTACAGTCTGGTCATGCGGACACCAGTTAACGGCAGACACTTTTTTGTAGGCCAGATCTTTTTCGATCAGCTTGGTGAAGAACCACTGTTCCCAGCGATAGTACTCGGGTTCGCAGGTCGCGATTTCACGCTGCCAGTCGTAACCGAAGCCCAGCGATTTCAGCTGGTTCTTCATGTAGGCGATGTTTTCCTTGGTCCATTTGGCCGGAGCCACCTGGTGTTTGATTGCCGCGTTTTCGGCTGGTAGACCAAACGCATCCCAGCCCATCGGCTGCAGCACGTTTTTGCCCTGCATGCGCTGGTAGCGGGAAATCACGTCACCAATGGTGTAGTTACGCACGTGCCCCATGTGTAGACGACCACTTGGATACGGGAACATCGACAGGCAGTAGAACTTTTCCTTGCTGGCATCGGCGACAGCCCGGAATACCTGTTTTTCCTCCCACTGTTGCTGGACAGCGGGTTCAATCTCGTGGGGCAAATAGGTTTCTTGCATCATGGCGACTTTGACTGGTTACGTGAGTTCGGGAGCAATGTTGCTACAACACTGCTGGAGGTCAGGGAGTTTACCCCAATGATAGGGCAGGATGCACATACGGCGTACCGGCAGGGCTGAAACAGCCTTGTTCTGGAAATTACCGCGAAACGGGTCAAACTTTTGTCGCAATCAAGGGTAATCGGGTGACGGCCGTTGATACAGGTCAGGTATAGTCCGACAAACGCCCAAAACTACAATTGGACGTATTGGAGCCACTGCAGCGCGATAGTATCGTAGCCGCACAGTCATGGATAAGTCGCAAACATGAACATTAAAATCCTTTTTCTGATCGTTTTATCAATACTGCCTGTGATGTCGCAGGCTGAAACGGTTGATGAACTTCAAGCGGACATGGCCCGTATCCAGGCTAATCCGGAAGCACTCAAGTCCGCCGTACAGATGGGTGAAGACCGGGCTATTCTCTGTTTTTCCTGTCATGGCAAGGATGGTAACAGCAAGCGGGATTATATTCCCAACCTGGCTAGCCAGAATGCTACGTATCTGTTTAACCAGTTCGAAAACTTTGCCACTGGCAAGCGTACTGACTATGTTATGAGCAAGCTCGCCAAACAGCTGACAGGCCCTGAACGCGTGGCGATTGCCCTGTATTTTGCTGATCGTCCGGTCAAAGAGCGTGAAGAGCCGGTGGCCATGTCGCCAAAAGGTAAGCAGTTGTATGAGTCTGTTTGTTTCGCCTGTCATGGCCCTAGTGCTCATGGTGACCATCAATACCCACGCATTGCTGGTCAGCCGTACACCTACCTTGAGGCAACGCTGATGAAATTCCTGAAAAAAGATCCGGAGCGTGCCAAGTCGCCAATGGTCGCTGTGGTTCAGAATATGACAGAGGAGCAGTTGAAAGATGTGGCTTCTTATTTGACCCATATGCCATAAGGCATCCTTGACGCTGACTGTTTGATAAGATCCCGTTTCAAGACGCCCTCCGTGGCAATGCTCTGACTGATCCGGGATCTGACATGACTGACCAATCTTCTGCACAACCCCGCACCGCCTGGCGTTTCTGGGTGGATCGCGGGGGCACCTTCACCGACATCGTCGCCGTTCACCCGGATGGTCGCCTGCTGACCCGCAAGCTCTTGTCGGAAAATCCCGGACATTACGACGACGCCGCCATGGCGGGTATTCGCCAGCTGCTGGACGAAAACGGCCGTAATGATCAACCCCTGCAATTACAGATGGGCACCACGGTGGCCACCAACGCCCTGCTGGAACGCAAAGGTGAACCGGTTGCCTTGTTGATCAGCCATGGTCTGCGGGATCAGCTGCAAATCGGTTATCAAACCCGCCCGGATATTTTTGCCCTGCAAATCGAGCAGTGTGCGCCCCTTTACGATCTGGTGCTGGAAGTACCGGAACGAGTGCTGGCCGATGGTACGGTGGATATGCCGCTGGATCGTGAAGCTGTCTGTTTGCAACTGCAGGAAGCGCGTGCCGCTGGCTTTACGGCTATTGCCGTGGCGCTGATGCACAGCTGGCGTTATCCGCAACATGAGAAGCAAATTGGTGAGCTGGCGCGTCAGTTCGGGTTTGAGCGTATTTCCCTTTCTCATGAAGTCAGCCCTTTGATCAAACTGGTGCCGCGTGGCAGTACTACCGTAGCGGATGCCTATCTGACGCCGGTGCTGGCTCGTTACGTTGCGGGGGTCCGCAAGGCGTTGGATGAACTCGGCGTCGAAGCCAGTCTGCGGTTTATGCAGTCTAACGGCGGCCTTGCCGATGCCAGCCGTTTTCAGGGCAAGGACGCAGTATTGTCCGGCCCCGCAGGTGGTGTGGTGGGGATGGTGAATACCGCTCGCGCCGACGGCTTTGAGCAGATTCTCGGTTTTGATATGGGCGGAACTTCCACCGATGTCAGCCATTTTGCCGGTGAACTGGAGCGGGAAAACGAAACCCTGATTGCCGGTGTGCGCCTGCGTGTGCCGATGATGAATATCCACACCGTCGCTGCCGGTGGTGGTTCGATTGTGCGGTTTGCCGATGGTCGCCTGCAGGCTGGGCCGGAATCCGCTGGTGCCTATCCGGGGCCGGCTGCCTATCGCCACGGTGGTCCGTTAACCGTCACCGACTGCAACCTCCTGCTCGGCAAAATCCAGCCGCAGTTTTTCCCGGCGATTTTTGGCCCTGAGGCCAATCTGCCGCTCGACCTTGAGGGTGTTCGCCAGCAATTTGCTGAGCTGGCCAGTGCGGTATCCGAGGCCAGCGGTCGTCAATGGACGGCGGAAAGCCTGGCTGAGGGTTTCCTCACGGTGGCTGTCGACAACATGGCGTCGGCCGCTCGCAAGATTTCCGTACAGCGTGGTTACGACGTACGGGATTACGTCCTTAACGCGTTTGGTGGTGCCGGTGCCCAGCATGCCTGTCTGGTGGCGGAGTCGCTGGGTATGCAGCAGGTGTATCTGCATCCGCTGGCTGGCGTGTTGTCGGCCTATGGAATTGGTCTGGCGGATGAACGCTGGTTGGGCGAAGAGGGGATTGATGCTCCGTTGGCCAGTCTTGCCACCGACTTTAATGAGGCAATTGAACAGAGGTTGTGGTTTCGCAGTGAGTGGCAACCATCAGCGACGGATGATGCCGAAATCAGCCGGATTGTGCGGGTCTGGTTGCGCTACACCGGCAGTGACACCCGTTTGCTGGTGAATCTGGCCGATATTTCCACCATGCAGGCAGAGTTTGAACAGCAACACCGGCAGTTATTCGGATTTATTCAGCCGCAGCTGGCGCTGCATGTGGATGCCCTGCAGCTGGAGCTGGTTCGCAGCGGTTATCCATTACAGGTGCGTCCGCCGGAAAGTGCTGGGTCTGATGCCTCGCGTGGTGTGGTGGAAATGTATATGAAAGGGCAGTGGCGTTCGGTGCCAGTTTGGGCGCGTGAACAATTACCGGAGCACTTCCGGGCGGTTGGGCCGTTGTTACTGACCGAAGCCAACAGCACCATTGTGGTAGAGCCGGGCTGGATGTGTCGGCGTTTGCCATCGGCAGCGCTGGTGCTGGAACGTTTGCCTGAAAGTGCAGAGGATTCCGACTCGGCCCAGCCGGATCTCGCCGATCATGGCCTCGACCCGATGCAGCTGGAAATCTTCAATAACCTGTTTATGGCTCTGGCCGAACAGATGGGGCTGGTGCTGGAGAAAACCGCATCGAGCGTCAATATCAAGGAGCGCCTCGATTTCTCGTGCGCCCTGTTTGACCAGCACGGTGAGCTGGTGGCCAATGCGCCCCATATTCCGGTGCATCTGGGCTCCATGAGTGAAAGTGTGCAGGTGGTGATGGCCGAGCATCCGCACATGAGTGCCGGTGATGCCTTTGTGCTGAACACTCCTTATAAAGGAGGCACTCACTTGCCGGATGTGACCGTGGTGAAACCGGTGTTTATTGCGGGTTCACACGCGGGACGCCCTGACTTTTTTGTGGCCGCTCGCGGTCATCATGCCGATATTGGTGGTATCACACCGGGCTCGATGCCGGCCAACAGTCACAGCATTGATGAAGAAGGGGTAATGTTGGATAACCTGGTGCTGGTGCGCGCCGGGGAATTTCAGACTGACGCCCTGTTGCAGGTGCTGACCGATGCCGAATGGCCTGCGCGTAATCCGCAGCAAAATATTGCCGACCTCAAGGCCCAGCTGGCGGCGTGTGAAGCCGGTGCCCGTGAGCTGGAGCGTTTGTGCCAGCGTTACGGAGTGGACGGTGTGCAAACCGCCATGCAACAGGTGCAGGCCAATGCGGAGCAGAGTCTGCGTGACTGCTTGCAGCAGTTGCCGTCTGGCTCGTTCCGTTACGATATGGATGACGGTACGCGCTTCTGTGTCCGTATCGATGTGGACCAGCACAACCGAAAGGCTCTGATTGATTTCACCGGCACTGGTTGGTTTGGTAATCCGGAACGTGGCCACACCATGCATCCGGGGAATTTTAATGCGCCCACCTCGGTAGTCAAAGCAGCGGTGTTGTACAGCTTCCGAGTGCTGGTGGCACGAGCGGTACCGCTGAATGCCGGGTTCCTGCGTGCGCTGGATATTCGGGTGCCGGAAGCGTCCATTATTGCACCGCAATATCCGGCTGCCGTTGTGTCCGGCAACGTGGAAACTGCCCAGTACCTGGTCGATTGCCTGATGGGCGCACTGGAGCTGATGGCGGGCTGTCAGGGCACCAACAACAACTTCACGTTTGGCAACCAGCGTCATCAGTACTATGAAACCCTGTGTGGTGGCGCCGGCGCCTGTGCATTAGGGGTTGGTGCCAGTGCGGTGCATACCCATATGACCAACTCGCGTCTGACCGACCCCGAAGTACTGGAACAGCGTTTCCCGGTTGTACTGGAGCGATTCCATATTCGTCATGGCTCTGGCGGTGAAGGTGTGTTTGCCGGTGGCAACGGTGTTGAGCGGCATATCCGCTTCCGTGAAGACATGACCGCCAACATTATCAGCGGTCATCGACAGGTAGCGACCTTTGGTCTGGCCGGTGGTGGTGAAGGGCGTCCGGGGCATAACTTTGTTATGCGGCAGCAGCCTGGACAGGCACCACGTATCGAGTGGCTGGGCGGTTGTGCCCGGGTCGAAATGAAGGCGGGTGATGTGTTTGCCATTCATACTCCGGGTGGTGGTGGTTGGGGGACTGAACCCCGCGATTTGTAAGGGTTTTTACGGTTTTCAGGGTGTCGCTGGAGGCTACTGGAGTGGCCAGAAGTTGTGATACCCTGATACAAATTCACCAATGTGAGAGTTGTTGTCATGGACATCATGGAAACTATCAAGAACCAGATTGAACAGAACCCTATCCTGCTGTACATGAAAGGTTCTCCTAACCAGCCAATGTGCGGTTTCTCTGCCCGTACTGTGCAGGCGGTGATGGAATGTGGTCAGAAGTTCGCTTATGTCGACATCCTGTCCAACCCTGAAATTCGTGCCAACCTGCCAATTTATGCCAACTGGCCAACCTTCCCACAACTGTGGGTAAACGGTGAGCTGGTAGGCGGTTGTGACATCGTGACTGAAATGTTCGCCAAGGGTGAACTGAAGCCACTGCTGGAAAGCGCTGGTCAGCAGTAATGCGATTCAGCAAAGGCCACCTTCGGGTGGCCTTTGTGTTTTCCGGGAGCCTGATTGACAGACATTGGGCCTCGGCTCGCCATCGATTACACATGCACACGGCATGACCGTAACGGCCATTCAGGCACAGGCGACCGGTTTTGGTGGCCCATCATGACCCATATCAGCCTCGGACCTCGGCCGGGTTTGCTGTCGTAAATGCAATCTGATCATAATGATCAGATGTTTTCTGAATGTTCGGGGTTTGTTGGTGTTACCTTTCGACGGTATCAGTCTGCCGGAAGTGACAAACAGTTCACGACCGTCTTTCGCTGTTTTACGGCCAGTGGCGCCGCCTCCTCGTAGCCCTTCGGTTGATCCTGCGTTGCTTGATCATGCCGATGATCATACCTGCTGCCTGTTTCTCGCCCCTGGCGGGGCTGGCAAGACCCAATTTCTGTTACGAGCCATTGCCAGCTGGCATCAACGTCATGCCAGCCCGCCCTTATGGTTGCCATTGCAGAGTGGTCACGCAGGCCCGCTGCAACTGCTGGAAATGCTGGCACGTGCCAACGGTCAGCCTGAGGATAGCGGCCTGCAAGCGGCGGACCCTCTGGTCAGTCTGCAAGAGTGGCTGGTGGCGGTGGCAGCTCAGGAATTACCGGTACTGATCTGTATCGACGATATCCAGCACCTGCGTGACAGCGCCAGTTGGCAGTTTGTGCAAACGCTGGTGAATCAGCGCCCGCGCAATCTGCGATTACTCCTGGCCGGGCGTGAGGCACCAGCACCGCTTGGCAAGTGGCAGCTGTTACCCGACTGGCAATTTGCCGGACTTGAAGCGGGTTGTTTCAGTGCCGCAGACACCAGCCGTTGGTTTCTGCTGCAGGAGATTGAGCTTGATACGGTGGCGCTTGATTCGCTGGCCTCGGCGTTTGCTGGCTGGCCAGCCGCGTTGACGATCTGGCTTGGCTGTTATCGGGCTGCGGGGCGTCATGGCCAGGGCGGTGTGGCGTTTGGTCCGGAACTGGCGCGCCCGGCGCTGGAAGATTACTGGCGTGGTGAAATCGAATGTGAGTTGGCGCCGCAGAGCGGCCGCCTGTTACGGCTGATGGCGGCGTTGCCGCGTTTACCGGAAGCGGCGTTGTCGTCAATGCTGGGGACCGATGTGGCCCCGCTGCTGCAGCAACTTCAGCAGCAGGGGCTGTTGGTCTGGCGTCATGATCATTACCGCCTGGTTGCTGCCTTCCAGTGGTTGCTGACCGGCATGAGTTCGGAAGTGGAGCGTTGTGACTGGAACCAGAGTGCATTCCGCTGGTACAGCCAGCAAGGGCAGCCAGTCAAAGCCTTGCAGCACGCTCGTTTGAGTAACGAGCTGGAAACACTGGCGCCCTGGGTTGAAGCTCATGCGGAAAATATCCTCGCCAGTCTCGATTTTTCCGGACTGGTGCGCTGGTGTGAAATGGCCGGAGATGAGCTGCTCGGCTGTTCTCCGCGTCTGATGCAAATTGCCTGCTGGGCCTGGTTGTTGACCTGGCGACCACGGCGGGCTGAACCCATGCTGCGCCAACTGCAGCAACGTCAGTATCTGAAAGAAACCGAGTTGCTGGCATTACACGGCTATCTGGCCCGCCTGCGGGGTCAGCAACGCAGTGCTATCAAAATGTGCCGTCGCGCCTGGCAGCATCTGCCGGAGCGGCGTGCCAGCGTACGTTTCCTGATGGCCAACAGCATGGCTTATCTGGCGCTGGGCGAGAACGATCTGGATGCCTCGCGGCGCTGGAGCCAGCAAAGTCTCGAGGTCGCCCGCGAGTTCGACAAACCGGCGCTGGAAGCGCTGGCGCTGTTTGATCTGGCTCGTGTTGAGTTGCACCGTGGATTGTTACCCCAAGCCCTGGAACTGGTGGAACGTGGGCTGCAGTGCTGCCAGCTGAATGGGCTGGAAGACAGTATGGCCATGGGGCGTTTGCAGTTGTATCGGGTGTTTCTGGGCTGGGTTGCAGGCGACACTTCCAGTGAACTCGACACAATCCTGCTGCAGGGAATTCACTGCAGTCAGCGTCACAGCGACGTGCTGGTGTGTTATGGCTTCGGATTACAGGCCATGCAGGCTGCCGCACGTGGCCATTGGCGGCAGGGGCTGGATATTCTGGATGAGGCCGAACGCCTGATGCAGCAATGGGGCGTAGATCGTGACAGTTATCGCTGGCTGGTGTTGGTAAAAGCCAACGTTTGGCTTACCAATGGCAACTTTCTGCGTGCACACGATTGCCTCGACGACCTTTTGCAAGGCCAGAGTGTGCAGCAACTGCCACGCGCGGATGTGTTTCCTATGTTGCCGGACTTCGCTGCCGCTACCCGTGCCCGTCTGTTCTTGCTGGCAGGTGAATACGAGCAATGCCTGCAGGAAGTGGATGAGTGGCTGCGTTGCCATTCAAGCCCGGTGATCATGCTGCTGGTACAGCTGATTCGCGCTGCCGCCTTGCGTGGTTGTCAGCAGGATGACGAGAGTCTGGCGCTGTTTGCACAAGTACAACAGCAGCTGCAGCGTTTGCAGATGCCCGAGGTGTTTGCCTTCTGGGTGCCGGAAATTCATGCGCCGGTGATTGTTGCCGACGATGACGGGCGTACGCCTTTGACCCGAGTACAGTTGAGCGACCGTGAGCACGACGTGTTGCGCAAGATTGCAGAAGGGCTGTCCAACGAGGAGATCGCCCGCCAGCTGTTTATTTCCCTGCATACCGTCAAAAGCCATGCCCGTCGTATCAATGCCAAACTGGGGGTTCGTAATCGTACCCAGGCCATTCATCGTGCCCGGGAGATGTTATTACTCTGATTTCCTGACCCGTATCATCGATTGGCGTAGCAGCGGTCATTGCCGACGAAAACGACTGGCAGCGACCGGATTCGTCGACTAAACCTGAAGGTTAGCAATGCAAACTGGATGCAAGATATGGCTAACAGGTACAACGCACTGGTGATCACCCATGTGGCTGTGACAGCACTTGAGGAGTTATTGGGGGATCGGTATCAGCTGTCAGTCGCAGACTCTGTCGCATCGGTGGCTTCCATGGTCACCGCGCTGACACCCAAATTTATCCTTCTGGATGTTGCCAGCCTCGGCGCAGAGGCTGGAATCCAGGCCTGTCGTGAACTGCGTGAGCAGCCGGAAACGGCCGAGATTCCGCTGATTGCCGTGGCGGATGATCAGACGCTGCCACACCGCATGAGTGCCTATGAAGCGGGCTGTGATGATTATCTGGCCTACAGCGATCTCGACGAATTAAAGGCGCGCCTTGAGCGGGTGCTGTTTAACAAGATCGCCAACGATCAGCTCAAGTTACAGCTGCGCCAAGCCAACGAAATGGCGTTTATCGCCATGTCCGACACCTCTGATCTGGGGGTAAACGTCCAGTTTCTGCTGGATGTAAATCAGTGTGACAACCTTGATGTACTGGGGATGCGGCTGTTTCAGGCGCTGCAGAGTTATGGCATTTCCTGCAGCCTGCAAATGCGCAGCCGTTACGGTGCCAAGAATATGGAAGCCAACGGTATGGCCAAGGATCTTGAATCAGCGTTGTTGATGGAGTGCCGCAACAAGGGCCGTTACGTCGATTTTGGTCGGCGCTCCATTATGAATTACGGCTGTGTGTCACTGCTGGTGAAAAACATGCCGCTCGACGATCCGAAAAAATACGGTGCCATCAAGGACAACGTGTTTTCACTGCTACAAGGCGCGGATGCACGGGTACAGGCGCTGGATAACCTCAAATCACTGGAGCTGGAGCGCATGCTGGTATCACGCATGGCAGCACAGATGCGGGCAGTGGTAGCGAGTACCGATGAGTCCTATCAGGCGGTGATGCGCAACATCGCCATGATTGTGGAGGGTATGGCTGAAGGGGTTGAACACAGCGTGCAGTTTTTGGGGCTGGATGAATACCAGGAGCGCGCGATTCAGGACATTATGGAAAGAGGTATCAGCGAAACAACCCGTGTTTTTAATGACGGCGTGCGGGTTGATGAAGGGTTGAGCCAGTTTTTACAGCGGGTCGACAAGCTGTTTACCGGCAACGGTGTCGACGCCAACGAGTTGGCGTCGCTCACCCAGATGCTCAGTCGCTGAGGCTCTGCTTAAGCTTAGGCGCTGCTCAGGCTTTGGCGGTGCTCAGGCTTTGGCGGTGCTCAGGCTTTGGCGGTGCTTTTGGCAGGTGCTGCAGCTTTTGGCAGCTCCACTTCCCATGGAGGATTCGGACGAATGCTGTCGATCACAAAATCAACAAAGCTGCGTACCTTGGCGGACAGGTGACGGTTGCTCGGGTACAGCGCGTGAATCGGGCTGGCCTCGAACGGGTATTCACAGCACAGTGGTACCAGGTTGCCGGAATGAATCGCCGGAGCCGCAATCAGGGCTGGCAGTGGTGTGATACCGGCACCGGACAGCGCCAGTGCATACAGGGATGCAAAGTCGTTGGCCTGCAGTTTTGGCTTCACCTGAACGGCAATTTCCTCTTTGTCCGGACCTGTCATGTTCCACTGCACCCAGCGTGACGCGCTGATCAGACGGTGGTTGCTGAGGTCATCCGGATGTTCCGGAGTACCAAATCGTTGCAGGTATTCCGGGCTGGCGCACAGCAGTACACCCACATCCCCCAGGTAACGACCAATCAGCGAGGAATCTTCCAGCTGGCCGATACGGAATGCCACGTCGATACCTTCCTGCACCAGATCCAGCAGTTGATCGGACAACACCAGATCAATGGTCAGCTGTGGATGCTCTTCCATAAATTCGGCGACCAGGCTTGCCAGCACGGTAGAACCAAACAGAACCGGCGCGGTAATACGCAGGGTACCGGTCGGAGTGGTTTGCATCTGGGTCACAGCAATGTTGGCTTCCTCGATTTCACTGAGGATACGGGAGCAGTGGCTGTAGTAGGCGTTACCGGTATCGGTCAGACGCAGACTGCGAGTAGTACGCTGAATCAGGCGCACACCCAGACGTTCTTCCAGCTGGGTAATCTTGCGACTGACAGTCGACTTGGGCAGGCCCAGATTTTTGGCGGCGCCGGTGAAGCTGCCTGCTTCTACTACGTGAACAAAAATCGCCATCTCGTTCAGGTCGAATTCTTCTCGTTTGCCTATCTGCATCGGGTGCCTCCACAAAAATCCTGGCCGTGGCCAAGCGTAATCAACCTCGTTAAGTTGCCATAATTATTGGAACAGTCAAACAAATTTTAATCCCATTGTTGTTTTGGTGATATCTAGTGCTGATTTTGTAGCCAATTTCTCGCCTGAATACGACCTCGGTTTGTTCTATTGTGGTGCGACGGGTCACAGGGCTTTGATACACGAATCAGTGCCCGATTGGTGTTATCAGCGCTTGATCACGATTGCCCGGCCGCGCCATCAGCAGTTGCACAACACTGATCACCCGTTCGTCAAAACCGCCTTCACAGTAGGCAAAGTAGTAGTCCCACATGCGGATAAAGGTGTCGTTGTATCCCATGGTTTGCAGCTGTTCGCGTTTGGCCATAAAAGCCGCGCGCCAGTGACGCAGGGTCTGGGCGTAATGAGGACCAAAGTCTTCAAGATGAATGGTGCGCAGATCGGAGGCGGCGGTCATGGCGCTCTGTAACACGGTGAGACTGGGCAGGAAGCCGCCCGGAAAAATGTAGCGTTTGATGAAGTCGACATTACGCAGGGCGCGGTTGTAATGCTGGTCCTGAATGGTAATGGCCTGAATCAGCGCCAGCCCGTCCGGCTTCAGAAGCTGGCGGAAACAGTTGAAGTAACGCGGCAGATACTGATGACCAACCGCTTCTACCATTTCGATGGACACCAGTTTGTCGAAGCGCCCTTGCAGGTTGCGGTAGTCCTCTTGCAGCAGGGTGATAAGGTCTTCCAGCCCGGCCGCACGAATCCGTTCGGCCGCCAGTTCGTACTGCTGGCGCGAAATCGTGGTGGTAGTGACCCGGCAGCCATACTCGCGGGCGGCGTGAATGGCCATGCTGCCCCAGCCACTGCCGATTTCCAGCAGGTGATCATCCGCGCTCAGTTGCAGCTTCTGGCAGATACGGTCGAGTTTGTAGACTGACGCCTGTTCGAGGCTGCTTTCCGGCTGCGGGAACATGGCACTGGAATACATCAGGGTTGGGTCGAGAAACAGCTCGAACATGTCATTGCCGAGGTCGTAATGGGCGGCAATATTGCGGCGAGACCCCTTCTCGGTATTGCGTTGTTGCCAGGCAACCCCCCGTAACAACAGCCGCGCGACTCTGGCGATGCCGTTATCAATGCCTTGCAGCACCTGCTGATTGCGGCTGAATACGCGGATCACCGCTGGCAGGTCGGGGCTGCTCCAGTCGCCGGTCATGTAGGCTTCACCCGCACCCAGCCCGCCATTCAGTGCCATGCTGCGCCAGGCTTCAGGATCGTGGATATACACCTCAGCCTGCAGCTCGGCATTGGCTTCACCACACACGTAGTGATGGCCATCTTCGTGAATCACCAGGCGGCCGTTGCGAATTTGCTGCAGGCGTTTTAACACCTGTTGGCGGCATACACGTTCCAGCCAGCTGCCACGAGGTGCTTCAAGAGTGATGGATTTCATCATGAGTCTCCCGGATGGTGAAGGATTGCGGCTCTGGCCGATGGCCAGGATGTTTGTGAAAACGGGCACCCCGCCACCACAGACGGGCGGCTTGCCAGTAAATACCGATAGCGACTTGCAGGCTTTGCAGTGGATAACGCCACAATAGCCGTCCGAGGCTTCTGCGGCTGATGAGCTGACGCTGCAAGCACAGGGTGGCATCAAATGCAGGCTGGCCCTGACGTTGAAGCGCCAGATGGCTGATCAGCTGGTGGTTGGGCAATTCTTGCGGGCAATTCAGCAACCACTGGTAGCTCATATCCATCGGGTTGAATGGCGATACATGGAAGGCTTTGCTGAACTCAAAACAGAACTTCGGATCACCCGCGCGATGCTGACGCACCTCTGCGGGGTAATGGATATCCGATTGAGTGCCCTGGTCTGCAGCGGTTGCGTCGAGCCGGGTCGAAAGCCAGTAATGATGACGTTCTCCCCACGGGGTGTTGGTGACTTCAGCCAACATGCCCACACACTGGCCCTGCTGGTCAAAACCGAAATAACAACTGAGCGGATTCATCACCACACCGAGCCCACGCAAGTTGGTCAGCACACTGACCCGACAGGCTGGCAAACCCGCTTGCTGAAACTTCAGCAACAGCCGTTGGCGCAGCTGTGGCAGGCTGGTGTCTCCCAGAAAATAGTCGGCACTGTGAAAACCAGACAGCGCCCAGCGTGATTTCCCCCAAAGCGGATGCAAGGCTAACACTCGTTCTATTTCGTCCAGATCCAGCAACATCATGTACAGCGGGTAACGGAACTCATGGCGGGTAACGGCAAAACGCCGATGCCGCACCCAGCCTTCGTAAATTGCGCTGTGCTGAATGCCCGCTGCTTCGGGTTGGCCTGAGCGCTCGAACAGGCTCATGGCATGCTCACTCCCAGCGCCTCACAAACTCGTACCGCACTGCGGACACCGTCTTCATGAAAACCGTTAAACCAGTAGGCGCCACAATAATGGGTGTGGCGGGCACCGCTGATCAGGTAGTGCTGTTGCTGGGCGGCCATACCTTCCAGCGTGAACACCGGGTGGTCGTAACGGAAACGGCGGATGATCTTGTCTGGATGAATGGCATGGCTGCGGTTGAGGGTGACGCAGAACGGCCCGACGTTTTCATCAAACCCCTGCAAACGATTCATGTAGTAGGTAACGGCGGCGGTCTGCTGTTGCTGGTCGTCGAGATGATAATTCCAGGCTGCCCAGACCTTGCGTCGGCGTGGTAACAGTGATTCGTCGGTGTGTAACACCACGTCGTTGCCCTGATAGGGAATGGCACCCAACAGGCGTTGTTCATCAGCCGACGGTTCGGCCAGCAGGGCCAGCGCCTGATCGCTGTGACAGGCCAGAATTACCTGATCAAACGTGCGCAGGGCAACACCGTCGGTCGTTTGTACTTCCAGCTCTACTGCACTGTTATGGCGATGAATCCGCAGCACCGGTGTATCCAGATGCACGCTGCTCTCAGGTAACTGCGCCAGCAGGGTATCCACGTAAGTGCGGGAACCACCTTCGATGACTCGCCATTGTGGGCGGTTTTTCAGACTCAGCAGGCCGTGGTTGTTAAAAAAGCGCAGGAAAAACGCCGCCGGAAAATCCAGCATCCCGTCACAACCCGCTGACCAGATCGCTGCGCCCATCGGAATAATGTAATAACGCCGGAAAGCCTCTCCGTAACCACCGCGTTGTAGGTAGTGGCCGAGGGTTTCGTGTGGGTCGAGACGATTTTGCTCAACGTCGGCCGTGGCTTCGCGGTTAAACCGCAGGATGTCCCGAATCATGCTCCAGAACGTTGGGCTCAACAGGTTGCGGCGCTGGGCAAACAGGCGATCCAGCCCCTGACCGTTGTACTCCAGCCCGGTCTGCTCGCATTTCACGCTGAACCCCATATCAGAAGCTCGGGTTTCCACGCCCAGTAATTCCAGCAAGCGGATAAACAGCGGGTAGGTGCGATCGTTGTACACAATAAACCCGGTGTTGACCGGATAACTCACACCTTGCCATTCAACAGCGGTGGTCTGGGTGTGGCCTCCGGGTTCCTGATTGGCTTCAAACAGCTCAACCCGGTAACGCTGGCGTAACAGCCAGGCGCAGGTCAGACCGGAAATACCGCTGCCAACGATGGCAATCCGTGGTCGAGGGTCGTGCAGGCGTTGTGGGTCGGAATGAGTGCCGGTCATGCTCGGGGTTTCCTTTGCGAACGGGTAAACAGCTTCAGGAGTGGCCACTGCAGGCAATCGGGGAGCGCCCCCAGTAATCGCAGTATTCGGGTAAAACCTTTGGGAAAATGAATGCTGTGCTGGTGTTGCTGCATGCCCGCCACGATGGCCTGAGCGGCCTGTTCGGCGCTGATCCGCATGGGCATGGCGAAGTGGTTGCGGTCGGTGAGTGGCGTTTTGACAAAACCGGGTGCCACCAGGCTGACATCAATACCTTCCTGGGCCAGATCCAGTCGCAGGGATTTTGCGAAGTAATCCACGGCCGCCTTGCTGGCGCCGTAGGCTTCGGCGCGTGGTAACGGCAGCCAGGTCACACTGCTGGATACCGCAACCAGATAACCGCGCTGACTGGCACGCAGCAGGGGCAGGGCGGCAGCCACCGTATTCACCAGTCCATCAAAGTTGGTGTGCATGACCCTGCGGACCAGAGCCGCATCAAACTGGCCAACGTCCAGATACTCACAGGTGCCGGCGTTGGCAATCAGGGTATCTATATAACCAAAAACCTCGTCAATATGGTGCGCGACCAATGCCAGCGATTGTGGATCGGTAACATCGGCGGGCATGGCACTGACGTTGGCATACTGCTCAGCGATGGGCATCAGGCTGGATATATCGCGGGCGCTGATCACCAGATGTCGGCACTGCGCTGCCAATACCGGCACCAGCGCCGCGCCTATGCCGGAGCTGGCACCGGTCAGCCAGATAATCTGGCCGGTTAACGGGTAGTGGCGGCCTCGCAGCCGGTTGATGAGGCGCTTCATGCCAGACGCTTCCGTAACCAGCGGATGGCGGTGCCCATCACGGGCAAGTGCTGGTACAGCATCTGGCCTGCATCAAACAGGTCCTGGTGGCGAATCACCCGATGATGGTTCCATTCCAGCACGGTGCCGCCTTCGACGGTAATCCAGCGTCCGCCACCAATGCGCGGGTGACGGTAATGCATTTGCCAGGGCAAAAAGTCGCGGTTCTGATTGCTGATGGCGTCGCCGTACTCAAAGCGGATGCCATCTACCGACCGATAGAGTCGTTCAAAATAGCGATGCAACTCTGGCAGGCCATGCACCTGATGCAGCGGGTCCGAGAACAGGATCTGCTGGTCGTACACCATGGCCAGCAACGGCTGGCTAAGGCTGTCGCGATCCAGATGCTGGTACAGATGCTGAACGCGTTGTATCCGTTCATGGCTCATCTCTGTGCTCCTGTTGGCGGGCCCTGTGTGGGCTCAGAGTGGTAATTCGGGATGGGCGGCCGGGTCGGTGACCGGTTTACCCAGTACCCCAAACGCATCCAGGGCACGCTGGCGTCCAAACGAATGCTCAACAATCGCAGTGGGATACCCACAACGACGACGCTGCAGGCCGTCTGGTTCATGGCGGCTGTCGGGAGGCAGGCTCGCCAGAGCCGGTACAAAACGGGCGATAAACTCACCGGTAGCGTCAAACTTGCGGCTCTGCAGCAGTGGATTAAAAATCCGGAACCAGGGTGCACCATCGGCTCCGGTGGAGGCACTCCACTGCCAGCCGCCGTTGTTGGAAGCAAGGTCGGCGTCGAGCAGATACTGGTTAAAAAAGGCCTCACCCTGACGCCAGTCGATCAGCAGGTGTTTGGTCAGGAACATGGCACTGATCATGCGCAAGCGGTTGTGCATCCAGCCTTCCTGCAACAGTTGTTGCTGGGCCGCATCGACAATCGGGTAACCGGTGCGGCCTTCGCACCAGGCGGCAAATTCGTCGGGGGCATGACGCCAGCGGATAACCTCGGTTTCTGGCTTGAAGGCGCGGTGTTTGCACAATTCCGGGAAGGCAACCAGCAGATGGCGGTAGAACTCACGCCACACCAGTTCGTTAATCCAGGTCTGGAAACCGGAGCGGCCACCATCCAGACGACCGTCGTTAAATCGCACCGCGGCGTACAGACACTGACGCGGAGACAACAGCCCCAATGACAGCGGCACCGACAGGCGACTGGTGCTGTCGAGGCCCGGGAAGTCGCGTTCCTGATGGTACTGGCGGGCGCGTTCGTCGATAAATTCCTGCAGCTGCTGGTGGGCGTCATCCTCGGAGGCCGACCAGAGTGGATCAACGTTCGGTTCTGCCACGCTGGATACCGGCATCAACAGATGGTCCGGCCATTCAAACGGAGCCTGAACTGCCGGAGCAGGCAGTGGAGCAGTTAGCGCTGGACCGGCATCGGCCATCCACGCCTTGCGGAATGGGGTGTACACCCGGAATGGCAAACCGGCCTTGTTGTTGACGGAACCGGGAGCCAACAGGCACTGGTCGTGGAAGCGTTGCACGTCGACGCCCTGCGCCGCGGCGTCACGACATACCATGATGTCGCGCCGACGTTCATTCACTTCGTATTCATTGTTGAAAAACAGCTGACGGGCACCTAGCGCCTGTAACCAGTGTGCGATCCGCTGACGGCTGGCTTCAAAGTCGGCGACGGTTTCAATCAACAGGGGAATATTGCGCGCTGCCAGGCTGTCGTGCAGTGATGCCATGGCAGCCCGCATCAGATTGATCTTGCGCGGGCCAATGCCATGGCGGGCCCACTGGTGGTGGGTTTCAAACACGATGGCCACCACCGGACGCCCCTGTTGGGCAGCTGCGTGCAGGGCAGGGTTATCGTGAATTCGCAGGTCTGTGCGAAACCACATCAGTACCGGTTCAGTCATGGTCATTCACCTCGTGGGTAATCGACCACGGCGCAGCGACTTCTCCACCACGTCCGTAATCAAGAATATAGCTCTGGATCTGCTGCTGCAGTGGCAGGCGACGCAGGTCGTTAAGGTCTGGCAGGTCATAAATGACAAAACTCTGGCAGCCACTGAGCCAGAATGAACGCGGGCTGCTGACCAGTGCCTGCCATTCCTGATGCTGGCTGTCGGTAGCGGGTTGCCAGTGCAGCCACAAATGGCTGGCCTGCAAGGCATCAGCGGCCAGACGCACATCACTGGCGGGCAGGCTGGTGTCGAGCAGCTCGACCCGGAGCCCGGCGGCACCAATGGCACAGGCACGGATCAGCAGATCAAGCGTGGCACTGCGGCAATTGCTGCTCAGTAACAGCCGTGGGCCGGATGCATGGCGCTGTTGCTGATGCATCAGCACTTGCAGGCGCTGGATCAGGCGGCTTTCCAACAGGCTGGCGAGCAAGCGGCCATGACTGTGCCCGCGCAGCTGTTCAAGGGCGGGCAGCAGTGCCCGCTCGTAATAGATCGCCACCGGATAATGGGAAAAACCGTCGTTGAGGCTCTGGTCGAGTACGCCCAGCTCAAACTGTTCAACACTGCTGACAACCAGCAATTGCTGTTCACTCCAGACGTCTGTGCGTTCACTGGTTGTCTGGTTACTGGACGGCTGATTCAACAGCAGCTGTACCTGACGCACCGGATAGCCCTGTTCCAGCCAGTACAGAATTCGCCGTACATCCTGCAGATGCTGGTCGTTGTAAAAGCGATGGCCCTTGGGAGTACGCAAGGGTTTGACGATGCCATAACGACGTTCCCAGGCCCGCAGGGTGGCCGGGTTAACCCCGGACAGCCGCGCGAATTCGCGGATCGGGTAGGTGCCGTCGGGCCAGCTGACTGGCTCGTCCTGTTCAGATCGCATTACGCAGGCCCAGCTCATAAGGATGCGGGTTCAGATACACCTGATTGCGGGCATATACACTCACATCCTGGCTGTGGGCGAGGTGATGCTTGAGCAGGGTCAGCGGCACAATCAACGGCACAATGCCCTGACGGTATTGGCCGATCAGCTCGGTCAGTTCTTCACGGTCACCGCTGTCGAGGTGATGGCGCAGGTAACCTTGCAGGTGTTGCAGGGTGTTGGTGTGGCTTTTGCGGCTGGCGGGTTTGGCCAGAGCGGTCATCAGCGCCAGGATGTAATCATCAGCGATGTCTTCCAGCGCCCGGCTGCGCAGGTCGGCCAGCAAACGCCCGATGGTTTTGTATTGGGCCACGCTGTGGGCCATCACCAGATATTTGTAGCGAGAGTGGAAGTTGATCAGGCCGTTGGCGGTGAGCGGCTGGGACCGGAACTGACGCCAGTCGTGCAGGGTGAATACCCGCACCATAAAGTTTTCGCGCAGGGTGTCGTCGTTCAGGCGTCCGGCTTCTTCCATAGGCACCAGTGGCAACAGGCGTTGCAGCTCGGTGGCAAACACTCCACCGGTAGCACCTTCCGGATGGCCATTGGCCAGATATCGCTTCACGCCGAACAGGCCACAGCTTGGGCTTTTTTGCATAAAGATGTAACCGCACAGCTGGTCGAGGCGGGCGGCTTGCTGATGGGCGTAGTCGCGCAGTGGAATGGTGACATCCAGATCCGGGTTGTCAGTACCCAGCGCCCGAACTTCGGGGTCATTGGCATTCTGGCTGACCAAGCGGATGGGGGGCCGTGGAACCGGCATGCCAATACCCATTTCCGGGCAGACGGAGGTGAATTCGAAATAACGCGACAAGGTATCGGTGCAGAAGCGTGAGCGCTTGTGCGAGCCATTAAAACGCACCGGTTCACCCAGCAGGCAGCTGCTGATTCCAACCGGGATGCGGACAGAAGAGGAAGTCTCGGTGTTGGCCATGATGTATAACCCTTGCCTGTTTTGTATAGGTTTTAGCATGGCTTCTTGTATAGGTTTGGTCAAGTATTCTTGTACAGGAAACGATAATTTGTACAGCTTGACCGGATCAACCGCCCAAAACCTGCTGGCAGTGTGCAAAACAGCGGGGGTGCACTAATTCCGATCAGTTAAGCATCCGTCGGCATTCTTACACTTCGTTACCGCATCGGATGGTCAGGATTTGTTCGGCTTGTTAATTGGCTCTACCGCTTGCCCTCTTGTGGGACCTTGTCCCCCGGCCGGGTCGGCCGTTGCGGTGAATTCCGGCTCGCCCAGATGGGCATTGGGCAGCCAGCTGCGCTGGGCACATTCGGAAATCAATGATCAGGCTGTTTGAACAGTCCTTAACTGATCAGCATTAAGGGGTTGTACAGGTGTGGTTCTGGTGTGGTACAGAGGAGCAGGCGCTGGAGGTATAAGGGAAGTTACGAGAAGTAGCGGGAAATAGACGCTGACGAAATACCCACCAGGCAGGACAAAGCAGGCCGACCGTGCGGAGCGGGGTGTTGTCCTGACGGCGGATACAAAGCCTGTCGATGACAGGCTTTGTATCACGTGGAGCCAGGCGTATCAGATCACCTGACGTATCACTACTTCGGCAATGGCGCGTGCGACTTCCGGTTCCAGTCCTACTGGCGCCAGCAGGGTCAGTTGGATCAGATGCTCTTTTTGCAGCTCCTCGATCTGCAACGGAACATCGATACGCAAATGGCGGCCGGCGGCAAAAAACAGCGGCAGCACATCGATGTGGGTATAACCTGCTTCGGCCAGCAGTGCGACCTGGTTTTCCAGCGACGGCTCGGCCAGTTCCATATAGGCCAGATCAACGCGATTGCCATCCGCTTGCAGGCTGCTGCGAATCTGCGACAGCAGTTCATCAAAGGGTTTTAACCAGTGTGGATCACTGCTGCCGTGGGCCAACAGAATGGTCGCCTTGAGGTTTTTCTTGTTCATCTTGTCACCTCCTTCCGAATGGTTCTCCGAGACCGGCGTCAGGGAACCGGAATGGTCGTACAAGGAGGAAAAGCCGGTCATGCGTTCGCCCCCGTCACGCGAGAATTGGACAACTGCGCTTGCAGCGCAGTTGCAGCTGCCTGACCACTGAGCCAGGCACCTTCGATACTGGCCGATTGCAGCCAGTCGCCGCACAGCACCAGTTTTTGCTGCGGGTCGAGCTGATACCCCCTGGTATCAGCACTGTTGTCCGGGAAGGCGTATAACCAGCGGTGCAGCCAGGATTCGCGCGCCTTGAGGGCATCCAGTCCGGTGGTATTCCAGAACGCTTGCAGCAGCTGTTGTTCAACCCACGGACGGGTGTGGTCGATGCAGTTCTGGCTCCATTCATGGTTGGCCAGCACCACCCAGGTTTCACCGCTATCCCGGCCGGGTTTGCTGTTATTACGCGCCAGCCAGCTGATAGCACCTGTGTGTACAAATGCGGCGTCAAACGGCGTCGCCAGCGGCTCGTCAAAAGCCAGCAATAATGCCCAGCAAGGCAGCATACTACTTTGCAGGCAGGCCTGTTGCAGATTGACCGAATTACGGACAAATGGTTCAGCCTGTGCTGGCGGAGTCGTGACCACCACCGCATCAAAGCCATCAAAGAGGTCGCCGGTTTCACTTTCCAGCGTCCAGTGCTGGTCATGTCGGTGCAGGGCAGTGATACGGGTAGAGGTGTGCAAGGCGCTGGCTTTTTCGGCCAGGGTGCGACTGAGGGCTGTCATACGTGGTACGGCGACATAACGAATGTCGTCGTCCGGTGATGGCCGGGCATCGTCCTCATCAATCAGCCAGGGAGTGATCTTCCAGGGTTCGATCAGCCCCTGCTGGTGCCAATCGGCGAGGATAGCTGCAAACGCCGGAGTATTGGCCTTCATAAACTGGGCACCCATGTCCCAGCTGGCCGATTGACCACGCTTGCTGGCCATACGCCCACCCGTGCCGCGGCTTTTTTCAAACAGTTCGACCTGATGGCCGTGGTGATTAAAAACCGCCAGTGCGCCGAGCGCCGCCATTCCGGCACCTATAATTGCAATACGGGCCATCTTGTTTCCGCCACATAACTTTGTACAGGTTTTGTAGTTTAGCATTGCCAGATACTATGTATAGGTGTTGTATAATAAATGACAGCCAAACCATGCGAGGTAAACAATCATGGGCAAACGAATTCTGATTACGGGGGGCAGTGGGTTTATTGGCTCCCGTCTGGTGTCGGCCTGGCGTCTGGTCGGCCATGACATCTCGGTTCTGACCCGACAGCCGGGCAAAGTACGTCAACGCTGGCCGGGCATTACCGCGGTGGATGATTTCAACGAACTGGAAGGTCGCTTCGACTGGGTCGTGAATCTGGCCGGTGAAGGCATTGCTGACCAACGCTGGAGCGAAGAGCGCAAAGCGATTCTGCGCGCCAGTCGTATTGCTCTCACCGAAGATCTGGTGGCCTGGGCCAAACGTACCCATCAGCACTTCGAGGTGGTGGTGAGTGGTTCGGCGATTGGTTATTACGGTGGCAAACACGGTAAGGCGGGCGAGGTCTGGCTGGATGAACAGAGTGACAACGGTCGTGATTTTGCCGCCCGTTTGTGCCGTGACTGGGAGCTGGCAGCTCAACCTCTGACGGCTTACTGCAAACGACTGGTGATCGCCCGTACCGGCGTTGTGCTGGGTGCTGAAGGCGGCATGATGAAACGCCTTTGGTTGCCGTTCCGGATGGGTATGGGCGGCCAGATTGGTGATGGCAGCCAATATCTGGCGTGGATTCATATCGACGATTACTGCCGTGCGATTCACGGCCTGCTGGATGGCCAGTTGCCACTCAGTGGTGTGGTGAACATGACGGCACCCGAACCGGTGACGAATACTGATTTCACTCACAGCCTGGCAGCCGCTCTGGGACGTCTGGCGTTGTTGCCGATGCCAACTCCGATGGTGAAACTGCTGTTCGGGGAAATGAGTACACTGCTGCTGGATGGTCAGCGGGTGGCTCCTGTAGTACTCAAACAAGCCGGGTTTGAGTGGCAGTTCCGCCAGATTGATTCGGCACTCGGTAATCTGGCTCTGGAACGCCAACACGAAGCACATGCAGCCTGACAACTGTTAGAGGTGTGGGTTTGACGCCAACATCGGCTGACTAACCTGCACCTTCTGTAATTCTGTTATAAAGGGATCACAGGTTTCTGACGGGTAACTGGAAACTGTAGTTTTCTGTTACTTGTGTTTGCAAGGTAAGCGGCAGGGAACTAAACCTAGGTTAACGAGACCCATTTTACGTAGGGCACATCATGAGCCGTCAGACACTTGAACACTATCTGTATGAATTCGACTCCGGATACCGGATCAGTTACGTGAATTTTTCCCGTGCCAGTGATCTGACCGACGCTCAGTTGATTCTGACTCTGGAACGTGGCCACGAACGCCGCACCTTTGTATTTACCCAGCCACTGTTTAATGACATCGACCGTAATCTGGTGTCTTGCCGTGGCCTGTACATCGCAACTCTGAAGAGTTCGCCGTTGTCTCCGAATCGTGTTGAGGTTGGAGATCTTGAAGGCAATTTTGCCTACTTCACCGCTCGTACCGTGAAGAACATTACTCCGACTGCCTGACAGTGAGGATTCCTGTCAGCCCGGCGCTGCCGGGCTTTTTTATGCCTGCTTGTTTGCCTGCTGTTACTTTCTCCTGCCTGCAGTTCCCGAAACAGGCCAGTTGTTCACAGAAACAGTCTGGTCTGCCCGTAAAGACTTCTCTCACTTCTTCCCTGCGGTTAGGCTGGCGGCCTGATGAGCAAACAAGACACCGGAGTGTGGAGTGACTAACGAGGTTTTTACCCTGGCCGCCTGGGGCGTGCTGATTCTGATCGGTTTATTGGGAACCCTGACCGTTGGAGTATTGGGCTGGCTGGCCTATGCCTACTGGGTGGATATTCACCAGACCCAACACACGGTACGCCGCAACTTCCCGGTGATTGGCCGTTTCCGCTATTTCTTCGAACACATGGGAGAGTTTTTCCGGCAGTACTTTTTTGCCATGGATCGCGAGGAAATGCCGTTTAACCGTGCCGAACGTGCCTGGGTGTATCGTGCCGCCAAAAAAGAAAGCACCACGGTTGCCTTTGGTTCCACCCGTCGTCTCGATGTACCGGGCACCGTACTGTTTGTGAACAGTCCTTTCCCGGCACTCAAACAGGATTTTGCTGAATCCGGCCCACTGACCATTGGTGAACACTGCCGGATGCCATACACCACTTCCTCGCTGGTGAATATCTCCGGTATGTCGTTTGGTGCGCTGTCGCAACCGGCAATTCGCGCGCTTTCGAATGGTGCTCGCAAGGCTGGCTGCTGGTTAAACACCGGTGAGGGCGGTTTGTCGCCGTACCATCTGGAGGGTGGCTGTGATGTGATTTTCCAGATTGGTACTGCCAAGTACGGTGTGCGGGATGAACGTGGCCAGCTCGATGATGACAAGCTGCGCGCCATTGCCGCCCACGAACAGGTAAAAATGTTCGAGATCAAACTGAGCCAGGGCGCCAAGCCGGGCAAAGGGGGCATTCTGCCTGCCAACAAGGTAAATGCCGAAATCGCCGCCATTCGCCATATTCCGATCTGGGAAGATTCCATCAGCCCTAACGGTCATCCGGAAATCCGCTCGGTGGATGACCTGCTCGACATGATCGAACGGGTGCGCTCCGTTACCGGCAAACCAACCGGCTTCAAGGCGGTATTGGGGGATATTGATTGGATTCGTGATCTTTGCCGCGCCATTCATCAGCGTGGTCGTCAGTGTGCCCCGGACTTTATTACTCTCGACGGCGCGGAAGGGGGCACCGGTGCAGCCCCGCAGCCACTGATGGATTACATGGGTCTGCCGTTGACCCAATCATTGCCGATGCTGGTGGACGTTCTTGATGAGTTCCATCTGCGTCCACGTATTCGTGTGATTGCTTCCGGCAAACTGATCACCCCGGACCGGGTGGCCTGGGCGTTGTGTG
The DNA here is from genome assembly GCF_026626885.1 of Parathalassolituus penaei. GTDB lineage: Bacteria > Pseudomonadota > Gammaproteobacteria > Pseudomonadales > Oceanobacteraceae > Oceanobacter > Oceanobacter penaei. The sequence continues at coordinate 343,588 of NZ_JAPNOA010000016.1, forward strand.
TTGGCGCCGACTTTGTGAATACCGCTCGTGGTTTCATGTTTGCGCTCGGCTGTATTCAGGCCCTGCAGTGCAACAAGAATACCTGCCCGACCGGTATCACCACGCATGATCGTCATTTGCAGGCGGGTCTGGTGCCACAGGATAAGGCCGAACGGGTGTTTCATTTTGTCCAGACTCTGGTGCAGGAAGTGGGTGTGATTGCGCACTCCTGTGGTGTGGATGAGCCTCGCAAGTTGCAACGTCGCCATGCTCGTATGGTGCAGCCGGACGGTCAGGTGCCGTTGTTGTCGGAGTTATACGGTACCCAATCGTTCCATCCGGCTGCGGCCGAGATGCGGGCGTACGAATAACGGCAGCTTTGCTGCTGGCTGCGATGGTGTAGTGGCTGCTGTTCGTCCGACGTCCGACGTCCGACGTCCGACGGCTGGCCGGGCCGCGATCGGATCTGGCGGCTACTCTGCTTGTTAACTTGCTACGTTGCTTGCCCTCTTGGGGGACCTTGTCCCCCCGGCCGGGCGGGCCTCCCCCTGCTTTTGCCCGGCTGGGCTCGTTTCTCCGGTTTTCACCGACAACGGCTGTTCGACCCCGGCCCGATGGCACGTCCTTGTGCCAACGGGCCTTGCGGGGCA
>NZ_JAPNOA010000013.1 GCF_026626885.1 Parathalassolituus penaei
ACAGATCTGGAATGCCGACAACGTCTGGCGGAGATTTTTCTGGAAGGCATCTCGGCTGGGGCTCGTCGAGCGCGTGCTGCCGCTGAGTTAGGGCTCAATGTCCGAACGCTACAACGCTGGCTGGAGGGCGATCAGGTTTTGCCTGACCGTCGTCCTGCGGCTGGGCGCCCAAAGCCGCACAACGCCTTAACCGAGCCAGAACGACAAGCCATTATAGAGGTCTGCAATCAACCGGAGTTCGCCAGTTTGCCACCGTCACAGATCGTCCCGAAGCTGATGGATCAAGGCCGTTACCTCGGCTCTGAGTCGAGCTTCTATCGGGTGTTAAAGGCTGCCAACCAGCAGCACCATCGCGGTCGCAGCAAGGCACCGGCGAAACGCCCGATCACAACCCATACAGCCACCGCTCCGAATCAGGTGTGGTGTTGGGACATCAGTTATTGCGCCAGTACGGTCAAAGGTCGCTACTGGTATCTGTACCTGATCATGGACCTGTTCAGCCGCAAGATCGTTGGNTGGCAGCCCGATGAAAGCCAGTACACTGAAGGCAAAACTGGATGAGCTGGGTATCCGCAGCAGTCACAGTCGACCACGCGTCAGTAATGACAATGCCTACTCGGAGTCACTGTTCCGGACGCTGAAATACTGCCCGCAGTGGCCATCAGGCGGCTTTGCAACGCTCAAGGATGCACAGCAATGGATGCTGGCGTTTGCCCGTTATTACAACGAAGAACACCGCCACAGCGGTATCCGCTTCGTGACACCTGACCAGCGTCATCAAGGACAAGACAAGGCCGTCCTGGAGCGGAGAAAACAGATCTGCGAAATGGCGATGAAACAGCATCCGGAACGTTGGAGCCGGAAGAGAATCCGTAATCTGAGCTGGCAGGAAACGGTGACGCTGAATCCGGTGAGGAAGGAAGAAATACAAGCCGCGACGATGGCGGCCTGATTAATGGTTTATCGGACAACTATGTTGAAAAATACCGGTTTCTGAACCAGGCCTGTTGTCCGAGGCTATAAGAAAAACCTCTATATGCCGACACCAGGCCGCTCAGCTGCGGCACATTGATCAGGACATTGCGCTCCCGGTTTCCGGAGACACGGCTGATCTGACGCCAAAAAAACCAACATCCCCCTCGAACCCGGAAGGATCACAAGCAGATCAGTGGCTTCTGACTACACTGCTACAAAAGGAAGACGGGAATCAGAGCCATCGCCAGACACTTCCCGCCCCGGACAAGGATACAGAGCCCGTCATCGGGCTGCGGCCGCATTATCTCCCTCCAACGCAGGAGCATTTCATGACCCAACGATCTGCCAGTAATCAGAACCTGTTATTCATCAAAATTGTGGTCGCAGCGCTGCTTTGCCTCGGTGTTTCCATGGCCATTCTGATCACCATTACTTCCAGCCTGACCAGCAGTCAGATGGAGGAAGGTGCGCTCAACAACATCTTGCAAAGCGCCGAAAACAAGGCGGACCAGATCGAACAAGGGCTCAACCAGCTGATTATCCAGAACCAGATATTGGCCACGTCTCCGACGGTGATTCAATACGCGGAGGAGTTCAACCGCAACGGTCAGGATGATCCGCAACTGCATGCCAGTCTGCGTCAGTACCTCGCCGGTGTTTATCACAACAGTCAGGGAAGTTTCGAAAACGTCTTTGTGATGCGATCGGATTTGCGCCTCGGAGTAGATTCACTGAACGGTCAGTCAGAAGGCTACGAATTCACCTTGGCGGAACAGGAAATCGACGTATTGAAACAGGGAAAAGCAGTGATCGGGCAAACGGTCATATCCCCCATTACCGGGAGGCCGGTAATGGTGATTTCCTCCCCCATCAAGGCTTCTGACGGTTCGACCATCGGCGTTATGGATACCCCAATTGATCTGAAGAACATCGCCGACAACATCGTCAACGGCCATACACAGATTCACAATTATCTGATCAACCCGACAGGTCTGGTGCTGTCATCACAGAATCCGGAGCATTTGCTGAAGCTCGATTTTTCCCGTCAGGTCGGGCTGAGTGACTACTTCGCGTCCCTGAAGAGCAACCAATCAGAGACCGGAAGCTTCAGCCTGGATGGTATTGACTACATAGCGGCCCATCATCCGGTCAACATTGGTGGTCTGGTACTGATTTCAGCCATGGCCGTGGATGACTACAGCGCCCCCCTGGCCAGCCTGCAACAGCGACTGATGAGCACGGCCGCCATTGGCACCATGGCGGGGGCTGCGGCACTCGTGTTGTTGGTATTCATGATTACCGGCCCCCTGCTAAGGCGTCTGACCCAGGCCATGCAGGCAGCCGAACGGATTGCTGCAGGGGATCTGAGCCAGCCCGTCGCCATTGACGGCAACGACGAGGGTACCCGTCTGCTGACTGCACTGGAACGTATGCAAGGCGACTTGCGCGACACGGTGCAGAAGATCATCCACTCGTCACGGCAACTGGCCACCACTTCGGGAGAGCTGACTCGCCAGTCCAACGAATCCGGCCAGTCCTTGCAGAAGCAGCACTCCGACATTGATCAAGCGGCTGCCTCGCTGGCGGATATGACTCATGCCTTTCAGGAAGTGGCCTACAACGCCGCCCAGGCTGCCGAAGCGTCGGTCGCCGGTGAAGCACAATCCCGGGCAGGGCAAAGCAGCGTGCAGAGCATCGTCAACGCCATCACCGGCCTCAACCGTGAGACGGAAGAAACAGCCAGCGTCATGGCAGCCCTGGCCGGACAACTGAGCAAAATAGGGACCGTACTGGACGTCATTAGTGCGATTGCCGAACAGACCAACCTGCTGGCCCTGAACGCGGCTATCGAGTCAGCCCGCGCCGGTGAAAGCGGCCGCGGTTTTGCTGTTGTGGCTGACGAGGTACGTTCACTGGCACACCGCACCGAATCTTCAACCCGTGAAATCAGTGCCATCATCAGTGAAGTGCAGAGCGGCAGCGAAAAAGCCATGCAGGCGATGCACAGCAGCTCAGGTAGTGTACGTCAGGCACTGGAGATTTCACGCAAGTCTGGCGAAGCGTTGGATACAATTGCCACCATGATCAGCCAGATCAATGAGCGTAACCGCAGCATTGCCAGTGCAACCGAGCAACAATCCGGTATCGCCAGTGATATCAATGGACGCTTGGGTAATATCCGCAGTGCAGCCGACCATACCGTGCAAAGTGCCGAGAAAACCCGAGTCTCCTGCCAGCAGCTGGGGCAACTTGCCAGTGGCTTGGAACAAATGATGAACCGTTTCCGGGTGTAGCCCTCCTTGCTATTCGGATCGGCCTTCTTCCGGCCCGCCTCCCACGCAGCCCAGCCGCATTACACCAGAAAAACTTCTCACGCGCGGCCACCTCAGGAAGCTGCTGAGCCACCAGCATCAGCAGCCATGGCCCCTGTCAATAACTCGGTGCCGACTCTGGCTTATCGGGGTGGTGATGAATCACGAAGCCGGTTTAATGGCTCTCTTACCTAAATCCAGGGAGCTACGTCAGAAATCGGCGACACCGAGTCGTCACCATCCCGAAAGCCCCAAAGGGCTAGGGACCCTCTGAATAACTCGGTGCCCGCTCTGGCTTATCGGGATGGTGATGAATCACGAAGCCGGTTTGATGGCATAGCGGGCTACGTCGAAAACCGGCGACACCGAGTCATCACCATCCCGAAAGCCCCAAAGGGCGCGGGCTGCAGCGCATTTGAGCGGTGTTGACGAACTTGAAAAGGACCCGGCCAGGTTGGTTCGTCATTTCGCTGCGTTCGTCGCCTTGCTCACACGCGCTGCAGCACTCGCGCAGAGCTGTGCAGAGTTATTCAGAGTGTCCCTAGAGGGTGTTCTCAATTAAGCAAGCCAGAGCCGAGAGCTGTGCAGAATTATTCAGAGTGTACCTGCCAGTACCATACGCAGACGACGCACAGGAATGGCTGCCAGATCGCTATCACATAGAACCTGAGTGGCATACGGCAAGGCTTGCCGGTAGAACTTGTCAAAACCGGATATCCTGATCCAGACCCACTACCTGCCGCCAACTCAATCCAGGCCGGGGCATTCCATAATCAAGGCAACCTGAGGGACCTCAAGCCCCCGCAAGGCCGAAATAATCACGAATACCTGCCAGCACCGAGGTCACCGCTACCGATGACAAAATCAGCCCCATTACACGACTAATAATGCTGGCACCGCTATCACCAATAAACCGGTAAATAAAAGTCGAGGCATTCATCAGGCCCCAAGTCACCACCAGCACCGACAGCATTACCAGCGCAATCACCGCCTGCTCGCTGATGGAATGCTTACTGTTTTCGGTCAGCAGCACGGCCGCCAGCATGGCACCCGGACTGGCAATACTCGGTACGGCTAATGGAAATATCGCCGTCTCCATTCCGCGACGCACCAGCTTGACCTCCCCCTCTGGTTTGCTCTCGCCAAAAATCATCGACAGGGCAAACAGGAACAGCACGATACCACCAGCAATCTGGAATGCAGATAACGGTATACCAATAGATGTAAGGATAATTTCGCCCGCCACCAGAAAAAACATCAGAACAGCAGCCGATACCAACGCCGCCTGCAGGGCAATCTTCTGTTTGGTCTGTTTATCGAAGCGGCTGGTAACGGCGATGAATACCGGCACAGTGCCAATCGGGTCGATAACCGCGAAGAAAAATACAAAGGTGGCGATCAGATCGCTCATCGAAGCTCCGGAATCAAAGGGGGGAGAAAGGGAATCAGAAACAGGGATTCCCTTCCCTCCGGAAGGTTCCCCGTCAGCCTTTTTTACCCGCTCCGTCGGCAATGCGGCGCACCACTCGGGCGGCCGCAACAAAACCGAAGGTGCCCGTCACCATGGTGGCGGAACCAAATCCGGAGGCACAATCCAGACGAGTACTGTCGCCTTCGGCCGGTTTGGCCTGGCAGACACTACCATCGGGTTGTGGATAAACCAGCTGTTCACTGGAGAATACACAGGGCACCGAGTAGTTACGAGATGGGTTGCGGGAAAAATCATAATCGCGACGTAATAACGATCGAACCTTTTTCGCAAGCGGGTCATTGAAGGTCTTGTTGAGGTCGCCGACCTGAATCTGGGTCGGATCAGTCTGCCCTCCCGCTGCGCCGGTGGTCACGATCCGGATCTTGCGGCGCTTGCAGAAAGCAATCATGGCTGCCTTGTGTTTGACGCTGTCGATACAGTCCACCACATAGGCGAATGCTTCAGAATTGCCGTCAGGGGCCAGCAAATCCGCCAGGTTCTTTTCGGTCAGAAAATCGTTAATAGCGGTAACACGACACTCGGGATTGATGTCGAGCAGGCGGGTTTTCATAACCTCAGCCTTGAATTTACCAACACTGGATGTGGCCGCATGAATCTGCCGATTGCTATTGGTGACACAGACTTCATCGAGATCCACCAGCGTGACAGCACCAATGCCAGAACGCACCAGCGCTTCAGCAGCCCAGGAACCTACACCACCAATACCAACAACACAGATATGAGCATCATGCAGACGCTGCAAACCGGCTGCGCCATACAGGCGTCCGATACCACCAAAACGATCAAGATAGGAAGGAGTCACACGGCCCTCAGCACAACTGAACCAGAAATCGGGCCGAGTATATCAGAGCTGGGACACGGTGGATTTGGGGAATCGTAACCAGCGCGCGGTTTCACCGATACGCTGAAGACTTACTTCACCGTTGGAAAATTCGCTGGATAAGCGTTTCTGTTCAGCTTCTGGCAACTGGGCCAGCAGCCCCTGTTTCAACTCCGGAATTGGAGCAATCCGTGCAGTAAGAGTCTGGAGCACCATCCCAAGGAAACCAGCAGACAGCCGAGCATGCTCATAATGATTGACCGATACCACGACAGAGTCTTCCCCTTGCTCCAGCACCAGATGATCACCTTTGATGAGCGGAGCCTGCACGACCTGAAAAAACAGATCAAAGTCGCGAGAGTACTTGTGCCAGATATCAGCAGATTCATTTACCGCTAGAGCATCCTGCCATAGCTGACGAAATCGCCGTGGGGAAATGTCATCAGCTAACGCTTTCATCTCAAAAAGAGTACCAACGCGCGGTTGAGCAAAATTATCAGGTGAACTTTGCGAGAGAGAAACAACAAACCATTCCTTGTCAAGGATCTCAAATGAGCCAATAGACAGATTGCTTTTGGCATCAGCAACGGAAGTCACCAGGACGCATAGCAGAACAGTAAGAACGTGTTTCATAACATTACCTGCCACTTCCTCCAGGAGAGGAAATCACCTTGAGACACCAAGGCGAAAAATCTGCATTTACGATCCGGGAATGCGATTGCAATGATGATCGATCAGTTGGAGCACCGGAATCGTGCGAACACTTTTTTTGACATACCTGTCAACAATAAAGACATCCAGACTGTCTAACAGCAAAACCATACTACCTCAATACAGATGTTCAAAATTGTGACATTTCCCAAAACCCAGTGAAGTTTTTCAAACATTTCACCAGATCCCGATCCAAGTCACGAAAAAACAACCAAGAAAAACTTGACACATGCCCGACAGGCCGCATTCCTTGCTGTATGAGCAGTGTCACCGAAATATGTGACATATCAGCGAAATCACAAAGGTCAGAAAACGCCATAGTGACAACATTGTAAGTTGATTGATCAATCAACTTGTATGAGAGGAATACGATCGGTGGCAGGACTCCAGTTCTGAATCCAACGCCGTAACGAAGCTGGCTCACGAATATGGCCAAGGGTAATCGACGACAGTACCAGCACCAGTACCTGATTGATGCCGCCCCAGTTGTCCGAGAGCGAGCAGCTGTCGGTAATCTCGCAGCCATGTTCGTCGGTGCTGCTGCATTCCGTGATTTGCACCTTGCCTTCAAAAGCCTCCACAATCGCCAGCAAGGGAATCTGTTCCGGACTGCGGGTTAACCAATACCCGCCACGAGCACCACGCCGAGCCTGCACCAGACCGGCATCCACCAGCAGCTTCAGCACCTTGCGTGCCGTTGGCAGCGCCAGTGACGTCGCCTCAGCAATCTCTTCGGTGGACTGACGGGTAGCCCCCATCCGTGACAGATGATTCAGCACCAGCACACCGTAGTCGGTCATTTTGCTTATTTTCATGGGATGGCCTGTGTAGGCTCAACTGACCCGAATGATCAGGAGCGACCGAAAGAATACCAAACTGGTAATGATTCTGGTAATACCCAAAATACCCGAGTAGAATGCTCGACATTGCAGCAATTCCCGGATGGCACTGCCCAAACACGCGCCGGACACAGAATCCAGCCTGTTTGCCTCCGTATGACCGTGAGAGCTCACCATGACTGACGTCCAGACTCCGAATGCCGAAATCCACCAACGTATCCGCAAGGAATACGCTGCCGGTTTCGTCAGTGATATCGAATCCGATACGATTGCCCCCGGCCTCAACGAGGACGTAATCCGCTTTATTTCTGCCAAAAAAGGCGAGCCGGAATGGATGCTTGAATGGCGTCTGAAGGCTTATAGCGCCTGGCTGGAAATGGAAGAGCCAGACTGGGCTCACCTGAAGTATCAGAAACCTGATTTCCAGGCACTGTCTTACTACTCCGCTCCGAAAAGCATGGCTGACAAGCCAAAAAGCCTCGACGAAGTTGATCCGAAGCTGCTTGAAACCTACGACAAGCTGGGCATACCGCTGCACGAGCAGCTGGCGCTGGCCGGTGTTGCCGTGGATGCCGTGTTCGATTCCGTATCCGTTGCCACCACGTTCCGTGAAAAGCTGGCCGAAGCGGGTGTGATCTTCATGCCGATTTCCGAAGCCGTGCATCAGCACCCGGAACTGGTCAAGAAGTACCTGGGCACCGTGGTGCCTCAGCGTGACAACTTCTACTCCGCCCTTAACTCTGCCGTGTTCTCCGACGGTTCGTTTGTGTACATCCCGAAAGGCGTGCGTTGCCCGATGGAGCTGTCCACCTACTTCCGTATCAACGAAGCCAAAACCGGCCAGTTTGAACGTACCCTGATCATCGCCGATGAAGGCTCCCACGTTTCCTACCTCGAAGGTTGCACCGCGCCAATGCGCGACGAGAACCAGCTGCACGCAGCCGTGGTGGAACTGGTGGCACTGGACAACGCTGAAATCAAATACAGCACCGTGCAGAACTGGTATCCAGGCGATGAAGAAGGCAAAGGCGGTATCTACAACTTCGTAACCAAACGTGCGGTTGCCCATACCAATGCCAAGGTCAGCTGGACCCAGGTCGAAACCGGCTCTGCCGTGACCTGGAAATACCCAAGCTGCATCCTCAAGGGTGATAACGCCGTTGGCGAGTTCTACTCCGTCGCCCTGACCAACAACTACCAGCAAGCCGATACCGGCACCAAGATGATTCACCTGGGCAAGAACACAAAGTCCACCATCATCTCCAAGGGTATTTCTGCCGGTAAGAGCCAGAACGCTTACCGTGGTCTGGTGCGTATGGGTCCGAACGCCGCAGGCGCTCGTAACTACACCCAGTGTGACTCGCTGCTGATCGGCGATCAGTGTGGCGCCCACACCTTCCCGTACATCGAAAGCAAACACCCGTCCGCCGTGGTTGAACACGAAGCAACCACCTCCACCGTGAGTGACGACCAGCTGTTCCTGTGCCGCCAGCGCGGCATTGATACCGAGAAAGCCGTCTCCATGATTGTTAACGGTTTCTGTAAAGAGGTATTCAAGGAACTGCCTATGGAGTTTGCGGTAGAAGCCGGCAAGCTGCTGGAAATCAGCCTCGAAGGCTCGGTTGGTTAAAACATCGTCTGACGTCTGATGCCAGACGTCTGAAGCACAAGCAATGATTCATCGTCCGACGTCCAGCATCCGACGTCCGACCAGAAAAATTAAAGCGTCCGACGTCCGACTTCAGACGTCCGACCAGTAAAGAGACACAACCATGATCAGCATTAAAAATCTGCATGCCAAGGTAGAAGACAAAGCGATTCTGAAAGGCCTGAACCTCGAAATTGGTCCAGGTGAAGTTCACGCCATCATGGGCCCGAACGGTGCTGGTAAAAGTACCCTCGGTAACGTACTGGCTGGTCGTGATGGTTATGAAGTGACCGAAGGTTCCGTGGTCCTGAACGGCAAGGAACTGCTGGAGCTGGAAGCCGAAGAACGTGCTCGTGAAGGTCTGTTCCTGGCATTCCAGTACCCGGTTGAAATCCCGGGTGTGTCCAACCTCGAATTCCTGAAAGCCTCTGTGGATGCCGTGCGTGCCCATCAGGGCAAGGACGCGCTGGACAGCGTTAACTTCCTGAAAATGGCCCGTGAAAAAATCAAGTCCGTGAACCTCGACCAGAGCTTCCTGAAGCGTGGTGTTAACGAAGGTTTCTCCGGCGGCGAGAAAAAGCGTAACGAACTGATGCAGATGATGATGCTGGAGCCAAAGCTGTGCATCCTCGACGAAACCGACTCCGGCCTGGACATCGACGCTCTGCAAGTGGTCGCCCAGGGCGTGAACGCCATGCGTGATCCAAACCGTTCGTTCATCGTGGTAACCCACTACCAGCGCCTGCTCGACTACATCGTTCCAGACTACGTACACGTTCTGGCCGGTGGTCGTATCGTCAAGACTGGCGGTAAGGAACTGGCGCTGGAGCTGGAAGAAAAAGGTTACGGCTGGCTGGAAAACGAGGCTCAGTAAGATGGCAGATACCAATACTGGCAGCTTCCAGAGCGAACAACTGGCACGCCTGCAATCCGTTTCCGGCCTGCAATGGCTGGCTGACATCAACCGCGCTGGCGCTGAAGCCTTTGCAGCCGCCGCATGGCCAACCCGCAAGACTGAAGCCTGGAAATACTGCTCCCTGCGCGCTCTGAACGACAACAGCCACAGTGCTCCGGCACCAGTCGCCGCAGTTGCCCAGAACGACGTACAACAGGCCGCCAGCGTCGCGGGTCTGGATGCCGCACGTCTGGTGCTGGTGAATGGTCAGGTGAACACGGCCCTGTCCGATGCCCTGGCACTGCAACAGGTCACCCTGTTCAGCCAGGCCGATGCCGCCCAGCAAGACCTGATCCTGACCCATCTGGGCCAGACCGGTCATGCTCACCCGAGCCAGCATCTGTTTAACCAGCTCAACGCCGCGGCTCTGAACGAAGGTGTTCTGGTCCACGTTGGTCGCAACAGCCGTCTGGAAAAACCGCTGCAACTGGTCTCCCTGACCACGACTGCCGAGCAGGCTTTCAGTGTTGAACAGCGTGTACTGGTGGTGTTGGAAACCGGTGCCGAGCTGACCCTGATCGAACAGTTTGCGTCTCTGGACAGCAACAGCGCCGACCAGAGCTTCACCAACAACCTCACCGAACTGGTGATTGGTGATAACGCCCGCCTGACTCATTACCGTCTGAACCTGATGCAGGAAGCTGCGGTATTTGTTGGCAGCAGCCAGGTGAATCTCAAGCGCGACGCCAACTACCAGGGTTTCCACCTGGGTCTGGGCAGTCAGATGACCCGTAACGATATTCTGGTTCGTCACACCGCCGGTGGTTCCCACTGTGAAATGAGCGGCGTGTACGTACCACAAGGCTCACAGATCATCGACTTCCACACCAGCATTGAACACGAAGTGCCACACTGCACCTCCAACGAAGTGTTCCGCGGCATTATCAATGATCAGGCCCGCGCTGCGTTTAACGGTCGAATTCATATTCATCCCAAAGCCCAGAAAACTCTGGCCGAGCTGAGCAACAAAAACCTGCTGCTCACTAACAAGGCCGAGATCAACACCAAACCGGAACTGGAAATCTACGCTGACGACGTCAAGTGTGCCCACGGTGCCACCGTGGCCCAGCTGGATGACAAGGCCCGCTTCTACCTGCAAAGCCGTGGTATCAGCGAGCAGGAAGCCCAGGTGATGCTGAGCTTTGGTTTTATCAACGAATTGCTGGACGCCCTGCCACACGAGGCCATTGGCCACTGGTTGCGCCCACTGCTGGCCCAGCGTTTTGGTCGCCCGCAGGCATTTGATGAAGATCTGGTGGAGACTGTCTGATGAGCGCTGAACTGAACGCCTACATTGAAAAAATCCGCGCCGACTTCCCGGCCCTGCACCAGCAGGTTAACGGCAAGCCGCTGATCTATTTTGATAACGGTGCAACCACTCACAAGCCAAACGCTGTGATTGAAGCCGAAGCTGAGTTTTATCGCACTATCAACTCCAACGTACACCGTGGTGCTCACAAGCTGAGCGACCTGGCGACCGAGCAGTTTGAAAACGCCCGTCGCACCGTACAGAAGTTTATTGGTGCCCTGAAACCGGAAGAAATTGTCTGGACCCGTGGCACGACCGAAGGTATCAACCTGGTAGCCTCCACCTGGGGCCGCAAGAACATCAAGGCTGGCGACCGTATTCTGGTCAGCGGCATGGAACACCACTCCAACATCGTGCCATGGCAGATGCTGTGTGAGCAGACTGGCGCCGAACTGGTACCGATTCCGGTACTGGAAAATGGCGAGCTGGACCTCAACGGCTTTGCCGAGCTGATGGAACCACGAGTAAAACTGATCTCCGTTGCCCACGTTTCCAACGCGCTGGGCAGCATCAACCCGATTCCGGATATCGTGCGTATGGCCCGTATCAACGAATCGGTAGTGATGGTCGACGGTGCTCAGGGTGTATCCCACTTTGAAGTGGACGTGCTGAAACTGGACGTCGACTTCTACGCATTCTCCAGTCACAAGCTGTTTGGCCCAACCGGTATGGGCGTGCTGTACGGCAAGGAAGAACTGCTGAACGACATGCCTCCGTACCAGGGTGGCGGCGAAATGATCGAGCATTGCTCGTTTGCCGGCACCACCTGGAACCAGCTGCCGTACAAATTTGAAGCCGGTACTCCCAACATCGCCGGAGCCATTGGTCTGGCCGCCGCCATCAACTACCTGAACGGTCTCGACCGCAAGGTACTGGCCGCTCACGAAGACAGCCTGATCAAACGTGCGCACCAGCTGGCCGAAGAAATGGGCGGTATCCGCATCATTGGTCAGTCGCCGAAAAAAGCCTCGGTCTTCAGCTTCCTGTTGGACGGTGCTCACCCGGCCGACGTTGGCACCCTGCTCGACCAGCAAGGTATTGCCGTGCGCACTGGCCACCACTGTGCCATGCCACTGATGGAACGTTTCCAGGTGCCGGGTACCGTGCGTGCCTCCATGGCGTTCTACAATACTCTGGATGAAGTGGACGCCCTGTTCCGCGGCATCGAAAAAGCCAAGATGTTTTTGCTTTAAAAAGTCGGGAGTCAGGAGCCTGGCGTCAGGAGCCCCAGACGCCAGACGCCAGACGCCAGACGCCAGACGCCAGACGCCAGACGCCAGACGCCAGACAAAGATTAAACTCCCTCACTTGTAATGAGGACACTTAAATGACCATCGAAACCTTTGATCCGAGCGCGCCGCTGGATGTCAGCATGACTGAAGCCGCGGTTAGCCATGTGCGCAAGATGCTGCAAAAAAACGCCGAAATGTGCGGTATTCGCCTGGGTGTCAAAAAGAGCGGTTGTTCCGGTTTCAAGTATGATGTTGAGCTTGTCACCACTCCTGTTGCTGGTGATGAAGTAATTGCGGTCGCCGACGACGTAACGCTGTATATTGCCGAAGACGCCAAAGCCTTCGTACGGGGAACCGTTATCGACTTCACCCGTGAAGGCCTGAACAGTACTATCAAGTTCAACAACCCGAATGCACGAGACCTGTGTGGTTGCGGAGAATCCTTCTCCGTGTGAGCCGCAAGGCCCACTCAAGCCACCCAAGGAATGCAGAATGTCATTACCGAACGACCCGGTTCGCCAGCTCCGTCATTTATACAATGAGTTTTTACGCGAACACGTTGGTCTTATTCACCGTCATGATATTTGTATCAGTCTCGAATTCATCGTCTGGATGCGCACCCGCCATCCCACCCTGATGAACTTCGCCGAGAACCCGGCCGACCAGATCAGTCGGGTTCGCGAATGGCTGGGCATGAAGGAACTCTGAATACCGGAACGGTGACACCCCCTCTGATCCGGCTCGTCTAACCTGTACGGCAAGAAGAATTATGGAAAAACGTATGGTTGTGTCGCTGGCAGCTTGCCCGGCACGACAGGTTCCCTCTGGTGTTCCCACCACCATTCCGGCTGGTGTGTTTGTCACCATCAATCAGGCCCTCGGTGGCAACTACACCGTGACCGTTAACGGCAACATGATGCGTGTGGACGGCACCGATGCCGCCGCACTGGGTTTGCAATCCGAAGAAATCATCTTTGAAGAACGTCAGGATGGCCTGGTTCACGACGACCAGGTACGTCAGGCGCTGCGAACCATTTTTGACCCGGAAATCCCGATCAACCTGCTTGATCTGGGCCTGATCTACGGCATTGATATCAACGACCGCAACGTCGTGATCCGTATGACCCTGACCGCACCCACCTGCGGTATGGGCCCGGTACTGATCTCCGACGTGAAATATCGCGTTGCCAAAGTGCCCAACGTTGAATCGGTCACGGTAGATCTGGTGTTTGATCCGCCGTGGAGCCGCGACATGATGACCGAAGAAGCCCAGCTCGAAGCCGGCTTGTTCTTCTGATCCCTGACCCGGAGCACACCTCCGGGTTTTGTTTTTTCTGCCCCGGATAAACCATGCCACTGATAGAACGCCACGACCTGATCACCGTTGAGCCCGAGATTCCTGCCAGCGCCTGTATTATCTGGCTGCACGGTCTGGGCGCGGACGGCTACGACTTCGTCTCGATTACCCCGTATCTGAATGAACGTCTGGGGAATCCGGGCATCCGTTATCTGTTCCCGCACGCGCCGCAACGCCCGGTTACCATCGCCGATGGCCAAACCATGCGTTCCTGGTACGACATTATGGCCATGGCACCCAAACGTACCATCGACCCGGACCAGTTGGCGGATTCCGTTAACCGTGTCTATCAACTGGTAGAAGAACAGATGCAGGCGGGCATCGAGCCGCAGAAGATTGTGATCGCCGGATTTTCCCAGGGCGGCGCTGTCGCCTATCAGGCCGCCAGCAGTTGTGCCCACACATTGGGTGGTCTGATTGCCATGAGCACCTATGTGCCGGATGCCAGCGTGGTGAATCCGTTTTTTGTGAATACCGCCAACCAGAGATTACCGGTGTTTATTGGCCATGGTCTGTACGATCAGGTGGTACCGTTGACTCTGGCTGAACAGGCGTTGAGCCAGCTGCAGTCGCACGGCTTGCAGCCACAATGGCACACTTACCCGATCCAGCATGAAGTGGCACGCCTGGAAGTGGACGATATCGCCCGCTTCCTGCAGAACCTGCCGCGTTTTTGCTTCTGAAAACGACAAGACCGGCATTTAATGCCGGTCTGTTTGCATCTACCCTACACAGGGGAAACCTAACGTAACTCCCGGGTTCCGCGTTCGCTCAGCTTGAACAGGTTGGCCATTTCCATCAGCTTGCCTGCCAGCTCGCGCTGCTGCACACCCGTCTTGCGCATAAAACCACCGGTGGCCGATGTCGACTCGGACAAACGGTGAATACTGACCATGTTACGCGTCAGCTCCTTGTTGGTCGCCACCTGCTCTTCAGCCGCGGAAGCCACCTGATCCGTCATGTCACGGATGCTGCGAATCACATCACGAATGGTATTCAGTTCATGGGACACTGTGGCCGACAGCTCGACCGTTTGCTGCGCCACACTCTGGGACTGCTGCACCGAACCAAAAGCGCGCTGGGAATCCTGCTGGAACTGACCAACAATGCGGCTGATTTCAGCGGTAGATTCCTGGGTCTTGCTGGCCAGCGAGCGAACTTCATCCGCAACCACCGCAAAACCACGCCCCTGCTCACCGGCACGCGCCGCTTCGATCGCCGCGTTCAGCGCTAGTAAATTGGTCTGTTCAGCAATATTACGGATCACTTCCAGCACTCCACTGATTGCCCCGCTGGAGCGGTTCAGATCCTGAATCACTGCGGCCGCCTGATCCATCTGGCTGTTCAGACTGCCGATAAACTCGAGGCTCTTGTCCACCGCCGCACCGCTGACTTCCACCGTCTGATTGGCCTGATCGGCCTTGTCAGCCACATGCAGGATACTGGTGGCGATTTCCTGGGTTGCCTGTTCCAGCTCATTTACCGCCGTAGCCGCGCTGGAGGTTTCATCCTGCTGGGCTTGCATACTGCGAGTACTGAGGGAAATAGTCATGTGGTTCTGGATCGCAATCAGGTGCAGCTCGGTGGCACAGTCCGTAATGCTGATGACGGTTTCCTCAAGGCGCTGCAACAAACGGTTAAACGCACGGCTGGCGTCGCCCAGCTCATCTTCAACCACCACCGGCACACGTACGGTCAAATCGAGGTTCTCACTGATACGGGCGATTGAGGTGTGCAAAGCGCGAATCTGTTTGTACAACAGCCGCGAGACGACCAGGGTAATCACGGTGGTTAACGCCAGAATCATCAGTCCTGCCGCCAGACTCAGCCAGAACATCTGCTCACTGGCATGTAAACCGTCAGCGGTTTTGGCCAGCAGCGCTTGTTCCTGTACGTCTTCAATCTTCTTCAAGCGATCAATACGTACGGTTGCGGCCTTGAACCAGCTTTCCGCTGAGATACCAAACCCACCCGTTGCACTTTTTTCGTGGGCAATCTGACGCATGCGCAACACTTCCTTCTGTTCGGAGGAATTCAGGAAATCCGCATAAGCCGCCGCCGTAGTGCCATCGGCAAAACGCTGGAACGACTGGAAAAATGCTCCCTGCTCACTTTCCATGCGGATAAACCGCGAATAAGCGCCTGCCGCAAATGCATCTGCACCAAAGGCAGCACTGAGCAACGCCCGCTCGATCCCCGCCCGCTCTTTGCCTTGTAACAAGTTGTAGTAGGCCTGCAGAGATCGGGAAATCTCACCATCCTGGCTGTACTCCGTTGCCTGCGCCGCCACTACTAGCAAACGATCGATCACCCCCGAGTAGAAGCCAACAACATCTGGCGTAGCCGAGGTCTGGGCCAACACGCTCTTGCGTGTGGTGGCAAGTTTGTCCAGCTCTCCTCGCACAGTCCCAAGGGCCTCTTTCAGTTTCGGAAACCCTGAAAGATCGTGGTTTTCTAGCATCCCTTTCCACTCGCCCAGCACACGGTCGCTCTCTTGCTGCTGGTTCGGCAATTCCGTCTTGAACGAGCTGCCCTTGCTGCCCAGATAACCCGCCGACATGCCACGCTCTTTTTGCAGTTCATGGGCCAGCACACCTTGCAGACGCGCCAGCGAGACCAGCTCCTGCAAGCGTTCACTGTCCTGAATTCCGCCAGCATTTCGAATAATCATCTGTCCCATCACAATGACCAGCGCCACCAGCGGCAGTAGCACCATCGCCAGCAATTTGGCCTTGACCGGCCATGTGGAAATCCAGTTCATCTTCCGGCTCCCGAGGAAGTTTTAGACACTTGTCCGATTCAGCCTAGACGATCCCGTTGGGAATGAATCCGTTTTGTACAGAATTGCCGGAATATTGTGTAAATCGTCATTCCCCGCCCGATTACACCCCAATGGCTGAACTCGGGTCGCTGGTTTGTTATCCTTCTGCCCTTTGCAAATTCAGGCGACCTGCATGATTACCCTGTACGGCATCAAAAACTGCGACACCATGAAAAAAGCCCGCGCCTGGCTCGATGAAGCCGACGTGGCATACCAGTTTCATGACTACAAGAAAGACGGCCTGAGCCCGGAATTACTCGACCTGTGGCTGCAAAACCCGGGGTGGGAAGCGCTGCTCAATCGCCGTGGTACAACCTGGCGTAAAGTGCCGGAAGACGTACGCGACAACATTAACGAAGCCAGCGCCCGCCAGCTCATGCTCGACAACCCGTCGATCATCAAACGTCCACTGCTGGATCTGGGTGAACGCAAAGTGCTGGGCTTTAACGCCGACGAATACAGCAGTCTTTTCCGCTAACGATTTTCTGATAACAGACTACGGCAGCGCCGGACGCTGCCGATCCATAGAGGAACCAACATGAGCAATGCATTTGCACTGGCCATCGGCCTGGGTACCAAGAACAGCCAGGGTGCCTGGCTGGAAGTTTTCTACGCCCAACCGGTATTCCAGCCATCCGCCGAGCTGATGGCAGCCGTTCGTGGCGCGCTGAGCGATTACGAAGGTGGCAACCAGGCCGTTGAAGTAGACGGTGGTGATCTGACCGCTCTGGCCGATGCGATTGAAGCCCTGGACCCGATCCAGGCTGGCCTGGCACGCGCCTGTATCGAAAGTGATCGCCCGGTAGTGATTACTGTGCTGGAATCCGATGCCCAGCCAACCAGCACTCCAGAGGTTTACCTGAAGCTGCACCTGCTGTCTCACCGCATGGTCAAGCCACACGGCCAGAACCTGACCGGCATGTTCGGCCTGCTGCCAAACGTTGCCTGGACCAACAAGGGGGCAATCGACCTGTCTGAACTGCCAGCCGCACAACTGGAAGCCCGTCTGAACGGCGAAATCCTGAGCGTAAACAGCGTCGACAAATTCCCACGCATGACCGACTACGTAGTGCCTGCGGGCGTTCGTATCGCCGACACCTCCCGCGTACGTCTGGGTGCCTACATTGGTGAAGGCACCACCATCATGCACGAAGGTTTCTGTAACTTTAACGCCGGTACCATGGGTGTCTCCATGGTTGAAGGCCGTATCTCTGCCGGTGTTGTGGTGGGTAACGGTTCCGACCTCGGCGGCGGTTGCTCCACCATGGGCACCCTGTCTGGCGGCGGCAACATCGTGATTTCCGTCGGTGAAAAGTGCCTGATCGGCGCCAACGCCGGTATCGGTATTCCACTGGGTGACCGTTGCACCGTCGAAGCCGGCCTGTACGTAACCGCTGGTACCAAGATCCAGGTTCTGGACGACCAGCGCGAAGTCGTCGACACCGTTAAAGGCCGTGATCTGGCTGGCAAGTCCGACCTGATGTTCCGTCGTGATTCCATCACCGGTGCCGTTCAGTGCGTGACCAACAAGAGCGCCATTCAGCTGAACGAAGAACTGCACAAGCACAACTGAGTGCCTGTTGCAGAAGCGATGGCTGGTCATTAACCAGCCGTTATGCATAAAAAAACCGCCGTTTATACGGCGGT
Source organism: Parathalassolituus penaei (assembly GCF_026626885.1). GTDB lineage: Bacteria > Pseudomonadota > Gammaproteobacteria > Pseudomonadales > Oceanobacteraceae > Oceanobacter > Oceanobacter penaei. The sequence continues at coordinate 18,119 of NZ_JAPNOA010000013.1, forward strand.
TTTTTTATGCATGCGCGACCCGCACGTTTTTTAAGTTGGCGGCACCACTGCCCTCTTTGGGGACCTTGTCCCCGGCCGGGCGGCCTCCCCCTGCTTAGCCCGACTGGGCTCGTACTTCCGGTTTTCACCGACAACGGCTTTTCGACCCCGGCCCGATGGCACATCCCTGTGCCAACGGGCCTTGCGCGGCATCCATGCCCCGGCTGGGTCGGCCGTTGCGGTGAATCCCGGCTCGCCCAGATGGGCATTGGGCAGCCAGCTGCGCTGGGCCAGGTCGCCAATCAATGATGAGACTATCGCCAAGAGAATGAATCAAACACGTAGTTTTATGCCTGAGCGTTGACCTTGTGCATTGTCCGGATCAATCCCGCATCACACCGGCGGGCCATTCCCAAACCGGTTGCCGTCGTCAAACCACAGCGAACAACGCTTGAGTAATAACAGCAACGACTGACACAGAAACATCAGGCTACAGGCCAGCAGCAGCAAATACACATCACCGAGTATCCCGAGCAGAGCAGCCCAGCGAATCAGCAACGACAGCAAGTAACACAACACCGCCGCCCAGAACATTCCCAACCAGTAACGCCCCGCCAGCGGCACAGCCAGCACCACGCCCATTACCAACGGAAATAACAGCAGCGTCCAGAACCAATCGATGCCCTGCTCCAGCAACAAGGCCGCAGCCACCACCGTGGTTCGTTCCAGCGTAAACAGCCCGAGAATTCCGATGCCCGCTAATGCCGTTGGTAACGGCCATACGCGTAGTTCTTCTGCATTTTCCGGCAGTTGCATATTTCTTCCTTGTATTGGATTGATTAAAGATTGATCAAATTCGAAAGATTCCGCTCCAATCGGATGTTGCCGGGTTGGCCCAGCGCAGCTGGCTACCCAATGCCCATCTGGGCGAGCCGGGATTCACCGCAACGGCCGACCCAGCCGGGGCATGGATGCCCCGCAAGGCCCGTTGGCACAGGGATGTGCCATCGGGCCGGGGTCGAAAAGCCGTTGTCGGGGAATACCGGGAAAACGAGCCCAGCCGGGCAAAGCAGGGGGAGGCCCGCCCGGCCGGGGGACAAGGTCCCCCAAGAGGGCAAGCGGCGCCTTCCGTGATCAAGCCTGGCTGATCGCATCTGCGACATCCAACATAAAAACCGGACGAAAAAATGCCGATCGGTGTTTAACCGATCGGCATGACAGGCAAGCCCCTTGGGGGGTGCCGTTAACCCATCACCCGCAACGAATTATTAAGTTGCCGGTACCAGGGTGATTTCCACACGACGGTTTTGCTGCTTGCCAGCGGCTGTGCTGTTGCTGGCAATCGGGTTATTTTCACCAAAACCAACGGTTTCCAGACGCACCGCGTTGATACCGCCGGACTTCAGGTAATCCGATACAGAGCGGGCACGTTGTTCCGACAGGGTCTGGTTGTATTCTGCAGAACCGTCGCTGTCGGTGTGGCCAGCCACCACCACCAGAGTCTTGTCGTATTCCTTCAGAACCACCACCACCGAGTTCAGCACGTCATAGAAACTGGACGCGATGTCAGAACGGGATTGGGCGAAGGTAATGTTGCCCGGCATGATCAGGTTGATGTTGTCGCCATCACGTTGAACCGAAACACCGGTGCCACGCAGCTGTTTGCGCAGTTTGGCTTCCTGGGCATCCATGTAATAACCGATACCACCACCAATTGCACCACCACCCACAGCCGCCGCCAGAATACGCTGATTACGTTTCTTGGAGCTCTTTTCGTCCTTGTTGTCGAGATAGGCAATTACCGCCCCCACACCAGCACCAATACCGGCACCAATCGCGGTGTTGGAGGTTTTTTCTTCGCCAGTGTAGGCATCAAAGGTGGTACAGCCGGAGGTCACCAGAACCGCCGCCAGCGTGGCGGACAAAGTGGCAGTGCTAAACATTTTTTTCATGATCGCTCGCATCCTGAGTCGAAAGTTTGGTCCGGATTTTACAGGAGATGGACTGCCGGAAACCGGAAAAGTGCCACACGAATCCAAATCCAATACGCCAATGTACTGTTTCTGAAGCACTTTTTCTGGCTGTTACCAAAAACCCGAATCCACTGAACACCACAAATGAGAACTCAGCTTTCCGCCTGCGGGTTCCCGGCGCTTGTCAGCTCCGTGGTAAAAGGCAGTCCTCCTACCCGGTAAACAATACGAGGATATTGTTATGGATCTGCAACTGCAGGGAAAAACCGCTCTGGTCACCGGTAGTACCGCCGGTATTGGTCTGGCTACTGCCAAAGCCCTGCTGGCTGAAGGTGCTCATGTGATTATCACTGGCCGCACCCATGAAGGTGTTGAAGCGGCGATCGCCAGCCTCGATACATCCGGTCCCGGCAAAATCAGTGGTTTTGCTGGTGATCTGGTGCTGGCGGAAACCGCTTCAGCGCTGAAACTGGCCTACCCGGAAATCGATATTCTGGTGAACAACCTCGGTATTTTTGAGCCGGTAGCGTTTGAAGACATCAGCGACAACGAATGGCGTCGTTTCTTCGAAGTAAACGTCCTCAGCGGTGTCCGCCTGGCACGTTTGTATCTGGGCGGCATGAAAGCCCGCAACTGGGGCCGCATGATTTTTATCTCCAGCGAAAGTGCCATTCAGATTCCGCAAGAAATGATCCATTACGGCATGACCAAAGCCGCAGAAATCGCAGTTGCTCGTGGTCTGGCCGAAGACGTAGCGGGCACCGGTATTACCGTTAACTCGGTACTGCCAGGTCCGACCCGCTCCCGTGGCGTAGTGGATTTTGTAAACGAACTGGCCGCTGCCGACGGCAAGACATTCGCCACTTTCGAGCAGGAGTTCTTCGAGAAAGTCCGCCCAAGCTCGCTGATCAAACGGTTCGCCGAACCGGAAGAAGTCGCCGCCATGATCTGTTACCTGTGCAGCCCACTGGCATCCGCCACCACCGGCGCTGCTCTGCGGGTAGACGGTGGCGTGGTGAAAAGCGCTTACTGAGCCGCCATCGTGCCGGTGTTCACAGCACCGGTACTTCTTTTGCCAAATTCACGGCCAGACCGTTCAGCCTAAAAGGTGATAGGGGTAATATGTTTGCCGATCAGAACCCTATCCTCCAAAAGGACAACCCAAGGATTAACCATGCTGAAACGCCTGTGTGCTCTCCTGTTGCCTGTCGCGCTGTTGTTTAGCGGCTGTGCCACAGTAAAAGATACCCTCAACGTGAAAAAGCCGACCGCCAACGTTAAAGACGTTAATGTGACCGGTATGACCCTCGACAGCGTCAGCCTGCTGCTCGACCTCGACATCAAGAACCCGAACGGTTTTGCTATCAACACCAACGGTTTTGACCTTGATCTGCAGGTAGAGAAAAAATCCCTGGCCACCCTCAACATGACCGATACCCGTGTTGCCCTGCCAGCCAATGGCAACGCCACCACCTCCGTACCGGTTACCCTGAAGTTTGTCGACATCCTGTCGACCCTGAGCCAGCTGCAGAACCAGAAAGAATTCGCTTACAACATTGAAGCCGGTTTCAAGTTCAACCTGCCAGTACTGGGCGACATCCGTATCCCACTGTCCTACTCCGACAAGTTGCCAATTCCAGCCATGCCAAAATTGTCGCTGGAAACCGCCAAACTCAACAGCGTTGGCCTGAGTGGTGCTGATATGACCCTGCTGGTTAACGTAGCCAACCCGAACGCCTTCGGTCTGGACCTGAACAAGCTGGACTACCAGATCAGTGCTGGCAGCAGCTCACTGATTTCCGGTGCGGTGAAATCCGTTACCCTGAAAGAAGGTGAATCCCAGCAGCTGGAAATCCCGATCAAGCTGGGTCTGGCCGAAGCCGGTGCTTCCCTGCTGAAAATGCTGAGTGGTAGCAAGGATGTTCAGATCGGCGTGAAGGGTAACCTCGATTACTCATCATCCCTGCCTTACTGGAATCCTGATCCGGTCAGCTTCAACCTGACCAAACAGCTGAGCAAATAAGCTCTTGACTGGCGGCCTGCGGGCCGCCAGTTTGTTTCTGGCTCCCGCCGCTGCCGATTGCGATTGTCTTCTTGTGTAAACCATCAAAATTCTGCACCGCCTTTCCGCTTCCCTCCCTCTGTATTGTTACGTGTATTCCCCACGACACCACACTCATACCAAGGACTGAGATATTACTCGCCCGCACACGGCGCAGTGGTTCATATGTCAACGTATATAACGGAACCAATCAGGTCAGCCACTACAAAGACAAAACTGATTCACGAAATTTGCTTGCCTCAGTTAGCCATTTGCGCCCTGTTAAAGGACAAATACGACTCGCCAGAGTGACATTTGCGACATTTTGTCGCTTTTAAACAATACGGGATAAGCCTCTGTTTTTATTGGATTTTGTGATGCTTTTTCTGAATTTCTGTCATCAAAACGACACAAAAGCCCAAATGCGAACAATTATTGTCCGACAATCTGTTTGTTATGGCATTTCAAATTCGTTATAAAGCGCTCGCTCGGACAAATTGAGCCAATAACTAAAACAGAAATCTGCGAGACCTTTGAAATGAAATTCCTGCGCCTTGTAACCGTCTGCCTGCTGGGCATGATCGGTTTTACTTCTGTATCTGCCATGACGGATGCCGAAGCTGTCAACATTTCCGGTGCCCAGCGTATGCTGAGCCAACGAATGATGAAGAGTTACCTGATGATTGGTGCCGAGGTCAAAGCGGATGTGGCCCAGCAACAACTGGATGAAAGCATCGCTCTTTACGAACAACGCCTGCTTGACCTGCGCGATTACGCGGTCGGTGCCAATAACGACGTACGTACCCGTCTCAGTGCCGTTGAAGGTATCTGGAAACAGCACCGTCAGAACCTGCTGAGCGCGCCCAACAAAGGCACTATTGAAGGCTTGCTGACTGAAAACCTGAGCCTGCTCAACGCCAGCAATGACGTGGTTGTGGCCATTGCCAAACACGCCAACCTGCCGAGTGCTGATCTGGTGAATATTTCCGGTCGCCAGCGTATGTTGTCGCAGCGAATTGCCAAGGCTTATGTCGCCATGTACTGGAACATCAATAACAACCAGATTCGTAGCGAATTTGACGAAGCCATCAAGACGTTCGATGAATCCCTGGCGTACCTGCAGAAATCCCCATTAAATACTCCCGAGCTTAAAGCCGCCCTTGATCGTGTACAGTCCCAGTGGAACTTCTCTCGTTCCGGCTTCAAGCTGGACGATAACGGTCACTATGTACCAACCGTAATCTCCGTTACCACTGATACCATGCTGAAGCAGATGGATGAGATCACCAAGCTGTACGAAACCGTGATGGATTCCCAGCAAGCCAAGAGCTGATATCTGTCTGCTGTCCGGGCGAAAAAAAACAGGGTTGCTTGCGCAACCCTGTTTTTTATGGGTAACGGTTGGCGCCAACAAAGTCGGCGCCCACCGTAACAGCCGCCACAACTCAGTGGTGGTGACCGCCTTCGCCGTGAACGTGGCCATGAGACATCTCTTCATCGCTGGCATCACGTACAGAGTGTACGGAAACGCTGAAGGTCAGGTTCTTGCCAGCCAGTGGGTGGTTGGCGTCAACAGTGATCATCTCTTCTTCCACTTCGGTCACGATCAGGCTGATTGGGCCTTGAGCAGTATTGGCAGTGAAAGTCATGCCTGGCTCGATTACATCAACGCCGGTGAACGCTTCACGTGGCACTTTCTGAACGCGGTCTTCGCTGTATTCGCCGTAAGCGTCAGCGGCTTCAACGGTTACTTCGAACTCGTCACCCACAGTCTTGCCTTCCAGAGCAGCTTCCAGACCCGGAATGATGTTCTGGGCACCGTGCAGGTAAGTCATTGGTGCACCGCCCTCGGATGAATCGATGGTTTCACCAGAGGCTGCATCAACCACTTTATAGTGAATGGAAACCACTTTTTTCTGGGTGATAGTCATAATCTTGTCCATTGGTAACTGGCCGGAAACCCCGGCCTTGGGTGAAGCCTGCCTCACAAATCACGGCAGGCCGAATAAAAGAATCGCCAGTATAACAACTGCGGACTTCACTGCCAGTCAGTATTGATGGATTGAGAACTGACTACGGACAAGCCACTGGTTAAAAGCCTGCTCCAGTACCACAGCACCACCTTCGTAGGACGCCAGCGCCACTTCCGGCACAAAACGGTGACAGGGCGCATCGGCATAACTTTCCAGCAAGCGCCCCAACCAGCGCCGCCCAGCCTCGTGGCCCATCAGAAAGTGCACAAAGGCAGAGGCTCGCAAATAATTCATGCCCTTGGACTGGGTTGCATAAAACTGGCTGCGATCCATACCGGTCAGGCGTACCAGAGACACACCGTTTTTATGCTGCGCTTTCGCAAACAGGCCCGGATGCACCAAAGCGGCATTCATTTGCCAATCCAGACGCTCCATATACTCCGCCAGCCCTTCACTCAGCCACATCGGCAAACTGCCCAGCATGGCGGTGGTAATAGCATGGGTCATTTCATGGCGAGCCAGTGAACGGGTGTAGTCCATGGCTTTATCAAGGCCACGGCGACGATCAAACGGAATATACATCCGGTGTTCCGCCGAGCTGTAAAACGCCCCGGTATTACGATCAAGATTGTGCGAGCGCAGCTGGGTCGCAAAGCTGTTCCAATCCGGGTACAGATTCACATTGAGCTGCATAGCGCGGTGCTGCCGCGCCGGAATCAGATCGGTAATGATGCGATACATCAGGCTGGCTTCGTTCTCCAACGCGGTTGCCATCGGCGGATAACCATCCCAGCCGGGATAATCGACCTTGAGCTGAAACTGGCGTTGCTGACGTTCATAACGATTACTGAGGTCTTCAGCACCACCTTGCGGGCGATCTCCAAAGTGGACCTGCCCCTGAGCATCGGTCCAGCGATATACCTGCTGGCTTTTCTGCTCGACTTTTGCGGCTGGCATGGGTTGCTGACACATCACCTGCGACACCACTTCTACCCGCGCTGACTCGTCAGGTTCATCAGTGGTCGGCTCAGATACCGGTGACGTGGGAGTGGGTACAGATGATGGTACTGGCAACATCGCAGGGTCCTGCAGTTCAGGTGCCGCAGGCTCAACCGCTAGTGGCGGTAAGGGCGCTGACCATCCCAGCGCCCACAACAACAGAACCGGCTCCCGACGATCGAGCCCGGCGCTGCTCAGCGCCTCAACATTGTGAATGATGTATTGGCGTTGCGCCGGAACACAGGCTTGCCAGACGACTTCAATCGCCACCAGCAACAGCAGCAAGGCTTGCAGGCCTAGCGACACAAAATTTTTCACAGAACATCCCTGTCAAGTAGAAATCAGAAGCCGGGTGGTTTGCCATCCGGCCATTCCAGCCGTGGTAAAACAGCACCACGGACAAAATCCCGCGTCCCCGCCTGGCCCTTGAAACGAATGGTCAGATAACCAGGATCCGCCTTGATCAACTGCCCCGCACCCATCACGTCGTGAATAATCCGGCACGGTAATCCGGCAGCCTCGGAACCATCCTCCTGAAGATTGGTGGTGCGGGCAACACCATCCCCCACAAACAGGCCACTTTTCTTGCGACCGGCGGACACTGGACGCTGAGTGGCACGGGAGGAGGCGCTCAGCTGCAACTGTGGTTTACAACCAACAGCACGCAGATACTCATCAATCCAGGGCTGCCAGGGTTTCAGTAACTCCAGCTTTAACTCTGGCCGACTGCCATCAGGAATGTCTTCCGGTATGTCTTCACCCAGCGTTGGCAACGCCTCCAACGCATTACCGACCCGCTTGCAGGTGTCCACTTCCAGTTCGCGATAAAAACGGCTGGCGGCATCCCGTGGGGTGTCCGCCTTTTTCACCGGCATTGGCACCAGCAGATGTAATTCATCGATGGCACGGGTCATGGCCACGTACAACAAACGTCGCTCACTTTCCTCACTGGCGGCGGTGGTGAACTCCCCCTCCGCTTCATACGGAAAATAATGGTCGTTAAGGCCGGGAATCAACACTACTGGCCATTCCAGACCTTTGCTCTTGTGGATGGACGTCAGGTGCACACCGGCACCGGCTCCTGGTTGATCGCGCTGGACCTTGCGTTGCTCTTTCAGCTCCCGTAACCAGGCCAGAGCATCCGCCGCCATCAGGTTGGTTTGCTGCATAAAACGCACAAACGCCCGCAAGGTTTGCTGGCGGTCTTCAATTTGCTGGGCTGAAAACGCACTGTCGGCAATCCCTTCCAGCAAATCGGTCTGATCCATATAACTTTTTAACAAGCGCCACGCCGGTTGTGGCTGGTGCTCAGCGGCGTGGAGCAACTCGGCGCGGTTTTCCAGTTGCTTGCGCTGCCAGCGATTCATGTCCTTTGGCAACACCTGCTGCAAGGCAGCTCCCAGATCGCTTGAAGTCCCAGCCATCTGCCGTGCCAGTTTCTCCAGCTCGAGCCGACGAATTTTCGGAAACGGCGTGGTCAGCAACATCAGCCAGCCCTGGTAACGCTGTTCATAATCGCGCTGGCCAAACTCACCGGCGGCGATTTCCAGCAGCAGCCAGAAAATCTGCAGCTCCCAGCGTTCCAGTACCGACTGTGAATGATGCAGCTGATAGGGAATACCGTCCTGCAGGAACGCCAGCTCAATCGGCGCACACAAGGCCCACAAGCGGTGAATCACGGCAATCTCTTCGGGCTTGCGCCCTTTCTGCAGTTGCTCTTTTACCTGCGCCAGCACTCGCAGCGCTTCGTCCTCCGCCGACACCGTGTGAACCTCAACCACGGTTTTCGGCGTACGGGAATGTGACAGACATAAAATCGGATCACGTTCGAGGTTATGACGGATCAGGTGATTGGCCAGCAACGACAGGCGATGGCCATAACGAAAAGTGTGTGGCAACGGATAATGGCTGACGCTACCGAACTGCTGTTCGAAGCCGGTGACAATCAGCTCCGGACGTGAGCCACGGAATTCATAAATGGTCTGGTCAGGGTCACCAATCACCATCAGCGAACCGCGGCCACCGTGCAGGGTTTGCAGCAAAAACTGTTGGATATCGTTGATGTCCTGATACTCGTCTACCAGCGTCCAGGCCATATGGCCACCAAAGGTCGCCGCCAGTTGCGGGCGTTCGAACAGGCATTTCACCGGGTCGTACAGCATGTCGGCGAAGGTGATACGTTGCTGTTGTTTGCGTGATTCTTCAAAGAGGCTGAACAGCGGCACAAATAACCGGCAGGACTCCGGCAGCCCCAGCAATTCAAAGACTTCAGCCGGAGAATCGAGCCCGGATTTGACCCGGTCGATAAAACCCAGCGCCGGTTCTACCCATTTTTTGCGCTGCGCCAGAATGTCCTGGCGGGTTTCATCATCTTCCGCCAGTTCCTGCAACATCCGCCAGATCATACCTTCACATTCACCGTCTCCCAGCAATTTGCTCTGGTACGACGGCAACTCGCCCATCAACACCAGACGCTGGTAAATACGCAGACCAAGGGAATGAAAGGTACGGATTTCGGGTAATGGCTGGCCAGGTAACAGGCGTTCGAGACGGGCCTGAAAGTCCTCGCGGGCGGCCTTGTTATACATCAGCACCAGCATCCGACGTGGAGGTACACCATCGGCAAGGCGAGCACGGATAAAGTGCGTCAGTGTCGTGGTTTTGCCAGCACCGGCAACGGCAACCACCCGGGCATGCCCGTGGTTGTGGTTCACCACCGCCTGTTGTTCAGCTGTCAGATACGCCATTACGCCTCCCGGAAATCAGGGGGCGAATAATAGCAAAAAACCGGTCGCAAACGTTGCCGACCGGAGCAAGGAGAGATGGAACAAAAAACAATCAGAACAGAAACTGATCAGAACAAGCGCAAATCCGCAACCAGAATCAGGACATACCGTTGGCGAATTCCGCCATGCCTTCTACCAGCTTGCCACGCACCGGCTTGATCACCTCGGCGTAGGTCAGCAGTTGATCAACCGCAAAGCGGGCGCGTTTGCACAGGAATTCATCGGATGGGTGATCCTTGCCAGACCACAGGTCAGTCACGTTGCGCAGAATCAGGTGTTCCGGGGTATAGAGCAGACGGGAGTTCTTGTAACCGCTGCCGCGTAATTCGGCGATCACAAACGCCCCCCCCACCGAGCTGGATACCGCCACCAGCAGGGTTGGTTTGTGTGCCAGCTGGGCCGCACCACACCACAACAGCAGGTTCTTCAAACCCGCAGGAGCCATACCGTGCCATTCTGGCGCCACAATAATCAGGGCATCGGCAGCGGCCAAGGTTTCACGCACCGCTTCAACGGCTGGAGTGGCGGCAGTACCGGTCCACATCGGCAGGTCCGCTGCAAACAGGTCAACAATGTTGGCTTCACCACCCAGGAACTGCTCATTCAGGGAGTTGGCGATACGCAGACTCTGGGAATCGGCACGGTGAGCAGCCGACACAATCACAACACGGGTATTGGACATAAGGCACCTCGGAGGGGCAAAACAACGTAACACATTGGCCAGCCCGGAATCGGTAACACATCGGCTGGCGGCTGTTGATGTCTGCAACAGTAAGATTCTGCAGCAAGCGGGTCAAGTGACATACCGTTCACAAAAATGGAACAAATTGCAGCTTAAATACCGGTCAAACCCAGCCACGTCATCAATCCGCTGAATTCACCTTGCCCTGTCCTCATCATTCCGTACACTCGACGGTTCCACTCTGAAACCGGGAGAACCCCTTGAACGCCGTCGACTCACAAAGGCGAGTAGTATCCGGAATGCGACCCGATGGTCGCCTGCACATTGGCCATTACCACGGCGTTCTGAAGAACTGGGTGCGGCTGCAGCACGAGTACGACTGTTATTTTGTGATTGCCGACTGGCACTCCGTGGCCAACCATCGCCAGGACCCGGCCAACCTTGCCGCTCACACTCGCGAACTGTTAACCGACTGGCTGGCGGTTGGCGTCAACCCGAGTGCCGCCACCGTGCTGGTACAAAGCCGGGTGCCGGAACAGGCCGAATTACATTTGCTGTTATCCATGCTCACCCCGCTCGACTGGCTTGAACGCTTGCCGGTATTCCGAGAACTCCAGAAACGCCACCAGCAAGACAGCCTTGCTCTCAGTTACGGCATGCTGGGTTACCCCTTGTTACAAGCAGCCGATATTCTGACCTATCGCGCCGGACTGGTGCCGGTGGGTGCGGATCAGGTTGACCACATCAAACTCACCGCGGACATTGCCCATCGTTTTAACCAGCTCCACAGCTGTGAACCCGGATTTGTCGCACTGGCCGAAGCAGCTATTCGCAAACTGCCGCGCAAGGTGATTCCGCTCTACCAGCAACTGCGCGAGCAATACCAGCAACAGGGCGACCGCGAAGCCATGGAAACCGCCCGCGCCCTGGTGCTGGAACAAACCAACCTGACGCTGGCCGACCAGAATCGTTTGCTCGGTTATCTCGAAGGGGTTGCCCGCCAGATTCTGCCCGAGCCGCAGGTATTACTGACCGACGAACCGCGTTTGCCCGGTATCGACGGCGACGTGATGTCACGCTCGGTCGGAAATCACATTCCATTACGCTCCAGCAACGATGACATCAGCCATAAAATCCGTAACATGCGCACCGACCCGCAACGCATTCGTCTGAGTGACGCCGGAGACCCATTCCGATGCCCCGTTCGCGCCTTGCATAGGGTATACTCCAGCGCCGACGAACTGGCCGTGGTGGATAACCACTGTCAGAACGCCGCCCGTGGCTGTCTGGAATGCAAACAGCCACTGATTGACGCCATTATTGCCGAGCAGGAACCGATCCGGGAGCGCGCCGAAACCTTCGAGCGCAGCCCCGACATGCTGGACACCCTGCTGGCCGAAGGCAGCGAGCGCGCCCGTGATGCCGCCCGCGCCACCCTGGAAGACGTGCGCAAGGCCATGGGCCTGCTACGCTGACCACACAAGAACTGTCTGCCCTGCTGAGAGAGCACGCTGATGACTGACACCATCGAACCGCAAAGCACCGACGAGGCGCTGGCGGTGATCGACCTGCCAACACCGATTGCCAGGGTCATGGGACAACCCATGACCCAGCTGCCGCTGGATCTGTATATTCCGCCCGATGCGCTGGAAGTGATCCTCGAGCAGTTTGAAGGCCCACTCGACCTGTTGCTGTATCTGATTCGCAAGCAGAACCTCGATATTCTCGACGTCAACGTCACCGACATTGTTGATCAGTACATGCAGTACATCGACATGATGAACGCCATGCAGCTGGAACTGGCCGGTGAATACCTGCTGATGGCCGCCACCCTGGCGGAAATCAAAAGCCGCGTGTTGCTGCCACGCCATCGTGACGACGATCACGAGGTAATTGATGACGAAGATCCGCGCGCCGAGCTGATTCGCCGTCTGCAGGAATACGAACGCTTCAAGCAGGCTGCCGAAGATCTCGAAGCGCTGCCACGCGAAGAGCGCGACAACGTCACTCTGCATCTCGATATCGACAACCGCCAGATCAACCGCACGCCACCGGATGTCAGCATGCGAGAGATCATGCTGGCCATGGCCGAAGTCCTGCGCCGCGCCGAACGCACCGAACACCACGAGATCCAGCGTGAAACACTGTCGACCCGGGAACGGATGATCCAGATTATCGACCAGCTGCAGTCCGGTGAATTCAAACCCCTGACCAGCCTGATCGGTGAACGTGAGGGTCGTCTCGGTGTTGTGGTGACCTTTCTGGCCATCCTCGAACTGGTGAAGGAAAAAACCCTCGAGCTGGTGCAACAGGAAGCCTTTGGCCCCATCCATGTGCGACTGAGAGCTGTTGAATGAACCCCACCGCACTGAAGCATATTCTCGAAAGTGCCTTGCTGGCGCACGGCGGCCCCTTGTCGGTCGAACGCCTGCAAAGCCTGTTTGAAGAAGACGAACAACCGTCGCGCCGCCAGATTGAAGACGCCGCCAAAGCGCTGGCCACGGATCTCGAAGGCCGAGGTATTGAACTGGTGCAGGTCGCCAGTGGTTACCGCCTGCAAGTACGTCAGGCCTTTATGCCCTGGGTCAGCCGCCTGTGGGACGAAAAGGCCCCGCGCTATTCCCGTGCCTTGCTGGAAACCCTGGCCCTGATCGCCTACCGTCAACCCATTACCCGTGGCGACATTGAAGACGTCCGCGGTGTCACCGTCAGCTCCGGCATCATTCGCACCCTGCTTGACCGCGAATGGATCCGGGTCGTCGGTTACAAGGACGTGCCGGGCCGCCCGGCGCTGTTTGCCACCACCCCGATTTTTCTCGATTACTTTGGTCTGAAAAGCCTCGACGAACTGCCAACCCTGCTGGCCATTCGTGATCTCGACGACCAGGAACGCAAGGAACGACTGGGCGACGACGCCAATGCGCGCCAAACCCCAACCGAGGATTACCAGTTCGACAACCAGGACGAAGTTGCCCGTCGCGGCGCCGAAGTGCTGGCAGCCACTGCTGACGATCTGGAACAGGCTCAGGCCCTGGTAGAACAGGTGGAACGCAACCTGTTTGGCCAAAACGAAGAACGTCCGGACGATCCGGACAGCAGCTCGGGCTCCACTGCCTTTGGCGATCTGTTACGACGCCTGCAGACACCCCGCTCTGCCTCAGACAACCCGGGCGCATCCACCGCGGATGACAGCCCCAAACCAGAAGAACCCGAATCATGAAAGAACGTATTCAGAAACTGCTGGCGCTCACCGCCGTAGCCCCATCCCGTCGCGAAGCCGAAAAGTGGATCGCCGAAGGCCGTGTCAGTGTGAACGGCAAGGTAGCTGAGCTGGGCGACCGCGCCGACCATCACGACGTCATCACCGTCAACGGCCGCCAGGTAGAACTGGACGACGCTGGTCGTACCCGTCGTGTACTGGCCTACAACAAGCCAATTGGTGAAGTGTGCTCGCGCACCGATCCGGAAGGCCGTCCAACCGTGTTTTCCCACCTGCCAAAAACCAAGGGTGAACGCTGGATCAACGTTGGTCGTCTCGACATCAACACCTCTGGCCTGCTGCTGTTCACTACCGACGGCGCTCTAGCCAACGCCCTGATGCACCCGTCTACCGGTGTTGACCGTGAATACGCCGTGCGTGTGCGTGGCAACGTTGACGAAGCCATGATCAACCGCCTGAAAGAAGGTGTACTGCTGGACGACGGTATGGCCCGTTTCACCGACATCCAGTACTTCGACGGTGAAGGCCAGAACAAGTGGTTCCACGTTGTGCTGATGGAAGGCCGTAACCGCGAAGTCCGTCGTCTGTGGGAAAGCCAGGGTGTTGAAGTCAGCCGTCTGAAGCGTGTGCGTTACGGCTGTATCTTCCTGCCATCCAGCATTCCGGTAGGTACCTGGATCGAACTCGGTCAGCGCGAAGTTAACGACCTCACCGACCTCGCCGGTCTGGAGCGCAAAAAAGTACGTCGTCTGATTGGCCGTGAAAAAGAACAGTTCCAGCGCGAACAGAAGCGTCAGAAAGTTCGCCAGCAAGCCAGCAGCCGTCCACGCCGTCCGGCCGCCAGCAAAGACTGATCATCCCTGCAGGCTCACTCAGGGCTGCCGAAGCAGCCCTGACGTTTATCCGAAACTCGTCCATATTCCCCCGCAAATTCCTGTGTTTGTCCCACTCAGGGAACCAGTCACCGGCACTTCACTCTAAAGCATTACCCACATCCTTCGTTAACTGACATTCGATTGCAGTTCACGATCATCCCCGGCATACCGGATGGGTTGCGGGCCGCCCCCTGGGGTTATTTTTTGTCAGGAGCTTCCTATGAAAGCCACTTATCTCACCCGACTTTTGCCGGCGACATTGGCGCTGGCCTTTGCCTTGCCTGTCCTGGCCGAAGGTGGCTGGCGTGATGACCCGTCGGCCCGGGAACAACGAGGCTCCGGCTCCAGTGAATCCCGTGGCGATAATAGGGGTAACGGTAACGACAGTCGTAATGACAACCGTGGTGGTGACAACCGTGGTGGTGACAACCGTGGTGGTGATAACCGTGGTGGTGATAACCGTGGTGGTGATAACCGTGGTGACGGCCGCGTAGGCGATTCGCGTGGTGGCAATAACAACCACGGCGATAACAACCGCGGCAACGACCATAATCGTGGCCACGATAACAACCACGGCAACGACAATCGTGGTAATCACAACGGCGGTAGCTGGGTAAACAACGGCGGCTGGCGCAATGATCAACCGGTGCGCTCTGAATGGCATGGCCCTCGTGACGATCACCACAACCAATACCGTCGTGAAGAACGACACGAAGAAATCTATCGCTACGGTTACTACCGTGACGACCGCGATTATTTTCATCGCCACGGCTACAGCCGTCTGGATATTCCGGTGGCTTACTACCCTCCAGCCGGCTGGTGCCGCATCTGGTATCCAGGCCGTCCCGCCGCCCACCAGCCGCCACCAGTACAATGTGGCGTGGTAGTACCGATGGGCGCCTGGTTACTGGAACATCCACACAATCATGAACATATCTATGTGCGCACCCGTGACGAAGAACGCAGTGGTGCCTCGATTGTGGGTGAATTCCGGATTTCCGACGGCGCGTTTATCCGCATCGTGCTGGACTGATTGATCTGCGCCAAATCATCCGGGATCTGAAAACAAAAAGGGTTAACGGCAACACCGTTAACCCTTTTTTATTACCTGCAGACGTTATTACTCAGCGAGTATTACGTGCCGCCGCGGTTACCCGCATAGCGTTGTCTGCCGCGTTGGCCAGCTCTTTGCCCTTCTGCACAAAATGACGGGCAAAATACTGACGGTGCTCTTCATGCTCATGGAAATTGTGTGGAGTCAGCACAGCGGTCAGAACCGGCACTTCGGTTTCCAGCTGCACCTGCATCAGGCCGCTGCAAACCGCCTGGGCCACAAAGTCGTGACGGTAAATACCGCCATCCACCACCAGACCACTGGCAGCAATCGCATCGTAACGGCCACTTTTGGCCAGCAGTTTAGCTTGCAGAGGGATCTCGTAAGCACCGGCAACGGCGATGACATCGATAAACTCATCATTGTAGCCACGCTCCAGCAGCTCACTGCGGAAACCATCCAGACAACGCAGCACGATGTCGGTGTGCCAGGATGCATGGATAAACGCGATACGTTGCTGATGAGGTTCAAATACGTTGTTCATAGGCTCTGATTCATGGTTGGTAAGTGAATCAGGGCGAACGGGCAGGCACCGGCCCGGCGATTGGCCAGACAGGAATACTGACACGCTCTCTTTCATCCGGACTGTAACCGTCGGCTCCGGAGTCACACCGGATCTGCTTGTCCCTGCCATCGGCAGGCGCTCGCGGGCTTCAGCCATAGCTGTTACCGCCGGTGGGGAATTGCACCCCGCCCCGAGAACGAATGTGTCCGATTTATGACGAACACTCGCACACCATAGGAATTTTTGATCGCTTCGTCAAAGTGAATGGCAAGAACGGATAGTTTCAGGTCGTGGAACGAACGCCATTTTGACAAAGCCGGACAATCACCAGACAAGTGTTCTGTAATGGATAAAACCACAGTTCAGGCCAGCTCGCTGGCCCCAAAACTCTGCGGTGGCTGGCCAAAATAACGGCGAAATGCCGCCACAAAGGCACTCGGGCTGGTGTAACCCAGCGAATGCGCCACCGCCGCCGAGCCTTCGCCCCGGTTCAGACGTTGCACCGCTTCGAGCAGACGCAAACGGCTACGCCATTGCTGAAATCCCAGACCGGTTTCCGACTGAAACAGGCGTTCAAGCGTGCGTGGACTGGCCCCCGCTACCGCCGCCAGCTCAGGTAAAGTACGAGTATCCGCCGGATTACGGCTGAGCTGCTCCATCACCACCAGCAATCGGCGATCCTGACCGGATGGCAGATACAGGGGCGATGGCTGCAGCGCGGCCAGCTCATCCAGCAACACCTGCACCAGTCGTTGTTGCGCCCCGGTCTGGGCTTGCTGCAGGTCGTAACTCAAGAGCCGCAGCAGCAATTCCCGGAACAGCGGCGTCACCGCCATCACCTGACAATGGTCCGGCAACCGATCCAGCACCGACGGATCAACAAACAGGTATCGGATCGCCGCGCGGCTGGCGACCAGAATCTCATGGCGGGTACCACCGGTAATCCACACCGCGTGGCTGGGAGGCACAACCCAGCTGCCCGCTTCAGTATTAACCCGCAACACGCCGGAGGCCGCCCATGCCAGCTGGCCGCGTGGATGTTCATGCGGGGTGCGCAATGAACCCTGAGCCAGTTCCTCCGACAGATACAACAGCGGCCTGCTGGCATCGATACACTGGCCCAGCAAGGTGCCGGTTCCACTTTCGGGATAACGGGCACTGATCTCGCTGAATGTCTTTGGCGGATTCTCGATATTCATTGTCGTTCTGTCGCGTGATCACCGGATTCGAGACTGCCACAATACTCCAGCTAACGGGCGACTACAGCCCGCATTCCCGATTTTGCCCGTTCAGACCATACGGAGTTGCCCTTGCCAGCCCTGTTGCGCCAACCCAAATACCTGATTCTGCTGCTGATGCTGTGCCTGTCGGCCAGTGTTCTGCTGTTCCCGATTGCTGATCTGACTACCGCCCAGAACCACACACTGGCGCTGGTGCTGCTGGTTGTGCCGCTGTGGTCGACCGGTGTGATTCCGGAATTTCTGACTGCGCTGGTATTTTTCCTGCTGGCGATTCTGGCCGGGCTGGCACCACCATCACTGGTGTTCAGTGGCTTTTCATCCACGGCGCTGTGGCTTATTTTTGCCGGTGGCGTGATGGGTATGGGCATTCAGACCACCGGTCTGGGTGATCGTCTGGCGACCTTCCTGCAACAGGTGTTAGCGGGCAGCTACCGTCGTATGATTTTTGGTCTGGTATTGATCAGCCTGATGCTGGGCTTCCTGATGCCGTCGTCCATGGGGCGTCTGATCATGATGCTGCCGATTGTAATGGCACTGGCGACCCGTCTCGGCTTTGAACCGGGCAGCAATGGCCGCACCGGGATTATTCTGGCAGTGGCCATTGGCGCGCACATCCCGACGGTATCCATCCTGCCATCGAATATTCCGAACATGGTATTAAGCGGTGCCGCTGAATCCCTGTATGGCATTCAGCTCGGTTTTACCGAATACCTGATCCTGCACTTCCCGATTCTGGGGCTGATGAAATCACTGGTACTGGCCATGCTGATTCTCAAGGTCTACCCGGTTGCCAGCACCGACCCGGCCGCTCTCAAACTGGCTCAACGGGAAGAAGGCCCGCTGTTCCCGCACCTGAACGGCCTGCAGAAACGTATGATGACCATCATGCTGGCCGCGCTGGCACTGTGGTTAACCGACGATATCCACGGCATCAGCCCGGCCTGGGTGGGCCTCGCCGCCGCGGTACTGTTGTTACTGCCGAAAGTGGGTCTGGTCGATGCCCAGAAATTCAATATGAACGTCACCATGCTGCTGCTGATTGCCGGTGTACTCGGTCTTGGTGCGCTGATCAACAGCAGTGGTGTAGGCCAATGGCTGGCACAACAGCTGGAAATCGCCCTGCCGATGGAAAAAGGCAACAACCTGCATAACTTCCTGTCGCTGGCTGCCATCGCCTTCCTCTCGACCCTGCCAACCACGCAAGCAGGCTCCCCCGCCATGCTCACGCCAATGGCCCAACACTTCGCCGACAGCTCAGGATTAAGTGTTTACACCGTACTCATGACCCAGGTAATGGGCTACGCCAACATCATGTTCCCCTACCAGTCCGGCCCATTAATGATGGCCATCGCCCTCACCGGCGAAGCCTCGGTACGGGTATTAAAAGTCATGATGCCACTGGCTCTGATTGGCCTGCTGGTGCTGGTACCGCTCGATTACCTCTGGTGGGAAGCACTCGGTATGTTCCAGCATCCGTAAGGGGCGTCTCAGGCGTCGGACGTCGGGCGTCGCGTACGATCTTAGTGGGCATAAATGCCCACACTACAACAGAGCAACTATGAACACCGGCTTCGCCCAGCGCAGCTGGCTGCCCAATGCCCATCTGGGCGAGCCGGGATTCACCGCAATGGCCGACCCGGCCGGGGGACAAGGTCCCCCAAGAGGGCAAGCAGCCAGGCCAATTAACAAGCCGAGCAGACGTCGGACAAAAAGTATCAATCAAAACCAGCCTCACCCACCGAAGGTGGCTACAAAATGCCCATCTGGGCGAGCCGGGATTCACCGCAATGGCCGACCCGGCCGGGGCATGGATGCCCCGCCAGACCCGTTGGCACAGGGACGTGCCATCGGGTCGGGGTCGAACAGCCGTTGTCGGTGAATTTCGGAGGCACGAGCCCAGTCGGGCAAAAGCAAGGGGAGGCCCGCCCGGCCGGGGGACAAGGTCCCCCAAGAGGGCAAGCAGCCTTGCACCAGACACCAGACGTCAGACGCCAGACGCCAGACGCCAGACGCCAGACGCCAGACGCCAGACGCCAGACAGAATAAAAACAGCGCCCAATAAAAAACCCCGCGGTTTGCACCAACGGGGTTTTTATCAACAACACAGCCCCGAAGGGCTGCTGTTATCAGGAGTGACGCGGGCCTTTACGGTGCATCTTGCGAGCAGAATCCGCACGGTCTTCGCCGCCTTCACGACGCTCACCACGGAAACCGCCTTCACGACGCTCACCACGGAAACCGCCTTCACGACGCTCACCACGGAAACCGCCTTCGCGACGCTCACCACGGAAACCGCCTTCACGACGCTCACTACGGGCACCGCCTTCACGCGGGGCAACGGCCATATCAGAACGGTATGCACGCAGACCCAGAGTCTGACCGCATACACGAGCTTTCTTCAGTACGCCCAGAATGTTTTCTGGCATACCGTCTGGCAGATCCACTACGGAGTACTGCTCGAAGATTTCGATGTGGCCGATAAAGGCGCTTTCGATATCCGCTTCGTTGGCAATCGCGCCAACCAGGTTACCTGGCTTCAGACCGTGGTCGTAACCAACGCCTACCCAGTAACGCTGCATGTCGACATCAGGGTTGCCCTTCAGAGGACGAGCCTGTTCATCCGGAGCAGCCTTGCGTGGCTCGCGTGGTTCACGAGGTTCGCGTGGCTCACGACGCGGACGATCTTCACGATCACCGCGCTCGGAACGTTCGGTACGTTCAGTGCGACGTGGACGGTCATCTTCCTGTTCGTTCAGGAACATCGGCTTGTTACCCTGTACCAGGCTGGCCAGAGCGGCTGCCAGATCCAGAGGGTCCATCGGTTGCTTCTCGAGCAGGCCTTCAACCATGGTGCGGAAAGTGGTGTTATCTTCCGGCTTAACCGCTTCCAGAATACGGGTCTGGAAACGTTCGGCGCGCTTGGCGTTAACATCCTTGGCAGTCGGCAGTTGCATCTCTTCGATTGGCTGACGAGTGGCTTTTTCGATGTCGCGCAACATGCGCTTTTCACGACCGCGTACAAACGCAATCGCAGCACCTTCACGACCGGCACGACCAGTACGGCCGATACGGTGAACGTAGGATTCGGTGTCTTGTGGAATGTCGTAGTTGATTACGTGGCTGATACGTTCAACGTCCAGACCACGAGCCGCTACGTCAGTGGCCACGATCATGTCGAGCTGGCCGCTCTTCAATTTTTCTACTGCTTTTTCACGCAGAGCCTGCGGAATATCGCCGTTCAGTGGCGCACAACGGAAACCGTTCTGGCTCATGAAATCAGCCACTTCTTCGGTCGCCTGCTTGGTACGTACGAATACCATCATGGCGTCGAAATCTTCCACTTCGGCGATACGCAACAGCGCATCGTTCTTGTGAACGTTGGAAACAAACCAATAACGCTGGCTAATGTTGGCGTTAGTTGTGGTCTTGGCCTGGATTTTTACCTGTACCGGATCTTTCAGGTGGGTTTCCGCCACTTTCTGGATCTCACGCGGCATGGTAGCGGAGAACAGGGCTACCTGACGGGCACGAGGAGTGTGTTCCAGAATCCAGTTCACGTCGTCGATGAAGCCCATACGCAGCATTTCATCGGCTTCGTCCAGAACCACAGCCTTGATGTCGGCCAGGTTCAGGGAACCACGACGCAGGTGGTCCATTACACGACCAGGAGTACCCACAACCCATTGCGGACCGCGCTTGAGGTCACGCAGCTGTGAGCCGTAATCGGAACCACCATAAATAGCGGTTACGCCGATGTCGGACATGTAGCGGCTGTAGGTTTTAACGGCTTCAGCAACCTGCTGAGCCAGTTCACGGGTAGGAGCCAGAACCAGAACTTGCGGAGAACGGAAGTCGGCCTGGGTGCGAGCCAGCAGTGGCAGGGCGAACGCGGCAGTCTTGCCAGTTCCCGTCTGGGCCATACCCAGCACGTCCTGACCATTCAGCAGTGGTGGAATACTGTTCGCCTGAATTGGGGACGGAGCTTCGTAGCCGAGGTCTTCCAGAGAGCGCAGAATAGGGAAAGGAAGGCCCAGGCTGGCGAAACCAGCGGGAATAACGTCGTCAGTCATAAATTACCTATGCAGTGACAGAGGAAGGGCATGGCCGTGACGTGTCAGAAACTCCCTGAACTCTGCTGCGGCAAGTGAACTTGCAAAAGCACACCCTGTGTGGGGTATGCTGGCGCCGCGTTTGTCTGCAATCGGCCTGGCCCGACATGTATTTGTCGAAAAAGGGGGCCGAATTGTACAGCAAAAAAAAAAATATAGCGCGTCTTTTTTATAGTGGCCTGGAGATGGATTTGACCGCACGTCTGAAGGGAACAACAAACCGCCTGCCAGTCCTGACGAATGTGTCGTGTCTGCTGCTGTGCCTGACCGCTATTCCCGCCTGCGCACAACACGAAACCGTCGTTCACAGCACCACCGAAAACATCAACATCAGTCTGCTGTATATGGTGCCGATATTACTGCTGGTTGTGCTGTTGCTGGCTGCCCGCCAGATACACATCTATCGCCAGATTCGCCAGCTGGCTCGCCAGCTGCCGGAATTCCGGGATCACGAAGATGGCAGCATCCTGATTCCGGCCGACTTGCAAAAATCCCCTTTACTCGCCCCCCTGATACGCAAGGTATTACTCCAACAGGAACAGTGGAGCCAGCAACTGCATGAAGAGCAGGAAAATGCCCGCCACGCCATTGAAGAACAGCAGCGCATGCTGGAAGCCAACCGTCTGCTGGAAGCCGGTGTTGCCGAACGTAACCGAGAGCTGGATCTGCGCACCCAGGAAGTCAACGACACCCTCAATGCCCTGCGTATGACTCGCCAGCAACTACTCGAAAAAGAGCAACAAACCATGGTGGGAGAATTACTGGCCGGGCTCGCTCACGAGGTCAACACACCGCTGGCGATTGGCGCTTCGACCCTCGACAGCCTGATTCAGGAACTGACGCCAAACTGTTTCGAGTCCCCGAAAACCGCGCACGATTGTGAAGCCATGCTCGCCCACATCGTTGAGTCAGTAACACTCGCCCACAGCAATATCGAACGGGCGGCCGAGACCGTTACCCGCTTCAAGGAAGTCAGTGTCGATCAGGCCAGCGGCCAGATTCGGGAGTTTGAGGTGGGGGACTATCTGAACAGTGTGGTGTGGTCATTACGCCCCCACTACCGTTACCGGCCGATTGATATTCGTATTGAATGCCCACACCCGCTATACATCACCGGAGCACCCGGCATTTACGCGCAAATCGTCACCAACCTGATGATGAACGCCCTCCACCACGCCTTCGGGCGTGACCAGAGTGGCGAGATTCATATCGTGGCAACCCGCGCTGGCGACCAGTTATGCCTGTGTTTCCGTGATAACGGCCGCGGTATGGACCAGCAAACCCTCGAAAAAGTATTCGAGCCATTTTTCACCACCCGCCGTCAGGAAGGTGGTTCCGGTCTTGGTGCCCATATCGTCTACGATCTGGTGGTCAACCAGCTACAGGGCAACATCCGGATTCTCAGCGAGCCAGACCAGGGCACGCGATACCAGATGCTGATCCCTTGTCAAATTCGTGGCCGGGATGCTTATAATGCGTGCTCTGTTTATGAGGAGTACTGCAAGTGCTGAAAGTGAATGAATACTTCGATGGCAAGGTAAAATCCATCGGTCTGCAAACTGCAACCCTGCCAGCGACTGTTGGCGTGATCGTTGCCGGTGAATACGAGTTTGGCACCAGCCAGAAAGAAGTCATGACCGTGGTTTCCGGTTCCATGGACGCTCTGCTGCCAGGCGCGACCGAGTGGACTTCCTACGCTCAGGGCCAGGCCTTTACCATCGAAGCCAACCAGAAATTCAAAGTGCGCGTAGCCGGTGACACCGCCTACTTCTGCACCTACGAATAAGGTTGCCAAAACGGGGCTACGGCCCCGTTCTGTTTGTCCCGCATTGCCCACCCGATTCCTCACCCGACTGAATTGCAGGTTGCGCCCGTCGCCTTGCTTTGCCAGCATTACAGAATCTGGCATCCCCCACCGAGGTTTCCGTGTTCGATAAAACCGATCTGGTCCGACTGATTTCGGTGACCATGCCATTTGGCAAATTTCAAGGCCGCGTCATTATGGACCTGCCCGAAGAGTACCTGCTGTGGTTCCGCCACAAGGGCTTTCCCGATGGTGAACTTGGTCAACTGATGGCTCTGGCGCTGGAAATCCGCATCAATGGTCTGGAAGACATTCTGACCCCGCTGCGTGCCAGTACCCAGCCACAAACGACCAACCGCCACTGAATTAACCTGATTACCGATACCAACCAATGCTGACGTTAGGCTTGCTCGAAACCGATACTCTATACCCCGATCTGCAACCGGACTACCGCTCATACGGCTGGATGTTCGAGCAATATTTTCGTCGGGTAACACCGTTTATCGATTGGGAATTCCGTTACTACGACGTACAGGACGGCGAGCTGCCTGCGCCTGGCGATTGTGACGCCTATCTGATCACAGGCTCCAAAGCCGGTGTCTACGACCCGCTGCCGTGGATTCTGCCGCTGCAGGAATGGATCAAGGCTGCGCACCAGCACGGCGAACGTATGATTGGTATCTGTTTTGGCCACCAGCTGCTGGCTCATACACTGGGTGGATTTGCAGGCCGCAGCCCGCGTGGCTGGGGCATTGGTATTCGCGAAAGCGCCGTGGTTGAACTGCCCGAGTGGATTCACGAACGCAGCGATCGTTATCGCCTGATCTACAGCCACCGTGATCAGGTTGAGCAGCTGCCACCGCAGGCAACCCGCCTGGCGGCCTGCCCGTTCTGCCCGAATGCTGCGTTTTACATCGACAACCGTGTGTTGGCATTCCAGGGACACCCGGAATTCACACTCGAATACACCCTCCGCCTGTTACCACGTCGTCAGAGCTGTATTGGTGAACCTGTGTATGGCGATGGCATGGCCACCCTGTCAGACAACAATGGCCAACCACCCGCTACCGACAGCGATCTGATTGGCCGCTGGTTAACGGCGTTTATCAGCTTGTCAGCATCAGCCTGAATGACGGCGTGAGGCCAGCTGGATAATTTCAGCGGTTGGCCGATGCGCCTGCAGGTCCAGCAAGGTGATCTTGCGGCCCCACAACACCAGGTGACCCCGATAACGGTGGTCACCGGTGGAACTGAATTCAAATCCGTAGTCGCGGCGTAACTGCCAGCGCCCCAGACGTTTCTCCGGCCAGGTACGCTCAATCACCAGCGTATCGTCCAGCAACTGCACCCCTTCCTGCTGACATCGCTGACGTACCGCACCCAATGCCAGCTGCCGTGCTTTCTGTTGTTTGTCCCACATCTGCCAGCCGACCAGCAGTAATGCAATCAGGAGAATCCAGCCCATAATGTTGGCCTTGTGTAAGTCAGGAAGGTTAAGGGACGGGCAGCATTGAGCACCCGCACCACTCAGTATATAGTGCGCGCCCGCCGGAGTTGCCAGCGGGATTGATACGAAAGACACCTGCAATCCGGAGGACCTGCCATGCCACGCGCCTGTGCCCGTCATATCCTCGTCAAAACCGAAGCCGAAGCCCTGAAAATCAAGCAAATGCTGGCCAACGGCAGCGATTTTTTCACGCTCGCAAAAAAATATTCTACCTGCCCGTCCAAAAAGAACGGCGGCAGCCTGGGTGAGTTCAGTCGCGGCGATATGGTGAAACCATTCGACGACGCCGTGTTCAAAGGCCCGTTACTGACCGTGCAAGGCCCGGTCAAGACCCAATTCGGCTATCATCTGATCGAAACCATTTACCGCAGCTGATTCCTTCAGGCGGCCCAGTATGTCACCCGCAGCGGTGACCCTTTTACCCCTAGTCAAAACGGCGGACATTGTCATGGTTAAACCCGGACTTACCTATAATCTGATTGCGCTCGAAGCCCAACCACAGGGCATGTACCTGAGCGATAACGACGGCGGCAAAATCCTGCTGCCAAAACGCTACGTACCCGAGGGCACCCAGCCAGGTGATGAAATTCGGGTTTTTGTATACCTCGATTCCGACGACCGCATTGTTGCCACCACTCAACGTCCACGTGTGCAGCTGAACCAGGCGGCCAACCTGACCGTGGTAGACGTCAACAACACCGGTGCATTCCTCGACTGGGGTCTGGCCAAGGACCTGATGGTGCCTTACGCCGAACAGCTCGAACGCATGGAAGTTGGCAAGTCTTACGTGGTCTACGTGACCGAAGACAACACCGGCCGCCTGATCGGCACTTCGCGTCTGAACCGCTTTATCCGCGACCAGATTGGCAACACGCCATCACCGTGGAAAAACAAGGAAACCGAAGCGGAACTGGAAGACGGCGACGCCGTTCGCCTGCTGATCGCCCAGCGCACCGACCTGGGCTACAAGGCCATTGTGAATAACCGCTGGTGGGGTCTGGTACACAACAGCGACATTCATAGCGCCATTCGCGTCGGCCAGCGCATCGACGGTTTTATCAAGCGCATCCGTGACGATGGCAAGATCGACCTCACTCTCAATGAAAGCGGTGTGGAACAGGCAGAACCCCTGTCACGCCGGATCATGAACAAACTCGAAGCTGCCCAGGGCCGTCTGGCTCTGAGCGACAACAGCCCAGGCGAAATCATCGAAATGCATTTTGGTGTGAGCAAACGGGCTTTCAAGATGGCTATTGGTAAACTTTATAAGGAACGCCGCATCGTGATTGAAGAAGATGGTATTCGCCTGCTGACTGCCGAAGAAAAAGAGGCACAACCAGCCCGCGAACAGCGCGCCCCTCGTGGAGATCGCGGCGAGCGTTCTTATGGTGACAAACCACGTTTTGACCGTGGCGACCGTCCACAGCGTGACGACCGCGCCCCACGTGGTGATCGTCCACAGCGCGCTGATCGTCCATACGGCGACCGTCCACAACGTGACGACCGTGCTCCACGCGCTGATCGTCCATACGGCGACCGTCCACAACGTGACGACCGTGCTCCACGCGCTGATCGTCCATACGGCGACCGTCCACAACGTGATGACCGCGCTCCACGTGGCGAACGCTCTTTCGGCGACAAGCCACGTTTTGACCGTGACGACCGCGCTCCACGTGGTGATCGTCCATACGGCGACCGTCCACAACGTGATGACCGCGCTCCACGTGGCGAACGCTCTTTCGGCGACAAGCCACGTTTTGACCGTGACGACCGCGCTCCACACGGTGATCGTCCGTACGGCGACCGTCCACAGCGTGATGACCGTGCTCCACGCGGTGATCGTCCATACGGCGACCGTCCACAACGTGCTGATCGTCCATACGGCGACCGTCCACAGCGTGATAACCGCGCTCCACGCGGTGATCGTCCATACGGCGACCGTCCACAACGTGCTGATCGTCCATACGGTGACCGTCCACAGCGTGATGACCGTGCTCCACGCGGTGATCGTCCATACGGCGACCGTCCACAACGTGCTGATCGTCCATACGGTGACGACCGCGCTCCACGCGGTGATCGTCCATACGGCGACCGCCCACAGCGCGACGACCGCGCCCCACGTGGTGACCGTCCATACGGCGACCGTCCACAACGTGACGACCGTGCACCGCGTGGTGATCGTCCATACGGCGACCGTCCACAGCGTGATGACCGTGCACCGCGTGGTGATCGCCCATACGGCGACCGTCCACAGCGTGATGACCGTGCTCCTCGTGGTGATCGTGGCGAACGCTCTTACGGCGACAAACCACGTTTTGACCGTGGTGATCGTGCCGAGCGTGGCGAACGTTCTTTCGGCGACAAACCACGTTTTGACCGTGGCGACCGCCCACAACGTGATGACCGCGCCCCACGTGGCGACCGTCCACAACGTGACGACCGCGCCCCGCGTGGTGATCGCCCATACGGCGACCGTCCACAGCGCGACAACCGTGCGCCACGTGCTGAACGTTCCGGTGATGCTGGCAAGCGTGTGTTCAAGAGCAACCGCAAGCCAAGTGAAAACACCCTGAGCCTGAAGAAGAAAGACGAAGAGTAATCTTCGTTAGCCCCGGCAACCCCAGCCCTGGCACCGCCAGCATAACGGGGTTACCGGTGGTTGAAGTCTAACGACCGGCCGATGCACCCTCCATCAGGAGACGCTCGGCCTGTTGTTCCAGATAAGTCCGCATACACAACTGCTGCTGCCAACGCAGCGGAATCCCGTTGATACCGTACAAGGCCCCGGCCAACTGGCCACAAATCGCCGCCGTGGTATCGGCATCCTCGCCCAGATTGGCCGCCGCCAGAATCGCACTGTCAAACGAACGATAACGATCCAGGCACCAGAGCGCCGCCTCCAGACTCGCCATTACATAACCACTGCCGCGAATATCGGCCTCGGTTTTTTGCCGCCACTCCCCGTTCACCAACGCCTGAACCGCCGGGGTGCGCGCCTGATAGTTACGATTCGCCAGCACCACATCCAGCCCCTGCCCGGCCAGCAACAAATGCAGCAACCACGCCATATACCGACAGGCATCCACACATTCCGCCGCCCCGTGCGTCGTACGAGACGACCACTCCGCCATATCCAGCAAACAGCGCACCCGATCCACCGCCATCGAGTTACCGGCACTGAAATACAACACCACCGGTGCCAACCGCATGATCGAACCGTTACCGGCACTGTGTGGATGCTCCGAACCGGCGAAGGCGTTGCCAGTTTTACGGTAACGTTGCAGTGCCGTTAACACGGTGGAACCAATATCAAAACACAGCCCGGTCGAACTCAGGTGGCCACGCTGCCACCACAGGCAATAACGTTCCATCTGGTCTTCTGCGTCAAAACCGCCACACTCCAGCAAAGACTCCGCCAGACACAACGCCATCGAGGTATCGTCGGTCCACTGCCCCGGCAGTAATCCAAACGGCCCGCCCCCCACCATATCGGTAATTGGTGCAAAACTGCCACGCGGCCGGAACTCCAGTGTCGTGCCCACCGCATCACCAGTAGCAAGCCCCAGCAGACAACCGCGATAACGATCCAGACGGGAAATAACGGAGGTGTGCACAATTGCTCCTTTTGGCCGCAAGACCGGTATTCGACCGGACACGGATCAATGTTGATCAGTACAACAAAGCCCAGACTACGCCTTTCACGACCGGCAATCGCGATATGCGTCAAGACCTTGCACAACACTCGCCAACCCTGCCACGACTGGCGCGTCTGGCCATCAACCGCTGTAATATTCCGGCCGACATTCTGGGCAGTCCGGGTTATCAGCAACATCCCATCCCATTGCTGATCGACGGTATTGCTGAACTTCACAGCGCCCTGTTTGCACGCTTAAACGCCCAGCCCGACCGGCACGAACGCCAGCAACTGTTTGAAGAATACCTGCGCGTCAGCTTCCTGCTCGAATACCCCGAACAAATTGGCCTGCAGACCAACAGTCGCCACGACCGTCACAAGGCCGACTACCGCCGACTGTTACGCGGCTGGTTATTCAACAGCGACAGCCAGCAAGGTGCGGTTCTGAAAGGATGGGTCGAAAGCCGCTTTGGCCTGTTGCCACGTTTTCATCAACAACCGATTCGCAGCCCCGACAGTGCAGCCTACCTCGAATACCTCAGCCAGCGCATGGCTGGCCTGTACAATACCAACGGCCTTGAAGCCCAACTGGACCTGCTCTACAGCTTCGCCCAGCACGAACTGCAACACCGTTTTCCACAACAGCAACACCAGCGCCTGTATCGCGCCTTCAACCACAGTGAACAACACGAATGGCTGAGCCACACACCGCCTTTGATGCTGCTCAACAACCTGTCCTCCTTCAGCGATGACCTCCAGCAAACCTCAAGCTTTGGTGATCACATCTGGCAGGCCGACATCCCCCTGACCAAGGTGCTGTATTTTCCGGGCCTGTTACCCACAAGCCTGCAGGGCGAGAACGAATGGCTGGTCATCGGCGGGCTGTACCAACTGCAACCTGCCCCTATCGTCTGAGCGGTCAATTGACACTCACCCCCAACCACAAAAACCGGTATACTTGCGCGCTTTCAAATCCTTCCCATCGCAGGACATCACCGTGATTTCCACCGCCAACATCACCATGCAGTTCGGTGCCAAGCCGCTGTTCGAAAACATTTCCATCAAATTCGGAGACGGCAACCGCTACGGCCTCATCGGCGCCAACGGTTGTGGCAAGTCGACCTTCATGAAGATTCTGGACGGCTCCCTCGAACCGAGCGCCGGTAACGTCTCTGTTACGCCAAACGAACGTCTGGGCAAACTGAGCCAGGACCAGTTCGCCTTCGAAGAATTCACCGTGCTCGACACCGTGATGATGGGTAACAAGGAACTGTGGGCCATCCGTCAGGAGCGTGATGCCATTTACGCCAACCCGGAAGCCACCGAAGACGACTACATGCGTGCCGCCGAGCTGGAAGGCGAATTCGCCGAGATGGACGGTTACACCGCTGAATCCCGTGCTGGCGACCTGCTGCTGGGTGCCGGTATCGGTACTGAATTCCACTTCGGCCCAATGGCCAACGTGGCCCCAGGCTGGAAACTGCGTGTGCTGCTGGCACAAGCCCTGTTCTCCAACCCGGACATCCTGCTGCTCGACGAACCAACCAACAACCTCGACATCAACACCATTCGTTGGCTGGAAGGCATCATCAACAACATGAAGTGCACCATGGTCATCATTTCGCACGACCGTCACTTCCTGAACTCCGTGTGCACCCACATGGCCGACATCGACTACGGCCAGATCAAGGTGTACCCAGGCACCTACGACGACTTCATGATCGCCAGCACCCAGGCGCGTGAACGTCAGCAAGCCGACAACGCCAAGAAGAAAGCCCAGATCGCCGAACTGCAACAGTTCGTATCGCGCTTCTCTGCCAACGCTTCCAAGTCCAAGCAGGCAACTTCTCGCGCCAAGCAGATCGATAAGATCAAGATCGAAGAGTTCAAGCCATCCAGCCGCCAGAACCCTTTTATCCGCTTCACTCCAGAGAAGAAACTGCACCGTCAGGCGGTTGCCATCGAGAACCTGTCTCACGGTTATGACGGCGGCGAACTGCTGTTCAAGAAATCCACCCTGATGATCGATGCCGGTGAAAAAATCGCCGTTATCGGTGCCAACGGTGCTGGTAAAACTACCTTCCTGAAGTGTCTGGTTAACGACGTAACCCCAACCAGCGGCACCATCAAATGGGCGGAAAACGCCAACGTTGGTTACTACGCCCAGGACCACGAATACGAATTCGACAAGGACATGAACCTGTTCGACTGGATGGAACAGTGGAAAACCGAAGCCCAGGACGAAACCGCCGTGCGTGGTTCTCTGGGTCGTCTGCTGTTCAACGCCGACGCCATCAAAAAGAACGTCAAGGTATGTTCCGGTGGTGAAAAAGGCCGTCTGCTGTTCGGCAAACTGATGATGGGCAACCACAACGTCCTCATCATGGACGAACCAACCAACCACATGGACATGGAATCTATCGAATCCCTGAACCTTGCGCTGGAAATGTACGAAGGCACCCTGATTTTCGTATCCCACGACCGTGAGTTCGTATCGTCACTGGCCACCCGTATTATCGAAATCCGTGATAACGAGATTGTCGACTTCCACGGCACCTACGACGAATACCTGCACAGCCAGGGCGTTGAGTGATTGATGACAAGTCGGGCGTCAGGCGTCGGGAGACTGGCGCTTGAGGTCTGAGCGGGCCGCGATCGGATCTGAGGTCTGAGGTCTGAAGCCAGACGCATAATAAAGAATGGGAGCAACAGCTCCCGTTTTTTATGGATGCTCGAAACTGTGCTCAGAATTATCAATAGCTGATGATTCTTTAAGGAATTCTTCGCTATTTCTGCATTTCATAGGTGTGCACGTTAACGCCTTGCACAGCGGAGCGTAGCTTTTTCCGCTGCTGCTGATTGTTAGATGCACCATAGCCAAAGTTTAAGGTACTTTTAGTTCAATTTTTTTGGGGTTACTAGCCCGTTGTTTCATAGCGGCGGCACATGAATCTGGCTAAGATCGAAAAGCCTAGACTTGCAGCCAACACTACTGGAAGCGGCTGAATGAATTCGCGCTCGAACAACAACCACGGGAATTCACCGTAGTATAACCAAGGTTTCTTGGCCCTTAGCAAAAACACTATCAACAGCCAAGAAACCATAATACCTACAGATTGAGGCGTTGTAGGCAACCTTTTTAATGATATAAACCCCAATATGCACAACGGCACCACACCGAAATATAGCGCGCTTACAATTGCGATGTCCCCCATAAGCCTGAGCTCAAAATGCGCGATTCTTGACGGCCAAAATGCAAAAAAGGTCACGATGGACATAGCCGCCAATATAGTTCCCGCAAAAACTACGCATAAAATCGAATTTAGTACTCGTATCTTCATTGGCATCTAACGAGACTGTAGAAAAAGTATTTTCGAGGCTGATATTTTTCTCATATCAAGAATCTATCGAAAATCTGAGCCAACAGTCTTTCTCAAAATTATTAAACGACTGGAGATAGATGAAACACGATATCGTTGCATATTCGACCTCCTTATCCTGTTATTTCCCTTTGATTACCCGATTTTGGGTATCAACTTCTCAATGTTGTGTACCATGGCGTATAACTGCCATTGAGCTTGCACCTTCTTTTTACCCCGCAGACTGAACCGCTTCAAGCCTTTATTGTGTTCCAGGTTCGCGAACACGGGTTCAACCGTCGACATCCGATGGCTGTAGATTCTCTTGCCTTCGTCACTGTCGATTCGGGCTTTCATCCAGTCGGTGTAGGTCGGCGTGGCACTATAAACCCGGAATGAGACCTGTCTGCCGGAGCCTTT
>NZ_JAPNOA010000010.1 GCF_026626885.1 Parathalassolituus penaei
GGGCCCTGGAAGACCACCAGGTTGATAGGTCAGGTGTGTAAGCGTTGTGAGGCGTTGAGCTAACTGATACTAATTGCCCGTGAGGCTTGACCATATAACACCCAAACCGGTAAACGGTTACGTAACATCGACCAGTGACGTCGGTTCGCAAAAAAAACGAGAATATTCATACTCATGTATCCAACCCTATTCGCTGACAGCGCGCCGCTCCACGGAGCATAAGACGGACGCTCAGCAAAACGGTTTGCTTGACGACAATAGAACTGTGGAACCACCTGAATCCATTCCGAACTCAGAAGTGAAACGCAGTATCGCCGATGGTAGTGTGGGGTCTCCCCATGTGAGAGTAGGTCATCGNCTTAATTTCGAAGCTCTGGCTTCACAGTGAAGAGCGTAAATAACGCTTGACACAAAAAGCACATGCTGTAATATGTGCGACCCGCTTCGATGAGAAGCACGTTCTTTAATAATCTGCATAAGTAATTCGTGTGGGTGCTTACCGGGATGATCTGGCGTCATAAGATTATCAGGTAAGACTCTGTCGATAATTCATTTATTGTCAGTTTTTTCCTGAGCAAGATTTAGAGTGAATT
>NZ_JAPNOA010000012.1 GCF_026626885.1 Parathalassolituus penaei
GGGCCCTGGAAGACCACCAGGTTGATAGGTCAGGTGTGTAAGCGTTGTGAGGCGTTGAGCTAACTGATACTAATTGCCCGTGAGGCTTGACCATATAACACCCAAACCGGTAAACGGTTACGTAATATCGACCAGTGACGTCGGTTCGCAAAAAACGAGAATATTCATACTCATGTATCCAACCCTATTCGCTGACAGCGCGCGGCTCTACGGAGCATAAGACGGACGCATGAGCAAAACGGTTTGCTTGACGACAATAGAACTGTGGAACCACCTGAATCCATTCCGAACTCAGAAGTGAAACGCAGTATCGCCGATGGTAGTGTGGGGTCTCCCCATGTGAGAGTAGGTCATCGTCAAGCATCTAATCAAAGCCCCGATAGCCAAGCTATCGGGGCTTTTTNTTTGTTTGTTGCTTTAGCCAAAGAAATAACCCGATAGCACTGAAGGCTATCGGGTGATTTTTTACTGCATGATGGTAACTGGATAAACCACGGATTTTTTACCGGTGGGGTTGAGCGCCTGCATTTCTGGCCCTAGTTTCTCGAGAGTCTTGGAACGATTGCTCGGTGATGGGTGAGTCGACAGGAATTCAGGCGTTGAACCGCTGCTGGCGGATTGCATCTTGTTCCAGAGCGATACTGCAGCGCTTGGTGAATAACCGGCCCGTGCGGCCAGTTCAATACCGATGCGATCGGCTTCAGCTTCTGCTGTACGGCTGTTAGGAAGTTCCAGCGCCAGTTTGGCTGCAATCGCGGTTCCAGTCAGTGCATAAGCATTCTGATCCGTGGCAATGGCGGCAGCCATCAGGCCGGCATTGATGGCCATTGCTCGGGACATTTGCTCCGCTGTGTGATTGGACAAGGCATGGGAAATTTCATGTCCCATAATCTGGGCGATTTCATCATCGGTCAGATTCAGTTTATTGATGATGCCGGTATAGATAGCCATACGACCGCCTGCCATACACCATGCGTTCAGTGTGTCGGGATCGTCGATAATAGCCACACTCCATTCCCATGAAGTAGTTTTTGGGTACTTGGCAATGGCTTCGGTAATCAGGCGTCCGGTAATGTCGCGGATACGTTTGGTGACCTTGGTATCGGTGACCAGTTTTTTGTTTTTGTCGAGCTCATCTACAGTGCTGACGTACGCCTGTTTGGACTCAGAGATGGCGGTATCTGGTGATACCACCATCAGCTGAGTACGGCCAGTAGGGCTGGTCGCGCAGGCTGTGACAACCGCAATACCTGCGGTAATCATGGCCGAACGGATAAGTGTACGTTTCATATGATCGGTGTTCCCTGATACTGATAATGTTATTCCAAGAGTCTAAAGCTGAAATCCGGTGACGAAAACCGTTTCAGCCCAGGTTTATGAACAGGCCCCCACTGTAACGGCTACGCAGGGTGTGAGGTCTGATATAATGTTGCGTCTGTCTCCCGAAAGGTAATTTGTGTGTTTACTGAAATTTCACTGAATCCGCGTTTGCTTCTGGGCCTCGAAAAGCTGGCTATCAGTGAGCCAACCGAGGTACAGAGTGCCGTATTGCCTCTGGCTCTGGCTGGTAAGGATGTGCAGGTGTGCGCCGAAACCGGTAGTGGTAAAACACTGGCGTACCTTCTGCCACTGTTGACCCGCTTGCTGGATAACGAAGCGCGTCCGAATTCTGGTACTCGTGCTCTGATCCTGTTGCCAACCCGGGAGCTGGCAAATCAGGTTCACAAGGTCTGCAAGCTGTTCAGTGAATTTGTTCGCCCTGATTCCGGACTGATTTGCGGTGGTGAAGAATTCCGTTATCAAGCCTCACTGTTGCGCAAGAATCCTGAGATTGTGATTGCGACTCCTGGACGTCTGGTTGATCACCTCAAGCGTGGTACTTGCGATCTGAAGAGTCTGGAGTTTCTGGTCCTCGACGAAGCTGACCGTATGCTGGACATGGGCTTCGCAGAAGACATGGACATCATTATTTCTGCTTGTAATACAGAGCGTCAGACCATGATGCTGTCGGCAACCTTGCGTCATGAAGGTGTTGGTCGTGTTGCTCGCAAGATGCTGAAAGAGCCTGCAGAGATCACTACCCGTGCGATTGAAGAGCAGCATGATCTGATTGTACAGCAACGTATTCTGGCGGATGACCCAGCTCACAAGGACCGTTTGCTGGTATGGTTGCTGGCGAATGAAACCTTCGAAAAAGCGATTGTATTTGCCAACAAACGCAGTGAAGTTGAACGCTTGTCAGAGTTTGTGCGTCGTCACCGTGAAGGCGTTGCCATGTTGCATGGTGAAATGTCCCAGGATGATCGTCGTTACGTCATGCAAATGGTTCGTGAAGGACGTCGGCCAATCCTGATTGCCACTGATGTAGCGGCGCGTGGTCTGGACGTTGAAGGTATGGATCTGGTGATCAACTACGATCTTGCCCGCAAGGCGGATGAATATGTCCACCGTATTGGCCGTACCGGCCGTGCTGGCAAGGCTGGTCTGGCAATCAGTCTGATCATGCCGTACGAGTGGAATCTGAAGGCGTCTATTGAACGTACCTTGCAGATGATGATGCAGCCACGTCAGATTGACGGTCTGGTTGCTGCCTACAAAGGACCGAAGAAACTGAAGTCTTCGGGCAAGGCTGCCGGAACCAAGAAGAAAAAAGACAGCAAGAAAGATGGTGCGAAAAAAGATGCTCGCAAGAAGTCATCTGAGCCGCGTCGTGTTGGAAAAGGCCCGGCGACTCCGAAGCCAGCCAAGCGTACCAACCTGATGGATGGTGCCGGTTTTGCTCCGGTTCGTCGTCAGAAACGCGAACCGGATGCTGAATAAGCCGGTTTGATTTAACCGTGGTCAGAAACGGCCACGGTTATAATCGTCGATCGTCTGTTCGATTTCGGCCACTGTGTTCATCACAAACGGCCCGTAATGCACAATCTTCTCTTTGATTGGCTTACCTGCCAGTAACAGCAGATGAGCGCCTGTGCTGCTTGTCAGGGTGCAGTCGCTATTCTCTCCAGTCGCAAACACAACCAGTGATTTTGGTGCGACGGCGCTTTCCAGATCCAGCTCGCCATCGTATACAAAGGCCATCAGGCTGTGTCCTGCGGGGGCCGAAATCGCAACGTTACTGCCCGCTGGCAGCTCAACATCCAGGATTCCGGCATTGGCTGCCATGTTCATCAGGGCACCTTCAACCGTTTCGCCGTTAACGCTCCAGCTACCAGCAATGGCTTTAACGGTTACGTCACCAGCTTGAACAACCGGAATTTCCGTTGCCGGAACGTCACGATAATCCGGCGCTTGCATTTTGTTGACCGCTGGCAGGTTGATCCAGAGCTGAAAGCCGTGCAGGCCGTTGGCTTCACGAGAGGGCATTTCGGAGTGGATGATACCGCGACCAGCGGACATCCACTGCGCACCACCGGAATGAATCATGCCCCGGTTACCCAGGTGATCTCGATGCTCAAGACCGCCCTGACGGAGATAGGTGAGGGTTTCCATGCCACGGTGAGGGTGAGGTGGGAAACCACCGATATAATCTTTGGGATTATCCGAACGCAGCTCGTCGATCATCAGAAATGGGTCACTGACGGTTTCGTTAAACAGGGCAACCCTGCGAATCTTGACGCCATCACCATCAGAACTCGGATGGCTGCGGATAACACGTTGAACGGAATTGGACATGAAATTTCCTCCTGATAACAGCACTTTACGCCAATGCTGTTATCAAAAGGAGCTCAAAATATCGAAGCTGTTGTTCGAATCTGTCAGACCGCGGTTTGG
Source organism: Parathalassolituus penaei (assembly GCF_026626885.1). GTDB lineage: Bacteria > Pseudomonadota > Gammaproteobacteria > Pseudomonadales > Oceanobacteraceae > Oceanobacter > Oceanobacter penaei. The sequence continues at coordinate 3,775 of NZ_JAPNOA010000012.1, forward strand.
GCTTCTACCTGAGCATCCAAGCCTGCAACAATGGCTTTTTGCAGCGCTTGGCATTCATCCGGGTCAGAAAATGGATAGCCGTTACGGTCGAGAATAAAGAAGATGTCGAACACTCGTTCGCCTTCTGTTCGAATCTTGGCCCCCTGCATTTGCGCGCCAAACTGGGCAAAGATTGCACCGACTCGTGCCAGCAGACCTGGACGATCAGCGGCGGTCACTTCCAGTACCGTACGTTGCATCGACGGGTCGTTGCTCATGGTCACTTCGGTTTCAACCGGGAAGTGTTTTAGGATGCGTGGCGTCCGACGATTAATGATGGTGGAGTATTCGGCCGGGTTTGCCAGAGCCTTGATCAGAGCCAGACGAATAGTTTCCATTCGCTCCGGGCTGTAAACCGGCAAATTATTCTCATCGAGAACGATGTAGGTATCCACCACCTTGTGGTTGCTTTCGGATGTCATGATCCGGGCATCCTGAATGTTCAGATTCAATTGGTCGAGAGTTGCGGTGGTTACCGCAAACAGATTGATCTGGTCCTTCATGTAAATGAAGATCTGGGTTGCCCCTTCATCACCGTCGGTATCACGCGTCTGGCGAATGGATACCAGCGGTACTGAGCGGTCACCATGGGCTGCGATTTCATTTGTGTGCCAGACGATATTGTCGACACTTTCGCGCAGGAAATAGTCGTCACCTGGTTGGCCCCAGATGCTGGTGATCTGTTCCAGCGTCATGCCTTGCTCTTGCAGGCGGCTGATTGCTTCCTGCTGGATTTCGGCAATGTAGTCTTCCTTGTTAATCGGATTGGCAAGACCACGGCGCAGGGCATTCTGGGTGTTGTAATACAGCTCGCGCATCAACTCGGCACGCCAGCTGGTCCAGAGTTTAGGGTTGGTGCTGACGGTATCGGCGACAGTAATCAGATAGAGCATGTCGAGGTGATATTGGTCACCAACTTCCAGCGCGAATTGATGAATGTCTTCCGGATTGTTGAGATCCAGACGCTGGGCTGCATGTGACATGGTCAGGTGGTTGGCAATCAGCCAGCAGACCATATGGGAGTCGGTTGGCTTGAGGTTGTGTTGACGACAGAATTGCTGGGCAATCACCCGACCATTTTCGGTGTGGTCGCCTTTCTGGTATTTCCCGGTGTCGTGTAACAGGGCGGCGAGGTATAACACTTCCCGTCGTGGAATCCGGTGAATCAGGCGTGACGCCGTTGCAAACGACAGGCGCAAATCCGAGAAACGCAGTTGGCGTAACATTCGGATCATACGGAAGGTGTGATCGTCGACGGTATGAATGTGCAGCAGGTCGTGCTCCATCATGCCGATAATCTTGCCAAACTCTGGAATATAACGGCCGAGGATGCCGTAACGCATCATTCGTGAGAGCTCTCGTACCACGTGATTGTGGTTACACATCAGCTCCATAAACAGGGCGTTGTGTTCCGGGTTGCGGCGATATTCGTCATCGATCAGATTACGATGGTCGCGCAGGGCTCGAATGGTATCGGAGTGTACGCCTTGAACTGCAGGGAGTTCGGCGCACAACAGGAATACTCGCAACAGCCAGCTGGGATCACGTGAAAACAACCCCGGATCAGTCAGCTGAAGGTAACCGTTATACAGCACGAAATGTTCGTTAATCTGCTCAACATCGGCATTCTGATGCGACTTCATATGATCTTCGTTGAAGTGCAGAAACAGCAAGTCACAGAGTTCGGTGGTGGAAAGCTGGTTTCGGTAGAAGCGAGTCATAAAACGCTCCACGCCGAGTTTTTCCTCGTCGTCGCGGAAGCCGAGCAGGGTGGAGACTTCTCGTTGCAGGTCAAACAGCAAGCGGTCTTCTTCTCGGCCTGCCAGCATGTGCAGTGCGTAGCGGACTTGCCACAGGAAGCGCATGCTGCGGGCAAGGCGGTCGTGTTCAAATGGGGTCAGGAAACCACGTTTTTCCAGCGCCTTCAGATCGCCCTCTCCAAAGTGACGCAAGGTAATCCAGCTGACGGTCTGGATATCACGAAGTGCACCGGGAGAGTTTTTGACGTTGGGTTCAAGATTGTATTCAGAGTCGTTGTACTTCTGGTGCCGGGATTGCAGCTCTTGCCACTTTTCCAGGAAAAAATGCCCGGCCGGCCAGATATCACGTGTATTGATCAGGTGATGGAGGTCATCAAACAGGTCTTCGGCGCCACAAATCGGGCGACTTTCCAGCATGTTGGTGATGATGGTGAGGTCTTTGCTGGCCTCGTTGAGGCAATCATCCAGCGTACGCACGCTGTGGCCAACTTCCAGTTTGAGATCCCACAACAACGTAATAAATGACTGCAGACCATCACTGTTCTTCTGGATGCTGTCTTCATTTCTGCACAGCAACAGTACGTCAATATCGGAATAGGGATGCAGCTGGGCGCGGCCATAACCACCAACGGCAATTAACGCCAGGTCCGGGCTGACCAGCCCGGATCGTCTCCAGAGGGCGGACAACAGGTTGTCCATCTGCCGTGCTCGAAAGTAAACCGGTGCGACTGCGTCGAGGGACGATCGGAAATACTGGTCTGCCTGTTGCTGGCAGTCTTTCAGGATCTGGCGGATAACGGGGATGGGGAAGCGGGCTTCCCCCAATCGTTGCAGCAGTTCTTCTTCAGACAGCAGAGACAGTTCAGACGGCAGTTCGTACATCAGGCTACCCAGTACTTTTCATCACGGCGGGCGGTCAGTACTTCGACGCCGGTTTCAGTCACCAACAGAGTGTGTTCCCACTGGGCGGATGGTTTGCGATCTTTGGTGACCACCGTCCAGCCATCTTTCATGACCTTGTTAAAGCGGGTACCGAGGTTGATCATTGGTTCGATCGTAAAGGTCATACCGGCTTCCAGTACCATGCCGGTACCGGTTTTGCCGTAATGCAGAACCTGTGGGTCTTCATGGAAGTTGCGACCAATGCCGTGACCACAGTATTCACGCACGACAGAATAGTGATTGCTTTCGGCGTATTGCTGAATCGCAGCGCCAATATCCCCAAGGCGAACGCCTGGCTTGACCATGTCGACACCCAGATACAGACATTCTTTGGTGACTTCGACCAGACGTTTAATGGCCGGTGCCGGTTCACCGACAAAAAACATCGCACTGGTATCACCGTGGAAACCGTCCTTGATGACGGTGATATCGATATTAACGATATCGCCCTTCTTCAACAGCTTGTCGTCACTCGGAATGCCATGGCAAATCACCTGGTTGATTGAGGTGCAGATGGATTTTGGAAAACCGTGATAGTTGAGCGGCGCCGGAATGGCATTCTGAACGTTGACGATGTAGTCATGGCAAATGCGATCGAGTTCACCAGTAGAAACACCGGCCACCACGTGTGGCGCGATCATTTCCAGAACGTCGGCGGCCAGGCGGCCGGCAATACGCATTTTTTCGATTTCGTCTGCTGTCTTGATAAGAACTGTCATGTAAAAACTGCTAAACCGCTTAAACCCAGATATTGGCCATCATTGTATCGATTGTGCCGCCCGTATTGAACCTGTGTTCTCGTCTGTATGGCGTTTGAACGGGGGCTTCCTGACAGACGGGGTGGAATTGGTGGTGTCAAAGTGGTATAAAGCGCCCGCTAATTTTAGCGCCCTGCACCAGCATTCCGATACTGGGCAGGATGTGATCTCACACACGCACTACAACGCCCGGCCGGGGTGCCCTCTGTAACAGGATGGGTCGGCAAGGCGGGTGCGTGGAGGCCTAACCCATTGATTTAAAGGTAAATATCATGGCACAAGTTAATATGCGTGACCTGCTGAAAGCAGGCGTTCACTTCGGTCACCAGACTCGTTACTGGAACCCGAAAATGGGCCGTTTCATTTTCGGCGCGCGTAACAAGATTCACATCATCAACCTGGAGCACACTGTTCCAGCGATGAACAACGCTCTGACCATCATCGAATCCATTGCTGCTCGCAACAACAAAGTACTGTTCGTTGGTACCAAACGCGCTGCTGGCAAGATCATGAAGGAACAAGCTGAACGTTGTGGTATGCCGTTCGTTGCTCACCGCTGGCTGGGCGGTATGCTGACCAACTACAAGACCATTCGTCAGTCTATCCGTCGTCTGCGTGACCTGGAAACCCAACAAGCTGACGGTACTTTCGAACAGCTGACCAAGAAAGAAGCTCTGATGCGTACCCGTGAAATGGAGAAGCTGGAGCGTTCTATCGGTGGTATCAAGGATATGGGCGGTCTGCCTGATGTTCTGTTCGTGATCGACGTAGACCACGAGCGTATCGCTGTTCAGGAAGCCAACAAGCTGGGTATCCCGGTTGTAGGTATCGTTGATACCAACTCCAACCCAGATGGCGTTGATTACGTTATCCCAGGTAACGACGACGCGATCCGTGCAATCCAGATCTACGCTACTGCAGTAGCTGACGCTGTGCTGGAAGGCAAGCAGCAGAACGGTCCAGTGGTTGACGAGTTCGTAGAAGTTGCCGAAGGCGAGGCTGCCGCTCAGGACAACGCTGAGTAATACAGGCTCCGAGTCTTGAAAAAGGGGGCCTGCCCCCTTTTTTTTAAGCCCGAATTTTTTAGACAAGTTAACTGATAGAGGAATGGGATATGTCGAACGTATCGGCCGCTCTGGTAAAAGAACTGCGTGAACGTACCGGTCTGGGTATGCTGGAGTGCAAAAAGGCACTGATCGCTAACGAAGGCGACATCGATAAGGCAATCGAAGACCTGCGCAAGAACTCTGGTCTGAAAGCTGCCAAGAAAGCCGACCGTACCGCTGCTGAAGGCAAGCTGCGTATCGTGGTTAACGGTGGTGTTGCAGTAATCGTTGAAGTTAACTCTGAAACTGACTTCGCTGCCGGTGACTCCAACTTCGCTACCTTCGCAGATCTGGTTGTTGCCAAACTGGCCGAAACCCGTGAAACCGACGTAGCCAAACTGATGGAAGGCGACCTGGAATCTGCCCGTCAGGGTCTGGTTCAGAAAATCGGCGAAAACATCACTGTTCGTCGTCCAGCCGTTGTTGAATCTGAAACTGTTGGTGCTTACCTGCACTCCAACGGCAAGATCGGCTGTGTTGTTGCCCTGAAAGGCGGTAACGAAGAACTGGCTCGCGACATCGCGATGCACGTAACTGCTTCTAACCCACGTGTTGTTCGTGGCGAAGACATGCCTGCTGAAGTCCTGGAAAAAGAAAAGGACATCATCAAGGCTCAACCAGACATGGCTGGCAAGCCAGAAGCTATCGTTGAGAAAATGATGGTTGGTCGTATAGCCAAGTTCCTGAAAGAAAACAGCCTGCTGGATCAGCCGTTCGTGAAGAACCCAGAAGTGACCATCGCTCAGCTGGCTAAATCAGCTGGTGCCGAAGTCGTATCCTTCCTGCGTATGGAAGTGGGTGAAGGCATCGAAGTTGAAAAGACTGACTTCGCTGCTGAAGTTGCTGCCCAGCTGAAAGGCTGATAGCACAACAGGGATAACCTGATACGGATTTCCCTGAAAATATGCCGGGTTTTCCCCGGCATATTTGTATCCAAATTTCGCACACGGAGACCATCATGGCCAAGCAAAATAGTCCAAAGTACAAACGCATTCTTCTGAAACTGAGCGGTGAGGCCCTGATGGGTGAGCTCGATTTCGGTATCGATCCCAAGGTTCTTGACCGTATGGCGCTGGAAATTGGCCAACTCAAGGGCATTGGTGTACAGGTGGGCCTGGTCATTGGTGGCGGTAACCTGTTCCGTGGAAAAACCCTGAGTGAAGGTGGTCTGGACCGCGTTGCCGGTGACCACATGGGGATGCTGGCGACTGTGATGAACGCGCTGGCCATGCGCGATGCACTGGAACGCGCCAATATTACCACTCGTATCATGTCAGCTATCCCGATGAGCGGTATTGTGGATCACTACGACCGTCGTAGTGCCATTCGCGCTCTGGAGAACGGAGATGTGGTTATTTTTTCTGCCGGTACTGGCAATCCGTTCTTCACAACTGACTCTGCAGCCTGTCTGCGTGGTATTGAAATCAATGCTGACGTGGTAATGAAAGCCACCAACGTTGATGGCGTGTATACTGCCGACCCGAAAAAAGACCCGACTGCGACCAAATATGACACCCTGACCTATCAGGAAGTGCTGGCCAAGCAGCTCGGCGTAATGGATCTGACCGCCATCTGTCTGGCGCGTGACCACAAAATGCCGCTGCGTGTGTATGACATGAACGAAGCCGGTGTGCTGGCGCGTCTGGTGACCGGCGGTGATGACGGTACTCTGATTGTTAGTGAGGAAAAGTAATCATGATCAACAATATTAAAAAAGACGCCGAAGAACGCATGGAAAAAAGCGTACAGTCCATGCTGGATGCGTTCAAACGCGTTCGTACTGGTCGTGCCAACCCGAATATTCTTGATAACGTGTCCGTGAACTATTACGGCTCGCCAACTCCTATTGCCCAGGTCGCCAACATCATTGTTGAAGATGGCCGTAGCCTGGCGATCAATCCCTGGGAGCGCAAGATGCTGCCAGATATTGAAAAAGCGATCATGAAGTCGGATCTGGGTCTGAACCCGATCACCACTGGTGATGTTATCCGTCTGCACATGCCAGCCCTGACTGAAGAAACCCGTAAGGACTTCATCAAACTGGCTCGTTCCGAAGCCGAAAAAGGCCGTGTATCGGTACGTAACATCCGTCGTGATGCTAACGCGGCCATCAAGGATCTGTTGAAAGACAAGCAGATTTCTGAAGATGAAGAGCGTGGTGGTCAGGACCAGATCCAGAAACTGACTGACAAGTTCATTGCCAAAGTTGATTCCTTGCTGGCAGACAAGGAAAAAGATCTGATGCAGGTTTGATTCCGGCATGTCGACCAGTATTGATGATTCCAGCGCGGCCAAAGGTCGTGTGCCCCGCCATGTAGCGGTCATTATGGATGGCAACAATCGCTGGGCTCGCTCCCGCCATTTGCCTGGTATTGCCGGGCACAAGGCGGGCGTTGATGCCGTCCGCAGCATTGTTGAGGTATCGGCCCGGGAAGGTGTGGAAGTACTGACGCTGTTTGCGTTCAGTAGTGAAAACTGGCGACGTCCCGAGAATGAAGTCAGTGCCCTGATGCAGCTGTTCACATTTGCGTTGGAGCGTGAAGTGAAACGTCTGCACCGCAACAAGTTACGCTTGCTGGTGATGGGGGATAAATCGGCCTTCTCCGCCAAGATTCAGCGTTTGATTGCGGATGCTGAGGCACTGACCGCTAACAATCCGGGGATGACCCTGGTGATTGCTGCCAACTACGGTGGACAGTGGGATATTGCCCAGGCCGCCCGTCGTCTGGCTGAAGATGTACGTAATGGAACGGTGGAGCCTGCGGATATTAACGAGCAGCTGTTCCATCAATACACATGGCTTAGCCAGTTCCCGGCACCGGATCTGATGATCCGCACAGGTGGTGAACAGCGCATCAGCAACTTCCTGCTATGGCAGTGTGCTTATGCCGAACTCTATTTCTCGCCAGAATACTGGCCTGATTTTATGGAGCCACAGTACCGGGAAGCGCTGGCGGTGTTTGCATCCAGAACCCGCCGTTTTGGCCGTACCGACGACCAGCTTGAGGGTGCTTCCAACCGTGTTTAAGCAGCGACTTCTGACAGCGCTGGTGCTCGCCCCCATTATGGTGGGCGGCATTTTCTTCCTGCCGCTGAAACCTTTTGCTTTTTTTATCGCCGCGATTGCCACGCTGGGTGCGTGGGAATGGGCCAACATCTCAGGCTTTGAACGTAAATGGGAGCGCGTTGGTTACGCCCTCATGGTGTTCCTGTGCATGTATATCAGCGCCCGTATTCTGCGGGTACGTGAAGATCTTCTTATTTATTGGCTGGCCGCCGGTGCGCTCTGGTGGGTGGCTGCGTTTGCTCTGGTGCGTCGTTATCCGGGCGGGACAGATATCTGGCAGTCACGGCCAATTCGAGCGTTTCTTGGATTGTGTGTGCTGGTGCCTATGTGGGTTGGTTTCATGCATCTCAAGGTGCAGGAGCACAGCTCATGGTTGATTATTTATGTCATGCTGATTGTCTGGGGCGCCGATACCGGTGCCTACTTTGCCGGTCGTCGCTGGGGAAATACCAAGCTGGCGCCACATGTCAGCCCTGGTAAGTCCTGGGCCGGATTCTGGGGTGGTCTGGTGACCTCCGTTGTGGTTGCGCTCGGATTTGCCTACAGCCTCAATCTGTGGGTAAAGCCACTTGATGGCCGTGACGTTGTGATTGTTTTGATGATCGCGCTGATCACCATGGTGGTTTCGGTGTTGGGAGATCTGGTTGAAAGCATGATGAAACGTCATCGTGGTATCAAAGACAGTTCGTCGCTGTTGCCTGGTCATGGTGGTGTACTTGATCGCATCGACTCTATGGCAGCTGCAGTTCCCGTATTTGCCCTGTGTGTCTACGTGTTTGGCTGGAGCCTGGCATGACTCTGTCGGTAACGGTTCTCGGAGCGACCGGCTCAATTGGTGTCAGCACCCTGGACGTGCTGGCGCGTCATCCCGAACGTTATCGTGTCTTTGCAATCACTGCAGCACGTAATACAGCTCGTCTGATTGAGCAGATTCTGATGTTTTCGCCGCGTTTTGCGGTGCTGATTGATGAAGCCGGTGCTGCGGAAGTTCGCGCGGGATTACCGGCCGATCACCCGACACAGATTCTGGTTGGTGAGCAGGCGCTGGTTGAGGTTGCCGAACATCCGGATGTTGATGTGGTGATGGCTGCGATTGTTGGTGCGGCCGGGCTGTTGCCGACTCTGGCCGCCGCCCGCTCCGGCAAGCGTGTCTTGCTGGCCAACAAGGAAAGTCTGGTGATGGCTGGGCCGTTGTTTATGCAATCTGTACGGGATGGTGGTGCCACGCTGTTGCCGATCGACAGTGAGCACAACGCTATTTTCCAATCACTTCCTGCCAATTATGCCGGCAACTTTGCAGACAGTGGTGTTCGTCATTTGTTGCTGACGGCATCGGGTGGCCCTTTCCGTGGCTGGCCTGCAGAAAAGCTTCAGGCTGTAACGCCAGCGCAAGCCGTTGCCCATCCTAACTGGGCGATGGGGCGCAAGATTTCCGTAGATTCTGCGACCTTGATGAACAAGGGGCTGGAATTGATTGAGGCCTGTTTCCTGTTCAACTGTGTTCCGGATCAGGTCAAGGTGGTAGTGCACCCACAAAGTGTGATCCACAGTCTGGTGCAATATCGTGATGGTTCTGTGGTAGCAGAACTGGGGCAGCCTGACATGCGCACGCCGATTGCTTGTGGTCTGTCCTGGCCTGAACGTATTGAAGCCGGTGTCGCTGATCTCGACCTCTTCAGTGTCGCGACGCTCAATTTTGAGCCTGCGGATGAGCAAACCTTTCCTTGCCTCGCTCTGGCTCGTCAGGCCTTTGTTGCTGGTGGCACCATGCCGGCCGTGCTGAATGCTGCCAATGAAATCGCAGTAGAAGCATTTCTTGCGGAACAAATTGCCTTTACCGCAATCTCTGAGGTGGTAGCTGCCACCATGCAACAACACGAGCCCCGCACAGCGGATTCTCTTGATGCGATTCTGCAGGCTGATCGGGAGGCCCGTGTGATTGCACGTACTCTGGTGGCTGAGCGTTCGACAATCAAGGAGTCAATTAACTGATGCAGACCTTGCTCTGGTTCATCGTCGCTATTTCGATTCTGGTGGTTATTCACGAATACGGTCACTTCTGGGTTGCGCGCAAGTGTGGCGTCCGGGTGATTCGTTTTTCGCTTGGGTTTGGCAAGCCAATCTGGGGATTCAAGGATCGTTACGGTACAGAGTTCTCGGTGGCACCGCTGCCGCTGGGTGGCTACGTTAAAATGCTGGATGAACGTGAAGCGCCGGTTCCACCGGAGCTGTATCACGAGAGTTTTAACGCCCGTACGCCATGGCAAAAGATTGCGATTGCAGCTGCAGGCCCTTTGGCCAATTTCCTGTTTGCCATTCTGGCTTACTGGGCACTGTTTGTAGCCGGAACAACCGGTGTTGTTGCGATGGTGGGCGAGGTCAAGCCGAATACACCCGCTTCGTACGCCGGAGTTCAGGTAGGTGACCGTATTGTTGAAGTGAATGGTCACAACGCGTCGACCTGGGAAGATGTCAGCTGGTATCTGCTTTCTTTTATTGGTGAAACCACTCGTATTCCGGTAGTGGTAGAGTCTGCGGATAGTCAGCGCAAAGAGCTGGAATTGCCGGTTGAGCACTGGATGGGTGATACCGACCAGCCTGATCCATTAGGTGGCCTGGGGATTGATCCTCGCCGCCTGACGGTGCCTGCCGTGATTGCGGAAGTATTGCCTGACGGCGCTGCGGCGAGTTCTGGTCTCAAGGTTGGCGATAAAATTGTTGCTGTGGATGGTGTCGACGTAAACGACTGGTATCAGTGGGTCGAGTTGGTGCGTAACGCGCCAGAGCGGACTCTGGAGGTCAGTTACGACCGTGCTGGCGCAGCAGGTACTACCGCGTTGACACCGGCGGCGCGTCAGAATGACAAAGGTGAAACCACTGGTTTTGCCGGTGTGGTGGTGCAATCTCCGGTTATTCCGGCGGACTGGCTGGTTGAAAGCAGCCTTGATCCCCTGTCTGCCATCGCGAAAGCCGCGAAACGTACATGGGAATTGACAGTCTTTACACTGGAATCACTGGTCAAGATGGTTACTGGCGATGTTTCGGTAAAGAACTTGAGTGGCCCTATCACCATTGCTAAAGTAGCCGGCGCTTCGGCCTCAGGGGGGCTTGAGTCGTTTATCCAGTTTCTCGCATTACTCAGCGTATCGCTGGGAGTGCTGAATCTATTGCCCGTTCCCATGCTGGATGGTGGTCACATCGTGTTCAGCCTGATTGAGTCGGCCACCGGGAAACCACTTTCCGAACGGATTCAGTATGTGGCAATGCAGGTCGGCATGGGTTTGTTGCTGAGCCTGATGGCCGTTGCTTTTTATAACGATATCAGCCGGCTGTAAGCCGCTGACATAACCGGATTTTTGTTTTCATGCGTTTTCTGCTGTTGTGTCTCGCCTTCTGTGCGACGTCTGCTTTTGCTTCTGCCGAATCTTTTGTCATTCAAGATATTCGTCTCGAAGGCTTGCAGCGAGTGTCGGCTGGTACTGTATTTGAACGCCTGCCGCTGAGTGTCGGGGACGAGGTCAACAGCGCTCGTCTTGCTGCGGCGTCTCGCCGTCTGTTTTCATCGGGTCTGTTTAACGATATTCGTCTGTACCGCGACGGTAATGTGCTGATCGTGGAAGTAATCGAATTGCCAACCATTACCAAAATCGAAATCGATGGTAACAAGGCTATTCCCACCGAAGCTCTCACCGACGGTCTTAAAAACTCCGGACTGGCTGAAGGGCTGGTTTTCAAGCGTGCAACCCTCGAACGTATTTCCCTTGAGCTGGAACGCCAATACGTTGCCCAGGGCCGTTACGATGCGCATATCTCCACCGACGTTGAAGCTTTGCCGCGTAACCGCGTAGCTTTGAAGATCAAGGTGGAAGAGGGCAACGTTGCCAAGATTGCTCACATCAATATTGTTGGTAACAAGGCGTTTTCGGACGAGGAGCTGCTCAAGCACCTGCAGTTACACTCCACCAATTTCTGGTCCTGGTACTCGAGTGATAACAAGTACAGCCGCGAAAAGCTGGTTGCAGACCAGGAGGCACTGCGTTCCTGGTATTGGGACCGTGGTTACCTGCGCTTCAATATTGAATCGACCCAGGTTTCTCTTTCCCCAGAGAAAGACAGCGTATTTATCACCATGAATATCACTGAAGGTAACGTGTATACCATTCGTGATATTCGTATGGCCGGTAATCTGGTGTTGGATGAAGACAAGTACACCAGTTTGTACGAAATCAAACCGGGCGAAGTATTCTCCCGTCGCAAGGTGACTTCAACTTCTGAAAAGATGACCCGTTTGCTGGGTAACGATGGTTACACCTTTGCCAAGGTCGATGGCAACCCGAAGCCGGATGATGAAAACCTCACGGTTGACCTGACCTACTTCGTAGAACCAGGTCGTCGTACCTACGTGCGTGCCGTAAATATCACAGGTAACGAAAACACCCGTGACGAAGTGTTGCGTCGTGAAATGCAGCAGATGGAAGGCGGCTGGGCATCCACTGACAAGATTGAAGGTGGTAAGAGTCGTCTGAACCAGCTGGGCTTCTTCAAGACTGTAAACGTTGAAACTCCGGCCGTGCCAGGCTCTGCGGATATGATTGACGTTAACTACGACGTCGAAGAGCAGCTCAACGGTTCCCTGAACTTCAACATTGGTTATGCCGGCGGTAGCGGTATGATTCTGGGCGCCAGCGTCAGCCAGAACAACTTCCTCGGCACCGGTAACCGCATGAGCCTGAGTGTGCAGAAAAACAGCACCACCCAGTCTTACAACTTCTCATTCCACGATCCGTACTACACCATTGACGGTGTAAGCCGTGGTTTCAACCTGTTCTATCAGGAAACCGACTATCAGGGGCAAACCACCCTGAGCGATTACCAGACCAATACCCGTGGTGGTAACGTTGTGTTTGGTTATCCGATTTCTCTGCGTCAGCGTTTGTCGATGTCCTGGGGTTACACCAATACCTTTATGTATGAAGGTTCTACGGTGCCTGCAGAAATCGTGACCTTCCTGGATGATCAGGGCGACACCTTTGATGAATATACTCTGGGTCTGAACTGGCGTTTCAACGGCCTGAACAAGGGTATGTTCCCGACCGATGGTATTGAACAGAAGGTATCTCTTGATCTGGCTGTACCGGGCAGTGACCTGACCAGCTACAAGCTGAACTATACCGCTAACTATTATTTCGAACTGGCTGATGAATGGTCCCTGCATTTCCGTACCGAACTGGGCTACGGCAATGGTTATGGCAGTTATTCTCATCTGCCGTTCTACAAGAACTTCCGTTCCGGTGGTCTGGGCTCGGTTCGTGGTTACACCACCAGTTCTCTGGGGCCTCGCAGCTTGCCGGAATACACTGCGGTATCGGTTGTACAAACCGACTCCGATGGCAATGTCATGTATGAAATGGACGAACTGGGTCGTCCGGTGGTGGACTCTTCTGCACCAACGCTGGTGTACAAGACCGATGCTGATGGCGCTGCGGTGGCTGTGTCCAACAGCAACCAGTACCGCCCGATTTACAAGACCGACGCCAGTGGTTCTGTTGTAACTGCTCCGTACTTCCACGAAACTGCACGCGCACTGGGCGGCAACATCCTCACCGAAGCATCGGTGGAGCTGATCTTCCCGACACCATTTATTGAAGATCGCAGTTCCGTTCGCAGTGTGGTGTTCCTGGATGCCGGTAACGTGTTCACCGATACCTGTTACCAGCCGAATGACCCCGACGTACCAACCATGGTCAGCCATCCGTATTGTTCAGAAGGTCTGAACCTGGGTGAGCTGCGCTACAGCACCGGTGTTGGCGTTACCTGGATCACAGCAATTGGTCCTCTGACATTTGTGTACTCTGTTCCATTGAATGATCAGCGCGGAGACAAGACCGAAGGGTTTGAATTCTCGTTGGGTCAGGTTTTCTGAAATTAAAATTCCGTTTGGGAGAAGTTGAATGCGTGGTTTGATGTTGCTGGTTGCAGCTCTGATGTTCAGCGGCGCTGCGGCTGCCGATACCAAAATTGCTGTGGTTGATATGGAACGTGCCTTGTTCCTGTCTGATGCTGCCAAAGCAGCTGCTGCCCAGTTCGAGAAAGACAACAAGGCTGATATCACCAAACTCGACAGCCTGGAAAAATCCCTGCGCGACGCCAAAGCCAAACTGGACAAGGACGCCGATGTTATGAGCAAGGAAGAGCGTGAGAAGCGTGCCGGTGAATACCAGCAACAACTGGAAGAATACAAGTTCTTCAGTGGCAAGCTGCAGCAGCTGGATCAGAAGTGGAAACGTGACTTCTTTGCCAAGAATCAGGCCAATCTGGAAACCAAGCTGAAGGCGATTATCGACGAAGGCAAGTATGATGTGGTTCTGACTGCCGGTGCTGCAATTTATGTTGCTCCAACCGCTGACATCACCAAGCAACTGCTTGAACGTCTGAACAGCAAATAAAAGGGCATGAGCATGGAGTTGAGCTTGGCAGAACTTGCCCAGCATCTGGGTGCCGAGTTACGTGGTGACGGCAATATCACTATCCGTGGTGTTGCTGCCCTGCAAGAGGCGGGTGCTGACCAGGTTTCTTTTCTGGCCAACAGTGGTTATCAGCATCACCTGAAAGACAGTAGTGCTGGTGCCGTTATTATCGTTGAAGCACTGGCCGATCAGGTTCCCGGTGCGGCGCTGGTGGTGAAAGATCCATATCTTTGTTTTGCACGGACCACCCAGATCTTCGATAATCGCCCGCTTCCGAAGCCGGGAGTTCATCCAAGTGCGTTTGTGGATGATACTGCCCGTCTTGGTAACGACGTTTATATCGGTCCGAAAGCCGTTATTGGTCCCGGTGTTGAAATCGGTGATCGTACGGAAATCGGTGCCGGTACTGTCGTTGGTGATAACAGTATTATTGGTTCCGACTGTGTCCTGAACCCGAACATTACCATCTACCATGGTGTGTGTATTGGTAATTTTGTCCGTGTGCAATCCGGTACCGTGATTGGTGGTGACGGCTTTGGCTACGCGCCAAATCGGGGCAAGTGGGAACGTATTGCCCAGTTGGGGGGGGTCAGGATTGGCAATCATGTCGAGATTGGTGCCAATACCTGTATCGACCGTGGCGCATTGGGCGACACAATCATTGAGGATCATGTCATCCTCGATAACCTTATCCAGATCGCGCACAACGTGAAAGTGGGTGAAGGTACTGCAATGGCAGGCTGTGTTGGAATTGCTGGCAGCACGGAAATTGGTCGTAACTGTACGCTGGCAGGCGGCGTTGGTTTGGCTGGACATCTGAAGTTAACGGATGGTGTTCATATTTCCGGTATGACTCTGGTAACCAATTCCATTCTTGAGCCCGGTGCATACGCATCCGGTACCTCGCATATGCCGGTACATGAATGGCGCCGAAGCGCGGCGCGTTTTAAACAACTCGATTCGATGGCCAAACGGCTGCAAAAACTAGAGAAGAGCCAAGAAGGTAAAGCTTGATGTACCCGCAACCAGTTACAAAAATTCAGGAATACCTGCCGCATCGGTACCCATTCCTGTTGGTTGACCGCATTAACGAGATCGATTTCGACACCGAGGAAACTCCGGTGATTCGTGCGATCAAGAATGTGACCATCAACGAAGAGTTCTTCAACGGTCACTTCCCGGGCCACCCGGTGATGCCTGGTGTCCTGATTCTGGAAGCCATGGCTCAGGCAGCTGGTCTGCTGGGGGTTGCGATTCTGGGCGAAAAGCGCAATCCGAATATGCTGTATTACTTCGCTGGTGCCGATAACGTGCGTTTCCGCCGTCCAATCGTTCCTGGTGACCAGGTAATTCTGGAAGCTCGTTTTGTGAACGAACGTCGTGGAATCTGGAAGTTTGACTGCCGTGGCCTGGTTGCCGGTGATGTAGTCTGCTCAGCCCTGATTACCTGTGCCCAACGTGAAATGGAGTCTGCATGATTCATCCGACCGCGATCGTTGATGCATCAGCCCGTCTGGCTGATGACGTGGAGATCGGGCCGTATAGCATCATTGGCCCTGATGTTGAGATTGGTGCCGGTACCCGTGTTGGTCCTCATGTTGTCATCAAGGGGCCCACCCGTATCGGCCGCGGAAACCGCATTTTCCAGTTTGCGACTCTGGGCGAAGACTGCCAGGATAAAAAATACGCGGGCGAACCAACCACTCTGGTGATTGGTGACAACAACGTTATCCGTGAATCCTGCACGTTCCACCGCGGAACCATTCAGGATAACGGTGAAACCCGTGTTGGTAGCAACAACCTGTTTATGGTCAACGTACACGTTGCTCATGACTGTGTAGTGGGTGACAACTGCATTCTGGCTAATGACACCAACCTGGCTGGACACGTTCATCTGGGTGATTGGGCTATTCTGGGGGGGGCAACCCAGGTTCATCAGTTCTGCAAGATCGGTGCTCACTCCATGTGTGGCGCGGGTACTGTTGTGCTGAAAGATATTCCTGCTTATGTGATGGCGTTGGGTTATCCGGCGGAGCCGCACGGCATCAACTCTGAAGGCCTGCGTCGTCGTGGTTTCAGTGCTGATGATATCAACGGTCTGCGTAACGCCTACAAGGTGCTGTATCGTCAGGGTATGACGGTGCAGGAAGCGACCGAACGTTTGCAGGAAATGCTGGCCGATTGTGCCCCTGTTCAACTCTTGCTGGACAGCGTGGCGAGCGCCACCCGGGGAATTATCCGTTAATGACCCGGATTGCCATTGTTGCGGGCGAAACATCCGGTGACATGCTGGGAGCGGGGCTCATCGCAGCCCTGCGCAAGCGTTTCCCGGATGCCGAATTTGAAGGTATTGGCGGTCCATTAATGCAGGCTCAGGGATTTGAGTCTCTGTTCCCGATGGAGCGTCTTGCCGTTATGGGCCTGGTCGAGGTACTGGGTCGTCTGTTTGAACTTCTGTCTATTCGCAAACAATTGATCAGACGCTGGCTGGAGAATCCTCCAGACGTCATGATTGGCATTGATGCGCCTGACTTTAACCTTACTCTCGAAGAATCCCTGCGCGCCAAAGGCGTGCGTACGGTGCATTACGTCAGTCCGTCCGTGTGGGCATGGCGCGAGAAGCGGGTTCTGAAAATTGAACGCGCTGTTGATCTGATGCTGACCCTGTTTCCATTTGAAGCCCGTTTTTACGAGCAGCACAAGGTGCCGGTTCGGTTTGTTGGCCATCATCTGGCAGACAAGATTGCTCTGGAGACTCCCAAACGCCCGGCCCGTGGCAGTCTCGACCTCGATTCTGAAGGACCGTTGGTGTGTCTCATGCCTGGTAGCCGTGGCAGTGAAGTCGGGCGTCTGGGATCCCTGTTTCTGGAAACTGCCCAGTTGATGTTGCAGAAGCGCCCGGATCTCCAGTTTGTAATTCCAGCTGCCAATGCCGAGCGCATGACACAACTGCAAGGTCTGCTGGATGCTGTGCCGTATCCATTGCCGGTCAAGCTGGTACAGGGGCAGTCCCATACCTGTATGGCAGCGGCGGACGCCATTTTGCTGGCTTCCGGTACAGCAACTCTGGAAGCCATGTTGCTCAAGCGGCCGATGGTCGTGAGTTACAAGGTCGCTCCTCTGACTTATCACATTCTCAAACGGTTGGTACGTCAGCCATGGGTTTCCTTGCCGAATTTGCTGGCTGGTCGAGAGCTGGTGCCAGAAGTGCTGCAGGATGAAGCAACCCCGTCGCGTCTCAGTGCCTTGATGTTATCCCGTCTTGAAGACAGCGATAGCATGAACCAGCTGCATGAGACTTTTCTGTTTATTCACCGCCAGTTGCAACGTCACGCTGATGAAGAAGCTGCGAAGGCGATTGCTGGTCTGATCCAGTCACACTGACATACTATTTTCCATGACTGAAATTGAAGCAGCCCTGATTGCGCAGGGCGTACTCTATTGTGGCGTTGATGAAGCCGGTGCAGGCCCACTCTGTGGTGACGTTGTTGCTGCTGCGGTTATTCTCGACCCGTCACGACCTATCGATGGTCTCGATGACTCCAAAAAACTGACTGAAAAGAAGCGCGAGAAGCTGTTTGAGCTTATTCAGGAGCGAGCGCTGGCTTTTGCTGTCGCCCGTGCCACGGTCGAAGAAATTGATCGCATCAATATTCTGAAAGCGCGTATGTTGGCGATGACCCGTGCGGTCAATGCTCTGGCTATTGAACCTCACCACGTGCTGGTTGATGGTAATCGTTTGCCAGAACTGCAGATGCCAGCGACTGCCATTGTCAAAGGCGATAGCCTGGTGCAGTCGATTGCCGCTGCTTCTGTGTTGGCCAAAGTGACCCGAGATCGTGAGATGCTGGAAATGGACAAGCGTTACCCAGGATACGGATTTGCTGCCCACAAGGGGTATGGCACAGCTGTGCATCTTGAAGCGCTGAAGGCGTTGGGGCCTTGCGAGATTCACCGGCGCAGTTATGCGCCAGTGAAGGCTTTGCTGACGGAGTCCTGATCAGGACTTCCGCAGTTTTTGCTGGTGTGAATACGTCTGTTCGCGCAGGAAGTAACGCAGTTCTTCGTCAGACTTGTAAGCGTCCATTTCCGCAGGCGTGATTGCCGGGCCTACTCCCAGACGGATAACGGAATTACGTTTCTTCAGAAACTCCGCCGGGATACGTAATGTGCGTAATGACGGGTGCAGCTTGCCCAACAGGTGGAAGCTGCGACTGTTGTGGCCATCGAAGTAAACCGGAACTACCGGAACGCTTGCTTTGCGAATCAGACGCATGCTGGAGATTGACCATTCCTTATCGGTGATGGTGCTTTGGCCCTTATAACGGGTTGATACCTCTCCGGCCGGAAACAAACCGAGGCCGTAACCGGCATTCAGTTGTGCCAGCGACTTGCGCATGCCGCCCATTCCTTTGGGGCCACGGCTTTCAAATGGATTAACCGTGATAAACAGATCGGAAATCGGTGCAAAGTAGCTCAGCAGAAAGTTGGCGACCACACGAAAATCCGGACGAATTCGGCCAATAGCCAGCAACAGGGTCACACCATCGAGAAAGCCGAATGGGTGGTTGGAAACCGTAATAAATGGCCCTTCTACCGGGATCGCTGCTCGCAAGGCTTTTTCATC
Organism: Parathalassolituus penaei; assembly: GCF_026626885.1. Classification (GTDB taxonomy): domain Bacteria; phylum Pseudomonadota; class Gammaproteobacteria; order Pseudomonadales; family Oceanobacteraceae; genus Oceanobacter; species Oceanobacter penaei. The sequence goes on from NZ_JAPNOA010000012.1 coordinate 22,541, forward strand.
AAACTCAATACGGATATTGAGGTAGTTGAGAGTCGCTTCAATCAGGTCAAGTCCCTGACGGGAGTGAGCAGGCAGCTGGTTGAAGATGCGGGTGAGCTCCGGTGCCTTGAGCAGAAACAACAACATCTCCAGTTTGCGCGGAGAGAGTTTCGTCGCCTCCAGTAAGCCCTGGCGATCAAATAACTCCATAATTCCTGTAACCCCATGGTCTTTAATGAATCGCAGGCATGATACCAGTCGTTCCTGACACCACAAATACAAGGCCTGATATCTACAAGAGTACAAACATGCAAAGTCATTCTCAGGTACTGGTGATTGGAGCTGGCGCGGCTGGCCTGATGTGCGCGGCTATGGCGGGTCAGCAAGGCTTGTCGGTTCGTGTCGTTGACCATGCCAATAAAGCGGGCAAAAAAATCCTGATGTCAGGTGGGGGCCGCTGTAACTTCACCAACTACTATATCGAGCCCAATCGTTATCTCAGCCGCAATCCGCATTTTTGCAAGTCGGCACTCAGTCGTTACACCCAATGGGACTTCATTGGGCTGGTCGATCGTTACGGAGTTGCCTGGCACGAGAAAAAAGATGGCCAGTTATTTTGTGACAACAAGGCCAGTGACATTCTCAATATGCTTCTTGATGAGTGTACTGCCGGAAGTGTTGATATTTCCCTGGAAACTGCCATTGAATCGGTCAGTTTCATTCACAAGGAAAATGGTGGCGATAGAGGGGTATTTATTCTGGAAACCTCAAAAGGGCGTTTCAGTGCCGATTCCCTGGTGATCGCGACCGGTGGTCCATCGATTCCAACGCTGGGAGCTACCGGTTTTGGGTATCAGCTGGCCCGCCAGTTTGGGCTCAATGTTTTTGATCCGGTAGCGGCGCTGGTGCCGTTTACCATCACGGATCATTTGTCCGGGCTGTGCAAGACCCTGTCCGGTAACAGCTGCCGGGTGCGTGTCACCTGCGATAAACAGTCATTCCTCGACGATATGTTGTTTACCCACCGCGGTATGAGTGGGCCGGCGATGCTGCAAATTTCCAGTTACTGGCAACCAGGACAGACGTTGACTATTGATTTGCTGCCGGAACTGGATGTAGCAGAAGAGCTTCGGCGTCTGCAGCATCAGAGCCCGAAACAGTTGCTGCGTACCTGGCTTGGTCAGCAGTTAACCCAGAAATTTGCTGAATGCTGGCTGACGCAAATGGAGTGGCCTGCCGATATCACCCTTGCTGCCCTGAATGGCGAACAAATGGATCGCCTGGGAGCGCAGCTGAATCAATGGCAAGTCAAACCATCGGGCACGGAAGGTTATCGTACTGCCGAAGTGGCATTGGGGGGCGTCGACACAGATGAGCTGTCATCACGTACCATGGAAGCCAAAAAGCAGCCTGGTTTGTACTTCATTGGTGAGGTGATAGACGTTACCGGACATCTTGGTGGATTCAATTTTCAATGGGCATGGTCCAGTGCTTATGCCGCCTCTGGCCATTTGGCGGAGGTTTTATTGCCCGAAAGTAGGTGACTGGCAACAATGTTTGAGACCTTGGTAGTGCATTCTCTAACTGAATAGCAGATATACGTGCTATTGATTTCAATTATGGATGAGAAGGCCATAGTATTCAGTTCATGCAGTGAGTGACATCCAACAACAGATTGCGAGCCTTGCTGAATACCCCAAATACTAAACGCCTGACAAAGGACTTTACCCATGTCTGCATACCAGAATGACATCAAAGCAGTTGCTGCACTGAAAGAAGCCGCTGGCGCTGGCTGGTCTGGCATCTCTGAAGAAGCCGTTGCACGTATGCGTGCCCAGAACAAGTTCAAGACTCACCTGGACATCGCCAAGTACACCGCCAAGATCATGCGTGAAGACATGGCTGCCTACGATGCAGACAGCTCCAAGTACACCCAGTCTCTGGGGTGCTGGCACGGCTTCATTGGTCAGCAGAAGATGATTTCTATCAAGAAACACTTCGGCAACACCCAGCGTCGTTACCTGTACCTGTCTGGCTGGATGATTGCTGCTCTGCGTTCCCAGTTTGGCCCACTGCCAGACCAGTCCATGCACGAGAAAACTGCTGTTGCCGGTCTGATCGAAGAGCTGTACACCTTCCTGCGTCAGGCCGATGCTCGTGAACTGGATCTGCTGTTCCGTCAACTGGATGCCGCCAAAGAAGCTGGTGATGCTGCCAAGGTTGCTGAAGTTCAGGCTCAGATCGACAACCACGAAACTCACGTAGTACCTATCATCGCTGACATCGACGCTGGTTTCGGTAACGAAGAAGCCACCTACCTGATGGCCAAGCAGATGATTGAAGCGGGTGCTTGCTGCATCCAGATCGAAAACCAGGTTGCTGACGAGAAGCAGTGTGGTCACCAGGACGGTAAAGTGACTGTTCCACACGCTGATTTCCACGCCAAGCTGCGCGCAGTTCGCTACGCTTTCCTGGAACTGGGTGTTGACGACGGTGTTATCGTTGCACGTACTGACTCTCAGGGCGCTGGTCTGACCAAGCAGATCGCTACCGTTAAAGAGCCAGGCGATCAGGGCGACATCTACAACAGCTTCCTGGACGTTGAAGAAATCACTGTTGACCAGATGCAGCAAGGCGACGTGGTAATCAACCAGAATGGTAAGCTGGTACGTCCTAAGCGTCTGCCATCCGGTCTGTTCCAGTTCCGTCGTGGCACTGGTGAAGAGCGTTGTGTATTCGACTGTATCGAAGCCATCAAAGCCGGTGCCGACCTGCTGTGGATCGAAACCGAGAAGCCACACGTTGGTCAGATCAAGGAAATGATGGACGAAGTTCGCAAGGTGATCCCGAACGCCAAGCTGGTTTACAACAACAGCCCAAGCTTCAACTGGACCCTGAACTTCCGCCAGCAAGTATTCGATGCATGGGCTGCTGAAGGTAAGGACGTATCTGCTTACGACCGCGCCAACCTGATGAGCGTTGATTACGATGAGACCGAGCTGTCTGCTGAAGCTGACCGTCGTATCCAGAGCTTCCAGGCGGACGCATCTCGCGAAGCGGGTATCTTCCACCACCTGATCACTCTGCCGACTTACCACACTGCGGCCCTGTCTACCGACAACCTGGCCAAGCGTTACTTCGGCGAAGAAGGCATGCTGGGCTACGTTCAGCAGGTACAGCGTCAGGAGATCCGTCAGGGTATCGCTTGCGTGAAGCACCAGAACATGTCCGGTTCTGACATCGGTGATGCACACAAAGAGTACTTCTCTGGTGAGAACGCTCTGAAAGCATCCGGTAAAGACAACACCATGAACCAGTTCCACTAAGAACTGATTCACGAACCCCACTTGGGTGTTGTGTTTGAAGGCGGCCTTATGGCCGCCTTTTTTATTCCTGCCTGTCTGTCAACGAGCTGCTGGTTACTTTCTGAACGATTGTTGGCTATAAAGCGCCATGCATTTCTTGTGGTTTTATCAAAATATTGGTTGTTTCAACAACTTTGATGATCTTGTCTGACGCAATAGTTGGACATTTCACGCCAGTTACATCTTTTAACATCAGAGGCTCAGGATTTAACTGTCCAACAATACCCTGATCGTTATAATCCGATGCCATTTTGGGTATCCAATTGTCATTTTCTCTATTTGCCGTGTGATCAGGACTCAGGATGATGGTAACCGCCTACGCAGGAACGCTCCGATGATCCGGTCGGTTAGTCTTCAACGTCTGATTTATCGTAGCTACCTTTCAAGCTCACTGGTTCCGATTTTTGCAATCGAACTGGTGTTGTTACTGCTGTACTTCGGCATCAATCAGTATTTGTCTGATCGTCAGCAAGAAGCTCTGCTGGCTGAGGTGAATCGTGGCCTGGTGGAAATCAGTTCTCGGGAAGCCTTGCTGATCAATAACCGACTGCAATCCCTGTCGAGGATGACCAATATTCTTCGACTTGAACACGAAAATTTTTTCCGTCATCCGGAGCTTTGTTCCCTGCCAAATGGTGAGCCTGATCTGAAACAAGCCCTATCGGGTGCCTGGTACAAGGCTACCGATAATGGTGGTGGTTCTGTGTATTACTCCGGTACAACTGTGATGGGAGATTCTGAGCGTTGGAAAATGCGTTGCAGCGAATCGCTTGACGTCATTCTGAAGGCGGCAGTGGAGTCGAGCCCGTTGATTGCGCAGGCTTATCTTAATACTCGTGATGACATGAACCGGATTTATCCGTTTATTCCAGACTCATTCGAGCAGTTCGGGCCGCAGATGCACATGGCCGATTACAACTTTTATTACCTTGCTGATCAGATGCATAACCCTGAGCGTAAGGTGGTCTGGACCGATGTGTATCTGGATCCGGCAGGACTGGGCTGGATGGTTTCCAGCATTGCACCCGTTTATCGCGGCGATGTTCTGGAAGGCGTTTCAGGCCTGGATGTAACGATCAATTCCTTTATCAAAGGCATCCTGACGGTTGATATGCCATGGCAGGCAAGTGCATTCATGACTGACGCCAATGGGGTGATTATGGCAATGCCGGAGCCGGTAGAGCGTCTTTTGGGGTTGCGTGAGTTACGCAGCCACAACTATGAATCAAATGTTGGCAGTACCATCAGCAAGCCTGAAGAGTTCAATTTGCTGAAAAGTCCGGACGACAATGTGCGTGAACAAATGAGTTTTCTGTTGCAAGGGGAAGATCGCTTGCATCGTCTGCGTCTTGGGGATCGCGATTTTATTGTCAGTATCCAGACCGTTAAACAGACCGGCTGGCGAACGATTTTTCTGGTAGATGAGCAGCAGCTGCTGAAACCTATTCATGATCTGCAGGCCAGTAGCAACCGAATTGGATTCCTGGCCATCAGTGTGATGGTGATTTTCTACGCCGCGTTTTTTGTGTTTCTGGATAACAAGTCAAGGCGTTTGGCGAATCAGCTGGCAGCTCCGATTGCACATCTGTCTGAAATCACTGGGCGAGTGGGAGAGAGCGTTCTTACGGAAAAGCTGCAGTCTGTCGGTATCATCGAAATTGATCGTTTATACACCAATTTTAACAATATGAGTGAACAGCTGGAAATACGAACCCTGGAGTTGGTGGAGTCGGAGTCGCGGGAAAAAGTGCGTCGACGCGAAACCGAAATTCTGGAGCGCCTGGCTATCACCGATCGTCTGACAGGGCTGTACAACCGTCGCAAGCTAGATGATGTCATGGTATATGAACGTGAGCGTTCACTTCGATCCCGGCAACCATTCGGAGTGGTTATCATCGATCTTGATTACTTCAAAAGTGTTAATGACCAACATGGTCATCCTGCTGGTGATCAGGTGTTGGTGGAGCTGGCCTGTCTGCTAAAAACTTCTATTCGCCGTATTGATACGGTTGGCCGTTGGGGAGGGGAGGAGTTTATTCTTATTTGTCCCACGACTGATATTAATGGCACTTTGCAGGTGGCAGAGACTCTGCGGCAGACGATTGAGCAACACGAGTTTCCGGTTGTATTACGTGTGACCGCCAGCTTTGGCGTGGCGGCATACTTGCACGGAGAATCGGTTGAAGAGTTGCTTGAGCGAGCGGATAAGGGGTTGTACGACGCCAAGCGGGCAGGGCGGAATCGGGTTGGAGTGACCATGCCCAACCCGAGAGCCGAGGATGGCGCTTACCTTTGACTCTGTTCAGGGACGTATCAGCAGGGCCCTGATGCGGCTACGGGTGTCTTCCAGAGCAAGCAATGCTTCAAACTGGTCCATTTCCTTTTCCACCACCTGATTGATCATTTCGACGTAATTATCCGGCCTCCCCAGTTGACGGATGGCTGCGATGGACAAACCTGAGTTGGCAAGCAACTGCCTGGCAACTTCGTGCGCTGTTTTGAGCGCTTCACCTTTGGTACATATCTGATTGACCAGTCCCCATTGGCAGGCTTCTTCAACGCTGAAGTTGCGTCCTGTCATCAACAATTCATTGGAGCGATGTGGGCCAATAGCAGCTGGTAACAATACTGAGCATGCACCTTCAGAACAGACCCCGATCCTGGCAAATGGCAGGCTGTAACGTGCTGAGGTTGAAGCGATCACCATGTCGGCGTGTAACATCAGGTTGGCACCTATTCCGACAGCCACACCTTCCTGGGCCAGAATCAATGGTTTCTGAAGACGAGCGAGTCGATCGAAAATTCCGGCGACACCTGCTCGTAACGCGCGGATGTCGGTACCGGGGAGCAGATCGCGCAAGTCGTTACCAGCACAGAATGAATGGCCGTGACCAAATATCAGGATGCAACTGACGTCGGGGTTATTGTCTGCTGTACCGAGTGCATGAATCAGTTCCTGATACGTTGCTATCCGAATTGCATTTAATACTTCGGGGCGATTGAGGCCGATGAGAGCAACGCCGGCGTTAATTTCCAGAGTGATGTCCTGATACATGAGGGTTCCTGTGTTTTATTTGTTCTTTTTTGGAATTTGTATGTTTCTGATTTTGCAGGTTAGCGTCTGAATCGACAAGCAAATACAGGTTACATTCTGTGAATTTGGGTAATCCTAAAGTATCGAATCCATAGGATGAGGCAATTTGTATCTAGGGATTGGTGGTTAAATAGCCAACTCCCCCTATGATCAGGCCATGTCTGACTATCAGACAGTGTCAATCGGACAGTATAGATCTGGTTCTCCTGGCATCGGCCCTGACGCTACAGCATTACTATAAGAATAAGAGGACATGTGAATGAACTATGAAGCCATCGAAGCTCTTATGGGGGTGACTGCCCCCTGGATAATCCACGAGATTCACATTAACAAAACCTACAATCGTGCCGAGATTTGCATTGGTATGGCCAAATCCGGCTGGTTTGGAACGCGTCGAGCGATTCAGAATTTTGATGGCCACCACAAGGTTTGGCGTCACCTGAGTATGGGAACCATGCGCTGTAATGTCCGGGTCGATTATCCGGCCGGTGGTGTTCTTCCTGATGCGCCCTGGAGTGGCGATTCCCGTTCACCATTTTCTCATGCCCTTGGAAACCAGATCATCAGCCTGTTGAGTGAAGGCCTGTCGCTGGGCACGATTTCCCGTCTGCTTGAACTCGATGCTGATCAGCTGTGGCAATTCAAACACGGCATTGATACTGGCAAACTCGGATCGGCTGCCAAAATCATGGCAAATGCTCGCAAGCCAGCTGAGACTGCGATTGCGGAAGAGCAGGCGGTTGAAAATATTTCTTCCTTGCCGCCGATTTCGGATACGGTCTGGCAAGACCTGTTGACCGGCGACAAAGTTCTGGATATGCGTAATCTTGGTCTGCGTCTTTTGCTGACCCGCCTGCGCCAGCAGTATTCCATGGCTCAGGATGATGATGTCCGTAAACTCAAGGTTCAGCAGTTGCGCCAGTATTTTGAGAAAAACGCAGGTGCTGCTGTGTATGAAATTGAACAGCTGATGGGAGCCGTGCAATGAATGTATCTTTACATGGAGTTCAGCGCTTTCCGGGACGTCTGATGACGCTTGATGAAGCTGCTCGTTGCATCTTGGCAGGTCGTGGGGTGACGGTTGCGGGCGATGAAGCAGCTCTGCGCAAGTTACCAAAAGGTTTGTGGATTGGAGGCACCATACCTTACTTCATGTCAGAAGAAGGTGGTCTGTGTACTCGTGATATGGTGTTTGTGAATGAACTGCCGTTGGCCAGTGGTGCACCTGGTTTGTGTACCTATGACGTGGCAAGTATCAGCGAAATTTGTACGGATGCTCCTGACAATGGTTTTACCGTACTGATCGTGCCTGCTTTCTCAGAGATTCATGAGCGATTCGCTCATGATGCTCCAGAGTTTGATGGTATGTATTTGCAGCCGTTGGTGGGGTGGGTTGCTGGTGCACATCTGGATGATCTGGCGACTACCCGTCCGAAAGTGGTGTTTGGCCCAACCGGCGAATTCTATGAGAATCTAGCGGTTGCCATGCATGTGGCTCTTGATTCTACTCACAGTGCCAGCATTGAGATTGTTAATCTGTTCAGTCCTGGCAAGGGGCCGGCGATTCGTTTCCCGCAATCGGGGTTTTCGGCAACAACAGCTATTGTGAATGGTGAAACGGTCAATCTGGCAGAGTTCCTTACTCGTGCGGGCGTTGATACCCGTCTGCCGCTGGTTGCGGATTATTGCGGTGCGATGATCAACGTCAGCTTTCAGAAGGTAGATATCGAAGGTGGTGAGGTGCGATTCTATGCACCGGTGTTCAGTGAGCTGGAATATCATTTGGCGGCACCGATGCAGGCAACCGCAGAAGCTTTTCGTGGTCAGCTGGTCGCAGGTGAGGGAGAGGTTGCGTTTTGCTGCAACTGTATCCTGAATTATCTGTATGGTGGCCTGGAAGGCGCGCGTACAGACCCTATGCATGGTCCTATGACTTTTGGCGAAATTGCCTATCAATTGGTCAATCAGACCATGGTGTATTTGCGTATTACCTGATTCCTGAGAGCAATCGGGAAAAATTTCTCTATCTCTGCGTCGCCATTCGCGCCCTTCAGATTTCTCTGAGGGGCTCTACCTTGCGGTATTTTTCAACATAGTTGTCCGATAAACCATTAATCAGGCCGCCATCGTCGCGGCTTGTATTTCTTCCTTCCTCACCGGATTCAGCGTCACCGTTTCCTGCCAGCTCAGATTACGGATTCT
>NZ_JAPNOA010000014.1 GCF_026626885.1 Parathalassolituus penaei
TTGATGCGTCAATACGGCATGAGAGGCCGCTGTGTGCGTGTCTGCAAAGCCGTCCCCAAAGGTACACGCAAGTACTACAGCAAGCATCCGAATCGCTTGCTGGATGTCGGCAAGCCAACCGGGGTGAATCAGCAGTGGGTTGGAGATGTTACCTACCTGAAAGTGGAGCGACAGTGGTTGTATCTCTCTACGGTGATGGACCGGTATTCGCGCAGAATACTGGGGTGGAAACTGAGCAAGGAACGGACTGCAGAGGTGACCTGCCAGGTACTGAAACAAGCGCTCAAACTGACCGGAGCGAATGGTCAGGGTATCCTGTTTCATACCGATCGTGGTTCGGAATATGGCGCTGAAAAAGTGCAGGATCTACTCAAGGATANAGCCATCAAGGATTACATTGATGGCTTCTACAACCGATCACGCCTGCACTCTGGTCTGGGTTATCTTAGTCCGCTAGAGTATGAGGCGAAGAATGGATAATACAAATGTGTCCGCAAAAGCGGGGCAAGATCACCTCGCTACGCTCGGCCGGTGTTCGGGGCGTTAGAGGCATAATCATGCTCCGAAGCATTATTTCTGCTGCATTGATCATCGTGAGCTTTCCTACATTTGCTTGGGACACTCCAAAAGAAGCAGTAGAAAAGTTTGTCCAATTCGACCTCGGCGGTGGTCGCCTATCGTCCAATGCGTGGTCAGAATATCTCGCGAACTACTTGCATGCGCCTGTGGGCTATGAAGAGCCAGGCTGGGACTCTGTAGTAGTAGTCGAACGGTTCCTGGTAGGTAATCCGGAGTGCGTTTCCGAAAGTTGCACCGTCGCTGTTACCTATCAGCTGCATCCGACCAAGTTGCTTACTGGCCCACCTGTTGTACCTCATGAGGCTGGGGGCTCTGAAACAGTGAAATTTAGCGTTAGCAAGAAGAACGGTGTTTGGAAAATTGATCCAAATCCCGACTATCCGAGAATCTCTATTGAAAAATATAAGCAGCTCGGGTCGTAGTCCGGCGCAGCCTCTAACCAGGCGTTCAACACGGACAGTTTGCAGCGGGGCATTTGCTTCGCAAATTTTACGCCCCGCTGCAAACCGCTCCGCCGGCAAGCCGGCTCCGCTCTGCCGGTTAACTTGGCGTTAGGCATACAGGTATGAGTCTGAAGGTGGTGTCAAAGCATTTACTTGTCGGGGCAGTTGTTCCTGCGATCTTGCTGGTTAATGCCTTTTGGGTGCCAGAGCCATATTCGCTTCCTCTTATATACTTAGGATTGGCTCCCACTAAGTTAATGCCATTTTTAGAAAATCGTGAATTGATGGCGAGCTTGACGGAGTTTGTATTTGGGCGAATGACTCCAGATTTTGCTCCAATTCAAATCCTATTTCTAATGGCTTTCTGGTTTGTCGGTTCAGTTATGGCATCGGTATTGGTAGCTAAGTTCCTGAAGGTGCGTAAAAATGCCTAATAAGCGCATGTTGATCAGTCGCTTCGCGACTTGGGACTTCTTTCAGTCGGCCCCAAATGGGGGCGTTAGGCGATGCGTAGGTTCGGTATGAATAATTTTAGGTCTGACGTAAACAAAGCGCTCAAAAATATCGGTTGTGATAGTGAATCATTTTCACCAGTGAATATCGTGAAATGGCGTAATATCGAAAAAAAGATCGCTTCATCTTTTTTGCGTAATGGTGTTAGGGATTCCAAGTATCGATGGTGGTGGGAGCATCTAAAAGAACCAGTCATATCAGTTCTGCCGGACTATCCTTCCGATATGTTGTTGCGACTGGTTCCGTCCGATGAGGAGGTTTACTTCATTATGGAAGATGGTGGTAAGTTTTGGCTATACGAAGGGTATGTTGACTCGTTTTATAAACTAGTCAGTGAAATGTATCATTTTGAGTATTATGTGGTGTCAAAAAAAATGGAATGGTTGCTATGTGAGAACCACCACTGCTGCCTTTTAGCCTCGGGTAATTACATGGTAAGAAAAGTTAATGAGCATGGGTTCGTCTAACAAGCACAAGCAAGGGACCAATGATCTTGCCCCGTTTTAACGGACACCTTTTGACGTTACAGAAGGTGCCCAATGCCAGCCTACAAGAACCAGAAAAAGACAAAGCAGTACTCACTGGAATTCAAGCGATCAGCCGTTGAGATGAG
>NZ_JAPNOA010000007.1:0-322 GCF_026626885.1 Parathalassolituus penaei
AGAAGCCTGCTTCCGGTTAAGGAAGTTACGATGTCCCCATCGTCTAGAGGCCTAGGACACCGCCCTTTCACGGCGGTAACAGGGGTTCGAATCCCCTTGGGGATGCCACTTTAAATAGTGGAAAAATATGCGGGAATAGCTCAGTTGGTAGAGCACGACCTTGCCAAGGTCGGGGTCGCGAGTTCGAATCTCGTTTCCCGCTCCAGTTTGAAAGAAGCCTGCTTCCGGTTAAGGAAGTTACGATGTCCCCATCGTCTAGAGGCCTAGGACACCGCCCTTTCACGGCGGTAACAGGGGTTCGAATCCCCTTGGGGATGCCACT
>NZ_JAPNOA010000007.1:372-110083 GCF_026626885.1 Parathalassolituus penaei
CCAATCTAAAAAGCCGATTCAGAAATGAGTCGGCTTTTTGCTTTTTCAGTTGCCCGAAACTGGATAACCAACCGTAGGCCAGGGTGCGACTGGGGCGCCAGCCGGATCGAATCTCGTTTCCCGCTCCAATCTAAAAAGCCGATTCAGAAATGAGTCGGCTTTTTGCTTTTTCAGCCGCCCGAAACTGGATAACCAACCGTAGGCCAGGGTGCGACTGGAGCGCCAGCCGGCTCGAATCTCGTTTCCCGCTCCAATCTAAAAAGCCGATTCAGAAATGAGTCGGCTTTTTGCTTTTTCAGTCGCCCGAAGCTGGATAACCAGCCGCAGGCCAGGGTGCGACTGGAGCGCCAGCCGGATCGAATCTCGTTTGCCGCTCCAATCTAAAAAGCCGATTCAGAAATGAGTCGGCTTTTTGCTTTTTCAGTTGTCCGAAACTGGATAACCAACCGTAGGCCAGGGTGCGACTGGAGCGCCAGCCGGCTCGAATCTCGTTTGCCGCTCCAATCTAAAAAGCCGATTCAGAAATGAGTCGGCTTTTTGCTTTTGGACGCCCTCTTGGTGCCTGATAATCAAGCACTGGCGAGGGGTGGTTTGAGCGCAGAGCTATGCAGAGATTTTCAGAAAATTCTTAACTGGTAGTGTGAACAAAATCAAATCTTCATGATTTTGTGTCCACTTTGCTTTTTTTTGGTATTTTATAGGTGAATGTGCTTAATTTTCTTTGAATTTAGTAAAAAAGACTTTTTGCCTGGCTATAAGCTCGAATTGCCTGCTTGCGGCGGGTCGATATCTCAATCGTGTCGTGACTATGTTATGGGGAGTTGTCCGGATGATTGCCAGAAAAATTGCATGCTGTGTGTTGGGACTGGGGTTGCCACTCCTGAGTGTCGCTGACTCCGGGAAGTTGGTTTTTTATACGGAACAATTTCCACCGTATAACATGACTGCGAATGACAAGGAGTTTGCTCATAACTCGGCGGATGTTGGTGGCTTGTGTACTGAAATCGTAAAAGCCCTGATGGCCCAGGTTGATTACGAATATCGTATCAAGCTGCGAAACTGGAGTCTGGGAATGGATCGGGTTCAAAAGACCCCGAATACGGGGATTTTTTGTGCTGTTCAGACTCCGGAGCGACTCCCCAAGTTCAGTTGGGTTGGGCCATTGACCAGCATGAACTGGGCGTTGTTCGCAAAACCTGATTCTACGATTTCCATTTCATCCCTCTCTGATGCAGGTAAGTACACTATTGGTGGTTATAAAGGAGATGCGATGACAGGGTATCTGATATCAAAGGGTTTGAATGTTTCGGTTGTACCTGAAGACATCAGCAACCCAAAACGTTTACAGCAAGGTTTGGTGGACCTATGGGTGACTGACACTCTTGCAGGGCCATTAAAAGCCTCTCGTAATAGTAATCTTTCATCGTTGAAAAAAGTTCTCGATATTGATAGCACTCCCGTATTTCTCGCCTTGAATCCCGACACTCCCAAGGATGTCGTGGCGGCGATGCAGGCATCACTGGATGCGTTGAAAGCCGATGGCACGGTGCGTAATCTTGAGCAGAAATACCAATCAACACCTTGATCTTCAATGCTAGACTGCAAGCTGTGAGGGGAGACAAACGGGTCACATTCTAGTGGCTTTCCCATACAGTTTCCTGGTGACGCCCGTTAGAATGGCGGGCGATAACCTGACGAATTTGGAGTTTGTTGTGCAGTTAGGCCGGGGAGTGCAGTTAATTTTGTTAATGCTGAGCGTTGTCGGTATGGCCAGTGTATCGGCAGAGGTAACTATATACCGTTATCAGGACGCCTCTGGTCGCTGGATGTTCTCTGACAGCAAACCGAAAACCGGGGTGCGTTACTATCAAATGTCTTATGGAGCATCCGATTCGGCAAAGAACACTAATCCGAAGTCTTCGAATGGCTCATCTACCAGTCGTGCATTCGCCAATATTCCCCGTCCTGAACCTGGTCCTATATTGGCTACTGAGGCAGTTAACGGCCGCTCCTGGCTGTCTGTGACCAATCCTTTCTACGCTCCAATTGAACTGCAGGTCAGCCTTGACGGGCAGAGCCAGCCATTCAAACGAGTAGTGCCAGCCAAGTCCAAGCAATATGTCCGGGAGTTACCAGCCGGAATCCAGTATCAGTACCAATGGAAAATAGGTGATCCTGGGGCGATATCAGATGACTATATTTATCAACCTCCTGTTTTGAAGGATGGTATTTATAGTATATCTCAAGGTTTTAATGGTGCGTTTTCTCATAACCGCCCAGGCAATCGTTACGCGGTTGACATTCCTATGCCGGTTGGTACTGCAATCGTGGCAGCTCGTGGTGGAGTTGTATCGCAAGTTGTGGATGCATATGGGGCTGGTGGTGGTACGCAATGGTTAAGAAGCCAGATGAACTACATTACCATCCTTCACAGTGATGGAACTTTTGGCGTGTATGCACACCTGCTAGCGGGTAGTTCTCAGGTTAAACCAGGTGATGTTGTCGCTGTAGGTCAGTTGATCGCTGCATCCGGTAATTCTGGGTATTCAACCGGGCCGCACTTACATTTTGCTGTGCGCCGTAACGCCGGGCTGGTTTTACAATCCATTCCATTTCGGATGAAAGATGCATCTGGTCAAATGGTGAGTCTGGTTAAGGGAGGGAAGTTCAGTGTTAAAAGGCCAGCTCTGTTGTCAGCCAATCCCTGATTGATTCCACTGATTTGCCCTCCCTATGTTTCATTTATCAGATTTCCGAACTTCCTCTATTCGGGTGATTAAAATCCCAATATCGGTTTTTATCTGAAGCCTTCCTTACTTATAGGGGACATCTATTTAATCCGGTGTCCGCTCTGGGCTTCTGGATGGTTACGAATAACGAAGCCGGTTTGATGGTCCTTTTGTCTAAATTCCAGGGACTCTCTGAATAACTCTGCACAGCACTGCGCGAGTGCTGCAGTACGTTTGAGCGAGGCGAGGAACGCAGCGAAATGACGAACCTGTCCGGCCTGACTTGAAAAGAAATCGGCGATGGACTCGTCATTTTGCTGCCTTGCTCTCACGCTCTATAGCGCTGCGTAGATTTGTGCAGAGAATGTCCCAGTACTAAAACTGTTGCTATTGAGTGTGAGTGTTTGGGTTCGATTTGAACCACCAGTCTGGCAGCAGATCTTGCACTTCGGGGTTGTGGTAACGCTGGTCGTACAGGCGAATGTGGCCGCGGTCTTCCGGTGTGCGGATCAGTCGTCCGGCAGCCTGTACAACCCGTCGCAAGCCCGGATAAAGCCAGGTGTATGACCAGCCAAATTCGCTGCCAAAACGCTCGTCGAGACGTTCCTTCAGCAACTTGTGATAACGGTCAAACGGCGGCAGGCCGAGGGTGACGATACTGACGCTGATCAGGGCGTCCCCCGGTAAATCAATTCCCTCCGAGAACACGCCGCCCAATACCGCAAAGGCCATCACACCCCGTTGTTTGCGTAAGGTGTTGATGAAGGCTTTTTGCTGGCGTTCCGACAAGTTGCTGGCCTGGGTTACAACCGTTGGGGCATCAGGTAACTGCTTAAGCTGGTGCACGACTTGTTGCAGGTAATCAAAGCTGCTGAAAAACACCAGATGGTTGCCCGGGTGTTGCTGGTAGTGATTCTGAATGTCCTGTGCCAGGCGAGGAGCGGTCTGGTTGCGTTTCTGGGCGCGCGTATCGAGACCAATAATGTCCAGATGGATCTGGCTGGAATGAAACGGCGATGGCGTTTGACGGGAATGGGTGTCTTCAGGAAGCCCAAGCAGATTGCAGTAATAATCGGCGGGGTGCAGCGTTGCCGAAAAGAGTACGGCTGCCTTGGCAACCTGGAAACGTTGCTGCAGAAAGTCGGCAGGAATCAGGTTGTGGATGCTGAGGATAAGGTGGCTACGTTCCCATAATTCACCGGTATCCCGTTGCTGTCGTTGCAACTCAACGATGGAATGGTCGCCAAAATGTTTGGCCAGTTCCAGAAAGCCGACGCAGGCAAACAGGGTTTGTTGCAGTTCGCGGTTCTGCGGGTCCTCCGCTAGTTCTTCTGTGAGGATGCCTTGCAGTTTGTTTAATGGATCCGCGATGCCATTGGGAATATAGTCCAACCAGCGTTGTGATGCTTCCGAGCGTTCGAACTCTCGTTCTTCAATGGTCTGCCAGGCGCGCTGTACGGCCTGTAAGGCGTCACGGAAACCGGGTTTGCGGCCGCGTAACGACAACTCGAAAACGGATTGTTCAAGGGTGGTGCTGTACATGCCGCGGGCCCGATCAATCAGGTTGTGGGCCTCGTCGACGACAACAACGGATTGCCATCGTTGTTCCTGGGTCAGATAGAATAGTAAGGCGGAGCCATCGAAATAGTGGTTCACATCGCCAATAGCCACATCTGACCACACCGCCATTTCACGTCCCAGATACCAAGGGCAAATCTGATGGGTGCGTGCAATTCGTTGCAGGTTGGCCTGATCCAGCAAGCCTTCGTGGGCGGCCTGAAGGCGGGCCGCCGACAGGCGTTCATAAAAGTCAGCCGCCAGTGGGCAAAAATCTTCGTGGCAAATGCTGTCCGGATATTCGCAGGCTTTTTCCTTGGCGATCAGTTCCAGCACCCGCAGTGGTGCGGGGGCGTCTGGTGTATTGGTCAGCAAGCGTTGCAGACCATCCAGTGCCAGCTGTCGCCCGGTGCTGCGGGCAGTCAGGAAAAACAGGCGATCACTGTTATTGATGCCCATGGATTTTAGGGCGGGATACAGTACTCCCAGGGTTTTGCCAAGGCCCGTCGGGGCCTCCAGCAACAGCCGCTGGCCCCGATAAATGGCCTTGTAGACATCGGTGCTGAGGTCGCGCTGGCCGGGGCGAAAGCCACTGGCCAGAAACGGCAGGTCAGCCAGCAGGGCATTACGTTGCTGGCGATGTGCCTGCTCCTGCCGTTGCCATTGTTTCCAGATGTCACAGAGTTGAGCGGCCTCGGCCAGCAATTCCTCGCGAGTGGCGGTGTGTAATTCCGGGAAGGTCTGGCGGCTGTTCAGTTCAACGTAAACTACTTCCAGAATGATGCTGTTGCAGTTCAGGCGTTGGCATAACAGCGCGCCGTAAAGTCGCAGCTGGCTGAGGTGCAATAACTTCTGGCCTTCGCTCAGACGCTGATAACGACCATGGAAGGTTTTGATTTCGATGATATGTGGAACGCTGTTGGTCGCATCGGGCAGGCGCACCAGATCGAGGCGGCCTTGCAGTTCGACGTCGTTGATAACGCCACCCAGCGTGTATTCGGCCTGGAATTCGTTGCTATAACGGGCCTGTAACCACTGGTGGCCTGCAATGCCCTCACGTGCGGTCGGGGTGGGGGCAAAGCTGCCGTTTATACTGCCGCGTCGGGCCGCAAATTCGCACAGTTCGCGCACGCCAGACTTCCAGAGCGCCGCGGGATTGCAATCCGGGTGATTGTTATCAGGCTGGTTGGGCAGGGGTTCTGCGATCTCGTCGGCAGCGGCGTTGGCCATGATCATCCGTGGCTTGGGAATGAATGGGGCGTCAATAATGGCATGCGAAGTTCCCGCTGTCGTCCCGGACTGTTGCGCAATCCGTGGTCAATAAAACACCCCGTCTGGTGTAAGATGTCGCCCTTTTCTGCCCGATAGCCGCTGCTATTGAGGCATTTATGCAGATTCAGATGGAAACCCCTATGCTCCCTGCGTTAGCAGTTCACGATTTGTCGAAAGTGTATGGCAATGGCTTTCAGGCGCTGAAAGGTGTCAGTTTTGAAGTACAGCAAGGCGACTTTTTTGCCCTGCTTGGCCCGAATGGGGCCGGTAAATCCACCACGCTGGGTATTTTGTCTGGTCTGGTGCAAAAGAGCACCGGCAGCGCTTCGGTGATGGGCTTTGATGTGAATGATCAGGCCTTTGGTGCGCGTTTGAATCTCGGTGTGGTGCCACAGGAGTTCAACTTTAACCAGTTCGAGAAAGTGCTGGATATCGTTGTCACCCAGGCTGGTTATTTTGGTATGACCCGCGATCAGGCGCTGCCAGAAGCTGAGCGTTTGCTGAAGTCCCTCGATCTGTGGGAAAAACGCGACCAGCCTTCCCGTATGCTGTCTGGCGGTATGAAACGTCGCCTGATGATTGCTCGTGCGTTGGTGCATGGCCCGAAAGTGCTGATTCTGGATGAGCCAACCGCCGGTGTGGATATCGAGCTGCGCCGCTCCATGTGGGAGTTCCTGCGTGAACTGAATGCGGCGGGTACTACCATCATTCTGACCACTCATTATCTGGAAGAAGCAGAGCAGCTGTGCCGCAATATCGCCATCATCAACAAGGGCGAAATCGTGCAGCTGACCAGCGTGCGTCAGCTGCTGGCGCAGATGACGTCGGAGACCTTTGTGTTTGACCTGCAAGGTAATGCTGACAAGGCGCCAGAGCTGGAGGGTTATCATGCCCAGCTGGTGTCGCCAGACTGTCTGGAAATTACCGTTGAGCGTGGCCAGAGCATCAACGACGTGTTTACACGCCTGACCGGTGCCGGGGTGATGGTGCGTAGCATGCGTCCAAAAGCCAATCGTCTGGAAGAGCTGTTTGTGAGTCTGGTGCGGGGGGCGAACGCATGAAAGAAACGAATCTGATGGCAGTGCAATGGGTGGCATTGCAGACCATTGTGGCGAAAGAAATCCGCCGTTTTACCCGTATCTGGCAACAAACCCTGCTGCCACCGGCCATCACCATGACCCTGTACTTCGTGATTTTCGGTAACCTTATCGGTCCTCGTATCGGCGACATGGGTGGCGTGGATTACATGTCCTTTATTGTGCCGGGTCTGATCATGATGAGTGTGATCACCAACGCTTATGGCAACGTGGCATCATCGTTTTTCAGTAACAAGTTCCAGCGCAGTGTCGAAGAAATGATGGTGGCACCGGTGCATCCGGGCACGATTCTGCTCGGTTATGTGCTGGGTGGTGTCGCGCGTGGGGTATCGGTTGGCCTGATCGTGACCCTGCTGTCGCTGTATTTCACCAATCTGTCGATTCATCACCTGGGTGTGGTGGTGTCGATTATTCTGCTGTCGGCAATCCTGTTTTCGCTGGGTGGTTTTATCAATGGTATGCATGCCCGCAGCTTTGATGATATTTCCATTATCCCGACCTTTGTGATCACCCCGCTGACCTATCTGGGTGGGGTGTTTTATTCCATGAGCCTGCTGCCGGAGTTCTGGCAGGGGTTGTCGCGTCTGAACCCAATTCTGTACATGGTGAACACCTTTCGTTACGGCATTCTTGGTGTGTCGGATGTTAGCGCCTGGCTGTCATTTGCCATGATGCTGCTGTTTATTACTCTGTTGTCGGGCTATAGCCTGGTGATGCTCAAGCGTGGTGTGGGGATGCGTCAGTGAAAAACGAAACCGTTGCAGCAATTGAATCCGAGATGAATCCGCTTGGTAAAAGCACCGAATACGTCGATCAGTATCAGCCGTCCCTATTGTTTCCGATTCCGCGTGAGCGTGCCGGAATGGCAGCGTTTGAAGGCGTGGATATCTGGAATGCCTGGGAGTTGTCGTGGCTTACGCCATCTGGCAAACCTGTGGTGGCGGTGGGTGAGTTCCGTATCCCGGCCAATAGCCCGAACCTGATTGAATCCAAGTCGTTCAAGCTGTATCTGAACTCGCTGAATCAGACGGTATTTGAGTCGTTCGCAGCTGTTCAGGAAGTGGTGGAGCGTGATCTGTCAGCAGTTGCCGGTGCACCGGTAACTTTGCTGCTGACGGGGCTGGAGCGTGATTATCCGGCTGCGCCGCAGGCCTTGTGTGTGGACGATCTGGATGTGGCGATTACTGCCTACCAACCGGATGCCAGTCTGCTGCAGGCGGGTGTTGAGTCGTGGGAAGGCTGGTTGTGCAGCCATTTGTTGAAATCCAACTGCCCTGTGACCAGTCAGCCAGACTGGGGCAGTGTTTACATCTGGTACAAAGGCCCGCGTATTGATGAAGCATCGCTGCTGGCTTACGTGGTATCGATGCGTCAGCATCAGGGCTTCCATGAGCAATGTGTTGAGCGGATGTTTACCGATATCCAGCAGCGTTGTGCACCGGAACAGCTGGTGGTGTACGCCCGTTATGTGCGTCGTGGTGGGCTGGATATCAACCCGTTGCGGGCATCGTTTGCGGAGTTCGATGCGCCGAACTTCCGTTTGATTCGGCAGTAGTGTTGAATCGGACCTGTATAAAAAAGGACGCAGTGCGTCCTTTTTTATTGTCGGTTTGTCGGCCAGCTTTGGCGGAATAAATTACGTCCGACGTCTGGCGTCCGACGGCTGCTGGCGGCTACTCGGTTTGTTAATTGGCCAGGCCGTTTGCCCTCTTGGGGGACCTTGTCCCCCGGCCGGGCGGGCCTCCCCCTGCTTAGCCCGGCTGGGCTCGTTTATCCGGTATTCACCGGCAACGGCTGGTCGACCCCGACCCGATGGCACGTCCCTGTGCCAACGGGTCTGGCGGGGCATCCATGCCCCGGCCGGGTCGGCCGTTGCGGTGAATTCCGGCTCGCCCAGTTGGGCAATGAACGGTGGCCAGCTACGCTGGGGGAAAGCTGTATTTTTTGTAGGAACTGCTGCTGGCTGTGATGGCGTGGTGGTTATTTGCGATGTTGATGAATGCTGTTCGTCTGGCGCCCGACGTCCGTCGTCTCACATGACGAGGCTTTGTAGTTCCTGGCTGCTTTCGCCATCGAGCCAATGGGTGTTGAAGTGTTCCAGCAGGCTCTGGTAGCCCGCGGGGTTGTTCAGGCTGGCGGTGATAAATTGTGGATTTTCCGGGCCGTTGAGGTTGCGCACCGAGCGGTCGCAGATCCAGGCGTGTGGTGCTGCGACAACGGCATTCATACGCAATGCCGGCTGGATGCGCAGGCTGATGCGGCTGCTCATGCGCTGCGCCAGGCGTACCAGCGGGTGGGCCAGCAGTTGCGGGTGATCATGATTCAACAGCAGGCGCACATTCAGGCGACGCTGGGCTCGTATCAGTAGCAGCAAACCGGCGGCTGTCGCCGGGTCGCTCCACATTGGGTGTGATGGATTGGCAATGGCCAGATCAAGGCTGCCGGGACGTTGTGCCATCAGCAATTGCAGAAAGCCGGCCGCGCCCCAGTCTTCACCCAGATGATGCAGTTCCTTGTCTTCGCGCAGGCGATACAGGCTGTTGGTGGGGGTGCTGGTGGTCAGCTGGCGGTGAATGTGGACATGCGGAATACCCGCATCCAGAAAAATACCGGGGCTGGCGACAAAGCCGTGGCGCAGGTAAAAACCGGCGGCATTACATTGCATGCCCGCATGCAGGCTGGTGATGCCCAGATGGCGCGCCTGCTCGCTGATCGCTTCCAGCAGATGTGCACCAGTCCCCTGATTGCGATAACGCGACAATACCGCCACCCGGCCAAAATGGCCGTCGCTCAGCAGGCGTGCACATCCGGCAGGTTCGCCGTCGATGCTCGCCAGCAAGTGAGTAGCGGTGGCATCCTGGTCGTCTTCTTCCAGCTCCAGCGGCACTCCCTGTTCGTGCACAAACACCTTGTGGCGAATGTCGAGCAGGGTGGTGCGATGTTGTTGCCAGTGGACAACCCGGATTTCCATAGACTGCTTCCTTGTCTGCTCTGAACGAATTATTCGTCGTTGTCGCCGCTATAGATCAGCTGTTGCAGCCACAGGTCACGAATCAGGCCTGAACCTTCTTCGGAGCAGTCGATTGCTGCCAGTTCCTTGCGTGGGTAGCTGTTGTTGTCACACAGGTAGGTGACCAGTGCCAGATCGTCTTCGGGCAGGTTCCATTGCTGGCCGAGGGCGTAAAAACGCACACCGGCCGGGGTGCGGGTATAGGCGAAGCGAGCCTGTTCGGCCTTGCGCAGGTCTGGCAGACGACGGAAGCCGGCGCGCCATTCGTCCCACTCTTCGTCTTCCAGACGTTCGGCCTGATGCTCCGGATACTTGGCTTCGGTCATCAATTTGCCCAGTACGTCAGCCAGCAGTTCCGGTTGCTGGATGGCGCTGTTCAGCAGGGCCAGCAGACGGTTGGTGTCTTCGGCGGTGATTTCACCGCTGGAGGCGCGAGGGGTCAGGTCGGCATCGGTGTAACGCATGTCTTCGTTGCTGGTGGCCAGAATCTGGTCCAGTGCAGACTGTGCCAGTTCGGCCTGACTTGGGGCGCGGAAGCCGATGGAGTAGGTCTGGCAGTTGCCCTGGGCGATACCCCAGTGCGCCACTTGTGGCGGCAGGTACAGCATGTCGCCCGGATTCAGGACCCAGCGATCGGTTTCTTCGAAGTCTTTCAGGATGCGGATTTTCGGGCCGTCCAGAATCGGGCTGGTTTCGCCACAAATCTGGCCGATACGCCATTCGCGCTGGCCTTCCGCCTGCAGCAGGAATACGTCGTACTGGTCGTAGTGTGGGCCAACACTGCCGCCGTCAACGGCGAAGCTGATCATCAGATCATCGATGCGCCAGCGTGGCAGGAAACGGAAGTTTTCCAGCAGGTCGGCGGCTTCCGGAATCCAGTGGTCAACGGCCTGCACCAGCAGGGTCCATTTGTTTTCTGGCAGGTCCTGGAAAAATTCTTCCGGGAACGGGCCTTTGTGGATTTCCCATGGGCCGGTTTCGCCATTTTCGATCACGATACGGGATTCGATTTCCTCTTCGAGGCTCAGGCCTGCCAGTTCGTCAGCCGCCAGCAGTGGTTGAAAACCTGGCCAGGCGTTACGAATCAGAACGGGCTTTTTCTGCCAGTAGTCGCGCAGAAACTCTTCAACGGAAAGTTCACCAAGAACGTGCATAGCAATACCTGTCAGGCGCAAGCAAAGCGCTGGCGCTGGTTAGTCGGAAGGGAAAGGGCGCTATTGTTCCGGGTTGGTGCTATGGATGCAAGCATTGTGGCCGGTGGGCCGGGCATGGCGAGTGCTATTTGTTGCGGCGGGTCATGAATGGACAGTTGTGGTCATTGGTCGGCGGTTATTCTCCGGGTTTCGCTGGAGAGCAGGTATAAAAAATCCGGGCAGTGCCCGGATTTTTTACGACCGCAGAACGGTTACGCGCTGACGATCAATCAGACCGCGCGTGCCTGGGCTTCAGCGTTACCAATGTAAGAGGCTGGAGTCATGGCGTTCAGTTCGGCTTTTACTTCGGCTGGCAGATCCAGACTGGCGATAAAGTCGCCCATGGCGTCCTGGGTGATGGCCTTGCCGCGAGTGAAGGCTTTCAGTTTTTCGTATGGCTGTTCGATGCCATAACGACGCATGACGGTCTGGATTGGTTCGGCCAGAACTTCCCATGCGTTGTTCAGATCGTCGGCCAGACGGGCGGCGTTGATCTGCAGCTTGCTGATGCCTTTCAGGGTGGCCTGGTAGGCGATCAGGCTGTAACCCATACCAACACCCATATTACGCAGAACAGTGGAGTCGGTCAGGTCACGCTGCCAGCGGGAGATTGGCAGCTTGGCGGCCAGGTGGCCGAATACCGCGTTGGCCAGGCCCAGGTTGCCTTCGGAGTTTTCGAAGTCAATCGGGTTCACCTTGTGTGGCATGGTGGAGGAACCCACTTCGCCTTCAATAGTGCGCTGCTTGAAGTAACCCAGGGAGATGTAACCCCATACGTCACGGTCGAAGTCGATCAGGATGGTGTTGAAGCGGGCCATGCTGTCGAACAGTTCGGCGATGTAATCGTGTGGTTCGATCTGGGTGGTGTACGGGTTCCAGGTCAGGCCCAGGGAAGTCACGAAGGCTTCCGCGTTGGCTTGCCAGTCAACCGCCGGGTAGGCGCTCATGTGGGCGTTGTAGTTACCAACGGCACCGTTGATCTTGCCCAGCAGTTCTACGGCCAGCAGTTGCTTGATCTGGCGCTCCAGACGAGCCACCACGTTAGCCATTTCCTTGCCCAGAGTGGTTGGGGAAGCAGTCTGGCCGTGGGTACGGGACAGCATTGGAACAGCAGCGTGTTCGTGAGCCAGCGCGCGGATGGCGTTGGCAATGGCCTGCATTTCAGCAACGATCAGTTCACGGCCAGCTTTCAGCATCAGCGCGTGGGACAGGTTGTTGATGTCTTCAGAAGTACAGGCGAAGTGTACGAATTCGGTAACAGCGTTCAGCTCGGCGTTGCCAGCAATCTGTTCCTTGATGAAGTACTCAACCGCTTTTACGTCGTGGTTGGTGGTCGCTTCGATTTTCTTGATGCGCAGCGCGTTTTCTTCGCTGAAGTTGGCAACGATGCTGTCCAGCAGGGCGTTGGCTTCGGCACTGAATGCCGGTACTTCAGTGATGGCTTCGTGGGCGGCCAGACGCTGCAACCAGCGGATTTCCACTTCGACGCGGGCCCGGATCAGGCCGAATTCAGAAAATACAGGGCGCAGGGCAGTGGTTTTGCTGCCGTAGCGACCGTCGATAGGAGAAATGGCTGAGAGTGCAGACAGTTCCATAGAAAGTTTCCCGCTGGACTGGTTAGTTCAAAAAAGGGGCGGAATTCTAGCGGAAATTGCAGAAGTTCTCAGCAAAAACTCGCGCAATCGGGTGCGGATGAGGAAAAAACCTGCAAATTCATGGTCGGATGGCGGTAAGTCAGGTATCCGGAATCGAAGAGTTGTGATTTCCAGTGCTAGAATGCCGCGGTTTTTGTGCCTGTTATTTCCGTTCGGGATGTAGATGTAACCATGCTGGATTCGTTGCTGTCGTTCTCTGATAAACCCGCCTGGCTGGTACTGGTGGTGATTGTATCGACCTTTACGCTGGAAGATCTGGCGATTATTGGTGCTGCCATGCTGGCGGCGTCCGGTCGTATGGACCCGGTGCTGGCGTTTGCGGCTACCTGCACCGGTATGTTTATTGGTGATACGGCGCTGTATATCGTCGGCCGTTGGGCGCTGGTATGGCCTTGGCTCAAGAAAAAGTGCCAACACGACATGATTCGTCGGCAGATTGATCCGCTACAGGAAGCGCCGGTACATCAGCTGGCGTTGATTCGTTGTATGCCGGGTCTGCGCACCTTTGGATATATCGCCTGTGGTCTGGCCAAAGTGCCGGGCTGGACCTTTATTCTCGCGAACATCGTTTCGATTGTGGCCTGGGCGGGAGTGCTGTTTGGCTCGGCGTTCTGGCTGGGGCGTCAGTATGCCGAAGAAATGCATGAACTGATGTGGTGGTTACTGCCGGTGGCGGTGTTTCTGTTTGTGTTTGGCCAGCGTCGGGCGCGCAAGCGTGCCGAGGCGGAATTGGCGGCTGGCTGATCAGTCAGGAAAGTTTTGAGTCAGTCCGGGTGTTTATCCCGGACTGATGCAGGCGAGGCTGACGCTTCGTCGGCAGGGCTCAGGCGCTGACCTGAGCGCCCTTGTTCAGACCTTCAAATGCCCGCACACGTACGGTGTGATCCGGGTGCTCTTCGCGGATGCGCTGGGCCAGGTGGCTGGCGATCAGCTCTACCGTGGTATCGGTATCCATCATGTAGCAATGGCTGGCTGGAATGCTCAGGCGGAAGTCGCCTTGGGCGGAACGGTAGGCAAATTCCAGCTGGCCGTCCTGGTCGCTGACCAGATCTTCCTGTGTGCCCAGATAAATGTCGTGCCAGCGTTGGGCCCATTCCTGTTCCAGTTCGGCATGACGTTCGCCATCCAGCCAGATCTGGATACGCGAGCGGTGGCCGTGCGCAATGCGCTGGCAATTGCCGTCGTGTTTTTTCAGTCCGTGGCTGTAGTGGTAGAACGCGCCCTGGATGTATTCCGGCTCGAAGGTAATATCGAGTGGCTTCAGGCGTGGATCAAACATCGGCTGCAGACGGTTCTGGCACCAGATGGCCATGCTGCCGAGGGTGATGCTGGTGCTATCGACCAGTGTTACCGCTTGTGCTGGCGCTTGCATGCGAATCACGCCGCCGTCGTAGGTCCAGCTGATGTCGATAGTGTCATCGGTCTGGCTGTGAATCACCAGCGCCGGATGGCGGGCTGGAATCAACAGGCGGTGGTCGATCTGGTCATCGAGCCAGTGACGCATCACTTTCTTGACGATACCGAAGTCACAGACCATACCCTGGTCGTCTAGGGTGCCATCCAGCATCACGGAGGCAAGCCAGGTTTCTCCGACCATGCCACGATGGGGGTCGAGATAACTGAAGTCGATGTTGGTGAGCTGGTTGACGAATAACTGCATGTTGGTACCTCTGAGCGGCCGCGCATTCTAGCCAAAAAATGACCGCAGCGGAAACTTGCCGCGTAAATTCCGGTCGTTAGTGGCTAATACGCTCCGGGGGTTCCCGGAACTTGACAAAAACCGGCGCAAACTGGCGATCCGACGGCTGCTTGGCAAACACTGCCACTGGCCGCCCGTTCAAAGCCTGTTATCATAAGCGCCATTTTGGTTCCCGCTCTTCTGGCGGGAAGCTGGACTCAACGGTAATCATGTTTATGCAGAAGCTTGTATGCGGTGCTGTCGTCAGTGCTGCTCTCGTGTCGGGCATCACTGGCTGCTCCAGTGGCAGTTCGTCCTCATCTACAGTCACAGTACGAGTGAATCTGAACCAGGAAGAATTCCTGGACGCCTACATCTGGTCGGTCCCGATTACTGAAGGTGGTCAGGTCACCAAGGATACTGACGGCCGTCTGTCCTACACCGAATACCAGACCGAAGACGACAGCGAAGCCAAGTTTGATATTCCATCCCAGGAAATCCAGGAATTCCTGCTGGTGGGCAAGATTGCCGATGCCGATACCGAAATGGACGGCACTACTCGCAGTTGCCAGTGGGTAGAAGGCTGTACCGTTGATGGTGCTGACGTTGCCTTTGGTGATCGTTATATCCAGTCTGGTACGCTTTGGCGCGCGGTTGCTTACGACCTGAGCAAAAACGAGCGTGTCCGTATTACTCCGTTTACCGAGCTGGCAGCAGCGCTGGCTTACGAGCGTCTGTACGTGGAATCCAGCAGCAGCTGGGAATCCGTTACCTATTATTCTGCCAACTCCGTACTGCAGTCCGTTTCCCAGCTGTCGCGTCTGATTGGTGTGGACGATGTCCAGAGTTCACAACCGGCGGATCTTACCGAGATCAACAGCTGGGGTGGCAGTCAGGCAACTTCCCTGAACAGCATTCGTTACGGCGCCATGATTGCGGCCTGGAACCACCTGAAAGAAACCTATGAGTCTTCTGGTACCGGTTCCTACGACACCTTTGAAGAAGCGGTTGAAGCTGACCTGCTCACCAATAACGGTCAGCTGATGCAAACCGGCGGCACCCAGGTGCTGACACTGGCGCAACTGCTGCAATCCGCGCGTGACAACCTGGCGGGTCTGACCGTCACCAACACCAAAGCGGCGACCTATGTGGCAACCGTTATCAGTGCGCTGGATGGTGAAATTGCCGAGCTGCAAGACGGCGAGCTGACCGAAGTGATTCCGGAAACCCTGGCTAATCTGATGGGTTCCGATGACTACGATGACTACCTGCTGGGCCTGAAGCGTACCCGTGCGTTTGTGGACGTGATGCGTGACTACGGCAATACCTTCTTTGAAGATGACTACCGCGAGCAGATCGACAGTTACGTTGATATGGTCAAGGAAGTGGGTAACCAGTACGAAGACGACCTGAACAACTTCAACGAAGCCTTTATTCAGGCAGCGCGTCTGTACAACGACTGTTATCTGGCTGGCAGCTGCCCGACTGCTGACAGCAGCTGGACCTGGTTGACCTCCATCGACAGCTACGACAGCAGCACCGCAACCCTGACCCTGAACGGTGGTGATATCACCATCAGCCAGATGGTTGCTGACACCAACACCACTGACGATGACGACGAGCCAACCAGCTCTCACGCTATCGATATCCTGATCGACGGCACCTTTAATGTGGGTGATCTGACCTTCAAAGTGGCCCAGGTTTACAAGAACGACCGCAAACGCGACGGTATTGAAACCTCTACCGGTGTACGTGTGTACTTCACCAATGAAGTATCGGCACTGGAAAGTGAGTCCAGCAACGAGCGAATCGGTTACGAACTGCGTTACTCCGACTTCCAGATTTACAACCCGGCCACTGATGGCACCGATGACGAGCTGGAATTCACTGGCAGCTTCCGTCTGTTCTACCGTGGTGTGCGTGATCCGCAGGATTCTTCCAGCGATCTGCGCTTTAACATTGATACCGTTGTGCTGAACAGCCGTGTGTCCGACCGCATCAATGACGATGGCGACAAGGACAAGGACTACAGCACCATCTACATCGCTGCGACTTCCGAAAACGCCAGCGATTATTACCCGGATCGCGAGTTCGCCTCTTTTAACGGTTTCTTCAGCGGCAACAGCAGTTCTGGTTTCGAAAAAGGCTCAGTGGTCAGCGACCTGGTGACTTACGAAACCGGCGAAGAAACCACCAGCGGTTACGATGTTCAGTATCTGGACGTGATTGTGCCGATGGGTGAGTCCAAGCGTTACCGTCTGTACCCGACTGCTGAGAAGCAGGACACCGCCGACGTGGACCACGATGACGACACCGACGAAATGGTGAATACCTACGACGTTGAAGTCTGTGATCTGACCGGTTCTACCAGCACTGGCTGGAGCGTCGACACCTGTGATCCGAAGACCCGTTATTACGGCGAAGCCAACTTCACCGACATGGTGAACGACATCTGGGCCAGCGGTGTGATCTCCCGTATCGAGATTCCGGGTCGTGGTATCTACTTCGTGGAATGGCCAGCCAACAGCACCGACAGCCACAGCTGTCTGGTTCTGGATGAGCTGATCAGCGGCACCACGCTGTCTGGCACGCTGTACAGCCCGTATGTGCTGGGTCTGAACGCACTGCGCTTCACTACCATGGTACGTCTGTACAACGAGCCACGTACTCTGCTGGACGTCTACCTGACCATGCCAACCGAGGATGACTACAACATCACCGCGGCGCTGTCACACGACTACAGCTCGACTACCAGCAGCACCGTGTACCTGGGTACCGGCAAAAATCTGGATCGTATGGTGTTTAACTACAATACCGACCAGAACTTCGAAACCACCGGCAGCCTGTCTGTATACAAAGACGGTGTGTCCCTGAGTCTGGAAGACGGCACCACTGAAAGTGTGGATAGCACCCTGACCGCGTATCTGAACCAGAGCACCGGTGCAACACCGCTGCCATACAGCTACTACGTAACCGATGAAGGCGACTACCAGCGTTGTGTAACCTCCAACACCGCCGAGTGGACCAAAACCTTCTCGCTGGACGACTCGGTGTTCTACCTGAACTACCGTGACGTGGTGTACGGCCGTATCCAGAAAGAAAACGGCACCTGGATCATCCGTTACATCGACGGTAACTGGGAAACCCTGTACTGATCGACATGATTGCTGCAGTCATCGGAATGACAACCATTGCGATGACTGCAGCGAACGACCAGCCGTTGGTGCGATGTGGCCCAACGTGCTGGTGGTTTCACCGCGCTATTGGCCGCTGCTGATCAGCGGCGGCGCCACCCAATTCCCCCGCCAGACTGACCCTGGCAAATATCGTCTTCGACTGTTTTTGCAATTCTCCCTCTTTTGTTGTGCTCGCTCTGCGCGGTTCTCCTGTCCTTTTTATTTATCGGTATCGGCCAATATCACCGAAATTCCCTCGGAAACAATTCGTTGGAATTGGGAAAAAAGCCTGTGCAATTTGCTTGGCATCCTGTGCTTGTCGCCACATGGCTGGCGATACAACACATAACAATAAAAACGAGGCTGGATTTCATGAAAATTCGGATGCTGGCAGTCGTTGCTAGCGGTTTGCTGTTGTCCTCGGCGGTGCTGGCCGAGGGCATTTCGGATAACAAAATCAGTATCGGTGTAATGGCTGATATGTCGGGGGTGTACGCCGACATCTGCGGCAAAGGCTGTGTCACCGCGGCGCAAATGGCCGTTGATGACTTTGGTGGCCAGGTTGCTGGCAAACCCATCGAAATCGTCAGTGCCGACGACAAAAACAATCCGGATGAAGCGGCTGCTATTGCCCATCAGTGGATCGTCAATCAGGGCGTTGATGTGATTGCCGGTCTGGTGTCGTCGTCGGTTACGGCCGCCGTGATTGAAGAAACCAACGCGGCCGGGCGTATGGTGCTGATTTCCGGCGCTGGCTCCAATGCGTTCTCGACCTCTTCCTGTTCTCCCAATATCGCGCACTGGACCTACGACGTGGTGGCGCTGGCCAATGGCACTGTCAAACCCATGGTGCAGGACGGCAAGCGTAAATGGTTTTTTATCACCGCTGATTATGCCTTTGGTCATGCCCTCGAAGAGGTTGCCTCCAACGTGATCAGCGCCAACGGCGGAACGGTTACCGGTTCGGTGCGTGTGCCGCTGGGGGCTCATGATTTTTCCCCTTATGTGCGTCAGGCGCTGGATTCCGGTGCTGACGTGGTGGCGCTCGCCAATGCCGGTGATGATTTCGTGCACGCGCTGGAGGCCGCGGCCAAGGCGGGGGTGATGGAGCGGATGGATGTGGTCGGGTTGCTGGTGTTTCTGCAAAGTGCTAGGGCGTTGGACCCAGCTATTGCGGCCGGCATGCGCCTGACCACCGGCTTCTACTGGGATATGGACGAGGCAACCCGGCAATGGTCGGCGCGTTTCAAGGCGCGGCACGGCGATATGCCGTCGATGGTGCACGCCGGTGTGTACTCTGCGGTTAGCCATTATCTGCGCAACGTTGCCGAAACCGGCACTGACAACACTCCGGTGGTGATGAGTAGCATGAAGAAAAACCGTCCCTCCGACTTTTTTGCCCGGCGGGCACGGTTACGCCCCGATGGACGCATGATTCACGACATGTATCAGGTGCGCATCAAAAAGGCATCGGAACGCCGTAATCCGGACGATATTTTCGCCATCGAAACCATTTCCACCGGTGTGCAGGTATACGACCCGATGGCGTCGTCCTGTTCGTTCCGATAAGGCGAACCTCCTAATCACGCCAATATCACGTGAACACTGTGTTCTCGGTGCTTCACGTGATGCTTTTGAATTCTGAATGGTCTAAACCGGAGGTTACTACGGTAAACGCTGGTGTATCGGCCTAGACGGCTGCGTTTGCATCCAGCCGGGTGGGGCTGTCGCGCCACCCCTGTGGTATCTGAACGATCGCTCTTTGCCTCGCTGCGGTGAGGCTTTGCGTGCTTATAACAATAAAAACGGCACGGAGTGCCACTGGAGGGAATATGTCCCGCATTACCAATACGCGTCTGATTGAGTCTGCCGACGGCGCTCATGCCTATCCATTGCTGATCAAGAGCCTGTTGCTGTCAGCTCCCCGCTACGAACCCAATCGTGAAATCGTTTACCGTGACCAGGTCCGTTATGGTTATGCCACTCTGGTTGAACGTATTGGCCGTCTTGCCAATACGCTGGCGGCGGCGGGAGTTGGCCCCGGTGATACGGTTGCCGTGATGGACTGGGATAGCCATCGTTATCTGGAAGCCTATTTTGCGGTGCCTATGATGGGTGCCGTGCTGCATCACGTAAACATCCGTCTCAGTCCGGATCAGATTGCCTACACCATGAATCACGCAGAAGACGACCTGCTGCTGGTGCATGATGATTTTCTGCCAGTGGCTGCGCAGCTGGTGCCGCAGGTCAGTTCTCTCAAGGGTGTGATCCGGATCAGCGATAACAACACCGCCATTGATTGCCCGCTGACCTTTATTGGGGAATACGAAGCACTGCTGGCAGCCAGTTCAGCGGATTATGACTTCCCGGATTTTGACGAAAACTCGATTGCGACCACCTTCTACACTACCGGCACTACGGGTAACCCCAAGGGTGTCTACTACAGCCATCGCCAGCTGGTACTGCACACGCTCAACACTTCAGTAACGCTGGGGGCGCTGGATGGTCTGGGTATTTTGCGGTCGGACGACGTCTACATGCCGATGACGCCGATGTTCCATGTCCATGCCTGGGGTGTGCCGTATGTAGCGACCCTGATCGGAGCCAAACAGGTGTATCCGGGCCGGTATGACCCTGATTATCTGGTGAAGCTGTTTGCTCGCGAAAAAGTCACGTTCTCTCATGGTGTGCCGACGGTTCTGCAAATGATCCTCAACTGTGAAGCGGCTAAAACTGCGGATCTGTCTGGCTGGAAGATGCTGACTGGCGGCAGTGCGCCAACTCTGGGTCTGGCCCGTGAAATGGCAAAACGAGGTGTCAGTTTCTACACCGCCTACGGTATGTCGGAAACCTGCCCGATTATTACCGCTGCTTACCTTAGTGCCGAAGTGCGTGCCTTGCCGATGGATGAACAAATGCCGCAGCGCATCAAGACCGGTATTGCCGCGCCGCTGGTGGAACTGCGAATAGTGGATCTTGATGGCAACCCGTTGCCTCACGATGGTGAAACCATGGGCGAGGTGGTTGTGCGTGCGCCGTGGTTGACTCAGGGCTACCTGCGGGAGCCGCAAAAAGGCGCTGAACTCTGGCAGGGTGGTTGGTTACATACTGGCGATGTGGGTTCTATTGATGAACGTAATGTTCTGCAGATCAAGGATCGCATCAAGGATGTGATCAAAACCGGTGGTGAGTGGGTGTCGTCACTGGAAATCGAAAGCCTGATCAGTTTGCATCCGGATGTCCGCGAAGTGGCGGTGGTCGGTGTGCCCGACAAACGCTGGGACGAACGGCCGCTGGCGCGAGTGGTGTTGGCCAAAGGCTCCGACCTTACGGTGGAAGGCCTCAAGGCGCATCTGCAAACCTTTGTGGATCAGGGGCGCATCAATAAATGGGCGATTCCCGAAGTGATCGACATCGTCTCTGAAATTCCGAAAACCAGTGTTGGCAAGATCAACAAGAAACGACTGCGGGAAATGATCGCCAGCGGCGAACGTTAAACGTTGGTGTTAACTCCGGCTGCCAGCCCCGTGGGACTGGCAGCCAGATTTCAGAGATACAACCAGCTATGGGCGGCGATTCGGAAGGCGATACCAACAAACGCCCCCATAATCGCCGGGCGGGCGACTTCCGCCACCGGCTTGCCTGCGGCCAGCAGAATGGCAACCCCGGCCACGTCCAGTGGACATAACAACAAACCAGCCAGCAGGTTGATGTCACGTGGGGTCAGCAAATGCTGGCTGAACTGCTCCATGGCAATCCCCATCATGGCGGTGCCGCCAGCGATGTATTTGGTAATGCCCAGCAGCAGGGTCTGGGTCGGGTAACCAATTGCTTCAAACGCCGGAGCCAAGGAGGTTTCCAGCACACCAATAGCACCGGTCAGGCGAATCAGGTTGACCGCAACCAGAGCAACCACCAGCAAGGGCAGGGCGCCAATCGCAATATCCCAGGCATCGGTGCCCGCGCGGCGAATCACCGCCATCAGGCCTTTGGGTGGGGCGGCATCGGGCAGAGCATCGTTGGCCGCGGGTTTATCGTCTGAACTCAGGTTGCGGGCGAAACCGTACCAGGTAACAGACGCCGCTAACAAACCACCGATCAGGGCGATGCCCATGGTTACCGGAATATCCAGCCCGGCGGCGGCCATCGGAAACACCACGTTGGCCTGACTGAGTGCCAGCACCATCGCCAGCGTTGCAGCAATATGGCGCGGAGCAGAGCCGGTGCGGGCCATCACCGCGAGGGTAGCCAGCGGAGCGGCAAAACTCACCAGCATCACCTGAATCAGGGCGAATACCCCCAGGCCGCTCAGGCCAAAAGGGCGCAGCAGCGGCGTGACCACATTAACAATCCGGTTCAGCCAGCCCACCGATTCCAGCCAGCGCATGATGCTCAGCATCACAATCATGATGGGTAATAAAACAAACAGCGCCAGCTCAACGGCAGCGCGACCGGACGACAATATAGTGGCGGCGATCTGATCCATGCGGGAATTCCGGAACAAATATTCAAGGCAGCGAGCCTAACAGAATCCTCGTGCGTAAATCGACCGGCGACCTTGGTCGTAAGCGAAAGCCGCAAGCAACAGACTGATGCAAAAACACCGTCAGGCATCAGTGCGAGCACGCTCTTACCAGGCTGAGAAAGGGCAGGCTGAGAAAGGGCAGGCTGAGAAAGGGCAGGCTGAGAAAGGGCAGGCTGAGAAAGGGCAAGCTGAAAAATGGAAGGTCGTGATTAAAAGTCGAGTGCACCGGACGATACAGCTGGTCCGGTGATGTGAAAAAAGGGCGGAGTGGCCCGGGAGAGATGAATCACTCCGCCAATCAGGGTAACGTCAGACGGAAACCTGGCTATGGTTTGAAACGTTACCCGTAGACATCGTTGTGCAGTTTGACCGGCTTGGGCATCTTGTGTGGCTCGTTAGCCGAATGCCAGGCGTGGCAGGAACTGGCACCATCATCAACATGGTCGATATGCCCACCGTGCGCCAAAAATGCAGCGATGTCGTCTTGCAGCTTGCGTCGTACTTCGTCGTGCGACGGTTCGTGATGCTGTGTCATACATGAACCTCCGTTCCAGAGAACACAGACCCTGCACATTATGTATAAAAAATAATCAGCCAAAGTCAAGGTGATACTCCATTATGAGGCTGCCAATCCATGATTTCGGCGATGAGCTAACTCCGTGTTTTTACCAGTATTTTTCTCGTGAATGGCAAGTATGCCAGCCATAACGGTTATCAGGTTGTCAGTGGCAGGTTTATACTTCGGACACAGAATAAAGGCAGAATCCCCAAAACTGCCGTAGCTAATGACGCCCCATAATCCCGAATAACGCCAAAGGCGGGGGCACCACTAACCCATAGAGGCCCAACAATGACTGGATACGTTCAGAAAGGTGGCATTCAAGTTGCCCAGGCGCTGTACGATTTCGTAAATCAAAAGGCAATTCCAGGTACTGGCGTCGACGTCGATGCCTTCTGGGCTGGGTTTGATGCACTGGTAAACGATCTGGCGCCAAAAAACCGCGCGCTGCTGGCCAAGCGTGATGATCTGCAGGCCAAAATCGACCTGTACCACACCGAACGCAAAGGTCAGCCGCACAACGCCGCTGAATACAAGGCGTTCCTGCAGGAAATCGGTTACCTGCTGCCACAAGCGGACGACTTCCAGGCTGAAACTGCCAACGTCGAGCCGGAAATTGGCCAGATGGCAGGTCCACAGCTGGTAGTACCAGTTATGAACGCCCGTTTCGCACTGAACGCAGCCAATGCTCGTTGGGGCTCCCTGTACGATGCCCTGTACGGCACCAACGCTCTGGCCGAAGACAACGGCGCTGAACGTACCAAGGAATACAACCCGACTCGTGGTGCGCGTGTAATCGCCTACGCTCGAGACTTCCTCAACGAAGCCATTCCACTGGCTACCGGCGACCACGCCGACAGCACTGCCTACCGTGTTGTCGCTGGCAAGCTGGAAGTGAGCCTGAAAGACGGTTCCGTAACCGGTCTGGCCGATGAGTCCAAACTGCAGGGTTACGTCGGTGATGCTGCTGCTCCAACCGCTATCCTGTTCAAGAACAACGGTCTGCACTTCGAAGTCCAGATTGATGCCTCCACCCAGATCGGCGCAGCCGACGCGGCGGGCATCAAGGACATCCTGATGGAAGCGGCCCTGACCACCATCATGGACTGTGAAGACTCCGTAGCCGCCGTTGACGCCGAAGACAAGGTGCTGACTTACAGCAACTGGCTGGGCCTGATGCGTGGCGATCTGGAAGAGTCTGTTACCAAAGGTGGCAAGACCTTTACCCGTCGCATGAACGCTGACCGTGAATACACCGGCCTGAACGGCGAGACCCTGAAACTGAAAGGTCGCTCCATGCTGTTCGTGCGTAACGTTGGCCACCTGATGACCAACCCGGCAATGCTCGATAAAGACGGCAACGAAGTACCGGAAGGCATCATGGACGCCATGGTAACCACCCTGTGCGCCATGCATGACCTGAAAGGCAACGCGCCATTCCAGAACAGCACCACTGGTTCTGTGAACATCGTTAAGCCAAAAATGCACGGACCTGAAGAAGTGGCATTCGCCAGCGAAGTCTTCAGCCGCGTAGAAGACGCACTCGGTCTGCCACGCTTCACCATGAAGATGGGCATCATGGACGAAGAGCGTCGCACCACTGTGAACCTGGGTCGTTGCATCGAAGCCGCCAAGAACCGTGTGGTGTTTATCAACACCGGCTTCCTGGACCGCACCGGTGACGAAATCCACACCTCCATGCTGGCCGGTGCGTTTGTGCCGAAGTCCATCATGAAGCAACAGCTGTGGATCAACACCTACGAAAACTGGAACGTCGACACTGGCCTGAAATACGGTCTGCAAGGTCGCTCCCAGATTGGTAAAGGCATGTGGGCTATCCCTGACGAAATGGGCCAGATGATGGAGCAGAAAATTGCCCATCCAAAATCCGGCGCCAACACCGCATGGGTTCCGTCTCCAACTGCCGCCACCCTGCACGCACTGCACTACCACCAGGTAGACGTATTTGCGGTTCAGGAAGAGCTGAAACAACGTGCCTTCGCTAACCTCGACGGCATCCTGACTATCCCGCTGATGACTGCCGAACAGCGCGCCGCGCTGACTCCGGAACAGATCCAGCGTGAAATCGACAACAACTGCCAGGGCATCCTGGGTTACGTTGTGCGTTGGGTTGATCAGGGTGTTGGTTGCTCCAAGGTGCCAGACATCAATAACGTCGGCCTGATGGAAGACCGCGCGACCCTGCGTATTTCTTCCCAGCACGTTGCCAACTGGCTGGAACACGGTGTGTGCACCCGCGAACAGGTTGAAGACAGCCTCAAGCGTATGGCTGCTATTGTAGATGGCCAGAACGCCGGTGACGCTGCCTACATCAACATGGCGCCAGGCTTCGACGGCATCGCCTTCAAAGCTGCCTCTGACCTGATCTTCAAAGGTAAAGAGCAGCCAAGCGGTTACACCGAACCACTGCTGCACGCCTACCGCCTGAAGTTCAAAGCAGCGCAGTAAGCACCGCTGTTATCCCGGATGCAGATCATCCGGGATGCACAGAAAAACAAACCCCGATTGGCGCAAGCTCATCGGGGTTTTGTTTTTTGCTGGTTTGATGTTCGCTGCGTCTGGCGTCTGGCGTCTGGCGTCTGGCGTCTGGCGTCTGGCGTCTGGCGTCTGGCGTCTGGCGTCTGGCGTCTGGCGTCTGGCGTCTGGCGTCTGGCGTCTGGCGTCTGGCGTCTGGCGTCTGGCGTCTGGCGTCGGCCGGGCCGTGATCGGATCTGGCGTCTATTCGGCTTGTTAATTGGCCAGGCTGCTTGCCCTGCCTGGGGGACCTTGTCCCCCGGCCGGGCGGCCGTCCCCCTGCTTAGCCCTGCTGGGCTCGTATTCCCGGTATTCACCGACAACGGCTTTTCGACCCCGGCCAGATGGTACATCCCTGTACCAACTGGCCTTGCGGGGCATCCATGCCCCGGCCGGGTCGGCCGTTGCGGTGAATCCCGGCTCGCCCAGATGGGCATTGGGCAGCCAGCTTCGCTGGGCAAAATTGGTGTGCTGGTGGATTTCTCGTTCCCATGCTCCGCGTGAGAATGCAGCGGTTTTTACTTGATCGGTGTCTGGCGTCTGGCGTCGGCCGGGCCGCGATCGGATCTGGCGTCTATTCGGCTTGTTAATTGGCAAAGCTGCTTGCCCTGCCTGGGGGACCTTGTCCCCCGGCCGGGTCGGCCGTTGCGGTGAATCCCGGCTCGCCCAGATGGGCATTGGGCAGCCAGCTTCGCTGGGCAAAATTGGTGTGCTGGTGGATTTCTCGTTCCTACGCTCCCGCGTGGAATATTGTGCTGGACGTTTGAGGTGGAATGGATGCTGCTTTCCAGCGTCCAGCGTCCAGCGTCCAGCTTTGGTTTCTGATGTCGATGCGAGATTGTCCGTCTCTGTTGCTTCTCAGTGGCGCCTCTTTAAACTGACTCATCCTCTTTTATCCGGAGATATCGATGTTCTTCCCTGAGCCTGGCAATAAACACTATGTGGTTCGCGACGACGCCAATGACCCGTTGTCGGCTTACTCCCGTTTCGGGTTCGAACTGGACGATGCCGAATGGCCAACGGTTGAACACTATTATCAGGGCATGAAATTCGAAAAAGGCCCTATCCGCGACGCAATTCGCATCGCAGAAAACGCAGCCCAGGCCGTCAAACTGGCCAAGGCCAATAAAAAAGCGGTTCGCAAAGACTGGGACGATGTTCGTAAAGTGATGATGACCCGGGCGATTTATATCAAATGCCGTACCCATCCCGAGGT
Organism: Parathalassolituus penaei; assembly: GCF_026626885.1. Classification (GTDB taxonomy): domain Bacteria; phylum Pseudomonadota; class Gammaproteobacteria; order Pseudomonadales; family Oceanobacteraceae; genus Oceanobacter; species Oceanobacter penaei. The sequence goes on from NZ_JAPNOA010000007.1 coordinate 26,575, forward strand.
TGCTGCCGCACTGCTGAAAACCGGCACCGACAAGATCGTCGAAAACTCCATGTATGACTACTACTGGGGCTGCGGCCGCGACGGACGCGGACACAACACCTATGGCGTTGTACTGATGGCGGTTCGGGATAAATTGCTGCAAGAGCAGGGGAGTGTTCAGGGCTGAACAATCGGCCCTGAACAAACGATGATCAACAGCGTAATCAAGCCCTGTTAATGATCCATGCGCGTATTTCCAGAGCGGTTGCGCGTTTTTCCGGATGCTGTTAGCGTATCTCCATGAAGTTCAAAGGTTTTTCGTTTTTGGCGCAGAATTAATGCGCACGTTAAACCAGAAAAACACGCATGCGTGTATTTCCAGGGAGAAGAGTTTGATGAAAATGGAAATTATCAATCGATTCAAAAACCTACCATCCGCTTGCAACAAATCACGCCACCAGAAAAACGCGCATGCGCATGAATAAACTGTTAGGCAGTCATTTACTCACGAATAGCACAATGGAGAATATATGAGCGATTGGGATTTCTTACATGACATGCATAATGAAGGTTATAGCCCCGATCAAATCGCTGATGCCGCAGCCTGTGGTTATAATCCGTATGAGCCATTCTATTTCGAAGAGCTTGGTTTTAGCGCTGATGAGTGGGAAGAACTAGAAGAGCCGGAATTATCAAATAAACGCTCACCTATTAATTCTGAACTATTGTTGGTATTTGAAAACTTGGTTGAAAATGCGAAATTGTTTCACTCATTAACGAATCGATATTTGCAAATATGGGGAGAATTAGGGGAACTATTTGGCGAAATTAATTATGGTATAAAGCGCCACAAGCCACATACAAAGGGTTCTGATGGTAAGCTTGGTAATGACTTCATTGAAATAAAAACCATTTCCCCAGAGAAAAGTGTAGAAGAAGTAAGGGTTAAGAGCGCTGGAAACTTTAATAAGCTATTAATAGTAAAGATCAACGAGGATTTTTCTTTTGAAAGCCAGATTATCGCAAGGAAAAATCTATCAAAAGGCGGTGATAGACATTTGCGTGCATCATGGAAAAAATAGAAAAATAATAAAAATGCCTAACAAGGCACTGAAAATCGGTCGCTGCGCTCCCTGGGACCTCAATAGCTTCGCTATTTCGGCCCTTTAGTGCGGCGTTGAAGCTGTAGAAAAACCTCTCTCAACCGCCTTTCTGCGGTAAAATTCCTGGCAGCAGCGAGGAAGCGATATGCCACGGTATAAGCACTACGATTACAACCAGACGTCGATGGTGGTGATCAACTTCGAAGAGCAGATTCAGCCAGGTACGTTTGAATATGCTTTGCATCATTTGATCTCGGATCGGCTGGATTTAACCCCATTCGACGATTTGTACTGCAATGATGGCAAGGCCGGTGGGCGTCCAGCTTATGATCCGGCGATTCTCTTGAAGATTATTCTGTTCGCTTATTCCAAAGGTATTACGTCAAGCCGCGAGATCCAGTGGTGTTGCGAACACAACATTATCTTCAAGGCCCTGTCATGCGATTCAGTTCCTCATTTCACAACCATTGCCGCCTTCGTTAGCAGCTATCCGCTGGAGATCGAACACCTGTTTGAACAGGTGCTACTGGTCTGCGATCAAGAAGGTTTGTTGGGAAAAGAACTCTTTGCCATCGATGGCTGCAAGTTACCCTCAAACGCTTCCAAAGAATGGTCGGGCACCTTCAAAGAGCTTGCTGAGAAGCGCGAGAAAATACAGCGTCAAATCCGTTACTGGATGTCCGAACACGATAAAACAGATAAGGATTCTGACGACAACCGTCGTCAGGAACGGATCGAAAAAACGGTCAGTACTCTGAATCGTGCCTTTGATAAAATCAACCAGTTCCTGAAGACGCAAAGCCCACGTACGGGCGTTAACAAGCTGGGCTCTGAAGTTAAAAGCAACATTACCGACAACGAGTCGGCGAAGATGAAAACCTCGAAAGGAACGATCCAGGGCTTCAATGGCATTGCCACCGTCGATAAAAAACACCAGATTATTGTGGATGCTCAGGCCTTTGGTCACGGTCAGGAACAGCATACACTGAAGCCCATTCTGGCGGAGGTTCGGGAGCGTTTTCAGCGACTGCGTATCCGGGAGAATATCCTGAAGGATGGCGTAATCATCACCGCCGATACGGGTTTTGCCAGCATCGCCAACAACGAATACTTGTACAGCAACAAGATCAATGCCTACATTCCGGACAACCGCTTTCGCAGTCGGGACGAACGCTTTGATGATCAGAAAGACAAGTACGGTCACCGCCACGAAGAGAACCGAAAAAGCACCCGCCACAAACAAATCCCGGCCAGTGAATTTGACTTTGACCCAACGAAAAATACCTGCGTCTGTCCGGAAGGTAATGCGCTGACGTTCAATAAAATCCGGGAAGATGAGCAGGGTAATCGAAATGCGTTCTTTACCGGCAAACTGCTGGATTGCCGGACGTGCTCCCGGAAAGAGCAATGTATGGTCAACCCTGAATCAGCCGACCACAGAAAAGGCTCTGGCAGGCAGGTCTCGTTCCGGGTTTACAGCGTGACGCCGACATACACCGATTGGATGAAGGCCAGAATCGACAGCGACGAGGGCAAGAGAATCTACAGTCACCGGATGTCGACGGTTGAACCCGTGTTCGCGAACCTGGAACACAATAAAGGCTTGAAGCGGTTCAGTCTGCGGGGTAAAAAGAAGGTGCAAACCCAATGGCAGTTGTATGCCATGGTACACAATATTGAGAAACTGATACCTCAGATCAGGTGATTAAAGGGAATATCAGAAAATGGAGGTCAAATATGCAGTTGTATCGTAAATTATCCATTTTCGGTTGTTTCGGTTTTTTTTGAGCGAAGCTATGGCTGCTGAGTTTCAATGGCTTTTTGATATGAAGAAAATATCCGCTCCGAAAATAGTTTTTCTACAGTCTCGTTAGGCAATGTACTACATAGAGCCTTGAGGTGTTCATGGACGAATTTGATTCACTGCCAGAAATTGCATTCTACATTTCAAACCTTGGACTGATAATCCTCGGCAGCTACTTCCTTATCAGAGCTAAAGGCTGGATATTGAGGCTCTCCCTGGCGACACCTATGCTTGCCCTGCATTTCATTGTATTACCAGCGAGCATGGCAGGTTGTGCTCTATCTGTATTCGAGGCCTCTTACTGCAGGGAGTACATTTGGGTATACATTATCTTCCCTCCAGTCATACTTGCTCTGGGATTAATTGAGTTGGTTGCATTTGAATACTGGCGTAGGAAAAATGCCGGACAAACGGTTTAAAGCCGTTCCCCTCGCTCGCTCTCGTCTGGATTCGGTTGTCAGGCTGAACCCATGTATTGCTCAATTAACAGCCCGTGCCTGCTCTAATGCCTTTGAATCGTGTGGTGCCCGGCATTTCTGCCGGGCGCTGTGACGTCTTTATCGGTTAAGCCCGTTCGGCTATTTCCCATTCTCTTTTTACATGCGCTTCAAATATCAGCACCAACACCAACACCAACGCAAACGTATGACCAAGGCCAACTTCGACGAATTTGCTGCCTTTGGTTTAACGCTTGGTGCGGTGTTGCGAAAACCGTTCTGACGGGCTCCTTGAGTAACGTTAAACCGGACAGCGCGGCCTCCGCTCGCAGGTGTTGGGATCAATACCAGCAGGAATGACAATTAGTCCGGTTGTTGTTGTTTGCGCCGCCTTCTGGCCATGTCTACCGTTAAGCATCAGCTCAACTTTTTCAGGCCCTCTCTATGATTCTGCTGTTGCGTGTGGGTTATGCAGCATCGTTATCCGTCCTGGCATTCTCCTGTTTTGGCGACTCTTCCGAAGACGGTTTTGATCCCTTCGCCGCCATCGTTGTTGATAACTCCCAGGTTGTCAGCGGCGGGGTGGAGCGGGGGTTTACGTCGCGTTTTCTGGTCGATAGTGGTTTTGAGTTCAGTCGTGGTCCGCACCGTGTGTTTGCCAACCTGCAAGTACAGCGGGGTGATGATGGGTCTGAAAAAACCGGCGATGCCCAGGCTTACTCCAACATTGACGAAGCCGACTTCGAAAAACTTTACCAGCTGTATTACGGCTATCACTTTTTACAGGGTTTTGTGCGCACGGGTCTGCATGACGCCAATGAAGAGTTCGCCAACACGCTGTCGGGCGATGGCTTTATCAACGCATCGATGGGGTTTAGCCCAACCGTTGCGTTTCTGCCTACCTATCCGAGCCCTGCGCTTACCGTACACGGTGGGCTTTATCTGTCGGAGCAGTTTGAGTTGGTCGGAGGTGTTTATTCGTCCGGCTCGGCAACCCGCTTTGATGAGCAGTTTTATATTGCGGAATTACGTTATGCCATGGTCGTCGGGGATCTGCTCAAGGCGGGTATCTGGCGGGATACCACGCCGTTTTTTGATGAAACCGGTATGCCAGTGGCGGATAGCAGCCATGGTGTTTACTCCACGCTCGATACCAATCTGGGCAATCCTGGCTGGTTAGATGGGAACCCGGCGGACCATTTTATTCAGTTGGGTTACACCAACCACCAATATAGCGAAATCGATTTTCATGCCGGCACCGGTATCCGGCTTTCGGAATTGTATGGTCATGAAGATCAAAGTGCTGGCGTCGGATTGACCATGGTGCGCTTGCGAGCCCAGGACGGTGAAACGATAGGCTGGGAATCGGTGGTAGAAGCCTATTGGCAATATGTTGTGCATGAGCAGCTTATGTTGCAGCCGGATGTTCAGTTTATTCAGCATCCCTCTGGGTCGAACGAGATACGCGATGCGTGGGTGCTGACGCTTCGTATCGAATTGAGTGCCTTTTAAGGAGTTACACTATGACACTGTCTGGCAAGGCATCATTGGGCCTTGGATTAATGGCGGTCACGATCATTCTGATTGCTGCTGTTGGCTATTATGGCATTCATCGCATCAGTGGCTCGCTGAGCTATGTGGTAGGTCCTGCCTGGGACTCGGCCGATGGTGCAATGGAAACGACCATCGAATTGCAAAAGCAGATTCTCCAGATCGAAATGATGCTGGCAGGCAAGCCATTGGATACTGCGGCGCATCAGCAAAGCAAAGAAACTCTGGTAGAGGCAAGCCGCCGACTTGAACGGAGTGGTCTTGTACCAGCGGATGTACTCGCACCGTTACGGGAAGCTGAAACTGAAAGGGCGACCAGAGAAGACAACCTGATTACTGACTACAACCGGTTTGCGACCTCCCGAAAGGGCTTGGCGCAAGTGACTGCCGATTTGGTGACCTTGCTGGGGGAACTTGAAGAGCAGGGCGATAGCGCCGTGGAAGTGTTGGAAAAAAATCCGGACGAGATGATCAGCTGGAATAGCGGCCTGAGTGTTAAATGGGAAGCGGCCGATGGTGGCATGGAAACAACGATAGGGCTTTTACAGCAACTGTATCTGCTTGAGCGGTTGCTGAAAGGTGAAGATCCTGTGTCGATGGAAAACCAATTGAAGCAGGCTTCGACATTTATGGAGAACGCCATCAGTGGCATGTTACAAACCGGGGCTTTTACCAGTCCTTCGACTACGGTGCCAGGACAATCCCAGGAGCAGGCGCTAACCCGTCAGATTGATCAATTCAAAAATTTGCTGGCGCAAGTCATACAGAATTACAAAAACTATATTCAGTCAAACGCCAGTTATCAGGCATCAACCGCTAATTTGCAGCGGCTGTTGGAAAACATTGAAGTCATTGCTGATGACAAGGTTCACGAGCAAGTCAGCATGAGTGAAAGTACTGTACATTCCATCAATGTACTGATGACGACCGCTTTTATGGCCGGACTTCTGATTGCCGGTTTTCTCGCCTTTATGACCAGAAAAATGGTGATGTCGCCGTTAATCGCGATCACCGAGCGCATCCGTAATATCGCCATGGGTGATGGTGACCTGACCAAACGAACCGGCTTTGACCGCAATGATGAAATAGGTGATTTGTCGCGCTATGTCGACCAGTTTATTGGGCAGCTGCAAACCATGATTTCGGGCATTAAAAATAACGGCGTTACCATTCGGAATCTGGTCACTCGCACCAGTAGCAGTGCAGAGGTGATTAACAGCAGCTCAGAAAAAACGGCCTGTCAGGCGGAAGAAGTGGCGGTTGCCAGTGAGCAGTTGTCGCAGGTGTCGCGGGAAATTGCCACCAATTGTGTGGGTGCTGCTGACAGCGCCGAACGAGCCAGCAAACTGGCTGTGCTGGGTGAACAGCGCGTGCAGGATACCGTCAGCAGCATGCAGGCAATCACCGGGCGGGTATCGGCCAGTTCCGAGTCAATCGCCTCGTTAAAAGCACAGACAGGTAAAATCGGTGAAATTGTGTCGGTGATTGCCGGTATTTCTGAACAGACCAACCTGTTGGCGCTTAATGCCGCGATTGAAGCCGCCAGGGCGGGAGAACAAGGCCGAGGGTTTGCGGTGGTGGCCGATGAAGTTCGCACACTGGCGCAACGTACGGCAAATTCCACTACTGAAATTACGGACGTGATCAGAACGATCCAGAATCAGACCAATCAGTGTTTTACCCTGATGGAAAGCTGTGTCGGAGAAGTTAGCGACGGCATGACCAAATCGGCCGGTGCCCGCGAGGCGCTGGATGAAATTCGTCAGCAAATGTCTGAGCTGTCGATGTTGATCACACAGATTTCAACGGCAACCGAAGAACAGACAGTGACCATTACGGAAGTCTCGTCGAAGGTGCAGACCATCGCCTCGCTGGCGCAGCAGTCCAATACGGATGCCCGTCATAGCAGCGATTCCATGCGCCAGTTAAGTCGTAGTAGTGATGCTCTGGATGGCGAACTGGCCAAGTTTACTGTGTAGGTAACTGGGTTGGTAAACGCTGCTGGTATCCATAAAGCCCACATAAAGCTCTCTTAAAGCCAACATAAAGCCCAGGTCTGACGAAGATCGGGTCGGGATAATAGTGGCAGCAGCGTTTCTGATCTCATCCTTGAGACCACAGCAAATGCCCGGCCAGCGTAAATGCGTTGGTACCGGGCGTTGTAACGCCTGTTTATGGAAACCGGATCGTGAAGTGTTTTTTCACTGGTTCGACAATTTCCCATTCACCTTTGAAATCCGCTTCAAACACAAACGCATCACCGGGGCCAACCTCGACGGGTTTGCCGTCTTTCGGGGTGATGATCGCTTTGCCTTCGATCAGGTGCACAAATTCCCAACCGGCGTATTCGGCGTAGTAAGTACCGGGGGTGGCGTGCCACCAACCGGCGATAACCTTGCCATCGGCCGAGCTGTACTCAATCCAGGTGGTCATGGTGGGTTCGCCACCGATTTTGGTCCAGCCAGCGAGGTCGCTGGTGATGGGTTCAACGGTTGGGGCCGGGATTTTGAAAAACGTCATGACGGGTTCCTTGGGTAACGGTGGATCGGGTAGAACGGACACCTGAGCATGGCGCTGTACAGAGCGATTGGGAGAGTCCCTGGTGTCCGGGTTGACAGGCGACGGCTGGGGAAGTGGCCGCCGCCCGACACTTATTGGCCGGAAGCCCGTTTGATTTCGTCGGCCTTTGGGGTGTCACTCAGATAGGCTTCGAGTGAGTCGTCGAGGGCATACAGCCACGGGGTGTGGTGCGCCGGTGACGCGGTGCCGGTCATGATGGATGGGAAGGAGTAGTCCCTGAAGGTCATGATGTCTTGCTTCTTGTGCTTCTTCCATTTCAGGAAGGTTTCGTTTACGGCCGGGATGTCGAAGTTCGGGTAGTCGGTGGCGTCGATCAGATCCTGAATGTAGGAGCCCTGGTATTCGTAACTTTCCTTGTCGCTGCTCAGTTGCAGCTCGCGTTCACGCCATTCGGCGCTGTGGGCGCGCATGGCGTCGAGGGCTGGCAATTCGATGCGGCCCATAATCACATCACGTACATACCAGGCCTGGGCATCAAACATGTTGAAGCTGTACCACTGGTCTTGCATGCCCAGATAAAACAGGCGGGTGTTGTTTTCCCAGACCACACCTTTGTAGAGGTTGAGTGGCCACAGGCGGTTGTTGGTTTTCAGGCGCAGTTCTTCTGGCAGGAAAGGGAAGTGGTGCAGGTAACCGGTGCAGAGGATGATGGCGTCGATTTTTTTGCTGGTGCCGTCGGCGAAGAACACGGTGTTGACGTCAACGTGGGTCATGGCCGGTTTTTCTTCCCAGTTGTGTGGCCATTTGTAGCCCATCGGTTTGCTGCGATAGCAGGAGGTGATGGAGCGTGCGCCGTATTTGTAGCACTGGGAGCCGATGTCTTCGGCGGAGTAGCTGGAGCCGACGACGAGGATGTCCTTGCCTTTGAATTCCAGCGCGTCGCGGAAGTCATGGGCGTGGAGAATACGTCCGCCGAAGTGTTCAAAGCCCGGATATTGCGGCACGTTCGGGGTGGAAAAGTGGCCGCTGGCGACCACAACAAAGTCGAAGACTTCGGAGTACACCTCGTCCTTGTTGTGGTCGTGTACGGTGACGGTGAAGTTGTTGCTGTCGGCGTTGAATTCGATATTTCGGACCGGGGAGTTAAAACGGATGTATTGGCGTACCCCGGCTTTTTCGACACGGCCTTTGATGTAGTCCCACAGCACTTCGCGGGGTGGGTAAGACGCAATCGGTTTGCCGAAGTGTTCATCAAAGCTGTAGTCGGCAAATTCCAGCGCTTCTTTGGGGCCGTTGGACCACAGGTAACGATACATGGAGCCATGTACCGGTTCGCCATTTTCGTCCAGACCGGTGCGCCAGGTGTAGTTCCATTGACCACCCCAGTCGCCCTGTTTTTCAAAACAGACCAGTTCGGGGATTTCGGCACCTTTGGCCTGAGCTGACTGGAACGCACGAAGTTGGGCCAGCCCGCTTGGGCCCGCGCCGATGATGGCAATACGCTGGGTCATGTCATTTCTCCTGGTGTATAAAAATTATCATCAGGAAAAATTTATGCTGATCGGTGCAGCGGGCACATTCCCTGATCAGGGTAGTGGGTGGGTAATGGGTGGGTAATAAATACGTGGGTAAAAAGGGGTAATCGGGTATTTTCGGCGGGCGTCTGGCCGGGCCGCGATTGGATCTGGCGTCTATGTTACTGGCTCCCACGCTCCGCGTGGTAGCCGCTGCGATGACGCTTGTTAACTTGCCCGGCCGCTTGCCCTCCTGGGGACCTTGTCCCCCGGCCGGGCGGGCCTCCCCCCTGCTTTTGCCCGACTGGGCTCGTTTATCCGGTCTTCACCACAGCTTTCGACCTAGATCCGATGGCTCACGACAACGGCGACTGCTCAATATGCAGTCTCTCTGCCGCTCGCGCAAAGTGAAATTCTCCAGCGACGGTTAGGAAGCAGCTTCGATGACGTAAGTCTATTCAAGCGAATTCCTATGGTGCACGCCAGACCTGCGTATTTCATCAAGCCTCCGCAGCCACCAGTGAGAAGCTCCGTTTCACATCCCATTCCCATAGGCAAACGCATGATTTATGGGCACGTACTGTATATCACCCATTGGCCTGCTGGTTATGAGTAATGCCGTGTATTGCTTGAGCAATTGCCGTGGCGATCTCGTCTTCGCTGCGGCATCCATTGATTGCGAAATTCGCACCGAAAACGAAGTGTGGAACTGACCGAATACTGGCTGCAGCGGAGTCAGCCGCCGCTTGCGTTACCCTCGCGTGCCATGCCGGGTCACGCGCAATGGCGAGGGCTTCGTCGCGTTCAAACCCATACGCTACAGCAATGTCAGCCAACACTTCGGCCTTGCCAATATTCTTTGCTTGCAGGAAGTAAGCTTGCGTGATCGCGACCGCGAGTCGGTGTTGTGTGCCTCGCGCGCTCGCCGCAATGATGATCGCGTGTGCTGCTTGGGTGGGATAGGCATAGAGTTGACGGCCAAGATCGAGGTCAAGCCCCGACGCACGGGCTTCGCCTTCGGCCCGAGCAAACGAGGCCTTAGGGTTGGTCACGCCGTACCGCTTCAAAAGCAAGTCAGGGATGTACAGCCCCTCGGCGGGAGTAGCTGGCATTAGCAGGACGGGATGGTGACGAATGTCAACCGCAAGGTCCGGAAAGCGCTCCTTCAGAACCTTATCGAGGCGGTGCTGGCCAATGAGGCACCAGGGGCAGGTGATCTCGGTATAGAGGTCAATTTGCAGCATGTTGGTTCTCTCCTTCGTCAACCATCAGCGATGCCCGGTGCGGCCCGCACGAACTTCTTATCGGTGATCTGCTGAACCAGAAATTGCGCGAGATTGCCCCGCGAAAGTTTCGAACCCAGCTTGGTTCTTCCATACCAGCCCACATCGATTTTTCCGGTCGCCGGGCCATCTTTCAGGAATGGAATACGCACCAACGTCCAGTCCAGATCCGAATTGGCGATTAGTTCGCCCGTTGCGCGGATGTCGTCGTAAGCCTTGCGAACAAACACCTTGAAGAAAAGCACTCCCGCATACGAGCTGAGGACAAAGCCATCCTGGGGATCGCGATAGCTCGCCGTAGATACTTGGAGAAGGCGCCGCACGCCCAGTTGCCGCATAGTGGCCATGATGTTGGACAGGCCATGCATGACAGGCCGATCACCTTGCACCTTCAGACTATTGGGGCCCAAGGCACTGATGACTGCATCCGCGCCCTGAATGCACTTCGCAATGGCTTCCCGGTCTTGCAGATCACCCACCACGACTTCGACTTTCCCGGCAAGTGCGGTGAGCTTCTTCGCATCGCGCGTATAGACGGAAAGGACGTAGCCTTGCTTCAAGGCTTCTTCGATGATGTGTAGTCCCGTCGATCCGGTGGCTCCGAACAAGGCAAGCTTCATTACATTTCCCCCGGTCTTTTTGTCGTCATGGTCAGAATGTGGATGCCGGTGCCAACACCGAAGAGTGCGGTTGTTTTGCTCAATGTCATGATTTCACGCCGCCTTCGCCAACAAGGACTTCACCATCGCGTCAGCCTTCTCTGTGGCGGCTTGGGCTGCGTCTGGACCGAATACGGTGCCTTCGATGCGCACCAGTTCGACGTCAGTCAGCCCAATAAAGCCGAGCACGTGCAAGAGATAATTGGTCTGAAAATCGAAGGGCGCATAGGCTCCCTCCGAGAATACACCGCCAGCGGCGGTGACCAGATAAACCTTCTTATCTGTCAGCAATGTGATCAGCAGGATTTTGCTCATAGAGGCTCCATTTTTGGTATCAAAACAGAACTAGGTAATCTAATTTATTTTAGTTACCTATCCATACGAAGGATGGTAAGATTCCTACCTACATTCCACAAGAAGGCACATCCATGTCACTGAGTCACACAGATTTGCCCGAAGAACTGCCGGATGCCAATACGGGAGGCTGTCGAGCCACCCGCGAAATACTGGATCGCGTCGGCGACAAATGGAGCCTCTACATCATTGCCTCGCTGGCCAATGGAACGCGGCGCTTCAACGAATTGAAGCGCGGGATTGACGGCATCTCCCAACGCATGTTGACGCTGACGTTGCGCGGAATGGAGCGCGATGGACTGATTACCCGGACGATCTATCCGACCATCCCGCCGCGAGTCGATTACGACCTAACGGAACTGGGTCGGACGCTATTAGGGCCTGTGATGGCGCTTGTGAATTGGGCAAACGACAACCAACTCGCCATTGCCGAAGCACATCAGCGCTTCGATGAAGCTCCCGAACCGGGGACGGTTCCCGCCCAAGGCATCATTAATCGACGGCGGTGAATGACGCCGCTATCTGCCAGCGATACCAGTTGCGTGAAGCATGCAATCAAAGGCCCATTCCCCGCTATCACCCGAAGCCCCAGGGTACGCCACCTTCACTTACCGTCGCGGCTCTGCTGCCCCAATCGCTGCTCGATCACCGGCTTCCACGGCACCAGACTGAACCCCATGCCGTCGTCCAGCATGGCGTAGCGTCCGCTGGCAAGCATGACGGAACGCCGGTAGATGCCGGTCACGCGCTGCTTGTCGGCCGCGGGCCGATGCTCAAAACCTGTTTCAGTGGCAATGTCCTTCGAGGTCGGTGCCAGTTCGCGCCCGCGCAGCGTCGCCAACAGGTTGCGCGTCAGAATCACGCGTTGACTTTGTCGCTCGGCCAGCCCCTTGCCACCGCCGATCAGCTGCTTATCCATCCATGTAGCGCCGATGAGGCGGGTCTGCCGCCCAATTGGTAAGTGTGATTTCAGCTCCACCACCAAGGCGTTGAGCGTCGTACTTGCGGCTCCGTTCAGCCACATCACCTGGCACGCGCCAGACACCTTCAGCCTCGCGCTCCATGATGCCGACGCACATGCGTTGCCACCACCTCGCGCGGGGCGCGGTTGGGTAATATGAACATGATCTGGTCCCGAACAAGCTGAACCGACAATTTGATGTAGATGCACCGAACCGGGTCTGGTGTGGCGATATCACGTATATATGGACAGGCGATCAGTGGGCATACCTGGCGGTCGTGATCGACTTGTACGCGCGCAGAGTGGTTGGCTGGGCAATGTCGGAGTCATCCGATACCGATTTAACGCTCAAGGCTCTGGATATGGCCTGGCGGCTGCGAGGCAAGCCGAAAGGCCTGATGTTCCACTCGGATCAGGGTTGCCAATATAGCAGCCTGAAGTACCGACAACGCCTGTGGGTCTACCAGATCGAACAAAGCATGAGCCGCCGAGGTAACTGCTGGGACAATGCGCCGATGGAGCGCGTGTTCCGCAGCCTCAAAACAGAATGGGTACCGGAAGTCGGCTATACCAATCTGGATGAGGCGATCAAGGAAATCAGCTACTACCTGATGAGCTATTACAACGAGCAACGCCCTCATCAGCACAACGGTGGTCTGACTCCGGTAATGAAGGAAAAACAACTTAAGAAACTGTCCGGAAATAGTTGACCACTATAGACCATTACATCCATGCCCCGGCGGGGTCGGCCGTTGCGGTGAATCCCGGCTCGCCCAGATGGGCAATTAACGGCAGCCAGCTGCGCTTGGTGAAGTCGGTGTTAATAGGTGCTCGGTTGTAGGGTGGGCATTTATGCCCACAAAAATCGCGCCCGACGCCCGACGCCCGACGCCCGACGCCCGACATCCGACATCCGACATCCGACATCCGCTTTTAGCGATTTTCCAGTGCGAAAATAACGCCTTCGACGGCGAGGATGGCGCCGGAGCTGGTGTAGACGCCGCAGCCTTTGTCGATGACGGTGCGGAGGCTGCCGTCCTGGTGGAAGAGGCGGTATTGCAGTTCGAAGCTGTGGTGTTTTTTGAGGGCGTCTTGCACTTCCTGCCAGACGCGGTCGCTGTCGGCGGGGTGGATCATGTGGCCGTAGACGTGCTGGTTGCGTTGCAGGATTTCTTCGGCGCTGTAGCCGGTGAGGGCGAGGCAGCCCTGGCTTAAGTATTCCATGGTCCAGTCGCGGTCGTTGCGGGAGCGGTAGATCATCACCGGCAGGCGTTCGATAAGGCTGTTGAGGCTGCGGTGGCTGGCGTCACGCTGGCGGTTGTTGTGTACCTGGCCGGTGATGTCGCAGAGGGTGGCGCTCAGGCGTGCTTCGCCGGGCATGGCTTGCAGGCGCATTTCACACCAGCAGACTTCCTGATCGTGGCGAATCAGTCTTAACCACAGGGTTTGGGGTGGGGCTTCGGGGTCGGACTGATATTGCATCAGGGCCTGTTGCCAGCGGCTGCTGTCTTCCGGGTGGAGGTAGCGGTGGAACGGGTCGCCGAGGCTGCTGGCCAGCGGGTGGCCCAGTGTCTGTTGCCAGGCCCGATTCAGGTACTCGATGCGGCCACCGGCGGAAAACATGGCCACCACATCACTGAGGCTGTCGAGCAGGCCGCTCCAGTCCGGGGCCGGTGTGACCCGGCGAAACAGCGAAATCATGGCGAGTTCCTAAAGTTCGAGGCTGGTGGCATCGGGGTGTTTGTGTACCCAGGCGGCCAGTTCCAGCCGTGAGTGCAGATCGAGTTTGCGCAGCAGGCTTTTGACATACACCTTGACGGTGCCATCACTGATGCCGAGTTTGCGGGCGATCAGTTTGTTGTTGAGGCCCTGGGCGATTAACAGCAGAGTTTGGCGTTCGCGAGCGGTCAGGTCGGGTGTGTATGGTTGTGGTGATAGGGCGCTTGTCGGGTGATTGCCCGTGCTGCTCAGTGCAGGGTTCTGGCTATTAGTGGTGGCGGTTTCGCGTAACGACTGTGCCAGCCGGTCAACACTGTCGGGGTTGAGGGCGATTTTACCGGTCATGGCGCGTTGCAGGGATTCCAGCATTTCAGCGGGGGCGGTGTCTTTCATCAGAAACCCGTCGGCTCCCATCGCCAGCGCCCGGAACAGATCGTCGTCGTCTTCCGAAGCGGTAATCACCACAATTCGCACCGGAAACTGGCGCTCACGCACCAGCTGTAATAATTCCAGCCCGCTTTGTTGTGGCATGTTGAGGTCGAGCAACAGCAGTTGTGGCTGTTGGGAGTGGAGAGCGTCGAGCAGGTGGTTGCCGTTTTCCAGTTCCTGCACCACGGTAAAGTGTGGGCTGTCTTCCAATAGCTGGGCCAGACCCCGACGAAACAGCGGGTGGTCGTCCACCAGCAGAACCCGGCAGGCTGCAGTTTTATCCACGATGTGTTCTCCCGATGTCGACACTCAGGAACAGGCGGGTTCCGGCAGGGCGGCGGTTGCGGATTTCCAGTTGCGCGCCAATGCGTTGGGCGCGTTCCTGCATGATGCGCAGGCCAAAACTGCCGTGGCGGTCGCCACTGATCTGGATGCCGCGGCCATTGTCTTCAACGGTAATGGTCAGTTGCCCGTCGCGTTGCTGCAGGCTGACCCGGCCATGGGTGGCGTGGGAGTGGCGCACCAGATTGCAGAGCGCTTCGCGCACAACAAACAGAATCTGGTGCAGGGTGGTGCTGTCGAGTTGGAGCTGGCCGAGGCGGTTGTCCAGTTCAAAAATCACCGATGAGCGTTGCTCAAATTCTTCAATGGCCAGCTGTACCCCTTCGGCCAGCCCGTGTCCGGGAAGGCTCATATGGCCACTGCTGATCAGTTCGCGGGTCTGGCGGTAGGCGTATTGGCACTGGTGCGACAGGTCTTCCAGTTCGCTGGCGAGGTTGTCGTGGCGGCCGTCGCGGCAATTTCCGGCCAGACGGGCACTTTGCAGGCGCACATACCCCAGCACCTGCGCCACGCCGTCGTGTAGTTCGGCGGCCTGAAAACGTCGTTCTTCCTGCAGGCGCTGATGGCTCGATAGCTGATGGCGATGCAGGCCACAAAGGCCTCGGGTCAGCGGTCGCAGCACTGGCCGCAGCTGGGCGCGTACCTGTTCGGCATCCTGATCTTGTTGATGGCTGGAAACCACCAGCCAGGCCTGTTGTTGACCTATCGGCAGCGGCAACAGCATATGTTCAAAAAACTCACACGACCACTGCAGGCCAAACTCGGGGGCGGGATCCGGCAACAGCGCCGCCAGTTGGCTCAGCAGGTCTTCCGGAGCGCGAGTGTGCAGGGAAATGGCTTGCCAATGCTGGCTTTCCGGTTGTGGCCACAAGAGGCCGCTGATCACCAGGCTGGCGGTGTCGGGTTGCTGCGCGAGCCAGTGGTTGAGCGGCACCAGCAGCCCCGGCAGTTCCCGTTCTGGCGCATCACAGCTGGCGATATCGCAGGCCAGTTCATCAATAAACGCCGGTAATGCCATGCCACGACGCCGTGGTTCGGCCGGTAATACCGTGCGCCGCCCCAACTCCTGAAGCCAGCTGGCGACCCAGTGACGTTTGCTGCCGGTGGTGTTGAATGTGTTCACGCAACCTCCTTGCTAACCGGGTGTTGATTCACGCCATCGGTCGGTGTGCCTGTGCGGCCGCGACCGGATGTCCCGTTTCACTGCGGCATTGCTGCTGCAGCTGCCATGCCAGTCAGGGCCAAATTGATGGCTCAAATGTTCCACATTGTCGGTTTTCGTTCCAATAGGTATCCCTTTGGGAGTATTGAGCGAATAAATCTCTCGGGTAAATATTTTTGCATCGGGGGAAATTGATGCCGAGCGGTGAAGAACACTGCTCTGATGCACCAGGCACCCTGACCCACATGCACCAGAGCGGTTCAAAGTGAAACGGATGTGCACCAAAGCGGATGCACAACGCTCACCACCGACGGAGATTAGATATGGTATTTGCGCTGCAACGCTTGCTACCGGCCGATCACCTGGCCGACGGCCAACATCGCGACCGGCTGGTTCCCGGCAGCTTCAGGATTCTGACCCTTCAGGCCGGTGACCAGCTGCGGTTGTTCGCTCGACTGGATGGTGATGGTTGCCTGTTGTTGCCGCTGACGCCAACACCAACGTCAATGCCAACCCTGCAGTGGCCATTTGCCGATTCGTCAGTGCCGTCGGTGCCGATGACACGTGCTGCGTTTCTGGAGAGCTGGATTCGTGACGGGCGTTTGCTCGGACAAGAGCGGTTGTCACCTGAACTGCGGGGGCAAATGGCATCGGCCCGTTGCCTCGATAACGCCCAATTACAGGCCGGTGTGGTGCTGGACGTTACGCACAACAGCCGGGTGTTGCTGATGGTGCCAGCGCAGGTGATGCCGGTGGATGAGCAACAGGCGTCTGGCGAGGTGGAGATTCGGGTGCAGCTGGCAGCGGGTGGTGAGTATTTGCCTGAGCCGCTGGCCGAGACCGTCGCCGACATTCGTGTACCGGCGAGTAGCGCCCGTGCCTACACCGTCAAAGCCGGGCAGTGGATCCAGATTCTCGATGTGGCGGGCAAGCAGTGCTCGGACTTTATCGCTTTTGATCTGGCGGCGGTTGAAGCCGCTCGTGCCGGGCAGCTCAATCCGTATGAAATTCCGGTGCTGGATGCCGCGGCGACTCGCACCCTCATGGGGCGGGCGCTGCCGCAGCCGGGTCTGCATTCCCGTTTTTATGACCAGAACATGCAGTCGATGCTGGAAGTGGTGCAAGACACCGTCGGCCGCCACGACAGTTTTCTGATGGCTTGCACCCCGCGTTATTACGACGATGCCGGGTATTTCGGCCATATCAGCTGTACCGCCAATTTTAATCAGCAACTGGCTGCCTGGGGGGTTCCGCCTCGTGCCGGTTGGCCAGCCATCAATTTCTTTTTTAACACCAGCGTCAGTGACTGCGGTGCCGTGATCGGGGATGAGCCCTGGTCGCGCCCCGGTGACTTTGTGCTGCTGCGTGCCAGTCGCGACCTGTTGTGTGTCAGCTCGGCTTGTCCGGATGACATTGATGCCGCCAATGGCTGGTTTCCAACGGATATCCATGTGCACGTTTACGGCGCTGAACACACATTTCCACGTGCCATCGCCTGGCGTACCAGTGCAGAGGAGTTGCCCCGTATGACCCTGAAAACCGCATTTCACGAGCGCACGGCGGCGCTGACCAGTCACTTCAGTGAATACAAGGGTTACTGGATGGCCGATGAGTTCACCGGCTGGGGCGCAACCGCCGAATACCTGGCCTGCCGTGAGCGGGTGGCCATGATTGATCTGACCGCCTTGCGCAAGTTCGAGGTGCTGGGACCGGACGCCGAAAAACTGTTGCAGCTGGCGCTGACCCGAAACGTGCGGCGACTGGCGGTCGGAGAAATCATCTATACCGCGCTCTGTAATGTCAGCGGCGGCATGATCGATGACGGCACCCTGTTCCGTCTGGGGGCTCAGAACTTCCGACTGGTGACGGGTGATCCTTGGGTCGGTCAGTGGCTGAAACGTCTGGCCGACGAAAACCGGTTTGTGGTGCAGGTGCTGGAGTCCAGTTCGCAGCTGTGCAACCTCGCCGTACAGGGGCCGCAAAGCCGTGAACTGTTATCTGAGCTGCTGTGGACGCCGGAACATCAGCCAGATTTAAACCAGCTGGCCTGGTTCCACTTCACCATTGGCCGTCTCGGTGGGCCGCAAGGGCAGCCGGTGATGGTGTCGCGTACCGGTTACACAGGTGAGCTGGGCTTTGAAGTCTGGTGCCATCCGCAACACGCCAACGAGCTGTGGGACGCGGTCTGGAAGGCCGGGCAGCGTTTCGAGATTGCACCGATGGGCCTGAAGGCGCTCGACATGCTGCGCATCGAAGCCGGGCTGGTGTTTGCCGGACACGAGTTCTGCCCGGAAACCAATCCTTTTGAAGCCGGAATCGGCTTCACCGTACCGATGAAGACCAAAGAAGACGACTTTATAGGTCGCACCGCACTGGCTCGCCAGAACCCTGAAAGCCGCCAGAAGCTGATGGGGTTAATCATCAACAGTACCCAGCCGGTGGCGCACGGCGATCAGGTATTCCAGGGGCGTTTCCCGGTAGGCGTGGTGACCAGCGCCACGTTCTCTCCGGTATTACGCCAGCAGATTGCCTTGTGCCGCCTGACCCCGGATGCCGCTGTGGTCGGCACCGAACTGGAAATCGGCCAGCTCGACGGCTTGCAAAAACGCCTGCCCGCTACCGTAACCAGTCTTCCGTTTTATGACCCGGAACGCACCCGCGTTCGCAGTTAACTCCGCCAGTTCAATGTTCACTACGAGGAATTTGCCATGCCCATGATCCACTACGCCGAGGCCATCAAGACTCAGCAGCCTTCCATGAACCGCCCTGGCGCCAATGCCTGGCTGGGGGATGTGTCGGCCTCCCATGACGACGACAAACCCATCGTCAGCGGTTTTTTCCGAATGGAAAAGTCCGAAGTGCCGCTGGTGTATTACTACCACTACCACGAAATGAAAGTGATTGTGGAAGGCGAAATGATCATCAGCGACGAAACCGGTCAGGAGGTTCACGCCAAGGTTGGTGACGTTTTCTACTTCGAAAAAGGCAGCACCATTACCTTCAACTCGCCGAGTTACGGCATTGGTTTCTTCTGTGGCCAGCGCCGCGAAGGCGAGGGCTGAGTTCGCGTTCGCCAGTTGTTTTGCGCTGGGATCGTGTCCAGCGGATTAACGGGAATGCTCCGGCATTCCCTGTTCAAGATTACCGCGGAGGTTGGTTATGAAGTTGCCTGATCACATTGATCCTCGCATCAAAAGTCGTCCGGAGTATCCACCGGTGATCCTCCATACCGGACGACAGCAACAGGTTTTTATAGCGGAATCGGACAATAGCCCGGTTCTGAAGCAGATGTTCCAGGACAGCATGGAAATCGTCGGTGCTGAACGCACCCTGTGGCTGACGCTTGATCATCATTCGCTTGAGGGGGGGCTGTCACAAGAACAAGCACAGACTCAGGCACAAGCCCAACTGGCCAGTGCCCTTGGCCAGATGCCGCTGTCGACGGCGATTTACCTGGCAGGAACCGAAGCCTTTATGTGGGATGTTCACAACTGGCTGCTGGCCCTCGATTTTGCGCCGGACCAGATTCAGCTGCTGGCCCCTGTCAGTCATAAGCGCCGCCTGTTTTGCACCCACTGTTACACCCTGATGGATAACGTCACCCAGTCGCCGCATCGCTGTGATGGTTGTGGTGAACTGCTGCTGGTGCGCGACCATTTCAGTCGCTTGGCAGGCGCTTATGTCGGGGTTTGTATCAATGCTGAAGATCGCACCCAGGTGCCCGCTGCGGAGGACGTCGCATGAGCAAGGCTATTGCTGTTCGGGTCGAGCGGGTACGTAACGTCGCGCCGACTATTCGCGAATTCAGCTTGCGGGCGCTTAACGGCGAATTGCCGCCGTTTTCAGCGGGTTCCCATGTGGTGGTGACCATGAAAGGGCAGGATGCCAGTGGCAAAGCCCGGCAATGGAAAAACGCCTATTCACTGCTGAGTGATCCGCGTGATCCATCGGAATACCGCATAGCTGTGCGTCTGCAGGAACAGTCGCGTGGTGGTTCGGTATTTATGCATCAGCAAGTGCAGCCGGGGGATGTGCTGGAAATCACGCCGCCCGCCAATCTGTTTGCACCGTTATGGCGTGGCCACAAACAGCTGCTGATTGCCGGTGGCGTGGGCATTACGCCGTTTATGTCGTACCTGCCTGAGCTGCAACGCCGTGGTGCCAACTTCGAGCTGGTGTACTGCTTCCGTGGCAAACAGACCGGCGCTTACCGCGAACAGCTGGTCGCGGCGTTGGGTGATCGTTTGCAATGTTTCGATGCGGATGCCGGTGAGCGGTGTGATCTCGGTGCATTACTGGCAGCTCAGCCGCGCGGCACCCATGTGTATGTGTGTGGTCCGCAATTGCTGCTGGATGGTGTGCGTCAGCATGCAGCCTTGCTGGGGTATCCGCAAAGTCTGGTGCATTTTGAGGAGTTCGCAGCACCGCAGCCTGGTGACGTGTTCAGCGTAACGCTGAATCAGCGTGATCTGACCATTCGGGTAGAAGCCGAACAAAGCCTGCTGGAAGCACTGGAAGAGAAGGGTATTGAGGTGCCGAATCTGTGCCGCGGTGGTGTCTGTGGGCAGTGTGTTACCCGTGTGGTGGAAGGTCAGGTTGAGCACCGCGACAGCTTCCTCGATGCCGGTGAACGTGAGCACTGCATGATGCCTTGTGTATCGCGTGCCAAAGGCAAACATCTGGTGCTCGACCTGTAAGCCCATCTGGCTGTGACGATAACCCGCCACTGCTGGTGGCAATGACTTTCCCTGAGGTGAATCATGCGTACAACCCCTCACAAGATTGAGTCCTTCCGGGACGACTTTACCTATCGCAACAGCGAATTTGCGATCCAGCGTTTTCCGTTTCCGTTCCCGCAGGACGACTACCTGTATTCGGTGAATATCGAGCCGCATACCTTGCCGGGGCCGGTCGGTAGCGTGAACGAACACCTGTTCGATATTGATGAGCACTATCTGTCGGAAGTGCGCGAACGCTCGCTGGTGTTGGAAGAAAATCCGCGTCGCTGCCTGGCCATGCCGCATATGGATCTGGCCTGCTGGGACTTTATCGAACGCGCCATGACCAGTATGGCGGCGGACTATCCGGACTGGTTTGCCCTGACCCGCAACGGTGATCAATGGCACTGGCAGAACCATCTGCTCGGCATTGATGACCAGTTTACCTTCGGCGATTCCTCAACCTTGCCAATGCCGCCGATGGAATACATGGGGCGTCAGGTGCAGGGCGATATTGCGTTGCTGGATCAGCGCGAAGGTGATCTGTTTATGGACGCCGGTATTGTCACCTGTCCGGCTGATTGGTCGCTGGCGTTTGATGCCGGTATGAGTTTTCGCGAATGGCACGGGCCGGTGCCGATGGCGCATGAAATGGGCATATTCGACCGCGCTCTGAAATACCTGTGTGCGATTCAGGTCGGGCGGCCGGTGCGGCGTCTGAACTGGACCCTGACGGTGAATGCACGCATGGATACCTCGCCGGAAACCTATCCGTCCTGGGGCATGGATCGGGCGTCGGTGAATCTGAATAACGTTGGCCAGAAGGTACATTTGCGGGTTGAGTTGCAGGTGATGGACCGGATGCCACGTTCAAATGCGCTGATGTTCAGCATTCGTACCTATCTGGCCAGTTTTGAGGATATTTGCCAGAACCCGGAATGGGCGCGGCGTTTACATCGGGTGATGAAGGGCTTGCCTGCACCGCTGGTGGAATACAAGGGTCTCAGTCGTTTTCATCCGGCGGTGGTGGAGTGGCTGGCCCAGTTCGATACCGTTACCGATGCGGTGAGCTGATCTGAACTGATCTTCTGACTTTTAGGCCGCCCCTCGAAGCCTCCTGTCTTCGAATACAGTCCATCCTCTGGCCACCCGCAACCGTTTACGGTTGCGGGTTTTTTCGTTTCAGGGCCCGGTGTCTGGGGCTTGAGTCTGAACCGTAGGTTGGTGCACAGCGCAGCGTGCCCAGCATCCAATCCGCAATACACACCAATGCACTGTCAGCCTTCGTTCTTGTGGGCATAAACGCCCACTCTACAACAGGGCGTCTGTCTGGCGGTATGCGGTCTGAATCGTAGGCTGGTGCACAGCGCAGCGTGCCCAGCATCCAATCCGCAATACACACCAATGCACTGTCAGCCTTCGTTCTTGTGGGCATAAATGCCCACTCTACAACAGGGCGTCTGTCTGGCGGTATGCGGTCTGAATCGTAGGCTGGTGCACAGCGCAGCGTGCCCAGCATCCAATCCGCAATACACACCAATGCACTGTCAGCCTTCGTTCTTGTGGGCATAAATGCCCACTCTACAACAGGGCGTCTGTCTGGCGGTATGCGGTCTGAATCGTAGGCTGGTGCACAGCGCAGCGTGCCCAGCATCCAATCCGCAATACACACCAATGCACTGTCAGCCTTCGTTCTTGTGGGCATAAAGCCCACTCTACAACAGGGCGTCTGTCTGGCGGTATGCGGTCTGAATCGTAGGCTGGTGCACAGCGCAGCGTGCCCAGCATCCAATCCGCAATACACACCAATGCACTGTCAGCCTTCGTTCTTGTGGGCATAAATGCCCACTCTACAACAGCGGCTGGGGCTGGTTGGTCTGATGTTCGCATAGTGCTTATGGATACAGCGTTAATGCACTAAAGCGAATGTGTTTTGCACCAATCGACTGTTGTTTTGGCACCAGTATTGATCACGTTTTCGCCATGCGGCTGCACAAGAGTGCGTTGGTTTGCAGTTGTCTCCGGTGCCTGGTTTTGCGCTGACAAACAGCGCCTTGCGGGTTACTCCTTCGTGGTTTTGCGGCCCAGGTTTTACGTACCTCCAACTACCTCTTTTTACTCCTTCTCAATCGGCTTATGCGGGCAATTGTTGTAGCTGTCGCAAACAGGTCAGCGAATGGTCAGGGCTGGCATTTTGAATGCTTTATTCGTCGTGGGAATAATTTCTGCCGGACAGGCAGTTTTCCAGCAACACCCGGAGGGCTTGCGAGTCGGTGCCAATACCGCGATGAGCCCCGTAATCAGACTGAGCGACAGAAAAATCAATCGATAGAGGGCCTGTTATGACTTCTGAAGAGATGGATGCGCTGAAAGCGGCGTTTGAAATGCAGCAGTCGATGAATGCTGAGGCGTTTTACTGGTGGTGTATTGCCATCATGTTCATGATCCATGCCGGTTTCCTGGCATACGAAATTGGTGCATCACGCGTTAAAAACGCGCTGGCGTCGGGAATGAAAAACATCCTGACGTTGTCGGTGGTGATTCCGACTTTCTACTTTTTTGGCTGGTGGATCTACAACGCTTTCCCGTCTGGTCTGATTCCGACCGATGCGTCTTATGCCTTGCCGTGGGCAGGAACCATGGGGCCTGACGTGCAGGATATGGCTACCGGTATCTTCTGGGCAGCCTTTGCCATGTTCAGTGCTACCACCGGTTCGATTATGTCCGGGGCGGTGATTGAACGTATTCGCCTGAGTGCCTACCTGATTCTGACCGTGCTGGTGGGGTCGGTGCTGTGGGTGCTGGCAGGAGCGTGGGGCTGGCATCCGTCCGGCTGGTTGCTGCTTGATCTGGGGTATCACGATGTGGGTGCTGCCGGTGTGGTACACGCCGTTGCCGGTTTCTTCTCGCTGGGTGTGTTGCTGAACCTGGGGCCGCGTATTGGCAAGTTCGTGAACGGCAAGGCCATGGCCATTGTGCCGCACAACCTGCCGATGTCTCTGATTGGTCTGATGATGATTATTGTCGGCTTCTTCGGTTTCCTCGGTGGCTGCATCATTTATAACGCCGGTGCCACTGGCTGGACCACCATCTACGGTACTCCAACCAACCTGTCGGCCTTTGCCTTTAACGTCATGATGGGTTTTGCCGGTGGTGTGATTGGCGCTTACATGACTTCCCGCGAACCGTTTATGACCATGTCGGGTGGTCTGGCCGGGATCATTACCGTCGCGGCCGGTCTGGATCTGTATTACCCGGGTCTGGCGTTCCTGCTGGCTATTGGTGGTGGTGCCAGTATGCCGCTGGTGGGCAAACTGGTGGAAAAAATGGGTATCGATGATGCCGTGGGTGCGGTGGCTGTGCACGGCTGGTGTGGTTTCCTCAGTCTGGTGCTGGTAGGCGTTTTTGCCTCCGGTTATCCAAATGTGGCTGAAGGTGCACCTGCCATCAGCTTCAGCGGTCAGCTGATCAGTGCCCTGATTATGGTAGTGATTGGTCTGGTGCCGGGTTACATCGCGGCCTGGGCTTTGAAAAAAATGGGCATGTTGCGTGTGCCGCCAAAAGTGGAAGCATCGGGCCTGGATCTGGTGGAAATTCCGGCGATTCCGTATCCGGAGCGTGTTCCAGCGCGGGACATTGTGGAAGGCACTCGCCCTGCCGACGCTGGATCAACCGTTGCAACCCTTACCCCGCGCAGCGCCTGAATCGCTCAGTCCTGGTTAACCGTACATGATCGCGGCCGTTGGTCGCGATGACTCAAACCCGAGGAGAACGTTATGAACTCAAGTCCATTTACCAGCTGGGAAGGCGTCGCCACCTGTTTCACCTTTGCTGATAACCCGACCATGATTGCGGTGTTACTGGCACTGTCGGTGACGGCCTTTGCCGGATTTATGTACACCATTATCAAGCACGAAAACGATGCTTTCGATAATCACAAATAAGCGCCAGTGATGGTGCGGATCATTCGGTAATACTGCGTCTTTGAGTCATTCATGGGTGTTGGCCCCGCATCCAGCCTCATGATTTGACTCACCTTTCATTCGTGTCAGCCGCCGTGGTTTTGGTGAGTGGGATAACCACGGCAAACACGCTGGCCGTTGTTCGGCTCTGTCAGTTGCAGGACTGGCAGGGCTTTTTTCGTTTGGTTTTTCTGCAGCTTGTCCGACGTCTGGCGTCTGGCGTCTGGCGCTTTGCGGCTTGTTAATTGGCCAGGCTGCTTGCCCTCCTGGGGGACCTTGTCCCCCGGCCGGGCGGGCCTCCCCCTGCTTTTGCCCGACTGGGCTCGTTTTTCCGGTATTCACCGACAACGGCTTTTCGACCCCGGCCCGATGGCACATCCCTGTGCCAACGGGCCTTGCGGGGCATCCATGCCCCGGCCGGGTCGGCCGTTGCGGTGAATCCCGGCTCGCCCAGATGGGCAGTTAACGGCAGCCAGCTGCTCTGGGTGAGGCCGAGTTAATAGTTGCTCGGTTGTAGTGTGGGCATTTATGCCCACAAAAATCGTGCCCGACGCCCGACGCCCGACGCCCGACGCGGCCGCCGTCACTGCGCTGAATAAATAGCCAGTTTTTGGTGCGGGCTGGGTAAATATGTATTCCTGTGGTGCATAAAAAATTCAAAATATTATCAGTAAGAGATAAGGATTGTTCGTCAGCCCTTATGGCGTCTGTATTTGTGCTGGTTTCGCTAAAACTGGCACGTTCTTTTCATATTCCTAAAGGTAAATATTAATTCTCTAAATTAAATTGAACAGGAGTTGATATCCCTATGGATACCTTGCCGCTCGAGTTGTCGTATGCGCTCGATACCTTTTATTTTCTGATGTGTACGGTGCTGGTGATGTGGATGGGCGCGGGTTTCGCCATGCTCGAATCCGGTCTGGTGCGGGCCAAAAACACCGTTGAAATTCTGAACAAGAATGCGCTGTTGTATGGCATCGCCTGTGTGGTGTATCTGCTGGTGGGTTACAACATCATGTATCCGTCTGACCCGGTGAACAGCTGGATTCCGGGGCTGTCTTTCTTGTTGGGTGATGACCACGATGCCGCTGCGGTGTTGGCGGGTGGGGATGATGCGCCGTATTACTCATCCATGGCCGACTTTATTTTCCAGGCCGTGTTTGCGGCGGCGACCATGTCGATTGTGTCGGGAGCGGTGGCGGAGCGTATGCGCTTGTGGCCGTTTCTGCTGTTTTCGGTGGTGATGGTGTCGGTGATTTATCCGGTGGAGGGCTACTGGAAATGGGGCGGCGGTTTCCTTGATCAGATGGGTTTCAAGGACTTTGCCGGTTCGGTGGTGGTGCATATGGCCGGGGCGGCAGCGGCGCTGGCGGCGGTGATTCTGGTGGGTGCTCGCAAAGGGAAATACGGCCCCAAAGGCGAGGTGTTGCCAATTCCGGGGGCTAACTTGCCGATGGCGACGCTGGGGATGTTTATCCTGTGGATGGGCTGGTTCGGTTTTAACGGTGGTTCTGAACTGAAAATTGCCAACGTCGCCGAAGCCAACGCGGTGGCCAAGATTTTTGTGAACACCAACGCCGCTGCCGCCGGTGGTATGGTCGCGGCGGCGCTGTTTGCCCGTTTCCTGTTTGGTAAAACCGACCTCACCATGACCATTAACGGTGCGCTGGCGGGACTGGTGGCCATTACAGCCGAACCGCTGCTGCCGGGTGCTGGTATGGCTACCCTGATTGGCGCTGTGGGTGGCATTGTGGTGGTGTGTTCTGTGCTGGGGCTCGACAAACTGCGTCTGGATGATCCGGTTGGTGCGGTATCCGTGCACGGCGCGGCGGGTATCTGGGGGATTTTTGCGGTGCTGCTGAGCAACGACGAAGCGACCTTTATGGGGCAGCTGATTGGTACTGTATGTGTGTTCGCCTGGATGTTTGTGACTACCTGGCTGACGCTGCTGGTAATCAAGGTAGCGATGGGGTTGCGTGTCAGCGAAGAGGAAGAAATGGAGGGTATGGATGTGCACGAGTGTGGTATGGAGGCCTATCCGGAGTTTCAGCGTCGTAACTGATGGTGTTATCTGATCGGCTTGTTAATTGGCCAGGCCGCTAGCCCTCCTGGGGGACCTTGTCCCCCGGCCGGGTAGGCCTCCCCCTGCTTAGCCCGGCTGGGCTCGTATCTCCGAAATTCCCCGACAACGGCTTTTCGACCCCGGCCCGATGGCACATCCCTGTGCCAACGGGCCTTGCGGGGCATCCATGCCCCGGCCGGGTCGGCCGTTGCGGTGAATCCCGGCTCGCCCAGATGGGCATTTGGTAGCCAGCTGCGCTGGGAGAAGTCGGTGCTGGTGGTTGTGGGAGCGAATTTATTCGCGATGCTGTTACGTCCGACGTCCGACTGGGCCTGGCGGCGACTCTGCTCGTCTTCGGGATACAGTCCCCGGAGAGGGCAAACGACTCAGCCAAATCAGGCGCTGATGGTATCGATCATCGGTCGGGTACGATGCACCAACGCCAGTTGTGATGGCGTTTCAATCGCGCCGGTACGGGCGCTGCGCACCTGTTCGATTGCACAATCCGGATTGGCCCCCAGCTCCACCAGCAGGCGGGCAGCAATCATACCGGCGCGGCCTCGGCCGCCTTTACAATGAATCAGCACCCGTTCGCCATTACGCAGACGCTGGCGCAGGCGATAACCCTCTTCCAGCCAATCAGCTTCAAAACGCTCAGACGGAGTGGAGTGATTGGCAATCGGCAGATGTACCCAGTCGATGTCACGTTGTTCGACTTCCAATCCCAGTTGGGATACCCCCAGTTCTTTCATTTCCTGATGTTCCACCAGCGTCAGAACCAGTTGTGCGCCCCAGTGCTGAATAACATCCAGATCCAGATGCAGATCGCGCTCCCAGGCACCGTTCACGGCAAAATGGTTGTGTTTGCCGGGGCAGAAGGTAATGCCGATCAGCCCCGCATTGGTGGCGACTTCAGCGATTTGTAATGGGTGACTGATGCTGGTTCGGGCTTTGAAGCGTTTCATGCCGAAGTTTTCTGCTGGTTTGGGTGTGAGCTGCTGGTGATTTCCATGGCGTTTTGTACCAATCCGTTTTTCTGCATGACGTTATAAACCTTACGACTGGTACGGGCGAGGCGGTTGATGTCGCCCAATGTGGGTTCGTCACCGGCGTCGAGTAACATTTCCTGTTCGCTCAGTTCGGTTTCCATAAACTCCATCAGCTTTTTCGGGCAGCCGCTGCAGCTATGCTGACAGAGTTCTGATGGTGGCAAGTGGAATGGCAGGGTATCTCGGACTTCGGTAATCAGTTGCTGCATGGCGATGCGTGGAGCAGGACGTTCGCTGGCCATAGAATTCGTTTTCACCGTAAAAAACACGAGTCTGGCCGATGAAGATTGCAGCGCCATTGATGCAGCGCAGGTTCTGCGGGTTGGGCGACTTTGCTGGCTCATTGGGTGTGCGGCAATTTCCTGTCGTGGCTGACTTCTGATGTGTAACAACGCTTGTTCAGTCATTCTGGGTGAGTATACTCCGCGCCCCGATACTCATGAGGTCAAAACTTATGCAGCCTTTAAACAATACGAGTTGCCCGTTATGTGGCCAGCACAATCAGTGTGCGGCGGCATTAAAGAACAGTTTTGATGTGGAATGCTGGTGTCGGGATGCTGAATTCCCGCCAGAGTTGCTGGCCAAAATTCCGGAAGAACAGCGACGTGTGTCCTGTGTCTGCCCGGCGTGTGTGGGATATGTCGGTGTGCCGGGCGGTGTGCAGGGATTTGATCCGCAGGCCTGAGCGGCCTGCATGATGATCAGCCGTTGCTGGCGGGGGCTTCGGATTCGCTCTTGGCTGCGGGCAACATGCCGTTGATAAACCAGGTGGCGGATTTGGCCAGCGCGTTGAGGTCGTAACCGCCTTCAAGAATGGCAAGCCACGGGGTGTTGCGGCGTTTGCTGTAGGTGTTGATCCAGCTGCTGATCCAGGCGAAGTCGTTTTCATCGAGCGCCAACTCGGCCATTGGATCGTCCTTGTGGCCATCAAAACCGGCTGACACGATGATCAGTTCCGGTGCAAAACGGCGCAGGGCAGGCTCCCAGACACTGGTGATTTTTTCGCGGAACACTTCGCCGGTGGTGCCAGCTTCCAGCGGTACGTTGATCAGGTTGCTGTACTTGTTCTGCTCGTAATGGCTGTACGGGTAAAACGGATGCTGAAAGCTCGACAGCAGCAGGAATCGTGGATCGTTCTTGAGAATGTCGATGGTGCCGTTGCCCTGATGGGCATCGAAGTCGAGTACAGCAATCCGCTGCATATGGTGGATGTCGGCGGCCCGCAACGCGGCAATGGCTACGTTGTTAAAGAAGCAGAACCCCATGGTTTTGTTGTGCTCAGCATGGTGACCCGGCGGACGGATGGCGACAAAGGCATTGCGATGGACTTCGTTTAGTACGTCGTCGAGTGCCTGGGTGCTGGTGCCAACGGAATACAAGGCGGCTTCAAGGGTGCCTGCGGTCATGGTGGTGTCTTCATCAATCATGATGGATCCATGTTCCGGTTGAATCAGATGCAACTGATCAACATATGCCTTGCTGTGAGCGCGTAGAATGTCCGGCAAATGTGCAGACCGTCCTTCGTGAACCGTCAGGTGGTCCCAGACGCCGGTTTTTTTCAGGATCTGCTCTATGGCCAGGATACGCGTAGCGTGCTCAGGGTGATCTTCGCCTGTGTCGTGTCCGAAATGCTGATGAAATGCGTAATAACCTGTGCTCATAAAGACATATTTCTGTAGTTTTTCTCAGTGTAACCAGACGTTAAACTCTGGCCAACTCAACTAAAGGATCACTTTTAATGGGTACTCGCTCGCTGGAGCTGTTCTTTCGACCCAAAAGCATCGCGGTTATCGGTGCATCCGAACGTCAGGGTAGCCTGGGGGGCGCGATTGTCCGTAACCTGCTGAATAGTGAATTTCCCGGGACCATTATTCCGATCAACACCCGAGGGTACGATCAGGTGTACGGCGTGCCGGCGATCAGTCGTATCAGTCAGCTGACCGAAACGCCGGATCTGGCGGTGATCTGTACGCCTGCCGAAACCGTACCCAAGATTCTCAAGCAGCTGCACGGCAAGGGTGTGGGCGCTGCGTTGTTGTTGACCGGCGGGATGGCCCGAACCCGATCCTGGCAGTATCGGCCATCCTCTGACCGTCTGACTCACATCATCGAGCAAACCCGTATCCGTATTCTGGGCCCCGATTGCCTCGGATTGGTAGTGCCCTGGCGCAAGCTTAATGCAAGTTTGCTTCACGTCCCGGTTCGCCCTGGCAATATCGCCTATCTGGGCCAATCCGGTACGTTGGCATCCGGTGTGCTCGACTGGGCGTACAGCCGTAACGTCGGTTTTTCCCATGTTCTGACCCTTGGACGCAATCAGGACGTGACGCTGTCCGACCTGATCGACTTTATTGTCCAGGAGCCGCATGTCAAAACCCTGCTGATCCAACTGGATGAAATTGGCTCCGGCAAAACCCTGATTCGTTCTCTGCGCGCCGCTTCACGTCACAAGCTGGTGCTGGCGGTGAAAAGTAACCGTTTTCAGGAGAATCCGCTGAATCGTATCGCCACACCCCGTGGACTGAGTTCGCGTGATGCCCTGATTGATGAAACCCTGGCGCGTGCAGGTGTTCTGCGTGTATCCGCCACCGACGAGATGTTCGACTGCGTCGACGCCCTGCGTCGTCAGCGTGAGTCATTTGGTCCGCGTCTGGCCGTAGTCGCCAACGGTCGTGGCCCAGCCATTATGGCGCTTGATCGTCTGCTGATGGACGGTGGTGTGCTGGCTGAACTCTCCGATGAAACCCGTACCCACCTGCGCGGCCTGCTGCCTGACTATGTGAAGTCCGACAACCCGTTGTTGCTGAATCCTGAGTTGCAGCCTCAGCAGCTGGCGGCGGTCGCCAATACCTTGCTGGCAGACCGTCAGGTGGATGCGCTGCTGGTGATTTTTATTCCGGGTCTTGGTACCGACGCACTGGCTAATGCCCAGGCACTGACCAAGGTGGCGAAGAGTTACAACAAGAGTGTGTTAACCAGCTGGATTGGTGAGTACTCGGTGGAGTCTTCTCGTGAGTACTTCGACGAGCAGGGTATTCCGACCTTCGAAACGCCGGATAACGCCATCAAGTCCTACATGTTCATGGTTCGTCACCAGATGACCCAGGACCTGTTGGGTGAAACCCCGGAAAGTATCGAAATTCCGATTTCCTCGGGTTACATGGATGTCGATCGCGAGATTCTGGAGCATCACGAGCCGGGTGATTACCTGCTGCCGAACTACGCCTGGAAACTGCTGCGTGCCTACGGTTTTGCGTTTGCTGATAACCGTTATCGCAGCTCGCTGGCGGAATTGCTGGAAGCGGCACCGGAAGTGCCCAAACCCTGGGTGCTGCGGGTTCATCACCGTGATTACCTGTATCCATTTGCTTATGGCAGCAATCCACGTGAACGTCTGCGTTCGGTTGTGCGTGATATTCGTTCTCTCGAAGAGCTTCTGCCGGCGGCGGAAGGTCTGGAAAAAGCCATCGCCAATACCTTCCCGGACAGTCCGGTGCTGGGTTACACGGTGCAGACCATGCACCGTGCGCTGGATAACCTGCAGTTCTCGTTTGGTATCGGCCGTGACGTCGAGATTGGTCCGTATCTGTTCTTTGGTGGTGGTGGCACGACCGCCGATACGCTGGTAGACCGTCAGGTGGCGTTACCACCGCTGAATGCCAATCTGGCCGAAAAACTCATCAAACGTAGTCACTTCTATCAGGTGTTGCAGGAGCGTTCCGAAAACATCGAGCGTGAACTGGTAACGCTGGAGCGCTGGCTGGTGGCCTTGTCGCATATTGCGCTGAACCACCCATGGTTGGCCGGTCTGGAAGTGAACGCCATCCGCCAGAAGGTGGGGCATTACATTGCCATTGGTATTGCGGGTGAGGTCGGTCATCCGGTCAAGAGTGCGATCATGCCGTACCCGAAAGAGCTGGAAAGCCAGTATCAGGGGCGCAGTGGCAAACTGTATCAGATTCGTCCTATCCGCGGTGAAGATGAGCCGCTGTTGGAACGCTTCTACCGTGGCATGAGTGCAGAATCTCTCCGGTTACGCTTCTTCGGAGCCCGTCGCGAGTTCGATCATAGCGAGTTGGCCCGTTTTGCCCAAATCGACTACGACCGTGAAATGGCCTTTGTTGGGGTGATAGACGGTACTCTTTATGGTGTTGTGCGGGTCTGGATCGATCCGGATGATGTTTCTGCTGAGTATTCGGTTATCGTCGCCGACGAGTGTCGGGGGGAGGGGCTGGGTAAGTATTTGATGGAGAGTATGATAAATTACCTTACTCAGCGTGGGGTTCTGCAGATTTTTGGTTCGGTGTTGCCACATAATCAGGGCATGCTGAATCTGAACAAACGTTTGGGATTCACGATGCATCACAACCATGACGAAGGTGTGGTTGATGTTGCCAGAGTGCTCAATCCGCTCAAGTATGCCTGGCAGAAAAAGCGTATGCTGTTGGCTTGAAGTCTTTTGTCCTGCTAGTGGATGGTTGTACAGGACAAACAGTCAGTCTGAGCTGGATGTCTGGTTCTTTTATTTCGGGAGATTGCTTTGATTTCTGTGTTAGTAGTTGACGATCACGACCTTGTGCGGTCGGGGATCTCACGTATCCTGGCTGACGCAAATGGAGTTGAGGTAATTGGCGAGGCGAGCAGTGGTGAAGACGCCATCACCCAGGTGCGGTTGCATGAGCCGGATGTGGTTCTGATGGACGTGCAAATGCCCGGCATCGGTGGTCTGGAAGCGACCCGCAAAATTATTTCCAGTGACCTGGGTTCCCGTGTGATTGCGGTAACTGCGTGTGACGAGAACCCGTTTGCCCGTCGTCTGTTTGATGCAGGCGCTTCCGGTTATCTCACCAAAGGTGCGGATGCCGAAGAAATGGTAACGGCGATTCGTAAGGTTCACAGCGGCCAGCGCTACATTAGTCCTGAGATTGCCCAGCGTATGGCACTGCAGTCGTGGGATGCCAAGGAAGAAAATCCTTTTGATCGCCTGTCTGAACGTGAGCTTCAGGTGTCGTTGATGATTGTTAACTGTCAGAAGGTTCCGGATATTGCTGACAAGCTGTTCCTGAGCTCCAAGACGGTGAACACTCATCGTTATCGCGTGTTTGAAAAGTTGGGTATCAACTCCGATGTTGAATTGACCCATCTTGCTTACTTGCATGGACTGGTTGACCGTCGCAACGGTGGTTAATGACCGACTTTGATATCCCGTCTTTTCTGAAGACCCTGAGCCAGCGGGCCGGGGTCTACCGCATGTTCGATGCTGATAATCATCTTCTTTATGTAGGCAAGGCTCGTAACCTGAAAAATCGGGTTTCGAGCTATTTTCGTGCCCGTGGCCTGAACGCCAAAACAGTGGCGCTGGTGAGTGCCATTCATCATATTGAAGTGACCATTACCGGCAGTGAAGTGGAAGCCTTGCTGCTGGAGCAAACCCTGATCAAGGAACATCGGCCGCCGTTCAATATTTTGTTGAAGGACGACAAGTCCTACCCTTGGCTGCACTTGTCGGATCATGAATTCCCGCTGTTGGCCTATCGACGTGGTCGTCGTGGCGGTACGGGTGGTAAGTTTTTTGGCCCGTATCCGAATTCGGGTGCCGTGCGTGAGGCGCTGAATCAGCTGCAACGACTGTTTCTGCTCAGATCTTGCGAGGACAGTTACTTCCAGCATCGCAGTCGACCTTGTTTGCAGTATGAAATCCGCCGTTGCTCCGCACCTTGCGTGGGGTTGGTCAGTCGCGAGGCTTATCAGCGTGATATCCAGCACACGGAAATGTTTTTGAATGGCCAGAGTCAGCAGCTGATTACTGTGCTTCAGGATGAGATGCTGGATGCCTCGTCCCGGTTGGAATTCGAGCGCGCGGGTGAGCTGCGCGACCGCATCGAAACGTTGCGACTGGTGCAGGAGAAGCAGCGTGTGTACGGTACGGATCGCAACATGGATATCTGGGCGCTGGTGGAATTTCAGGGTGTTACCTGTATCCATCGCCTGGTGTTCCGGGATGGCCGCTTGCTGAACAGCAAGAACTATTACCCGGACAACCTTGCGGGCGAGGAAGACCCTTTGTTGTTGCTGGGGTATATCAGTCAGTTCTATCTGGCGGGCCATGCGGCTGAAGGGTTGCCAGCAGAAATTATTGCCGACATCGACAGCGATGAAATGACCATTGTTCTGGATGCACTGCGTCAGCAGTTTGATCGGTCAATCCTGCATTCCCGTGGCGTTCGTGGTGAACCTCGTCAATGGCGAGCCATGGCCGAAGAAAATGCACGCGTCGGTGCCCAGACCAGAATCTCCGGGCATCAGGAATCTTTGCGCAAGCTGGAACGGGTGTCGCAATTGTTGGGGCTTGATAAGGCACCGCGCAGGATAGAGTGTTTTGATATCAGCCATGCTGGTGGTGAAGCCACCTATGCATCCTGTGTGGTATACAGCGAGCAAGGCATTGCCAGTCAGCGTTACCGACGTTTTCGCATTCGTGACGTGGCGGCGGGTGATGACTATGCGGCATTGGAACAGGCGGTTGAACGTCATCTGATCCGCATGCAGGAAGCCAGTGATCTGCCAGACTTGTTATTGATTGATGGTGGTCAGGGGCAGGTTGGTCGGATTCAGCAGGTGCTGGAACGGCTTTCTATAACAACTGTTCATCTTTGGGGTATCTCCAAGGGTGAAACCCGTAAAACCGGTTGGGAGTTCCTGTGGGCAGCGGGGGCGCGACAACCTATAATCCCCGACGCCCATGACGATGGCTTCCGGCTGTTACAGCTGGTTCGTGATGAGGCGCACCGGTTTGCCATTTCCGGACATCGCAAGGAGCGAAGCCGCAGTCGCGGACAATCGGATCTGGAGAATCTCAAGGGTATTGGTCCAAAGCGGCGACGTGCTCTGTTGTTGCACTTTGGGAGTCTGAAGAATATGCGTGGAGCACCTCGGGAAGAATTTGCCAAGGTTCCCGGTGTGAGCCAGAAGCTCGCCGACCAGATATTTGCGCAGCTGCACGGCGAGGATCGGAGTGTGTAGTGTATGAATGTGCCCAACATGTTAACGGTTGGCCGAATTGTGATGATTCCCCTGATGGTGGTGAGTTACTACTGGTTTGGGGTGGGTGGCAAAACCTGGGCGGCTTGTCTGTTTGCATTGGCCGCGGTTACCGACTGGTTTGATGGTTATCTGGCGCGGCGCCTGAATCAATCAACAGCACTGGGAGCGTTTCTCGACCCGGTTGCAGACAAATTGATTGTGGCAGCGGCGCTGATGGTGCTGGTGGAAGCTTACGCAACACCATGGATGACGATTCCGGCCATGATTATTGTAGGTCGGGAGATTGTGATTTCAGCTCTGCGTGAATGGATGGCTGAACTTGGCAAACGTGCCAGTGTTGCGGTGTCCTGGATTGGTAAAGTAAAAACTGCCTTGCAGATGGTTTCTATCATTCTGCTGCTGGCTGCCCAGGAACATCCGATGCTGGATTGGTCTGGAATTATTGCCCTTTATGGCGCCGCGATTCTGACGCTGTGGTCGATGGTGGTGTATCTGAAAGCGGCCTGGCCTGCTCTGCAGGAAAAACGCTGATCTCAAGGGGCTTAATAAAAGTTTGGTTTAAGTGCATAAAATTTAAGAAAAAAGTGTTGACACCAGATCGGGGCGCTATATAATGCGTCCCATCTTCTGCGGGAATAGCTCAGTTGGTAGAGCACGACCTTGCCAAGGTCGGGGTCGCGAGTTCGAATCTCGTTTCCCGCTCCAATATTCCACTGGAAACAGTGAAATTCTGGCGCGATAGCAAAATGGTTATGCTGCGGATTGCAAATCCGCCGATGCCGGTTCGATTCCGGCTCGCGCCTCCATGATTCCAACGGTTTTGTCACTGAATTCGACGAGATCGTGTAGTGCCTCCCAGTAAGCCCGGGTGGTGGAATCGGTAGACACAGGAGACTTAAAATCTCCCGACCTAACGGTCGTACCGGTTCGATTCCGGTTCCGGGCACCATTATCCAAGCGGGTTCTGGCGAGAGTAGTCATTAACACTGTTCAGTGTTAATAATACTTGAAAATATGCGATCGGCGCGATTAAAAATATACAGCACTGTACAAAATTTCAGTGGTGTGTATTTTTTAGGCGTTTTTGTCGTTCCTGTTTTCACTCGTGAGCACCAATAATCTGCACTTTTCAGTCATAGACTGCCACTTGGCTTTGAGTCTTGTGACCAGAAAATTTCTGCTTGTCCCAATCCCAATCCCAATCAGAAAGGCTTTTTACCTCAGTCACGACAGGTGGAGTTAAAACGTGTACCTGGGTTTTGTTTGCCTTGGTTGCGTTATCCCGAGACCGGCCGCCATTTTCTGAGCGTGTCGTATGAAATTGAGTCACCTTTGCTGTGCATGAATACGTCGCAGGTAATCGATGCCTCGGGGAGGCTGGGCGACACGACTCAAGGGGCGCTCGCCCCCTTTGGGGTTTTCGGGATAATGATGCCTCGGTGTCGCCGGTTTTGGACGTAGCCTCCTGCTATGCCATCAAACCGGCTTCGTGATTTATTACCATCCTCATAGGTCAGAGCTGGCCACCGAGTGATTCAGAGGGGCCTTTGTTTTTTGCGGCTGAGTTCAAACAGTCGACAAGGGCTATATGTCACTTCACTCGTCCCGGTGCTGTTACAACGAGCGACAGACTTATCAGCACAATGGTGGTCTGACCCCGGTGAGGACGAAAACAATCATAACAACGGTCACGAATTACGCCAGGGTTGTGGTGTTTTTTGTCGAGACTGTTGTGATATCGGAAAAAATTCCTTCGTGCCTGATTTTCCAGCGGATATATCAGCGTTTGAGTGAATGAATGCCCGCACAGCGGTTCTATAAAAGACGGATTAATCGTCGTATTCATCGCCATAGTTGATAATCGACAACAGCTGCAGCGGCACTTCAAGCAGCTGTTCCGGGCCGTGTGGGGTTTCGGCATCAAAGGTGAGGCTGTCGCCGGGGCCCATTTCATATAAATGGTTGCCGTGACGGTAGATGATCTTGCCCTTGAGAATATAGATGAACTCTTCACCCGGATG
Organism: Parathalassolituus penaei; assembly: GCF_026626885.1. Classification (GTDB taxonomy): domain Bacteria; phylum Pseudomonadota; class Gammaproteobacteria; order Pseudomonadales; family Oceanobacteraceae; genus Oceanobacter; species Oceanobacter penaei. Next base: position 63,248 of record NZ_JAPNOA010000007.1, read on the forward strand.
TGAAAAGGTCGGGAACACTTCCGATACGTCATCCATGCTGACCAGAAACGGTTCGAAGTTGCGTTTGCCGCCACGCTGATAGGTCAACAGCTGGTAGGTATGTCCCTTGTCGGTGCCACGACGCACCACTTCCAGCCCCTCGCCAGACTTGGTGAAGTGGGCACCGCCGTCCGGGCGGTCGTAATCATTAAAGAGTTTCGAGATCGGCAGGCCGATGGCGCTGCACAGCTTCGACAGGGTTTCGAGGCTGGTGGATACCTGCGCGTTTTCAATCTTGCTGATCATGCCCTGGCTGATGCCGGATATGCGGGCGACGTCGGTCAGTTTCAGGCCTTCTTCCTGGCGGGCCCGCTTCACTTTCATGGCGATGTATTGATCGAGGTTGAACCGTTCAGTCTTGTCGTTCATCGGCAGGTTGCTCCCTGAATGATATGCACAGATCGGGTGCCTTGCTCCTGTGCGTTTGCTCTCTTCTGGGGCAATTTGCACGGCATTTTTCCCGGCCCTGTTTGTTGTGGATTTTCTTATCAAGAAAATCTTTTAACCCAAATGTAGAGTAATCAGTGACTTACAATCAATCTGAAAAAAATATTCCTGAAAGGAAAGTGTTGGCATGTGGGTTGCATTTACTGAAATGAAAGTAAATTTCCCTTTGAGAAATATTTTGAGATCAGTAAAATGGTCAACCAACAAGGAGCATGTATGGCAACTACGTTCATGTCAGCGGCAGAGATCGAAAGCTTCCTGGCTGATAACGACATCAAGTATGTTTTGGCCCAGTTCGTCGACATTCATGGTGTCGCCAAAACCAAATCCGTTCCCGCCAGCCATTTGATGGATGTGGTTGAAAAGGGTGCTGGTTTCGCCGGTTTTGCGGTGTGGGGTCTGGGTATTCAGCCGCACGGTCCGGATTTTATGGCCCGTGGTGATCTCAGCAGCATCTCTGTGGTGCCATGGCAGCCAGGTTACGCCCGTGTGGTGTGTGATGGTTATGTGAATGGTCAGCAACATCCATATGACAGCCGGGTTGCCCTGAAACATCAGCTCAAACGTCTGGATGCCCGTGGCTGGACCCTGAACACCGGTCTGGAACCTGAGTTCTCGCTGTTCAAGCGTAACGAAGACGGCAGCATCGGTATGGTGGATGACACCGATACCCTGATCAAACCTTGCTACGACTATAAAGGTCTGTCGCGCTCCCGTGCCTTCCTGGAAAAATTCGTGGATTCCCTGCAGAAAGTCGGCATGGACGTCTACCAGATCGACCACGAAGACGCCAACGGCCAGTTCGAAATCAACTACACCTACAGCGATGCCCTGACCTCGGCCGACCGTCTGACCTTTGTGCGTATGGCGGCCGGTGAAATCGCCAACGACATGGGCATGATCTGCTCCTTTATGCCGAAACCGGCTGCCGACCGTACCGGCAGTGGTATGCACTTCCATCTGTCGATTGCCGACCAGAAAGGCCGCAACCTGTTTGGTGATGACTCCGACCGCAACGGTATGGGCCTGTCGAAAATGGCCTACCACTTCTGCGCCGGTCTGCTGCATCACGCCCGCGCCCTGTGTGCCATTTCGGCGCCGACCATCAACTCCTACAAGCGTCTGGTGGTGGGTGGTACTGCCTCCGGTTCGACCTGGGCTCCGGCCTTTGTGTGTTACGGCAACAACAACCGTTCCGCCATGGTGCGGGTGCCGTATGGTCGTCTGGAATTCCGTCTGCCGGACTCTGGCTGTAACCCGTACCTGGTGCACGCCGCCATTATTGCGGCTGGTCTGGATGGTATCGAACGTGAACTCGATCCGGGTCTGCCACTGAACGAAAACCTCTACACCATGACCCTCGACCAGATTCGTGAAAAGGGCATTGGCATCCTGCCGCAAAACCTCGGCGAAGCCGTGGATGCACTGGAAGCCGACAAGGTGCTGGTGGATGCCATCGGCAAGGAAATCATGGGTGAATTTATCAATATCAAACGCAACGAGTGGATCGAGTACAGCCGCCACGTCAGCGATTGGGAAGTACAGCGTTATATCGAATTCTTCTGATTAAAACGCCACAGGTCTGAAGTGTGTTGCTGATATATCGTGCAGATATAACACGCGGATATAACACGAACCGCCATCGCTTCTGACTGACCCTTTGAAATATACCCGCTGCTTTTGCCTGCGCAAAAACAGCACGGCCTCGCTTTGCCCGAAATCCGCATATCGGGGCCGTTAAACAGAAACTGAATACGTATTAACGAGGATATTTCCATGTGTGGAATTGTTGGTCTCTACCTCAAGAATCCGGCTCTGGAGAGCCAGCTGGGTGCCTTGTTTGAACCCATGCTGATTGCCATGACCGACCGTGGCCCGGACAGCGCCGGTTTTGCCATTTACGGCGACGAAGTGGCCGATGGTTGCAAGCTGACCTTGCGTCATGAAAACCCTGAATACGACTGGGAAGCTCTGGCCGAAGCGGCCCGTGCAGAACTGAATGCCGAAGTGAGCTGGTTCCAGAACGCCACCGTGGCGGTGTTCAAGATGCACTGCAATGCTGAAACCGCTACCGCGTTTATGGCCGAAAAAGCCGCCGATGTGATGGTGCTGAGCGCCGGTCACTCCATCGAAATCCTCAAGGAAGTGGGCCTGCCAGAACAGATCGCGGGCACCTTTAACCTCAAGGGTATGAAAGGCACTCATATTATTGGCCACACCCGTATGGCCACCGAATCCGCTGTGACCATGGCCGGTTCCCACCCGTTCTCCACCGGTGAAGACCTGTGTCTGGTTCACAACGGATCACTGTCCAACCACAACCGTCTGCGCCTGGAGCTGAAGCGTCAGGGCATTCACTTCGAGACTGAAAACGACTCTGAAGTGGCCGCCGGTTACCTGATGCACCGTCTGCAGGAAGGTGACTCCCTGACCGAAGCGCTGGAAAACGCCCTGACCGCTCTGGATGGTTTTTTCACCTTTACCATCGGCACCCGCGACGGTTTTGCCGTGGTTCGTGATCCGATTGCCTGCAAGCCTGCAGTGCTGGCCGAAACCGATGATTACGTCGCCATGGCGTCGGAATATCAGGCCCTGACCACCTTGCCTGGCATTGAAAACGCGCGCGTCTGGGAACCGGAAGCCGCCCGAGTTTACGTTTGGGAACGCAGCTGAGAAGAGAGGAACAACTATGAAAACCCTGGATCTGGCAACTACTACGCTGCGCGACATCAATCAGGCGCTGCACGATCAGGCCGCTGAATGCACCGAGCGCGAATGGCGCATCACCGGCGCCAAAGGTGACCACAACCTGGCCTGTGGTCTGGATGCCGCATTAAGCATCGATATTGTTGGCCACGCCGGTTACTACTGCGCGGGCATGAACAAAAAAGCCCATGTAGTGGTGCATGGCAACGCTGGCCAAGGTGTGGCCGAGAACATGATGTCCGGTTCGGTGCGCGTAAAAGGTCAGGCTTCCCAGTCGGCCGGTGCCACCGCTCACGGCGGTCTGCTGGTGATTGAAGGTGACGCCGGTGCCCGCTGCGGTATCTCTCTGAAAGGTGCCGAAATTGTGGTGGGCGGCAGTGTTGGCCATATGAGCTGTTTTATGGCTCAGGCCGGTGCGCTGGTGGTGTGTGGCGATGCCGGTGATGCACTGGGCGACTCCCTCTACGAAACCCGCATCTTTGTGAAAGGCACCGTGGCCTCGCTGGGTGCCGACTGTATCCAGAAGGAAATGCGTCCGGAGCACATCGAATACCTGACCGATCTTCTCAATCGTGCCGGTATTAACGAAGACGCCAGCGCCTTCAAGCGTTATGGCTCGGCTCGCAATCTGTACAACTTCAAAGTTGATAACGTCAGCGCCTACTAATTACGCAGAACTGGAGATACCAACATGAGTGATAAAGAGCAAAAACCAACGACTGGTCTGCGTGAGTCCGCGACATTTGATATCAACACCCAGATGGAAATCCGTCGTGCCGCCGAAACCGGCATTTACGATATCCGCGGTTTTGGTGCCAAGCGCAAACTGCCGCATTTCGACGATCTGCTGTTCCTGGGCGCGTCGATGTCACGTTACCCGCTGGAAGGTTACCGCGAGAAGTGCAACACCCGTGTGACCCTGGGTACCCGTTTTGCCAAAAAACCGATTGTGATCGAAACCCCGGTCACCATCGCCGGTATGAGCTTTGGTGCGCTGTCGGCCAACGCCAAGGAAGCACTGGGCCGTGGTGCCTCGGCGGTGGGCACCTCGACCACCACCGGTGACGGCGGCATGACCCCGGAAGAGCGTGGCCAGTCCAGCAAGCTGGTGTACCAGTACCTGCCATCCCGTTATGGCATGAACCCGGACGACTTGCGCAAGGCCGATGCCATTGAAGTCGTGCTGGGGCAGGGTGCCAAGCCGGGCGGCGGCGGCATGCTGCTGGGTCAGAAGATCACCGAACGTGTGGCCAAGATGCGTACTCTGCCAGTGGGTGTGGACCAGCGTTCCGCCTGCCGTCACCCGGACTGGACCGGCCCGGATGACCTCGCCATCAAGATCCAGGAGCTGCGTGAAATCACCGACTGGCAAGTGCCGATCTACATCAAGGTGGGCGCAACCCGTACCTACTACGACGTCAAGCTGGCGGTAAAAGCCGGTGCCGATGTGATTGTGGTGGACGGTATGCAAGGTGGTACTGCGGCAACCCAGGAAGTGTTTATTGAACACGTGGGTATCCCGACCATGGCCGCCATTCCGCAAGCCGTACAGGCGCTGCAGGAAATGGGCATGCACCGCAAAGTGCAACTGATTGTGTCCGGTGGTATCCGCAACGGTGCCGACGTTGCCAAGTGTATGGCACTGGGTGCTGATGCCGTGGCAATTGGTACTGCCGCACTGATCGCGTTGGGCTGTAACCATCCGAAGTGGGATGCCGAATTCCGCAAGCTGGGTTCTGCCGCCGGTTATTACGACGACTACCACGAAGGCAAAGATCCGGCCGGTGTGACCACTCAGGACCCGGAACTGATGAAACGTCTGGACCCGGTCGAAGGTGGACGCCGTCTGGCCAACTACCTGCGCGTGCTGACCATGGAAGCCCAGACGCTGGCGCGTGCTTGTGGCAAGAACGATCTGCGCAACCTCGAGCCGGAAGATCTGGTCGCCCTGACCGTGGAAGCCGCCGCCATGGCGCGTGTACCACTGGCGGGCACCAGCTGGATTCCAGGGCAGGGGTTCTAATGCGAGGGTCAGACGTCTGGCCGGATATCTGGCTCAGCGTCTGACCACAGGTTTTATCAGCAGGGTTTTATCACCAGAATTTTAATAAGCAGCGGGCATTCGCTGCGGGTTTCCCTCGGCCTGGTTTTGGATATCGGCGCGCAGAAACCCCCCTTAATCGAGAGATATAGCACCATGCCTCACGACAATATGAAGACCGAATATATTCTCAAAACCACCTGTCCGGCCGGCCGCGGCATTGTGGCAGCGGTAGCGACCTTCCTGTCTGACAAGGGTTGTTACATCAGCGAGCAGTCGCAGTTTGACGATCAGGACAGCGGCAAGTTTTTTATGCGCACCGTGTTCCACTTCGAAGGTGAAGACCTCGGAGACGAAGTGCGCGCCGGATTCGCTGAAGTGGCAACGGCGTTCAAGATGGAATGGTCGCTGGTTAACGCCTGCGCTCCGATGAAAACCATCATCATGGTGTCCAAGGCTGACCACTGTTTTGCCGACCTGCTGTACCGCAAGAACAAGGGGGATCTGAACATGGAAATCACCGCTGTGGTTTCCAACCATCAGGACCTGCGACCAATGGCTGAACGTGAAGGTTTCCGCTTTGTGCACCTGCCGGTGAACAAGGACAACAAACGTCAGCAGGAAAAAGCCCTGCTGGAAATCGTCCGCGAAACCGGCACCGAACTGGTGGTACTCGCCCGTTACATGCAGATCCTGTCGGATGAACTCTGCAAGGACCTCGCTGGCCGCGCCATCAATATTCACCACTCCTTCCTGCCGGGTTTCAAGGGCGCACGCCCGTATTACCAGGCCCACGAACGCGGCGTGAAGCTGATTGGTGCCACCGCCCACTATGTCACCGGTGATCTCGACGAAGGCCCGATCATTGAGCAGGCCGTACAAACCGTTGATCACACCATGTACCCGGAACAGCTCACCGCTGCCGGTCGTGACACCGAAACCGTGGCACTGGCGCGGGCCGTACGCCTGCACATGGAGCACCGGGTGTTTGTGGATGGCAACAAAACCGTGGTTTTCAAATAGGGGCAGGACATGGCAATTCGAATTGACGGCAAGCTGATGTCGGCCCAGGTGCTCGACGATGTCGCCACCGATGCAGCAGCGTTTTATCAGGAGTTTGGTATCAAGCCCGGTCTGGCGGTGGTGCTGGTTGGTGATGATCCCGCCAGCCAGGTGTATGTGCGCAACAAGATCGCCCGTGCGACCGAATGTGGCATCAACTCGTTCAAACATCGCCTGCCCGCCGATACCACCCAGGAATACCTGGATCGGCTGGTGGCCGACCTGAACGCCGACCCGGAAGTGCACGGCATTCTGGTGCAGCTGCCATTGCCTGCGCATCTGGACGAAGAACGGATTCTGACCGCGATTGATCCGGCCAAGGACGTTGATGGCTTCCATCCGGTTAACGTGGGTGCCCTGAATATCGGCAAGGAATCCCTGATTCCCTGCACCCCACAGGGCTGCATGATCATGCTGCGCAAGGTGCTGGGTGATCTGTCCGGTAAACACGCGGTGGTGGTCGGACGCTCCAATATCGTCGGCAAACCGATGGCGGCACTGCTGCTGCAGGCTAACTGCACGGTCAGCATTGTGCACTCGCGCACCAACAATCCGCAGTTGCTGACCAAACAGGCCGACATTCTGGTGGCCGCCGTGGGCAAGCCTGAAATGATCGGCCCGGACTGGGTAAAACCCGGTGCGGTGGTAATCGACGTGGGTATCAACACGGTTGAGCGAGCCGGCCAGTACAAGCTGGTGGGGGATGTTCACTACGCCGCGGTTGAACCACTGACCCAGGCGATTACGCCGGTGCCGGGTGGTGTTGGCCCAATGACCATCGCCTGCCTGATGAAAAACACCCTGACCGCCGCCCGCCGACTGGAAACCCAGTCGCGCAGTGGTCGCCAGTACGCTGTGATGGTCTAGGGAGTAAACGTATGCCATTTGCACTCTTGAAATACGGTTTGGGCAGTGAATATCCGTTCGAAAAACACGCCGACCTGCCACCACCGACCGCGCTGAAAAAGCGTTACGACGTGGTGATTATCGGCGGCGGCGGCCACGGTGTAGCCACTGCGTATTACCTTGCCAAATACCACGGCATTACCAACGTGGCGATTCTGGAAAAAGGGTATCTGGGTGGTGGCAACACCGCCCGTAACACCGCGGTGATTCGTTCCAACTACCTGACCTCGGAAGGGGTCCGGTTTTATTCGGAATCGGTAAAGCTGTTTCGTGATCTCTCCAATGAGTTCGATTTCAACATCATGTACTCGCGTCGTGGCCAGCTAACCCTGGCTCACACCGATTCGGCGATTCGTGCCTTCCGGCAGCGCGCCGAGGTGAACAAACACTTTGGTGGCAAAACCGAGCTGATTGATCCGCAACAGATTCGCGAACTGGTGCCAACCCTGAATATGTATCCGGGCCAACAGCCGGTGCTGGCTGGTCTGTGGCACATGGACGGCGCGACCGCCCGTCACGATGCCGTGGCCTGGGGTTACGCCAAGGGCGCAACCCAGCGTGGTGTTGAGTTGCATCAGCTGACCGAAGTCACCGATGTGCTGGTTCGTGATGAAAAAGTCTGGGGCGTGAAAGTACGTCAGGGCAGCGCCGAGCACGTGATCGAATGTGGCATTGCGGTGCAGGCGGTGGCCGGGCACAGCTCGCTGCTGGCCGCCAAGGCCGGGTTCCGTCTGCCGATTGTGACCTATCCGCTGCAGGCGATGGTGACCCAGCCGGTAAAACCCTTCCTCGACCCGCTGGTGAGTTCACCCGCGTTCCACTGCTACGTGCAGCAGACCGGTCGTGGTGAGCTGGTGTTTGGTGGCGGCTCTGACCCGTATCCGCTCTACAACACCCGTTCCACCATGGAGCTGAAAGAAGAGCTGCTGGCGCATGCGGTGGAGCTGTTCCCGTTTGTGGCCAACCTGAAGCTGATGCGCCAGTGGGCGGGCCTGACTGATATGACCTCGGACTACTCGCCGATTATGGGCCTGAGCCCGGTCGAGAATTATTACCTCGACGCCGGTTGGGGCACCTGGGGCTTCAAGTCGACGCCGATTTGCGGCAAGACCATGGCCGAGCTGGTGGCTACCGGTAAGGTTCCGGATCTGATCAAACCGTTCGGAGTAGAGCGTTTCAGCGAGTTCCGGCAGGTCAACGAAATGGGTGCTACCGCGGCGTCGCACTGAGCGTCGGAGTAAGGCACTGATCGGGCATCGGCCAGCGCCGACCCGCAACTGAATAATTCGTGTTCGACGCTGCTGACGCCGCGTCGACCCAAGGCGAGCATCTGTTATGAAAATCATGCCCTGCCCGTTGAACGGGCCTCGCAACATCAATGAGTTCGTGTATGGCGGTGAGGTATCCGAACTGCCAGATGTGGCTACGGCACCGGATTCCGACTGGGCCGAGCACACGTTTTATGCCTACAACGGCACCGGTATCGCCCGCGAATGGTGGTATCACGTTGCTTCCGGTTACTGGTTTGTGGCCGAGCGCCACCGTGTGACCGACGAGATTATCCGTACTTATGATCCCGCTGTACTGGCTGAGGAGAAAGCGCAATGAACCAGGCCGTAAGCAAACTGACTCTGGATGTGGGACGTCGTCTGCCTGAGCCGATGGGCCTGATGCTGGACCGTTCCCGCACCGTGGAATTCGAATTTGATGGCCGTCGTATCAAGGGCCTGAAGGGCGACAGCATTGGCAGCGCGCTGCTGGCCAACGATATCTGGATCTGGTCACGTTCGTTCAAATACCACCGCCCACGTGGGCCGCTGACCATGGCCGGTCAGGACGCCAACAGTCTGGTGCAGCTGCCGAGCGAACCCAACGTGTTGGCCGATCGTATTGCCGCCGAAACCGGCATGAAGGTATCCGGCCAGAACGCCAATGGCACCGTCGCCAACGACAAGGATGCCTACCTCGACAAGTTCGGGCGTTTTATGCCGGTGGGCTTTTATTACCGCTCGTTTTTCAAACCCAAGGGCATCTGGGATCGCTGGGAAAAATTCATCCGCGAAAAAGCCGGTCTGGGCATCGCCGATTTGCAATTCCAGCCGGAGTACTACGACAAGAAATTCCTGCACTACGACGTGGTGGTGGTCGGTTCTGGCCCGGCGGGCCTGAGTGCGGCGTTAAAAGCCGCCAACGGTGGTGCCAGTGTGCTGCTGCTGGAAGAAAATCCGATTGCTGGTGGCGCTCTGTGTTACGCCGATTTTGACGATGTGGACGACAGCCTGGTGCTGCGCCGTGAGCTGCTGGCGGCGGTGAGTGCCCATCCGGCCATTACCCTGATGACCAACGCCACCTGTAACGCCTGGTTTGTCGACAACTGGCTGCCGGTTCTGCAAGGCAAACGTCTTTTCAAGGTGCGCGCCAAACAATGCATCATGGCCACCGGCGCGTTTGAGCAGCATGTGGTGTTCCGTGGCAACGATCTGCCGGGCGTGGTGTTGTGTTCTGCCGCCATGCGCATGATGAAACTCTATGCCCTCAAGCCCGGCCAGACGGCGGTGATTGTGACCGGTAACGACGACGGTTATCTGACCGCTCTGGCCCTGAAAAAACAGGGTGTTCAGGTCGCCATGCTGGTGGATATGCGTGCCGAGCCGCTGGTGCAGCGCAGCAGCAGCGCGCTCAAGAAAGTCCGCGACGCCGGTATTCCGGTGCGTCTGGGGGCAACCGTCTACGAAGCCTTTGGCAAACAGCACCTGCAAGCGGTGGATGTCCGCAGCATCGTGGGTAAAGGCCAGGTCGGTGACGGCGGTGAAACCGTGAGCTGCGATCTGCTGTGTATGAGCGCCGGTTATATGCCTGCCTATCAGCTGCTGTGTCAGGCTGGTGGCAAGTTGTCGTACGCCGATGACAAGGCGTTGTTCAGCATCAGTGGTCTGCCAGATCACCTGCACATTGCCGGTTCGGTGAATGGTGTGCACAACCTTGATGCGGTAATGGCCGACGGCCAACGTGCTGCGCTCAAGGCTCTGCAGGCGCTGGGTTTGCTGGATGGCACCGGAACCGAAACCGCGGAATCGGTAACCGTTGAGTGCCATCGTCAGGTGAACTTCGACTGGCCGATCTTCAAACACCCGAAAGGCAAGGATTTCGTTGACTACGACGAAGACTTGCAAGCCAAGGACATCATCAACGCTACTCGTCTTGGGTATCGCGATGTGCAGCTGGTAAAACGCTTCTCGACCGTAGGCATGGGGCCATCCCAGGGCCGTCATTCGGCGCTGCCAACCGCGCGTCTGGTGGCCAGTGCTACCGGCCGCAGCGTTACTGAAACCGGTGTTACCACCGCACGTCCGCCGTATGTGCCGGAAAAACTGGCTTATGTTGCCGGTCGTTGTTTTGCACCGTATCGCCAGACCGCCATGCATTTCCGTCATCTGGAACTGGGTGCCAAGCTGATTCCAGCGGGTATCTGGCAACGTCCGGGCTTTTATCCTCCGGCGGGTCAGCTGCTGCAAGGCAGTGATGCCAGCCCGTTAAATCCGGTGGCGCGCAAGATTCGGGATGCCTGTATCGAAGCCGAGTCGCTGCATGTGCGCAGCCGCGTGGGCCTGATCGACGTCTCGACCCTGGGGGGTATCGAACTTCGCGGCCCCGATGCCGCCGAGTTTATGAACCGCATTTACACCTTCGGCTTCCTCAAACAACCGGTGGGCAAAACCCGTTATGCGGTGTTAACCAACGATCAGGGTGTTGTGGTGGATGACGGTGTGGCCTGCCGTTTTGCTGACGATCATTTCTACGTCACCGCCACCACATCCGGGGTGGATGCCGTGTATCGCCTGATGACCTTCTGGAACACCCAGTGGCGTCTGAAAGTGGATATCGCCAACGTGACCTCGGCCTTCGCCGCGGTGAACCTCGCGGGGCCTGACAGCCGCAAGGTGCTGAAACCACTCACCGATGTTGACCTCAGCCAGCAAGGCTTCCCGTATCTGGCCTGTCGTGAAGGTTTTATCCGGGTGCCGGGTAGCGATGTGCAGATTCCGGCGCGCTTTATGCGGGTCGGTTTTGTCGGCGAACTGGGTTACGAGATTCACGTACCGACCCGTTACGGCGAACTGCTGTGGGATGTGCTGATGAGTGCCGGTGCCGCTTTTGATATCCGCCCGTTTGGGGTGGAGACTCAGCGTCTGCTGCGTCTCGAAAAAGGCCACATCATCATCAGTCAGGACACCGATGGCATGAGCCATCCCGGCGAGTTGTCGCTGGAATGGGCAATCAGCAAGGGTAAACCCTGGTTTAACGGCTGCCGGGCAGTGGACATCGTGATGAAGCGTCCGCAAACCCGCAAGCTGGTGGGCTTCCGCCTGTCTGCTGATCTTCACCATCAGGGCCGCAAGCCGGAAGAAGGCCATCTGGTGCTGGCCAGCCAGCAGGACGGCGCGGCGATTACCGGCCACGTTACCTCCTGTGAATATTCACCAACCGTTGGTGCCATTATTGGTCTGGCCTACGCAGGGCTGGATCAGGTGGAGCCGGGCAGTCGTCTGCCGATTCGTATCGATACGGGTGATCTGGTGCTGGCTGAAGTGGTCAGCCTGCCGTTCTACGACCCCGAACAAGCCCGTCAGGAGATTTGAGCCATGAAAGATTCGCGTGCCAGTTTGCCGTTGCAAGTGGAGTGGGCCGATCGTGAAGCGGCCCGCAGTGGCAACTATCGTCGTCAGTCGGGTTTGTCGCGGCGGCCAACCGCATCCATGGCCAGTGTCGTGGGTGTGGTGGATCATGAAGATCGCCAGCGCGCTGCCCGTGCCGGCGTAATCGACCTCACCATGGTGCCACACACCGGGTACCGCGGTACGGCCGCTGCCGACTGGCTGGCGGCGCAGGGGTATCCACTGCCGCTGGTGCCCAACCAGGCCAGCACCAGCGCCAATGGCGACCGCATTCTGCGCCTGAGTATGCGTGAGTTCTGGTTGCTGGGCAGTCTGGATGACCTTGGCCAGACCATCACGACCTTGCCAACCCGTATGACCGACACCCCGGCCAACTGTTACCCGCTGTTCTGTGGCGACAGCCACGCCTGGCTGCTACTGACCGGGGAGCATATTGCCGATGTGATGGCCAAGTTATGTGCGGTTGACCTGCGCGAAGCGCAGTTCCCGGAGGGCAGCATTGCCCAGACCTCGGTCGCGCGGGTAGGAGCCATTGTGGTGCGTCAGCAGGTCAACGGCCTGCCAGCCTTTGCCATCCTGTGTGATGTGAACAGCAGTGACTATATGTGGACGGTGCTGGTCGATGCCGTACAGGAGTTCGACGGCGGCCCGATTGGTATTGACTGCCTGCGCTCAGGCAACGACTGATGGGCTGGATCTTCCTGCTGATTGGTGGGGCACTGGAGTGTTTTGGTGCCCTCGCCATGAAAAAGAGCGAAGGATTCAGCCAGTTATGGCCGTCATTGCTGGCGATACTGCTGCTGGGCACCAGCCTGCTGATGGTATCGCTGGCCATGCGCACCATCCCCATGGGCACCGCCTACGCCGTGTGGGCGGGGATCGGCATCGCCTCGATTGCCATCAGCGGCATACTGTTTCTGAACGAACCCGCCAGCCTGTTACGGCTGGGAGCCATTCTCTGCATTGTGGTGGGCGTGGTGGGGTTAAAACTGGTCGAAGCCATCGAAACCTGACCAACAGGCCATCCCAACGGGAGCACATATGGGCATTGAATATACGGACATTGAATACCGCGTAAACCAGCCGATCAGCCGCCAGCAGTTTGTTGAACTGTTACAGCAAACCAGCCTCGGCCCCCGCCGCCCGCTGGATAACCACCGCGTTATGCAGGGCATGCTCGACAACGCCAACCTGCTGGTAACCGCCTGGCACCAACAACGGCTGGTCGGCGTTGGCCGCGCCGTCACCGATTTTGTGTACTGCTGTTATTTATCCGACCTCGCCGTCGCCGAAGACTGCCAGGGCCAAGGTATCGGCAAACAACTTATCCGCGAACTCATGGCCGCCCTCGAACCCGGCTGCAAACTGCTGCTGGTCGCCGCCCCCAAAGCGGTGGATTACTACCCGGCGATAGGATTTACCCAACACCCGACCAGCACCTGGACGCTGGATGATGTAAGGGAGTTGAGGTGACTAGCGGGCAAGGGGGAATATTTTAATGACGATGCTTCCTTCGCCTTGTCTGCTTACGGTTGGGTTTCAGTCCACCTCGCCAGTGTCTTGAACTCAAATAGCTCATTCCTTGCAACCATCTCATGCTCGAAGTTGATCAACAGTTTGCCGTTCAGCTCAAACAGGCCTGGCTTGATCTCGGTGACATCAAGCCTGAGTACATCGCATGGGTTGTATGCGTTTCCGAGGTATATCGTGGCCTCAGACTCAGGATGCTGCGCTTGGCAAAGCTGCAAATGATTGAGCTGTTTTGGGTCGGAGAGACCTAGCGAATACCAATCCAGCATGAGCATTGTTTCAACCGGCTGAGATTCCCACGGCAGGCCACTATAGAAGGGTTTGAAAGGGAGTGTTATGCGATGGATAAGCGTGCGAGGAAATCCGATTTTCTGATTCTCGAACCAATATGCCATTATTTCGCCTTCCATAAGCTCAGTCTTGCCGCTGAGGCCGATTACTGAATCCATGTGATTTTTTAACCTTGCCGTTTGATTGCTGAGTATGTGATGCCATGTTGATCGCCGTCTCTGTTGCATCAAGGGGCTGATTGTCGTTGAAAGTATCTGAGACCTCGCATCGATCATCAACGAAGAATCGATTGTGAGCCGTGAGTTGTACTCGTTTCGACACGGCTTACACCTCCCCGCAGAACCTGACCGATGGCTCTGTCTCAAGTATGCAGATCAGTTCTGCATCCAATTCCTGTAACGGCGTTTCGAGATCAAGTTTACCCAACCACTGTCGGACTCTGGATCGGAGGTCCAACAGTGGTATCTCAATGTGCGGAAAGACATGCCAGACCAGCTGGTGGGCGGTAGGGGGATTGTCCGGATCGAAGTCTTCTGTTGGCATCGCGCCACAACCCACCCACAGCATGTATTCGCTGTGCTGGCATAACACGCACCAGCCCCAGTCTTCCGGAAATACATCGGTGGTATAGCCACGTTCGGTGAGTTTGTTGGCCAGCCAGTTGGCCAGTGCCTGGCCGTAGCATCCGGGGTTGGTTTGCTGGTCTTCACCGGGGACGATTTCAAACTGATTCGATGTAAACCAATGTCCTTGTTCCATTCCGATCTCCGAGATTTTCCCGATGCGACGGTGCTGAGCCGATTGTGCGCGTTGTGTTGCGGTTGTCGAGTCTATCGAAGGTGATCTGCTGTGCAGTCTGCCGCGCCGTTTACGTCCTCTGAATCCCTCACGCAATTATCGTGGCTTCTGACCGAGCGTTCTGCGCCGGCATCTGGCGTATCCGCGCCTGATAGCCTTGGTGCTGGATGGTATTGAGGTATTGCGCGGGGGTGGCGTTGGCGAACTTTTTGAACTCTCGTAGAAAGTGGGATTGGTCGCTGAAACCTCGTTCAAAAGCGAGGTCGGCAAACACGATCTGAGGCTGGTGGTGCATGTCGTGTAGTGCATGTTGGCAGCGCACGATGCGGCTGAATACCTTGGGTGAGAGGCCGAGGTCGGTGCTGAACTGGCGTTGCAGGGTGCGAATGCTGTAGCCGGTTTGTTGTTCCAGTTCCCGAATCAGGATATTGCCCTGATGCCGATGAATCAGGGCCAGGGCGTGTTCCGTCGCCGGGGCGATGCGGCGATGACGGTGGCCGTTTATAAAACGCTCGAACAGGCTGGCCTGGTCGTGTCCGTTGCTCAGGCTGCAGATGTTATCCAGCAAGGCGGTGCTGTTGGGCATTAGCTCCTGCAGGTCAATTTCGGTGTCGACCAGTTCGGCGGCACCAATATTCAGCACGTCTGGCATTACGCCGGGTGCAAAACGAACCCCGAAATAGCGGTGCTGGTGGGTCAGCTGGGCGCTGCGTGCGGCCAGTGTGGTGCCGCAGACCTTGGCGCGCCGGGCGTCACAATCAAACAGGATATCAATACAGCCATCCGGCACGGCAAAGGTCAGGGCCTGGCTCTGGTCGGCTTCAAAACCGTAAAAGTGCGAAATCACCGGGTTGCGGGAGAGGATCAGGTCGTAATGACGGGCGGCGCTGAGTACAAACCAGGGTTGTTCGGAATGCAGGGGCCGGGCGTGGTCTGCTCTGTTAGTGGTCATCATGGACGCCCTCTCTACGGTTTTTGAAGCGGTCTTGAATGTCGGCGTACCGAACGGCAGTCAGGTGATTGTCGGTAAAAAGCCCCTCGTTTGTCTTGACTCTCCGTGCCAGTCCTTTGTGAGTGGGCGGCCGTGTCGTAAATATTCAATACAGCCCTGGGGGAAGCTTCATAGCATCCAGAAAAACGCTGTCACCTGCCTGCAATAAGGCACTGACGGCTTCGAAAAACGGGTGTGTGACCCGAGGGATGTTATGACTGCAACGACAAAAATCGATTTTATTTATCTGTCCGAGCCCGACATGATCGCGGCGGGTGTGACGGATATGCCTGCCTGTGTAGACACCATGGAGGCTATGTTCAAACTGCTGCATATCGGTGATTACCGCATGGCCGGTCCGAACAGCGACTCCCACGGTGCCATGATTACGTTCCCGCAGCAGTCTCCTTTTGCCACCATGCCAAAACCCACGGCCGACCGCCGTCTGATGGCGATGCCTGCTTATCTGGGCGGCGATTTCCAGACCTGTGGTGTGAAGTGGTATGGCTCCAACATTGCCAACCGCGAGAAAGGCCTGCCGCGTTCGATCCTGATGATGACGCTGAGTGATATTGATACCGGCGCACCGCTGGCGCATATGTCGGCCAACCTGCTGTCGGCCTATCGTACCGGTGCGATTCCGGGGGTGGGTGCCCGTTATCTGGCGCGCAAAGATGCGCGGGTGATCGGCTTGCTGGGGCCGGGTGTGATGGGCAAAACCTCGACCGCCGCTTTTATCGCCGCACGTCCGGGCATCGATACCATCAAGGTGAAAGGTCGTGGTCAGGCCAGTCTGGAGAGTTACATCGGCTGGGTGAAGGAAACCTTCCCGCAAATCACCAGCATTCAGGTGGTCGACAGCATTGAAGAGCTGGTGCGTGGCTCCGACATCATTTCTTACTGCAATTCCGGTGAAGTGGGTGATCCAACCAAATATCCGCTGGTGAAGCGCGAGTGGCTGAAGCCGGGTGCTTTTCTGGCCATGCCAGCCAGCTGCAGCCTCGACGATGGCATGAGTGGTGCCGATGTGCGCAAGGTGATGGACAGCATTGGTCTGTACGAAGCCTGGTACGAAGAGGTGCCGAAGCCGAGCCATCATGTGATTCCGCTGGTGGGTATGCGTTTTATGGACATGATTGCCAACGGTCAGATGGATAAAAACGAGCTGGAGGATCTGGGTGCCATTATCTGCGGCGATACACCAGCACGCCGGAACGATGACGAAATCATCGTGATGTCGGTGGGCGGAATGCCGGTTGAGGACGTTGCCTGGGCAACCACGGTGTACCGCAATGCGCTTGAAAAAGGCATTGGTGTGAAGCTGAACCTGTGGGATCAGCCTGTTCTTCGTTGACCAGTGCGCTAATCCCGGCCGTTCACTGCTCAGGATAACGAAGTGCTGGCCGCTGGCGGGCGCTTCGTTGCTCCCGTCTTCTATTCCATTATTCAAAGCCAAGACAATGACCAAAATTCTGAAAGTAAAAACCGGTGGCAGGTTCGAAGAAATTGCCAGCTATTCCCGTGTTGTGGCCGTAGACGACTGGATTTTCGTCTCCAACACCGCCGGGCGTGATCCGCAAACCGGTGAGTTCTCACAAGATCCGATCGCCCAGGCCGAAGTGGTGTTCAACAACATTGAAAAGGCGCTGGCGGCGGTAGGGGCAAGCCTGCAAGACGTGGTGATGTCGCGGGTGTTTATCCAGAACCCTGAGCACATCCACAAGGTGATGGAGTTTATCGGCGGCAAGTTCCGGGGCGTTGATCCGGCGACCACCGCCACCTGCCCGCCACTGGGCTCCAGCCAGTATCTGGTGGAAATCGAAGTCACGGCCTTCCGTGGTGCCTCAAAAGCCGATGTTGAGTACATCAACATCTGATTCTCTGTTGCCGGGCCCTGAAGGGTGCCCGGCCTTTGCTGGAGACTATTCATGACCCGGATGCTGGAATCTGTCATCACAACAGACGAGCTGCCCGAATCCACTGAGGTGGTGATTATTGGTGGCGGGATTGTGGGGGTATCCGCTGCGCTGGCTTTGGCGGAGCGTAATATCCCGGTGGTGCTGCTGGAAAAAGGCCATATCGGCTGCGAGCAGTCATCACGCAACCTCGGCTGGATTCGTAAAACCAGTCGTCACGCCGAAGATGTGCCGCTGGCGCAAGCTGCTGATCGAATCTGGGCGACAATGCCGGAGCGGGTAGGCCGCGACGTTGGTTATCGTCAAAACGGCATCATGTTTCTGGCGCCCAACGAAGCGGCGCTGGCGGTACATGCAAACTGGTTGAAGTCGGTTGAGTCGCTGTCACTGGGTTCGCGTTTGCTCAGTCAGGCTGAAATCGACCGCAAGATTCCGGGTGGCAAAGGCAAATGGGCCGGTGCGGTTTATACCGCGTCCGACGGTTATGCCGAAGCGGCGCAGGCTGCCCCGGCCATCGCCAATGCCGCCATGCGCAAAGGCGCGGTGCTGGTGCAAGGCTGTGCGGTGCGGATGCTCGCCACCAGTGCGGGCAAGGTGTCGGGTGTGATAACCGAAAAAGGCGAAATCCGCTGCAAACAGGTGTTGCTGGCGGGTGGTGCCTGGTCGCGCCGCTTTCTCGGCAATCATGGGGTTGAACTGCCAACCTTGCCGCTGATTTGCACAGTGCTGCGCACCACGCCGATGCAAGGCCCGACGGATATCGCCGCCGGTGGGCCGGACTTCTCGTTCCGCAAACATCAGGACGGTGGTTTTATCATCACCCAGCGTGGTGGCCTCGATTGCCCGATTGTGCCGGATCACCTGCGCATCGGTATGAAGTATCTCGATCAGCTGGGGCCGAACCGCAAAATGCTGCGTATCCAGCTCGGCAAGCCATTCCTGCAAGACCTGAAACTGGCGCGGCGCTGGAAGGCCACCGATATAACGCCGTTTGAACAGATGCGGGTGCGCGATCCGGCCGCCAACAACGGGCTGAATCAGGAAGCGCTGACCAATTTGCGTAATGCCTGGCCGATGTTCGAACAGGCGCAAATCGCTGAAGCCTGGGCGGGCTGGATCGACATTACGCCAGACTCAATCCCGGTGATTGACCATGTTCGCTCGATTCCGGGCCTGACCATCGCCACGGGTTTTTCCGGCCATGGATTTGGCACCGGCCCCGCCGCGGGGCAACTGGCTGCCGATCTGGTGTGTGGTGGCCCGACCATTGTTGATCCGGCGCCTTACCGGTTTGATCGATTCTGAGCTGGCCAAGAGCGGCCCGAGCGCTCACCTGTGGGCGACGTTTCAGAACGTTTAATGCAGCAGATGATTTCACCAATCTGGATGAAAGCGTCTGACGAAGAACGACCCCAAAAATGTGCTGATGGGCTGTTCTGGCCGAACACCTGTTGCACATCATGTCTTCATGGCGGTGTGAGATAGCGTCACAAAACCTTAACCGTTAAAGTGTCGGGCCTGGTGGAATGCCAGGCGTAAGAACGCTCTGTCAGCAGGCTCCTCATGGAAGAGATCGGCCGCATAACAACACGAGGTATCCATGAGCACTAAGAACCCATTTTCACTGCTTTTGAAGACGGTCAGTGTGGCCGCGATTGCAGTTCTTTCCTGGTCGGCACATGCCGAAGAACAGGTCTATCGTCTGACCCTCGCTGAAACCTGGGGTGAAAATACCCCGATTCTGGGCGATGCCAGCAAAAACATGGCAAAGCTGGCGAGTGAGATGTCTAACGGTCGTCTGCAGATTCATATCGACTCCGCCAACAAGCACAAGGCACCGTTTGGTGTGTTCGATATGGTCAAATCTGGCCAGTACGATCTGGGACATTCCAGCTCCTATTACTGGAAGGGCAAGGTTCCGAACACGCTGTTTTTCTCGTCCATGCCGTTTGGCCTGATGACGACCGAACAGTACGCCTGGTTCTACCGTGGTGGCGGTATGGAGCTGATGCAGGAGGTGTATGCGCCGCATAACCTGCTGTCGTTCCCGGGTGGCAACTCCGATATTCAGATGGGTGGCTGGTTCAAGAAGGAAATCAAATCCCTTGCTGACCTGCAGGGCCTGAAGATGCGTATTCCGGGCTTTGCTGGTGAAGTGTTTGCCCGTGTTGGCGCCAGTCCGGTGAACATTGCTCCGGGTGAAATGTTCACCGCTCTGGAACGTGGCACCATTGATGCTGCCGAGTGGGTAGGGCCTGCGTTCGACCTGCGTATGGGTCTGCAGAAAATTGCGCCGTTCTACTACACCGCGTGGCACGAGCCGGGTTCTGAAACCCAGTTCCTGGTGAACAAGAAGAAGTGGGAAACCCTGCCAAAAGATCTGCAGGTGATTCTGGAAACCGCCTTCCGCGTGTCCGCCTTCGATATGTACGTGCAAGCGATTGATGCCAACGCCGTCGCATGGGAACAGATGCGTAAGGAAAACCCGGAAGTGCAGGTTCGTGATTTCCCGGAAGATGTGATGAACGCCATGCGTACCGCCAACAAGGAGTTGCTGGCTGAACTGGCGCAGAAAGATGAGCTGGCCAAACGCATCATCGATTCTCAGGATGCCTACCTGAAAAAAGTCCGCGCCTGGACCGATATTTCTACCAAAGCGTATCTCGAAACCAGCAAGGTTGAGTGATACCGCAAGGCGGGTAGGCAGTGGGTGCGGATATAACGCCGCACTCGCAGAGTGCCCGACCGCCACACAAGCCCGCCTGGTGCAAACCGGCGGGCTTTTCTTTTGGCCTCGCCCGCAGAAACCGTTACAGTGTTCGGCTTGTTAACACTTGTGACCACAACCTTGTTCTGGGGCTATCCATGAAAGCAGAGAATTTTTCACTGGCCGATTATTTCCGTCGCATCGGTTTTACCGGCACTCCATCCGCCAGTATCGAAACCGTGGCCGGGATGATGCGTTGCCAGCTGTTTTCGGTGCCGTTCGAGAATCTCGATGTGCAGGCGGGCAAGGTGGTGTCGCTGGTGCCGGAGGATATTGTCAGCAAGATCGTCGGCGATCAGCCAACCACGCGCGGTCGTGGTGGTTACTGTTACGAGGTCAACGGCCTGTTCGCCATGGCGCTGGAGGCGTTGGGGATTCCCTGGCAGTTCGTGGCGGCGCGGCCGATGTTTTATCCGGTGCGGCGGCCGAAAACCCATGCGGCGATTGTGGTGACGCTGAACGGTGAGCAATGGCTGTGTGATCTCGGTTTTGGCAGTTACGGCATTCGTGCACCGATGAATCTGGCGGTACTGGATACCGAAGTCCGGCAGGATCAGGATACCTTTATGCTGACTCGCGACGGTGATCAGGGTTATCTGCTGCAGGCGCTGGTGCAGGGCGAGTGGGCCAGGCAGTACGCCTTTGATCTGTATGCGCCGGAGTGGGTGGATTTTGCACCGGCCAATTTCATGAACTCCACCCATCCCGATACCATTTTTGTGCAGAAGCCGCTGGTGGTGCTGTTTAATCCGGACGGCCGTTCGATCCTGCTGGGCGACCAGCTCAAGGAAGTAACGGCGGGAGAGGTGTCGCAGTCGGTGGTTGCTGCGGCTGACTACGATGCGGTGCTGGCCCGGCGTTTCGGTTTACCGGGGCTGATCCGGGCTGGCAGGGTGTCGGGTGATTGCTGATGTCGTCGGTTGAACAGAACAGCCTTGTGGCCGAATTGCAACTCAGGCCGTTTGTCGAGGCTGACCGGGAGCAGCTGGTGGATTATCTGAATCGCCCGCAGGTCAGCCATTATCTGTCTGACCGTATTCCGCAGCCGTACCGGATGGCGGATGCCGACTGGTGGGTGCGGGAGGGCAGCCATGCGGGTTACACGCGGGCCATTGAGGTTGACGGTGTACTGGTGGGTTGTGTCGGTGCTGATCCTGGCCAGTTTGAGTTCCGTTATACGGCGGAAGCAGGGTACTGGCTGGCGGATGATTATTGGGGGCGTGGCTATGCCACTCAGGCTCTGGGTTTGCTGATCGCCGAACTGCAGAGCCAGACTGACCTGCAACGTCTGCAAGCGATGGTATTCGTGGGCAATGAGGCTTCGGTGCGGGTGCTGCAACGCTGCGGTTTTGTGCAGGAAGCACACTTGAGGAAAGCGGTGTTCAAACACGGACAGTTTGCTGATGCGCTGCTGTTCGGGCGTCTGTTGCGCTGAGGTGCTGGCTGTTGCGGATGTCGTTGGCAGGCGCATCGGAGCCGTTTTAATCAGATCAAAGGTGAGCGGTCGATGACCGCGAAAGCCCTGAGGCTGGCGAACGCGTCGCGCTCACAGCCTGCCTTGATAACCACCGAATTGCTATCGGGGTCATGGACCCCTCGCTACAAGAATTTGCCTCGCCACAAGAATTTGCCTCGCTACAAGAATTTGCCCTGGAACAAGACTCAGCCCAGGCACCAACTTCCGACCCGGTGTGGTCTGAGGACTGTTCATCCGCTCAATTTGCGCAGCCATGCACTGGGCGCCCCGGACCGCTTCTGTACGAGGGTAAGTTAATGGGATTGCGACGTAACGCTTCTTATGATTGTGAATATCTTCCACTAATGTTGTATTTATGGAAAATTTTCAACCATAATCAACGGGTCGGCTGTTACTCCATCAGGAGGGCTTTATGCTCAACAACGCTCAAACCCATCAGGCGGCATCCACCATGGCTGCCGCCGGATTGCTGTGGCTGGAGCAGCAATCCGTCCGTGAACGCTGGAATCTGAGTCAGGAAGACATGGCCACCCTGCTGGGTGGCATGAGCAAACGTACCGTCAGTAACTGGCTGGATAAGGCCCGCAGTCATCATCAGGTGGATGTGCCCGGTGATACGCTGGAGCGGCTGTCGCTGTTGCTGGGCATTGATAAAAGTCTGGCCCTGACTGCTCCAGCGGGGCATCGCTACGAGTTTTTCAGCCGTCCCAATCAGGCGCCCCTGTTCGAGGGTGAATCCATCAAGGAATACCTGCTAAAGCGCCAGACCATGCTGGCGCTGTACAGGGTGCGGAGGTATCTGGATGCTCGACGGGGTTGAGAAACTGCGGCCGTCCTGGAAACACTACCGGGTCGTACACTCCAAATATCCGCCGGAAAACCTGTTCGACGAGGATGATGAAACCAACTTCCTGCTGGGCGAACTTGAAAGTCTGACCTCCGAACGCATCCATAACTGGCGTTCTTTTATCCATCCTGATGATTTTCGCCACGGCAGCGGTTGGGGCGCGGTGATGGCGTCTTTTTGTTATCCGCGGGCCGGGCGTTTCTCGACCGATGAGCAGGGTTCCTATTATTGCGCCTCCAGTGAGGTCGCGGCCTTGCGGGAGTGGGCGCATCATGTGCAACGCTTCTGGCATGACGATATGAAGTTTAGCGATGACGCTTCGGCCACCGTTCGCTGTTACACCGGCAATTTTGAACAGCCGCTGCTGGATGTTCGCGACATGGCCGAGGCACACACGGTGGATGATTACGGCGTATCCCAGGCGTTGGCAGCGCTGGCCCGTCAGCGTCATGAACATGGCATTCTGTATCGCTCGGTGCGTTCGCCCGGTGATGAATGTGCGGCGTTGTTGCGGCCATCAGCGAGCACGGCGGTGACCCAGAGTTGCCATTACACCCTGATTTTTGATGGTCGCCGGTTTGTGTCGTTTGCGCGGCTGGGGGAGTTTCGGCAGCTTTAATGCTGCCTCACATTGGCAAATTGGCTGTCGGACTGGCTGTCCGTTGACGACAGCAGGAAGGCGCGGGTGGCATAAGGTTCGAAACGCTTTCCACCCGCCGAGATGCGCTGACGGCCGGTTACATGTGAACCTTGATCAGTGCGCTGATGGTGTCTTCGTCGAATTGAGTACCGTACTTGTTGTGCCATGAGCTGTATTCGATACCCACCTTGAACTTGTTGCTGTAGCCCAGCAGTGGGCCGAGGTCGTAGGTCAGCTGCGGGTTGAAGTTGAAGCTCGACAGGTGGTCGTCGCTGCCGGTGGAGTAGTCGATATAACCTTCAAAAGCGGCCTGGCCCCAGTTGGCACCGTAGGTCAGGGTCAGCTGGTGGTCGCTGTCGACGCCGTTGTCGTTCTTGCAGTAGTACCAGGTGGCGCTGGCGTAGTTCATACCCGGAATGGCGAGGTCTGCGCCGAGGCCGTACAGGTAGTTGTCCTGGCTGAAGCCGGAGGAGGTTGAGCCGGATTCCGCGGTGAACGCCAGGTTGATGTTTTTAACCACACCGCCCTGAAACTGGGTCAGGAAGAACTTGGGTGAAAATTCGCTGTAGGTTGCGCGGAAGTTGTTGTCGCCCTGGTCGCGGTCCATAAAGAAGAACAGGCCGCCCCAGCTGTAACCCGACACGTGTTCAACGGTGTAGGTGGTCAGGCCGTAATCCTTGTTGGACTGTGGCCAGTCGGCGGAGTCGATCTTGAAGTCGCCACCCATCAGCACAGAGATGCTGTTATCGGAGAAAAAACGCTCGGCGTGAGCGGAAGGAACAATAGCAGCAGCGCTGATGGCCAGGGCCAGGATCTTGTGGTTCATGCTCTTTTTACTCTCTCGGTTCTTGAATGAAAGGGGTTCCACAGGCGGGTGTGGTATCGCTCCGGTTCGTTCTGGTTAAAAAGTTGACCGGTTGGACAGTGGTTGTAACAAGAGCAATTTCATGACCACTTGGACAGGTTTTGTGACGATTGTATGAATCGCCATCTTTGTTAAGTGAACAATGGGTTTCGGTGGCAGAAAGCGGGGAACCAAAGCGAAAAAACGGGCTGCAGGCCTTGTATTGTGCGGTTGTTTTATAACCAGCTATGGGTGTAACGATTCAGGCCAGAATAACGATGGTCGGGATTGGTGCGAACCAACAGGCGGTTGGCACCGGGATGGCGCATGTTGTGCAAAGCGTAAAAGAGGTTTTGAGCAGAACGGGATGTTCGGGCGAGTAAGGCAGGCTGATTTGGCCAGCAGGGTTACAAGGGAAAGGCAAAAATACAGGTTTTATGGTGTCGGGCAGGGCGGGCTGCCGGGCGGGTCAGGAGAACAGCCCGGCGCTTATGGTGTGTATCAGCGGCGCTCGGCCAGCGGTGTGGAGAAGGTGTATTCCATATCCCACGGGAAACGAATCCAGGTGTCCTGGCTCACTTCGGTGATGTAGGTATCGACCAGATCAACGCCGGCCGGTTTGGCATAAATCGTCGCCAGATGCGCTTTCGGCAACAGGTCGCGCACGTAGCGGGCGGTTTTACCGGTATCAACCAGATCATCCACCAGCAACATGCCTTCACCATCACCCTCCACGCCTTTTAACAGCTGGATATTGCCCTGCACCGACTGGGTGGCGTCATCGCCGGTGGATTTGTAGCTGGTCACACAAATGGTGTCGATCAGGCGAATATCCAGCTCGCGCGCCAGAATCGCCGCCGGAACCAGGCCGCCACGGGTAATCACGATGATGCCTTTCCAGGGGCCTTTGTTCAGCAAACGCAGCGACAAGGCGCGGGCATTGCGATGCAGTTCTTCCCAGCTGACCGGGTAATCCATGGAATATTTGAGATCGGGCATAGCAGTGTCCTCGATATGTCCTCAAGTGAGTGCAGGCCTATCAGGCCAGTGCTTTGGCTGCCAGAGCATTGGCGGCGTGTTGGTGGCTGGCGCGTAACTGGCGAATATCCAGCCCCGGAATTTCCCCGTGTTGTACTTTCCACTGGCCAGCGACCATCACGTAGTCGGCCTTGTGTGCACCACACAGCAGCAAGGCGGCCAGTGGGTCGTGGCTGCCGGAAAAGCGCAGTTCATCCAGTGTAAACAACGCCAGGTCGGCCTGTTTGCCTACCGCCAACGTGCCAACATCGGCACGCCCCAATACCGCGGCAGAACCCTGGGTCGCCCAGCGCAGGGCATCCTTATGCGTGACGTTTGACGAGCCGTATTTCAGGCGCTGCAGGTACATCGCCTGACGGGCTTCCTGAATCAGGTTTGAGCAATCGTTGGAAGCCGAACCGTCCACACCAATCCCCACCGGGCTACCGGCGGCTTCCAGATCTTTGACCGGGCAGATGCCGGAGGCCAGCATCATGTTGGAACTCGGGCAGTGGCAGATACCAACACCGGCGCGACCCAGTCGCTGGATTTCCGAGGCATCAAAGTGAATGCCGTGAGCCAGCCAGGTGCGGTTGTTCAGCCAGTTCACACTTTCCAGATAATCGACGGTACGCAGGCCAAACATCTTTTCGCAGAACGCTTCTTCGTCGAGGGTTTCGGCCAGATGGGTGTGCAGGCGTACATGGTGTTTTTGCGCCAATTCGGCGCTGGCGATCATGATGTCGCGGGTGACGGAAAACGGTGAGCACGGGGCGAGGGCAATCTGCACCATCGAACCTTCGGAGGCATCGTGGTAAAGGCTGATCAGGCGTTCGCTGTCGGCCATAATTTCATCTTCGGTCTGCACCACATGCTGCGGTGGCAGGCCGCCGTTATCCTTGCCGAGGCTCATGGAGCCGCGAGTCAGGGTCACACGAATACCCACTTCCTGCGCGGCCTGAACCTGCACGTCGATGGCGTTCGGGAATGTCTGCGGGAACAGGTAATGATGGTCGGCGGCGGTGGTGCAGCCGGACAGCAATAATTCGGTCAGCGCCAGCCGCGTGGCCTGATGTAGCATCTCCGGTTCCAGCCCGGCCCATACCGGATACAGGGTTTGTAACCAGGGGAACAGCTCTTTGTTAAGCGCCGCTGGCAGGGCGCGGGTCAGGGTCTGATAGAAGTGGTGGTGGGTGTTGATCAGCCCCGGAATCACCACATGCTGGCTGGCATCGAATTTTTCATCGAAATGGGTTGGGTGCTGGCCAGCGGCCAGGGTTTCGATGATCTTGCCATTGCGAATCACCAGACCGCCACGACAGTCTTCGTGAGTGTTGGTATGGATTGCCAGCGGGTTGGCAATCCAGAGGGCTTTGTTGTTCATTGTGTGCTCGTTCATACAGGAATCGGATTCAGGTCTTGGCATAAAACGGTTTGCCGAGGGAAATCGGCGCGACCAGACGGCTGTTCTGGTTGCTCGACAAAATCACCAGCACGGCGATGGTGGCCAGATACGGCAGGGTTGCCAGCAGGTTCGGTGATACCGAAAAGCCCATGCCCTGGAACACCAGGTGCAGAATAGACGCCAGACCAAACAACCAGGCACCCAGCAACACCCGTTCGGCTTTCCAGCTGGCAAATACCACCAGCGCCAGCGCAATCCAGCCGCGCCCGGCACTCATGTTTTCCATCCACAGCGGCGTGTAGGCCAGTGACAGGTAACTGCCCGCCAGACCGGCCATGGCGCCACCAAACAGAATCGCCAGATAACGGACCTTGAATACCGGCAGGCCGATGGCGTTGGCAGAGTGCGGATTTTCACCAACGGCCTTGAGAATCAGGCCTGGACGGGAATGGTTGATAAACCAGTAGACGCCGCCAAACAGCGCCAGCGACAGGTACACCAGCAGATCCTGGCCGAACAGCATGCGGCCAATAATCGGCAGGTCAGTGAGCACCGGAATATCAATCGGCTCCAGCCCGGTGATGGGTTTGCCGACGTAGTTGGTGCCAATAAAGGCCGATAAACCGGTACCAAAAATGGTGAGTGCCAGACCGGTTGCCACCTGATTGGCGCTCAGCTCCATGGTGATCACACCAAAAATCAGCGACATCAGAATGCCCGCCAGAATCGCCGCCAGAAACCCCAACGTCAGACTGCCGGTACTGAGGGTCACGATAAAACCTACCACCGCGCCCATCAGCATCATGCCTTCCTGGCCGAGGTTAAGAACCCCGCTTTTTTCGCAGATCAGCTCCCCCAGCGCGACGATCAACAGCGGCGTGCCGGTGCGCACCATGGCGTACAGAATGTTGGTAATCAGATCGATATCCATGTGCTTAACCCCTGGCTTCAATAACGGCGGTGTCAGTGGCAACGGCAGCTGCCGGTGCGGTGGCGGGTTTGCTGGTGGTCAGGCGCAGGCGGAAGCCGATCAGCACATCACACGCCAGCAAATAAAACAGCAGCAACCCCTGGAACAGGCTGGTCAGTGCCAGTGGCAGGCCCAGTTCGATCTGCGCCATTTCACCGCCCATATACAGCAGCGCCATCAGCAGGGTGGCCAACACAATCCCGAGCGGATGCAGGCGACCGAGGAAGGCAACAATAATGGCGGCGTAACCGTAACCGGGGGAAATACTCGGGATCAGCTGGCCGATCGGGCCTGCGACTTCTCCCACACCGGCCAGACCGGCGAGGCCGCCACTGAGCAGCAGGGCGAAGTAGATCAGGCGTTTTTCCCGGAAGCCGGACAGGCGGGCGGCGCTGCGATCGAGGCCCAGCACGCGGATCTGGAAGCCGACAAAACTGCGGCTCATCAATACCCAGATGGCAACCACCGCCAGCAGCGCCAGCGCCAGACCAAAATGCACGCGGGTATCGTCAATCAGCACCGGCAAAATCGCCGACTGGCTGAACATGGCGGATTCCGGAAAGTTGAACCCTTCCGGGTCTTTCAGCGGGCCATGTACCGCCCACAACAGAATGTTGAGGGCGATGTAGTTCATCATGATGGTGGTCAGAATCTCGTTGGTGTTGAACTGCACCTTCAGAATGGCGGCGATGCCTGCCCAGAACAGACCACCCGCCACACCGGCCAGCAGCACCATGGGCAGCACGTAGCCGGAATCGTTATCGAGAAACTGCAGCGCCATATAACTGCCGAACAGGCCGCCCATTAACAGCTGGCCTTCGGCACCGATGTTCCAGATTTGCGCCTTGAACACCACCGACAAACCAATGGCGCAGAGCAGAATTGGTGTGGCCTTCACCGCCAGTTCGGCGAGGCCATAGGTGTCGGCAATCGGCTTGTAGAGAATGGTGGTTAACGCCTGCCAGGGATCAACCCCCAGCAGGGTGAATAACACCAGACCGGTGAGCATGGTCAGCAAGGCTGCCAGAATCGGCGACAGCCAGGACATCAGGCGCGAGCGTTCGCCCCGTGGTTCCAGTTTGATCATCAGTGCAGGCTCCCGGCACGGCTGGTAGTGGGTCGAGGGGAAATCGTGGCGGCATCGCTGAAATCACCGGCCATCTGGCGGCCCAGTTCAGCGATCGACGACTCCGGCGTTGGTTTTAACGGCGACAGGCGGCCATCACAGATAGCGCCAATGCGGTCGGAAATCAGGAACAGTTCATCGATGTCTTCCGACACCACCAGAATGGCAGCACCTTGATCGCGCAATTCGATCAGCGCCTTGTGAATAGCGGTGGCCGCACCAATGTCGACCCCCCAGGTCGGGTGGGCGGCAATCAGCAAGCGGGGTTTCTGCATGATTTCGCGGCCAATAATAAATTTCTGCAGGTTACCGCCCGACAGGCTGTCGGCCTGGGCATGGCGCCCGGCGGTTTTGACCTTGTAGTCGGCAATGATCTGATCGGCGAAGGCTTCGGTTTTTTTCCACGCCACCATGCCGCGTTTGACCAGACCGGTCAGAAAGCCGGTGAGCAGGGCGTTTTCGGTCAGGCTCATTTCCGGCACGGCACCACGGCCCAGCCGTTCTTCCGGCACAAATGCCAGCCCCAGCGCACGGCGACGGTCCGGTGTTAACGGGCCAATATCGGTATCGGCAAACTGAATATGGCCAGCCGACGCACGGGTTTCACCGCTCAGTGCCGCCAGCAGTTCTTCCTGACCGTTGCCCGCCACTCCGGCGATACCAACAATTTCACCGGCATTTACCTGCAGATTCAGCTGTTTCAGATGCACACCAAAGGCATCGTGGCTGTGCAGATTGAGGTTGCTGACGGTCAGCGTCGGGGTTGTGCCCAGCACCTTGGGATACGTGGTACTGACCGGTGTATTTTCGCCCACCATCAGGCGCGCCATGCTGAGGGTGTCTTCCTCCGCCGGAATACAGGCACCCGACACCCGACCGCCGCGCAATACGGTGGCGCGGTGGCACAGCGCTTTTACTTCGTTGAGTTTGTGGCTGATAAACAGGATCGAGCAGCCTTCTGAGGCCAGCTGGCGCAGGGTGACAAACAGGGTGTCGACTTCCTGTGGTGTTAACACCGACGTCGGTTCGTCGAGAATCAGCAGTTTGATGTCCTGCACCAGACAACGCACGATTTCAACGCGCTGACGTTCCCCTACGGAAAGGGTATGCACCTGACGGTCAGGGTTGATCGCCATGCCGTACTTTTCGGATACCGAACGAATGCGGCTGGCGAGAGCGGGGATATCACCGGCGTCATCCCCCAGCGCCAGGGCGATGTTTTCGGTAACGGTCAGAGTGTCGAACAACGAGAAGTGCTGGAACACCATGCCAATGCCAAGTTTGCGGGCGTGGGCCGGGTCTTTTACATCCAGCGGCAGGCCATCCCACAGAATTTCACCGCGGTCGGGTTTGACCAGACCATAAATCACTTTCATCAGGGTGCTTTTGCCCGCGCCGTTTTCCCCCAGCAGGGCATGAATTTCCGCCGCGGCGATATTCAGATGAATATCGTCATTGGCGAGACAGCCGGGATACTGTTTGGTGATGCCGCGCAGGGTCAGGCGCGGTGGTATCGGGTGTTGGGGCACGTGTCATTCCTCTCTGGATGGCGTCCGGGGGAGCAGTATCGGCGCGGTCTGTTTTTGATGATTCGAGGCATAACAGCAAAAAGCTGGCCAAGTGGTCAGAATGCCATTGCAGAATTTTATCGTCGACTGGTATGGTAAATGCAGTTCATGACCGATCGGTCAGGTTTTTCGCGGGTTGCCATCCGGTTTCGAATGTGAGCGCCGGAAAAAGTCGGCAAACATCGGTTGATTGACTAAAATTACTTAAAAATCATTGATTTATGGCGGTTTTGCCGTGAATCGGAAGCGCTCGGAGGAATCTCGATTGATTCGCTTTTTACTCAACGATCAGCCGCGGGATATCGAATATATTGCTCCAGATCTGACCATTCTGGAGTATCTGCGCACTATTGAGGTGCAACGAGGCACCAAGGAAGGGTGCGCGTCGGGCGATTGTGGTGCTTGCACACTGGTGTTGGCCGAGCCTTCCGAGGAACCGGGCAAACTCCTGTACCGCAGTATCAACAGCTGTATCACCTTTGTGGGCAGCCTGCATGGCAAACAGCTGATTACGGTGGAACACCTGCAACAGGGCCAGCAACTGCATCAGACCCAGCAGGCCATGGTGGAGTGCCACGGGTCCCAATGTGGTTTCTGTACCCCGGGGTTTGTGATGTCGCTGTTTGCCCTCAGCAAAAACAGCGGTGTATGCGAGTTTGATCCGCAAGCGTCAAACGGAGAGGCGCCAGGCAATCAGCCCGTTAACCCCGAACAACGCCACCAGATCAATCTGGCTCTCGGGGGGAATCTCTGTCGTTGCACCGGTTATCGTCCGATTATGGATGCTGCCGCCCAGGTGCTGGCGGATGTGCAGCCCGACCAGTTTGATGCGCGTCAGGCCGAGGTCTGGCAGCAGCTGATGGATATTCGCACGGCTCAGGCACCAATGGCGGGCCTGACTGATCCCGGTTGTCCGGTCAAACCACTTACCGAACGCCGCTTTTTTTCTCCACAAACCCTGGCTGAACTGGTCGAACTGCTGGCGCGTTACCCGCAAGCGCGGCTGGTGGCGGGGGGCACTGATCTGGCGCTGGAGCGCACCCAGCAACTGAAGCCGCTGGATGTGCTGGTTTATACCGGCGCGGTCGCCGAAATGCAGCAGCTGACCCTCACTGACGAAACGCTGATCATCGGCGGTGCGGTGTCGTATTCGCGGATGGCCAGCACCCTGCAACTGGTGCTGCCGGAATTTGCCAGCATGATGGAACGCCTCGGTGCGCTGCAGGTACGCAATCAGGGCACCATGGCCGGTAACGTCGCTAACGCCTCACCCATTGGTGACACGCCGCCGGTACTGCTGGCGCTGGACGCGCTGCTGCACGTTGACAGCGCCGAAGGCCAGCAAACCCTGCCGGTGAACGGCTTTTTTACCGGATACCGCCAGACCACCCTGCCGAAGGGCGCAGTGATCAGCGCCATCGAAATTCCGTTGAATAAATCCGACTGGTTCCGGCGGGTCTACAAGGTCTCGAAACGGCTGGAAGACGATATTTCCGCCGTGCTGGCCGCCATTATGTTCAAGGTCGAAAACGGCCTGATTCTCGATGCCCGTCTGGCCTTTGGAGGCGTGGCGGCCACGCCATTACGAGTGGTTGCCGCCGAACAGGCCCTGATTGGCCAGCCTGCCACATTGGCGGGTATCTCTGCCGCCCAGCAGATACTCAAACAAACCCTGACGCCGCTGACCGATGTGCGCGCCAGCGCCGAATATCGACTGCAGCTCACCCAGAACCTGCTGACCCGGGCGCTGCTCGAATTCCAGCAGCAAGCAAATTCAGACGGGTCAGCCAGCGTTGCTCTGGAGGTTGGCCACTATGCGTAAGGTAGAACTGCAGGGTGCCAGCAGCCCGGAAAACGAACTGACCCTGGCCACCAACCCAAGCGCTATTCCGAACGGTATCGCCGGTCTGGATCTGGTGTCTGGCCCGGTGGGTAAACCATCACGCCACGAAAGCGCGATTCAGCACGTGACCGGTGCAGCCCGTTATGTGGATGATCTGATTGAACCGGCCAACGGTCTGTTTGCGGCGGTGATTCGAAGCCCGATTGCCCGTGGCACCATCACTCGTATGGACCTTGAACCGGTGCGCAAAAGCCCTGGTGTGGTCTGTGTGTTAACCGTCGACGATGTGCTAGGCCATACCGATATTGGCCCGGTGTTTCCTGGCGACCCGATAATGACCTCCACCGAGGTGAAGTTTTTTGGCCAGTGTCTGGCGGTGGTGGCGGCCACCAGCGAACTGGCGGCCCGTCGTGCGGCGCAGGCGGCGATTCTGGAATTTGAACGCGAAGAGCCCTTGCTGGATGCTCGCGAAGCCGTTGCCAGTCAGCAGCTGGTGCGGCCAAGCCATGTTATGACGATGGGTGATGTCGACAGCGCGTTGGCCAGCTCCCATCAGGTGCTGGAAGCCATGCAGGAAGTCGGCGGTCAGGAACACTTTTATCTGGAAGGGCAGGTGTCGCTGGCGATGCCCACCGAAGACGGCGGCATGCTGGTCTATACCTCCAGCCAGCACCCGAGCGAAGTGCAAAAGCTGGTGGCGGAAGTGCTGGCGCTGCCGCTGAACCGCGTCACGGTGGATATGCGCCGTATGGGTG
The DNA here is from genome assembly GCF_026626885.1 of Parathalassolituus penaei. GTDB lineage: Bacteria > Pseudomonadota > Gammaproteobacteria > Pseudomonadales > Oceanobacteraceae > Oceanobacter > Oceanobacter penaei. Next base: position 95,910 of record NZ_JAPNOA010000007.1, read on the forward strand.
GTGGTTTTGGTGGCAAGGAAAGTCAGGCCGCACAGTGGGCTTGTCTGGCGGCGCTGCTGGCCAGCAAAACCGGGCGCGCCGTCAAACTGCGATTGCCCCGTCAGGACGACATGATCATGACCGGCAAACGCCATCCGTTCGCCAACTCGTATCGTATTGGTATTGATGAAGCCGGGCGTATCACCGCGGCGGATATCGAGGTGATCGGCAATTGTGGCAACTCACCGGATCTGTCGGATGCCATTGTTGACCGCGCCATGTTCCACGCCGACAACGCCTATTTCCTCGGCAATGCCCGTATTGCTGGCCATCGCGCTTTCAGCAATCAGGTATCCCACACCGCTTACCGGGGCTTTGGTGGCCCGCAGGGGATGATGATCATCGAACGGGCGATGGACGACATTGCCCGCGCCGTCGGCAAAGACCCGCTGGATATTCGCAAGCTCAATCTGTACGGCACCGAACAGTCCGAGCCGGAACGCACCCTGACGCCGTATCACCAGACCGTTGAATTCAATTACCTGCCGCAGCTGATCGAACAGCTGGAAACCAGCAGTGATTACCGCGCCCGCCGCGTGGCGATTCGCCAGTTCAACCAGCACAGCCCGATTCTGAAGCGCGGGCTGGCGTTAACCCCGGTGAAGTTCGGGATTTCCTTTACCCTCCAGCACCTGAATCAGGCCGGGGCGCTGATCCACATCTACACCGACGGTTCGATTCAGGTGAACCACGGTGGTACGGAAATGGGGCAGGGCTTGCACACCAAAGTCGGCCAGATTGTGGCGCAGACCCTGGGAGTGGAGCTGGAGCGCATTGTGGTGACGGCGACCCGCACCGACAAGGTGCCAAACACCTCGCCAACTGCCGCCTCCAGTGGCACCGACCTCAATGGCAAGGCCGCCCAGAACGCGGCGTTAACCCTGCGTCAGCGGCTGGTGGAGTTTCTGGCGGCTGAAAAAACGGTCAGCCCGGAAGCCATCCGGTTTGAGAACGGCCGGGTGAGCTGGGGTGGCAGCGAGGACATGTCCTTCGCCGAACTGGTGCAAGCCGCCTACGTCGGCCGGGTGTCGCTGTCGGCCACCGGTTATTACCGCACCCCGAAAATCTGGTACGACCGCACAAACGCGCGTGGTCGGCCGTTTTTCTACTTCGCCTTAGGAGCCGCGGTATCCGAAGTGGTGGTGGATACCCTCACCGGCGAATACCGCGTTACCCGCGTTGATATTCTGCACGACGTTGGCCGCAGCATTAACCCGGCCATAGACCGAGGCCAGATAGAAGGCGGTTTTATTCAGGGTATGGGCTGGCTCACCACCGAAGAACTGGTCTGGCATGCCGATGGCCGTCTGCTCAGTAATAACCCGGCGACCTACAAGATTCCGGCGATTGGCGATACACCGCCGGTGTTTAACGTGGCTCTGTTTGAACACGAGAACGACGAGGCCACCGTCTACAACTCCAAAGCCGTCGGTGAACCGCCGTTTATGCTGGCGATTTCGGTGTGGTCAGCATTGCGCGATGCCATCAGCAGCCTCAGTGATTACCGCCTCAGCCCCGATCTGGATACTCCGGCGACACCGGAGCGGGTGTTAAAAGCCGTGATGGCTGTGCAGGCCCAATGTGCCCAAAACGGCATGACCGGAGGTGCGGTATGAAAACCTGGTCCGATTCATTAGCGGAATGCCAGCGTAACGGCAGCCCCCATGTGCTGGTGACGGTGATCAGCACTGGCGGCTCTACGCCACGGGCGGCTGGCACCAAGATGCTGGTGCTGCTGGACGATGTGATCGCCACCATTGGCGGCGGGCAGGTGGAGTTTCAGGCGGTGCAACAAGCCCGCGATTTGCTGCGTGATCCAGCCAAAAACCACGAGAACCAGCAAGTGATCCGACAGGTGTTGTTGGGTGCTGATGCGGGGCAGTGTTGTGGAGGCTACGCCACGCTGCTGTTTGAGAGTTTTCCGGCCCGGCAGGCAGAGTTGTGGGTGTTCGGCGCAGGGCATGTCGCCAAGGCCTTGATGCAGATTCTGCAGCAACTGCCGGTTTCGACCCGCTGGATCGACAATCGCCCGGATATGTTCCCGGCTGCTGGCACCCTGGCGGCGCATATCGAATGTGTGTTCGCCGAAACCCCGGAAGATCTGCTGGCGCAAGCGCCTCAAGACAGCCGGGTGCTGATTCTGACCCATGATCACGCGCTCGATTATCGGCTCGCCGAAACCGCTCTCAAGCTCGGGCGGTTTGCTTCCATTGGTGTGATTGGCTCCGCTAACAAGGCGGCGCGGTTCCGTCATCGCCTGCTGGATAGCGGCATCAGTGAGGCCCAACTGGCGTCCATGCAATGCCCGGTGGGACTGGCTGAAGTGGGGGGCAAATTGCCGATGGAAGTGGCGGTGTCGATTGCCGGTCAGTTGATCCATCAGTACCAGAGTGCCCAGCCACGCCCGGCGCGCAGCACCGGTGTGCCGTTGCCAACTCTCAAGGCGCTGATGAAACAGGACAAGCAGGCGCAGCTCTCTGCACAGGCAAATAGCCAGACCAGAACCCAAAACACCGACGCGCCAAATCCAGATAACAGCGCTTTAACACAGGTTTCACCCTCATGAGTAACCCCATCAGCGCGATGACCCTCGCCCAACTCAACGCCCTGTCGGAAACCGATGCAACCACGGCCTTTATGCAGTGTTGTGTTGCCGAACGCTGGGTAGCGGCGATGGTGGCCGCCCGGCCATTCGAGTCGCGTCAGCAACTGCTGGATCTGGCCGACAGCTTCTGGGAAGCGCTGGTCGAAGCCGACTTTCTGCAGGCCTTTGAAGGCCATCCAAAAATCGGCGATGTCACCTCCCTCAAGCAGAAATACGCCAGCACCAAACAGCTGGCGGCGGGGGAGCAGTCGAGCGTGAACAGCGCCTCTGATGAGGTGATTCAGGCGCTGGCCGAGGGCAATCAGCACTACGAACAGCGTTACGGTTTTATTTTTATCGTCTGCGCAACCGGCAAAACTGCGGCCGAAATGCTGGCGCTGTTGCAAGCGCGCCTGCACAACGAACGCGATATCGAAATCCAGCTGGCCGCTGCTGAGCAAGCCAAAATCACCCGAATTCGCATTAACAAACTGCTGGCCGCTGACGCCGCCAGCACACAGGAATAATTTGATGATTACCACCCACGTACTGGATACCGCCCTGGGGCAGCCGGGCGCCGGCATCAAGGTTCAGCTGAGTCTGCTGGACACTGACAACTGGGTCGATGTTACCCAGGGCACCACCAATCAGGATGGTCGTATCCCCGGCTGGCTGGACGGCAAAACCCTGCTGGCAGGCACCTACCGCATTCGTTTTGAACTGCAGGATTATCTGCTCAGCCAACAGCAGCCAGTGTTTTACCCGTATGCCGAGATTGTGTTTGTGGTCGCCGATCCGGCTGCGCATTTTCATATTCCGCTGCTGTTGAGCCCGTTTGGGTACTCAACTTACCGGGGGTCCTAAGATGCCGTCAGTGTTTCGTGGCAGCTTGCTGTTTTTTACCTCTGATCCCAAAGACGATGGTGAACAGGCGGTTCATCACATCGAGGATGGCCTGCTGCTGGTGGACGATAACGGCCTGATCAGCGCCGTGGGTGCCTATGCCGATCTGATGGATACCCTGCCTGCGGGCGTGAATATCACCGACTACAGCGGCAAATTGCTGATGCCAGGTTTTGTGGACTGCCATGTGCACTATCCACAAACCGAAATGATCGCCGCTTATGGCACCCAGCTGCTCGACTGGTTACAAACCCATACCTTCCCGGTGGAAAGCCAGTTCTCTGATTTTGATTACGGCGTGGGTATTGCCGAACGTTTCTGCACCGAACTGCTGCGCAACGGTACTACCACCGCGCTGGTGTTTGGCACCGTGCATCCGCAGTCGGTCGAAGCCTTTTTCAGCGTCGCCCAGCGCCGCAATCTGCGCATGATTGCGGGCAAGGTAATGATGGATCGCCATGCACCGGCAACGGTGCTGGATACCGCCGAAACCAGCTATCAGGAGTCCAAAGCCCTGATTGAAAAATGGCACGGTGTTGATCGTTTGCTGTATGCCGTTACCCCGCGGTTTGCGCCAACCAGCACCCCGCAGCAGTTGCAGAGGGCCGGCCAGTTGCTGGCTGAACATCCGGATGTGTATCTGCACACGCACCTCTCGGAAAACCTCGATGAAATCGCCTGGGTCAGCGCGCTGTTCCCGGACTGTCGTGATTATCTGGATGTGTATGAGCAGGCCGGTCTGTTGGGCAAACGCAGTGTGTTCGCCCACGGCATTCACCTCTGTGATCGCGAGTGTGAGCGTATGGCCGCCAGCGATTCGGTGATTGCCCATTGCCCGTCGTCGAACCTGTTTCTGGGCTCTGGCCTGTTTAACCTCAAACGTATGGACGATTACGGCATTCGGGTGGGGGTTGGTTCCGACGTGGGGGGCGGCAGCAGTTTCAGCACCTTCGATACACTGGCCGATGCTTACAAAATCCAGCAGCTGCAAGGTGTGAACCTCGATCCATATCGGGCGCTGTATCTGGCAACCCTGGGCGGCGCGCGAGCGCTGTCACTGGATGGCCGCATCGGCAGTTTCAAGCCGGGGCTGGAAGCCGACTTTATTGTGATCGACCCCAACGCCACCGATTTTCTGGCCTTCCGTACTCAACACTGCAACAGCCTCAAGGAGCTGCTGTTTGTTCTGAACACACTGGGTGACGATCGCCTGATCGCCGCCACCTATATTCTCGGCGAGCTGGCGCACAGCCGCGCACAACCGCCGTTGTCGACAGGAGAGTAACCCCATGGAAGCCTGGTTTGTTGATTGGCTGCACCTGCTGATCCGTTTTCTGCACGTATTAACCGCCATTGCCTGGATCGGCGCGTCGTTCTATTTCGTCTGGCTCGACAACTCGCTGGAAACGCCACCGCAATGGAAGACTGACAAAGGCATCAAGGGTGATCTGTGGGCCGTACACGGCGGCGGTTTCTACGAAGTCGCCAAGTACAAAAACACCCCGGAAGTGCTGCCCAAAACCCTGCACTGGTTCAAGTGGGAAGCCTATTCCACCTGGCTGACCGGCATGGCGCTGTTGATTGTGGTGTTTTACGTGGGTGCCCAGAGTTACCTGATCGACAGCACCAAGGCTGATCTTTCCAGCTGGCAGGCGATTGCTATTGGTGTGGGATCCTTGCTGCTGGGCTTTGGTATCTACGAGGGTGCCTGTCGTACGCCGCTGATCAAACACAACCTGGCGTTTGGTCTGGTGATGCTGGTGTTGGTGACCTTTATGGCGTGGGCGCTCAGCCAGGTGCTGGGTGACCGGGCGGCGTATATCCACGTCGGCGCACTGATTGGCACCTGTATGGCCGGTAACGTGTTTAACACCATTATGCCGTCGCAACGGGTGATGGTTGAGGCTGCCGCCAAAGGCGAAGTGCCGGACCCGTATTACGGCAACAAGGCCAAATTACGCTCCACCCACAACAACTACGCCACCATTCCGGTGCTGTTTATCATGCTCAGCAACCACTTTCCGGCCACCTACGGCAACGAACACGGCTGGCTGATTCTGGGGGCGTTGGCGCTGGTGGGCGCCTGGGCCCGTCACTTCTTTAACCTGCGCCACCACGGCAAGATCAAGCCCATGATTCTGGTGTCGGCACTGGTGGCATTTTTTGCCATCGGCTGGATCATCAAACCGGCCAGCCCGTCGGCCCAAGCCGCAACCAGCAGCGCCGAGTTACCCCGTGTTACCGACGTTCAGGCCCTTACCATCGTTGGTCAACGTTGTACTGCTTGCCACAGCGCCAACCCGACTGACAGCGTTTTCACCGCCGCCCCGGCCGGGGTGATGTTCGATAATCTGGACCAGATCAAAGCCATGAAAGACCGCATCCTCGCCCGTTCGGTGCACACTCATGACATGCCGTTTATGAACAAAACCGCCATGACCGACGAAGAGCGTGAACTACTGGGAAGGTGGTTGGCGCAATAAAACAGGGGGGCTGGTAATTTCAACTGGCGTCTGGCCGGGCCGCGATCGGATCTGGCGCTTTGCGGCTACTCGGCTTGTTAATTGGCCTGGCTTCTTGCCCTCTTGGGGACCTTGTCCCCCGGCCGGGCGGGCCTCCCTCTGCTTTTGCCCGACTGGGCTCGTTTATCCGGTATTCACCGACAACGGCTTTTCGACCCCGGCCAGATGGCACATCCCTGTACCAACTGGCCTTGCGGGGCATCCATGCCCCTGCTGGGTCGGCCGTTGCGGTGAATCCCGGCTCGCCCAGATGGGCATTGGTAGCCACCTTCGGTGGGTTAAATCGGTTATGAATGTCAGGGCTGGTGGTTTGGGTCTGGATGCTGTTCGTCCGACGTCCGACTTCTGGCGGCTACTCGGCTTGTTAATTGGCCAGGCTGCTTGCCCTCTTGGGGGACCTTGTCCCCCGGCCGGGCGGGCCTCCCCTGCTTTGCCCGGCTGGGCTCGTGAATCCGGTATTCTCCGACAACGGCGTTTCGACCCCGCTCAGATGGCACATCCCTGTGCCAACTGAGCTAGCGGGGCATCCATGCCCCGGCTGGGTCGGCCGTTGCGGTGAATCCCGGCTCGCCCAGATGGGCATTGGTAGCCACCTTCGGTGGGTGAAATCGGTGTACTGGTGGATGCTGTTCGTCCGACGTCCGCTCGGCTTCGGGGCTACAACGCAGGGCTGAAAAACAGGGATCAACATTGCCAACTACGGCACATACGAAGGCTTGTGTATGTTTTTTCAGGGAAAATTTGCTTGGCCTGAACGAAATCGCAAGGCAAGATGTCCGAAACCTTGGAATCAGCCTTGTCACAAAGGCGCTGGTTATGGAATCAATACCCATGAGAAAGCAAGCCATTGTTTAATGTAAAAACATTCGCATCCGTCCTGATCAGTTTGCTGATGGTGTTCGGCTCACTGCCGTCTCATGCCAACAACGCAAACAGTTTTTCTGAGAAAGGCAAGGCGACCTATTACGCCGACAAGATTCGCAACAAAAAAACGGCCAGCGGCGAGCGGTATCAGCCAGAGCTTAAAACCGCTGCTCACAAGTCGCTGCCATTCGGCACCCTTCTCAAAGTGACCAACCTCGCCAATGGCAAAAGCGTAAACGTACGGGTCAATGACCGTTCCCAGCGCACTAAAGGCCGGGTAGTGGATCTGTCAAAATCAGCGTTCAGCAGTATTGGCCATCTTTCGGCCGGCGCGTTGTCGGTGAAAATCGAAGTACTCAAATGAAAATCCTGATCCAGTCCTGATTGCTGGTATCGAGCGTCAGGGCGGGTTCTGTTACCTGTCTCCAAAAGCGAGTCGGCAACCGAAATCAGACTGCGGTACGTCCCGACTGTTTTTTAATCCGATGCGTTATTCGTTTAGCCAATGAGTTCAGCCTTGTTGGCGTGGTTTTGCAAAATAAGACCATAGAGTCCCTGGCTCTGCGGTTTGCCGCGGGTGCGATGCCCTGATCCTCCAGAATGTGACTCCTGCCGTGCGCCGAATCTTTCCTCACTCCGTTACCACTGGCACTATGGGGCAAAGACTAAGGAGAAGTTGATGAACCTGTTCCCCGTAAAAACCCTTGGATTGACGTTGGCCTTTCTGGTTACCGGTTGTTCCTCGATGCAATCGAGTGATAGCAGTGAAGGCTGGTCTGGATACACAGAGACGGGTAAAGCGACCTATTACGCCGACAAGTACCAGGGCAAAAAAACCGCCAGCGGTGAACCTTACAAGCGTGAGTTAAAAACCGCTGCCCACAAGGAGCTGCCATTCGGTACCAACGTAAAGGTGACCAACCTGAGCAATGGCAAAAGTGTGGTGGTGCGGGTGAATGACCGTGGTCCGTTCACCAAGGGCCGGATTCTGGATCTGTCGAAATCGGCGTTCAGCAGTATCGGTAACATCAATGCCGGTGTGCTGGATGTTGAAATGGAAGTGGTGGATTGATCGTCCTTTCCTGTCGCCTATTTGCCTGAGAACCCCTGTATGGATATCAACAACCTGCCGTTTTGCGTAACGACCTGGAAAGACATCACGCCTACCCAGCACGCGGGTGATTCCGGGTTTGCGCTGTGGTTTACCCAGCAGTTTGGTGCGATTCGGGTGCGCATGGTGGAGTATTCACCTGGCTACGTGGCCGATCACTGGTGCAAGAAAGGGCATGTGTTGTTGTGTCTGGCGGGGGAGTTACACACTGAACTGGAAGATGGTCGGGTGTTTGTTTTAACACCGGGCATGAGTTACCAGGTGGCGGATAACGCCGAAGCGCATCGTTCGTCGACCACTGGCGGAGCGACGCTGTTTATTGTGGATTAAACCTGATCCATCCATCTATCAATCCATCACGCGCATGGCGGGGCTGTTCAGCCCCGGATTCCACAACCTTTCAGAATAATATGCGTCAGCGTGGCGGCCGCGGCGCTGTAGTCTTGCTCGCTGAGGTCCGTTTTGCTGAGCGCAGAAGTGATCTGGAATTTGAAGTCGGCGTAGTGCTGGGTGCTCGACCACAGCAGGAAAATCAGGTGCTCCGGCGCGATGGCGCTGTCGATCTTGCCCTGGGTCTGCCATTCGCGAATGACGTTCACACGGCCGTTAAACCACTCCACGTACCCCTCATTGAAATAACCTTCCAGATTCGGGCCGCCGCTGATGATTTCGGAAGCGAAGATGCGCGAGGCTAACGGGTGTTGCCAGGAAAATTCGATTTTTTGTTGCAGGTAACTCGATAACACGTCAGCCGGATCATCGGCCGCCGTCATACGGCTGAAAGGGCCATCCCAGAGATCGATGATGTCGCTGAGTACCGCCAGGTACAGGCCAAGTTTGTTCTTGAAGTAGTAATGAATGTTGGCCTTGGGCAAATCCGCGCGTTTGGCGATTTCCCGCATGCTGGCGCCTTTGAATCCAAAAGAAGCGAACTCCTGTTCGGCGGCCGCAATAATGAGCTTCTCGTTGCGCTGGCGAATATCACCGGCGGGTTTCTCGTTACGGTGTGAAGCAACATTCAGAGTCATCATCATCTCGGAGTTAGTGCGGGACAGCCGCATTATAACGGGAATCAGCATCGAATCGCGGCGTGGCCAAAAAAGCATTCCTGAAAAAGCGGCAATACTGCCGGTGTTGGCCGACCAATGCGCCAATCTGGCGTAATTGGTAGCGTTGAGGGCTGTGTTTGTTGATGCTTGTTGTAGCAATAACACAAACGAGCGAGCCGGGCCTGACCGGATGTAAGCACATCCTGCCATCCCGGCTAACGCCCGTTTTAAATCCGGCTCAGGACGCCGCTTTGTAAACCGGCGCTTCCTCGCTGCTGACGATGATTTCTTCTTCGTTCGCGGCTTCTTTCGGCAGAATCGCGTTCAGGATAATCGCCGACAAACCAGCTGTGGTGATGGCGGAACCAAACACGCTCTGAACCACTTTTGGCATCTGTGCCAGCACTTCCGGCACCATTAATGCTCCCAGGCCAGTGCCGAACGACACCGCCATGATCAGCAGCGAACGACGATCCAGATGTTCGGTGGCCAGAATCTTGATGCCCGCCGCGGCAACAGTACCAAACATCACCAGCGTCGCACCGCCCAGAACCGGCTTCGGAATATTCTGCAGAATCCCGCCAATAACCGGGAACAGTCCCAGCACAAACAGCATAGCGGCAATGTAATAACCGACATGGCGACTGGCGACGCCGGTCAGCTGGATTACGCCGTTGTTCTGGCTGAAGGTGGTGTTGGGCATGCTGTTAAACAGCGCCGCCAGCATGGAGTTGAGGCCATCGGCCAGAACACCGCCTTTCACCCGTTTCATATACAACTCACCCTGAATCGGCTGGCGCGACACGATGGAGTTGGCGGTAATGTCACCGGTGGATTCAATAGTGGTGATCAGGTAAATCACCGCAATCGGCAGGAACGCCGCCCAGTCGAATGAAAACCCGTATTTGAACGGCACCGGAATGGCAATCATCGGCAGGGTAGCGAGGTTGTTAAAGCTGATCTTGCCCATAAAAGCCGCCACCACAAAACCGATCACCAGCCCCAGCACAATCGACGACAGACGAATCCAGCTGTTGGAAGAACGGTTCAGCACAATGATGCTGACCAGCACCAGACCACCCAGCATCAGGTTTTCCGGGCTACCGAAATCCGGCGCCTTGAAGCCACCAGCCAGATCCGTCATACCCACCTTGATCAGGCTGATACCAATCGCCGTAATCACAATGCCGGTCACCAGTGGGGTGATCACGGCTTTTAACTTGTGCAGAAACTGGCTCAGGGCGATTTCCACAAACGCACCCAAAAAACACACCCCAAAAATCAGCGACAGGATTTCTTCCGGACCGCCGCCTTTACCCTTGGCGATAAACCCGGCCGCCAACACTGAACTCAGAAACGCAAAACTGGTGCCTTGCACGCAGATCATGCCGGTTCCCACACCAAACGGCGCACGCGCCTGCAGAAAGGTCGCGACACCCGACACCATCAGCGCCATGCTGATCAGATACGGGATGTGCTCACCCAGGCCCAGCACACCACCGACAATCAGAGTAGGTGTGATGATGCCGACAAAACTGGCCAGAACGTGCTGGATGGCGGCAAAACTGGACTCGGCAATTCCCGGCCGGGAGTCCAGAGGATAAAGCAGATCAGATGGTCGAGCGGGCATGGAAGCCTCCCTGTCAGGTTGTTGCTTTTTGAATGTTCTGAAATCGGTTGACCGTTTGGTCAGATGGCAGAAGCAGGAGCAATAAACTGGCCATGTGGTCAGGTTTTATGAAAGATTTTTTACAGGCTTATAAATCAATGGGTTGCGTGTAGTCTTTGACGTTTTTTGCGGAAAGGGCTGATTTTGGGAAGTGAGTGGGGACACAAGGCGTGCACCGCAAAGGGTGATGTTATGGGGGCGATGTGCAGGCGTGGTGCATGAGTGTCCGGTATTTTCTGTTGAGTAATCTCCTGTCCAGATTGACCTGATGTTGCCATGCCAGGCTCTCGGTTCGGAGTCTCGGTGTCAACTTGTCGATTAAACCTGTACGGGATCTGTTCAGGTTAGGTTTTTCGTTCTGACCAGTCCTGCTTCTTTATATCAGACTGCAACCTTGTAGCGTACAGTGGTTCTGCCGAGCGCTGAGTTATCATTGATACAATGCAGTTCACGAATGCTCCCTGATGGTGTCAGCAGTTTTATGTCCGGTTTGAGTGCTAATTGATGGTGTCGGTACGCTTAATCATGTCCAAACCGTGCATACGTCCGCGAAAAGGTGGAAGCGCTCGACATCGCCAGTGTTTTAAGAGTCATATAGGGGGCAGCCTTGCTCTGAATAGCATCCACAATCCGGGAGGCTATCAATCCCTGTCGCAACCAATGGTAGAATCTGTCGGTAAACTTCAAATGCTCTGAGGACGTCAGTACGGCGATCTACACCGACAGTGCTGTTGACGCGATTCGGTGCCAGCTTCTCAAACTGACCAAAATAAAACGGTGGGGTAATTGGAGTGCATTGTTGAAATTGCTCTGTGCCGGTATATTTAAGGTAACCGAGAAGCGGACTCTTTCGTGCAGAATTTAATCTCACGCTATCGCAATTGAGCATCCACTTTTATGGTCGGATAAAATAAAGTGCGAGTCTGTGAGTTTGAATTTTCGCATAAATTAAAACGCCCTCTATTAGTCTGGGTGGTGTACAACTTAATCGGGTTGATTTTTAACGGATGGATTATGACTCTTGGTAAGACGGTAAAGTCAACAATATATGTGCACACGATGATTTTGACTGCCATTTTCTGGCTTTATGCTGAAGTGTATTTGTCATCTGGAAATCCGGTTTTATTGAACGGTGTTGTCGTCTGCAGCTCCTATACAATGGTTTTGTTTATAAGCCCTGTGTTTTTGTGGCCTTTGTTTGTTGCACTGCTCAGTTCGTCGTTTTTGTTCTTGTATATATTGAATTTGATTTCTTCAAGTTTCTGGAATGAGCAGGTTACATTGTGGTTTTTATATAACAATGCGGAGGTTTTTGTTGCCGAATCCAGTAAGTTTCCTTGGTATTTGCTGGTGATTCCGGCTTTAATTCCAGTTTCTCTGTTTTTTATTTACCAGAAGCTGCTTCCTAGGAAAGTCAATCGGAAAACGGATTTTGGTGTTCTGCCTATTATCCCTGTTATATTGGGGGTTTTTTCCACAATAACCTCGGACATGGACACCATCTCAGGTCTGAGCGTATGGCATGGCGAACCGGTTTATCAGTTTTTTAGATTTGGAGTTCATGATGAGACAGTGCAACAATCAATTAAACAGCCTGATTTGGCAACTTCAAGGCAAAATGCAGAAAGCCTGCCCAATATTGTTCTTGTTCACGCCGACGCTTTGAGGGCGGACAGGCTAGGTGTTTATGGCAATGTCAGAGATGTCAGTCAATTTTCGGATGGTCTTGTCAGTAATGGGGCGACCTACTTTCGATATAGTTTTTCCAACTGTAGTGAGTCTATTTGTGGATTTTCTTCTGTCCTGAACTCATCATTTTCGTTGGAGGGTTCGAGAGATGGTTTGCTGGAGAAACTGTCTGCGAAAGGATATTTTACAAACTTTATTGGTTCGGGTGACTTGTATCATGCAGATTTGAATTTGTTTTTTGAGCCCAGATTGGATAATTTCCTTCGTGCTGATCGTAGTGAGTATTATTATAAGCATGATGATCGTTTTATTCTCGGTACTCTGAAGTCGTTCCCGGAGTATCAAGGGATTCCTTCTTTCTTTTATCTGAGGATGATGTCTTCTCATCCTTTGGGTGACCATCGGGAACAATTCAAGAAGTACAAGCCCTTGCCTGATAGTCTGGCTTCTATGGTGTTTGGTGGTGGAGACTACCAGGCTGTTGTTAATGATCATGATAATATGGCGCACCAGTTCGATATTTATCTTTCTGAGATTTTCTCGATTCTTGAAGAGAAGAAATATTTGGATAATGCCATTGTGGTAATATTTGGCGACCATGGGGATGCTATGGGGGAGCATGGGCAATATGGGCATTATCAGACTCTTTTTAATGAGGAAATTCATGTCCCTATCATTTTTTGGTCAAGTGGCAATGTTGATTTGAGGCTTGCTACATCTCAGTTTGCTACATTGATGGATATTGCTCCGACATTGCTTGCTGCGTTGGATATAGATATTCCTGGTTATTTTAACGGCTATCCATTGCAGGTGGCGAAATCGCAAAAGCTTGCATTGTTGGATGATAAGGTTGGGGATACTGGAGCCATTTTTCAAGATGGTGATGATATGGTAAAAATTATAAACAATAGAAAGGGCGAGTCGCTTGTCTTTGATTTGATTGATGATGCTGGTGATAAAAATAATATATATGCATCACGTAAAGATCTGGTTGTTAAAATAAAAGCAATGTCTTCAGAAAAAGCGAAATCCACAGAGATTGGCGTATTGCCAGCTTTTGAGGGAGAGAATCCATGAACGCACAGACCATACTGGTATCCACACCAAACGGCACACGCACCTGCAGAAAGGTTGCAACACCCGACATCATCAGAGCCATGCTGATCAGATAAGGCATGTGTTCACCCTGGTCCAGGACACCACTGACAATCAGAGCAGGTGTGATGTTGCCGATAATACTTGCTAGAACGTGCTGAATGGCGGCAAAACTGAATTCGGCAATTCCCGGTCGGGCGTCCAGAGGATAAGCAGATCAGATGGTCGAACGGGCATGGAGGCCTCCTTGTCAGGTTGTCGCTTTTTGAATGTTCCGAAGTAGGTTGACCGTTTTGTCGGGTGGCAGAAACAAGAATAATAAACTGGCAAGCTGGTCAGGTTTTTAGGAGAGGTTTTTTACAGGTATCTAAATCAATTAGTTAGGTGCGGTTGGTGGTGTTTTTTGCGGAAAGTGAAGATTTGAGGGTGTGAGTGGGGTGCATCAAGCGTGCACCGCAACGGGTGGCATTAGGTAGAGCGGTTGGGCAGAAGGACTGCATGAGTTTGGTTGGTTACTCGTGACCGCGGTATTTTTCAACATAGTTGTCCGATAAACCATTAATCAGGCCGCCATCGTCGCGGCTTGTATTTCTTCCTTCCTCACCGGATTCAGCGTCACCGTTTCCTGCCAGCTCAGATTACGGATTCT
>NZ_JAPNOA010000015.1 GCF_026626885.1 Parathalassolituus penaei
ACGGTTTTGCTCGGCTTCCGATAAAGGCTCTTCGCGAACGAACCGCTGGGACAAGACATTGCCGTTGAACAGTTGGTGCCAGCGCAAAACTACATCTATTTTGCTCCAGCCGCTGGCCTGATCAGCGTCGACGAAAAGGACAACGTGGTAGTGATTCGACATCACAGCGTATGCGGCGACCTGAATGGCAAAGATCTGCGGCAATGCCAGGATGCGCTCCTCTAACCAGCCGCGTCTGTGTTCATAGCTTTGGCCGGAAACCGACTCAGTGCCGCAAAGAAAGGCCCGACGAACGCAGCGCGAAACGCAGTGGTAGTAGGGGGTAGCTTCAACAGAGACCTGTTGCTTGCGTGGCTTTGGCATGATTGAACTCCATCCGTGAAGTACTTGAAATCGGATTATGGCTTGTGAACTGAAAAATGGAATCGGGTAAAAGTACCAGTTAGAGTGGGTGTCCGGATTGCTCTTGAAGGACATCGAAGAAGCCGGTGGGGATGAAGCCGCAGCACGCCAGGTACTCGCCGCACGATTGCAAGAATGGTACGACGAAGGCGGGCTTTTGTGGGCCATTGTTGAAAGAGCCTTCCCAACGCTCAAGATTGCCGATAAATCGGTCGATACAATCAAGGAAGCACTGGAAGCGCTTGGTGGTAATCCACTTGATAAATTGTATTCCTCGATGGCCGCTGTCAGCCCGACGCTGTCGAATATGGTGGATGCCAAGGTTCAGAGCGCCGTGGCGAAGGGAGAGTTGCCGGAGGGGGCGGGGGTTCCAAGCAGTTTGTCTAGGAATTTGTCTGTAAATTCATTGGATAACCTGTCAGATGCCGCAATCAATCCATCGGTACTTCGCGATAGTTTGTTTCCTTACGTTAGAGGTGGAAACACGAAGGATATATCCGTTGCCGCTGCTTCGATTGAAATTGAAGGTCATACACAGTATTTATTGTCGGTTAGTGGTAGAAATTGGAAAGAGAATGCTCCTGGTACGGTGAAAATAGATGGGGTTGAATATCAGGTAATTCGATATGATAGTGGTGCTGTTTCAAGTGTTGTTAATGGGGCTAATGGTTCAACAAACTATAACCATGCTGAGCAGAAGATAATGAGCTACTTGCAAGAAACCTATTCTGGCCAGCAAGCTAGGGTTTCGGTGGGGGTTCAGAATACATCTGTATCTAATCCTGGGATGTGTTCTGGCTGTGCTATTACCAGTAATAGATTTGCAGAAAACAATCCGCTATTTGATATTAGATTTTTTGAAGGTAGTTTAGGAGTTAATCCATGAGTGGATATTTTTTACAGCAGGTTTTAAGTGGCGGTTCTATTAATGCGGTTGATGTCGTAGGTTATAGTGGTGAAGAGTTAAACAAAATTGCTCGGTTATACGATATTAAACTGCAAGGGCAGCTTGAATTGTTCCTGGCTGAGATGGGAAGAAGCGACGGTGGATTGATTGGAGATTCGATGATACAGCTATACCGCCCGTCATGGAGAGTGAGAGAACATTTGCTTTTTCAATTTAATTTTTTTAATCAAATGCAAGAGGATGGGTTTTATGATTTTTTAAATAGGCCTTTTGTATTCTCTTTGGTTTCCGATACGCAATATTATTTTATTCAAACGCTCTTGGGTGACGTGGTTTATCATTATGACTCAAATGTTGGGGCGGTTAAGGCTACTGAGTGGGATTTGGTGGGGGTTTTAAAGGTGTTGGCTAGTGAGAATCATGGGCAATTGAGGTTTAAGTCTTTTGGTAATTTATTGGAAGTTTAAAAGGCGAGATTTTCTGTGGATGTTTGAACGGGATCAGATTTAGGAATGGACTGCATGGAGGGCAATCCGGAGGAGGGCAATCCGGACACCCACCCAAATCAGTAAAAATAAAATCACAAACAGGACACCCACTCTAACTGACTGTTGGACTGGGCTGAAATCGGACAGCCCCCCCCGAAGCAACACAAACAGGACACCCACTCTAACGGACAGTTGGAGTGGGCTGAAATCAAGGGCTGAAATCGGACAGCCCCCCGATAAACCAGCATCTTCAAAATCAATCAACTGCACGGTCAGGATAGGATCGCTTTATCACCTTGGGTAAAGATTGGGTGGGGATAGATTGACTCGGGAGTCAGCCGGAATGTTCTGTTTTTTAGCCAAGCGCAAGCCTTAGAGGTTGATCTGATTGGTCTCTTGATGTGGATGAATAGAGAGCGCTAGCCAGCCAATAGGCGTTTTGCCTGGCCTACTCCGGTTGGGCGTTTATAACCCAGTTGCTCGCAGGCTTGTCGAACACGGGTTTCATTGCTCACAAAGGTGCTGAAACAGTTTTCAAACTGTTGGGCCATGGTCAGCCATTGCTGGCTGTCCAGCCCAATGCGACTCAGGATTGGTGCGAGCTTGTTATCAATCGCGCCGCGTTTGTTATTTCGAATCATACGCCCGGTTTCGTCGACTAACGCCAGATAGTCACTCAAGAGCATAGGAATGCCATTGGGGGAATCTTGTCGTGGGTTTCCGGTGAAGGGCAGTAATAACGGCGTTTGTGCCGTTACAGGATTGGTTTTCTGGGTTGTTCTGGAATGCTCAATCCGCTGCTTGATGGAAGTGTGTTCGGACGTTTCTGGTGTGTCGGCCATGGCAGCGCGAACCGGGTTCAGGTCAACGTAGGCCATGCAGGTGATCAGGGCAGCTTCATCCAGCAAGGCCTGGGATTTGAAGCGGCCTTCCCAGAATCTGCCCGAACACTCATCTTCGGCATTGGCTTCACGAGCAATTGCTTCATTTAATACCCGCATAAACCAGCTGATATCGCAGAGCCGTGCGCGCCATTCGTCAATCAGGATGTGCAAACGGTTTTGCTCGGCTTCCGATAAAGGCTCTTCGCGAACGAACCGCTGGGACAAGACATTGCCGTTGAACAGTTGGTGCCAGCGCAAAACTACATCTATTTTGCTCCAGCCGCTGGCCTGATCAGAGTCGACGAAAAGGACAACGTGGTAGTGATTCGACATCACAGCGTACGCGGCGACCTGAATGGCAAAGATCTGCGGCAATGCCAGGATGCGCTCCTCTAACCAGCCGCGTCTGTGTTCATAGCTTTGGCCGGAAACCGAATCAGTGCCGCAAAGAAAGGCCCGACGAACGCAGCGCGAAACGCAGTGGTAGTAGGGGGTTGCTTCAACAGAGACCTGTTGCTTGCGTGGCTTTGGCATGATCGAACTCCATCCGTGAAGTATTCGAAATCGGATTATGGCTTGTGAACTGAAAAATGGAATCGGGTAAAAGTACTGGTTAGAGTGGGTGTCCTGATTGCCCTCAAACAGCTTGGTATTGAATTGAGATCGGGAGGAACCAGAACAGGCCCACTTTCTGCGGCACAGGTTCGGCAACTTGGACTAGATGGTATGCAGTCGATGTTATCTGAATCTGCTGGTCGTCCAGTAAACTTTATGATTTATGGCGACGCAGCTGCTGCTGAAGCTAGGTCTCCGAGTATAGGATTCTAATCATGGATTTAAAATCTTACGACATTTATGGTATTGATTGTGAAAGCTTGAGCATTGCTCGGGCTGCCGTTGAAGCATTGCTTGACATAATTATGATTGCGCATGAAAGCGGGTATCGCTGTGGTAGGTACTACCGTTTAAATGATGTGGGTCAAGAGCATATTGTTCTTCAGAATAATTATGATGAGTATGACGATGAGTGGACTGAGGAGAAGTATGTCGATTATCCTTTTCTTCTGTATATAAATGAAACGCTGCGCTCTAGTGAAATAGCCAATTTTCTGCAAGACGATAAGCGGATAGTGTTGTTGAAGCATCAGGAGTTGTAGCAATAATATTCAACAGCAGAAATCGGACAGCCACCAATAAACGTAACCGCTCCATTAACCCCATCTGAATCTCACTCCTCCACTTCCGTAGAGGGTGTTAAGAATTCTGTGTCAGCTGAAAGCAAAAATAGGATAGCCACCAATAAACCAGCGATTGGCAAACAGGCAAATCGTTTGAAACAAATACGGGCTCCTTTGGGAACCCGTTTTTGTGCATGGTCGGATTTTTCAAGGTTTGATCAGAACAGTGTTCTGGTATCGATCAGGAGGAAGATAAGATGGAATTTTTATAACATCTTGTCGCGACGGTCGTTTCTCTGGCGGTTGTTTCGACAACAGGAGCCATAAAAGATACCACTGTTCTTGTGTCTGCCCTCGTGAAATACGAGGATTAGGTCAATATCAAATATCATTAACGTAAGTTCTGGCCACTGCTTCCAGCAAGTCAGGGTTTACAGGATTACAGAGATAACAGAAACCGGACAGCCACCCATAAACCAGCATCTTCAAAATCAATCAACTGCACGGGCAGGATGAGATTGCTTCATCACTCAGGGTAAAGATTGGGTGGGGACAGATTGACTCAGTCTGAGTCAGCCCGCTGTGTCAGCATAGTTGTCCGATGAGTTTTTCACGTTAAAACGAACAGTGGGCGGCCAGGAACTGACCATGGCCCGTTATTCCATTGAACGTCGCGAAGCCGTTCTGAATAAGCTTTTGCC
>NZ_JAPNOA010000019.1 GCF_026626885.1 Parathalassolituus penaei
GAATCCGTAATCTGAGCTGGCAGGAAACGGTGACGCTGAATCCGGTGAGGAAGGAAGAAATACAAGCCGCGACGATGGCGGCCTGATTAATGGTTTATCGGACAACTATGTTGAAAAATACCGGGCTGGAGATAATGAGTTTAGATTTTTTGATACCCAATATTCAAACCAATTAATAAAATACAAGAAAATCACCCCCAATAAAAGAATTTCAGGAATTTAATTAATCCATATTAAAAATAAAACCCAACCAACAATTTATTACACTAACAGGCTCTGCTACGGATTTTGCTTCTCTGGCAAGGGCAATCAAAAAATCCAGAGCTGGAAACGTTAAAGAATTCGAAGTGCAAGATGGTTTGATAAAGTTGATCTGTAACAATAACAGCACCGAGGTTAATTATTCGGATGGGGTTATGCTTCTGGTTTACTCCGAATCGACTAAAAACCGGCTGCATAGTTTAATTTCCATGCCTGCAGATACACCCTGCGGTTCTGCCTTCACTATCAGCTTTGAAAATCAGGCCAATATCTTTATGACTCTGGAGCTAATCGTCGAGTAATATCGAAATTAACAGAAACCAATTGAGTGCATCAACCTCCGTTGCTACGTGGTTCCGGCTATTTAATTTTACTCGACTGTTGAATTTATGGTAACAATTGAAGAAATCTGCACACGATGGTGTGGAGCCGTTGAGAGCAAAAAACTGATGGCATTGCTTCCGTTACTGGAGCACGGATACCCTGCAGCATTGGAGCAATCAAAAGACACACCATTAGAGCAGGTTAACTTTAGCGCACTCATTGAATATGCCCTTGGCTGGCCCACTGGGGGCGGCTGGTCATTACGAGCCGTTGAATGGCTGGAATGTGGATTCCCCATGACCCCGGCAATCTCTGAACTGCTTATTTCAAACAGCAGGAACAGCAAAAAATGCTCCCAAAATGAAAGGCACCGGTCCCAACGACTGGTGTCAGAATTTATTAAATCCAGACAGCGTGAGACTTCAGGTATCACTGATGGAACCATATACCAAAAGGATTAAAAATGTACGAAGCCTTGATCATATTCGAGCAGGAAACAAATCCGTCAATCGACATTTACGCTCAAAAAATCGTCAGCTTTTATGAAGCCTCAGCAGGTCCCAAACCCGAAGTAACTGCCGCAGGTGAACGCCTGACCGTAGAATTCGACGACATAACTTTCAACATAAATAAAAACTGCAGTGCGTACGTTATCAAGGAGTCTGAAGGACTTGCCAAAAAGGCAAAACCGGAAGAGCAGGCGGCGCTATCAAAATCAGAATGTCGGTTTGAACTGAAGAGCCCCCCCGATGCAGACATGCTTTATTTTAACGACTATTTATTCCTGATTGAGACAGCTGGAAAGTTGGGCAAGGTATGGGCATTTGATCCATTTACCATGGAATTTTTATAAGCGTATAGATCAATCGCTATAGCAAAAACCTCATTACTTCAATGAAGCGCTCCAACGTTTCAAAACTCTTGGGGCATTGGCAGGGGGCAACCTGGCTCCCTGCCCATGCAGTCAGTTTTGTTGGGTGAATCAGCTCATACCAGACGCCTGAGACACATCCCCCCATCCATTCTGCTCACCTGCCCTGATGCTTTTTGAGCCGGTATTCAAATTGCGAGCGGCCCATTTGTAACAGGCGTGCGGCGGCGGAGATATTGCCGTCGGCTTGTGCCAGTGCGTGATCCAGCGCCAGCCCTTCCATCTGTTCCAATGAGCCAACACTGGCCAGCAGACCTTGCATCAGGGTGCGCGGTGACAGGGTGTGAGGATCGGTGTTGGTGGCGGCTGTTGTGTGTGGCTCGGAAGCGGCTGGAGACGAGTCAGCTGCGGTTGCCTTTGCGGTTCCCGACGCGGCGGCTGGCCAGCGGTTGCTGGCAGTGTTGGCAGGTACTTGTGCCAGTTCTCCACCCGGTGCCGGGTGAAACAGTTTGCCGCGGATTTCCTCGCCACCACTGAACAGGTGTTGGACGTCGAGGCTGGCGCCGTCGTCGACCAGAATCACGGCGCGTTCCACCAGATTCTCCAGCTCACGCACGTTGCCGGGCCAGTGATAGGCCCACAGGGCTTCGGATGCGCGGCGGGTGATGCCCCGCACCTGTTTGCCAAAACGCAGGCTGAAGCGTTTTACAAACACACTCACCATCAGCGGAATGTCTTCCCGGCGTTCGCGCAGGGGCGGTATTTCAATCGGGAAAACGTTGAGGCGGAAAAACAGGTCTTCGCGGAAACGCCCGGCCCGAACTTCCTCGCGCAGATCACAATTGGCGGCGGCGACTATCCGCACGTCTACCGGACGTACTTTGACATCCCCGACCCGCTCGACTTCACCTTCCTGCAGCACCCGCAGCAATTTGCCCTGGGCGTGTAATGGCAGGCTGCTGATTTCATCCAGAAACAGGGTGCCACCATTGGCGCGTTCAAAACGCCCCGGGCGGGCGGCGGTGGCACCGGTAAACGCACCACGCTCAACCCCAAACAGTTCAGCTTCCACCAGCTCGGCGGGAATAGCAGCGCAGTTCACCGAGATCATGGGTTTTCCGGCACGCGGGCCGATGGCATGCAAGGTTTTCGAGAATCGCTCTTTGCCAACACCACTTTCGCCTTTTAGCAGCACGGTGGCATCGGTGGGCGCGACCCGCTTTAACAAATGCACAGCGGCGTTAAAACTGGCGGATGCACCAACCATATCGGGCAGATCATGGCTGGCCAGCGCTTCTGCA
Source organism: Parathalassolituus penaei (assembly GCF_026626885.1). Taxonomy (GTDB): domain Bacteria; phylum Pseudomonadota; class Gammaproteobacteria; order Pseudomonadales; family Oceanobacteraceae; genus Oceanobacter; species Oceanobacter penaei. The sequence goes on from NZ_JAPNOA010000019.1 coordinate 2,758, forward strand.
CCGCTGGCGGTTCTCTTCCCGGCATCAGGAGCGGCATCAGGAGCGCCATCAGGAACGGCAGTCGGAGACCGACGGCGGGCGCCCGGTGCTGCCACAAAGTCTTCAATCTGCAGGAAGTGCAGATGTTCACTGGCGTCGTCACACTCTTCCAGCGGCTGGCCAATCACCCGGCAACGGGCGTGGCCCATGGCCACACACTCGACCTCTCGCCACAGAATCGGCCGCCCCATCACCGCGGTGGTGGCACCACAGGCGTAACCCGTCATCATCCAGCAAGCCGGGCTGCCACTGATGCCGAACTGCTTGAGGTGGATATCGGCCTCCCACGACGACTGCCAGTAATAGTCGCCCCAGAACTCGCCGGTATCCGGGTTCACTTGCATCAGGTCGACCGCCTGATTGCGCACAAAGCCTTCCATTTCGCGCAGCCGTGGCAGCAGCGCCAGGTTGCGATGCACATCGTGGCCTTCACAGCTGCCAATGCTGCGGGCGTCTTCCATTCCTTGCTGATAACCGATGCGGGTGAACATCTCGCGGGTTTTATCCATGCCCAGCCGCTCGATCAGTTCGCGCCGCAGTGCCGCCATCGAAAAGCCATGCATCATCAGCATGCGGTGATCGAACAGCTGTACGAGACCGCTGTCGGGTGCAAACAGGAATTTTTCGGACAACACACGATCGTCAATCGCGTCGTAGATACGGTGCAGTGATGCACTGTTTGCCTGAGTCATAACAAACCACGCCTCCGGGAGTTTTTATTATTTGGAGAAATTTCGTGATTTCGCGAACCGCGATTTCCGCTGTTCACAAAAGCCTTCAACTTACATGCGTTAGTCAAAAATCATATTTTCATAATAGTTTCATGCACTTAGCGAAAATCCAGCAGTTGGCACAGGCGCTGCAAGTACCCGGTACGTCGAACAAGAATAACAATACCGAGGTGATCTCATGCCCAGCTCCGCCCTGATCCAGGTGCAGGTTCAGCACAAAACCCGTCTGGCCGACGATATTGTTGGCCTGCAACTCCAGGCAACCGATGGCAGTGCCCTACCAGCATTCAGCGCCGGTGCCCATATCGATCTGCACTTGCCCAACGGCCAGATTCGCCAGTATTCGCTGGCGAACGATCCGCAGGTCAGCGCGTTCTACGAGCTGGGCATTCTGCTCGACCCGACTTCGCGCGGCGGCTCCTGTTGTGTGCATCAGGACATCCAGGCCGGTGATCAACTGCACATCAGTCAGCCGCGTAATCTGTTTGCGCTGGTGCCAGCACCACGCTACCGATTGTTTGCCGGTGGTATCGGGATTACTCCGATTCTGTCCATGGCCCATCAGCTGTATGCACAGGGTGCCGAGTTTGAACTCCATTACTGCGCCCGTTCGCGTTCGCGTGCGGCTTATGTCGAGCGGCTGCAGGCAGCGGCTTTTGCCGAGCGGGTACATCTGTATTTCGATGACGAGCCAGCCTCTGCCCGAATGGATGCCGCCGCCTTGCTGGCCACCCCGGATCAGAGCCATGTGTATATCTGTGGCCCAAGCGGCTTTATCCGCCATTTGACGTCAACGGCGGCGCAACAAGGCTGGTCATCAGAGCAGGTTCATTACGAGCAGTTTGCCGCGCCCACACGGTCTTCTGACAACAGCGCTTCTGACAACAGTGCTTCTGATAACAGCAGCAGCGACCGTGCGTTTGAAATCCAGCTGGTCAGCAGCGGTCAGGTGATCAGCGTTGCCGCTAACGAAAGTGCTGCCGATGCCCTGACCCGCGCCGGTGTAGCGGTTGCCTTGTCGTGCGAACAGGGCATTTGTGGTTCCTGCCTGCTGCCGATTGTGGATGGCGAGCCGGATCACCGCGATTACTTCCAGACCCAGACAGAACGGGCTGCCAACTCGCACTTCACCCCTTGTTGCTCACGGGCCAAAAGCCGCCGTCTGGTGATCAATCGCTAACTAGGCGGCTGATGCCTGGCATCGGCGGCCACAACCGGCTGGCTAACAGCCACTTCACGACCCATGAGAGATATAAAAATGACAACAACTCAGCCTGCTTCAAACCTCAACTCATCAAACCTCGACTCACCGTACCTGTATAACTGCTGGTACGTGGCGGCCCTCGCCACCGAGGTGGATAACGAAGCCCTGTTCAGCCGCACCCTGCTGGAAACCTCGGTGCTGATCTATCGCCGTGCCGATGGCACCCCAGTGGCGATGCAGGACCGCTGCCCGCACCGCTTTGTGCCGCTGTCGATGGGCAAACGCGACGGTGACGATGTGGTGTGCCCTTACCACGGCCTGAAATTCGATTGTTCCGGCAAATGTAATCACAACCCGCATGGCAACCAGCTGATTCCCAAAGCAGCGCAGGTGCGTTCATTCCCACTGGTCGAGCGTTACGGTTTTCTGTGGATCTGGCTCGGTGATCGTGAGCAGGCCAACCCTGATCTGATCCCGAATTACGGCCCGCTGGTAGACGGCCACCCCAACGCTGTGGGTTACACCTATATGCCCCGCGACTGCCATTACGAGGTGATCATCGATAACGTGATGGACCTCAGCCACGTTGACCATCTGCACGGTGAAATCATCAGCACCCGTGGGCAGCTGACCCCGAAACCGCCGGTTGTAGAAGAAGACGCCAGTTCCGTCACCGCGCACTGGCGCTGGGAACAGACCCCGGCCATGCTGATTTTTAACCAGTTCCTGCCGGCACCGCAGGACAGCGCCCGTCACTTTATCGACATCACCTGGCGCGCTCCGGCCAGTGTGCAGTTAAGTGTTGGTGCCACCCAGAACCCGGAATACACCGACCTCAACCTGCGTAATTGCACCGGCCAGTACGACCTCCACACCTGTACACCGGAAAATCAGAACCGTACTCACTACTTCTTTGCGACCCGTCGTAATCACCTGGAAGACGATGCGGAGTTCAACGCCATGAAGATCAAGGCCATGCACGATGCCTTTGTGGATGAAGACGGCCCGATCATGGACGCAGCCCACCGCGAAATGGGCACCAGCGATCTGTTCAGCCTGAACCCGGTGTTGCTGCCAAGTGATGTGGCACCGGTAAAAGTGCGTCGCAAGCTGGCGGAAATGCGCCGTAACGAACAGCCGTCCGGTTCTGCTGTGAATAATCGCTAAGACAAAAACCTGCGGGCGCTCAGCGCCCGCAGACCTCTTAATCCATCAGGGCCGTTCAAGCCGCAGACCAGCACCCAGCACCCAAGAACCGTCACGCCACGCGATTGAACTTGCGCGCCAGTTTGCCCAGCACTTCGATACGAATATCACTGCGCGGATACACCCGACAGGCCAGCACAATATCGTTGGCACGATCCTGTTCGTTGCAATGGGAGGCCGACATCAGCCCGGCGTGGTATTCGCCTTCGTGGATACGGATCTTGCAGACACCACAACCGCCGCCACGGCAGCCACAGGGAACGCCACGGGCATTGGATTTGAGCATGCCCGACAGAATGGAATCGGTTTCGGAACAGCTGAAGACTTCATCACAGCCTTCAATATGGATGAGATGTTTAGGATTCATGGCAGACCTGTTTTCTTGTTGTTATGACAGATGGATAACTGACATGGGCACATGCCTGGCAAGACAAGGCGAGGCCCTTTATCAGCAGAGTAACCAGCGTCGAAAACAGGCTCTAATACTATCGGGAAGGCGGGCTGATACCTTTGCGGTATCAGCCCGAAACAGCGGAATCAGTTCTGGCCAGCGCGCGCGGCCTGTTCCGATTTGCGGGCAATATCGGCAGTCACACCGGCAATCCCCCAGTCGGCAGGATTGATACGGGAGCAGACACCACGAATGCTGCCCGGGGCATAACCCAGCACATCCACCAGCAGATCGGTGAAACCACGGTGCAGGGCCTGTACATGGGAAGCCGGGCGATCCCCCAGCACAAAGAACTGGTAGAACGGGCCATCGGGGCCACCATCGGCCATCCACACACCACCTGCGGCAGCGTCTTCAAGATCGTAACGGCGCACATAGGCGCGAATACGTTCGACCGGTGCTTCCAGCACCTCGGCAAACAGGACACAAGCACGGGTGGTCAACTCACGACGGCCAGCACGCACGGCTTCGGTATCGGGTAATTCAAACATCACTACGGGCATGACAACTCTCCTGTAAATCCACAATACGGGCGGGTCGAGAATCAGGGCAAACCGCGACGACGACCGCTGTCGAGCATCAGGGTTGAACCGGTCATGGCATCGGCTTCTTCATCCAGCAACGAGGCAATGGCCCATGCCACCTGTTCCGGTGTGGTGAAGGCATTAATCGACGAATCGGCTTTCATTTCGTCCATCACCTCAGCCAGCGAAATTCCCCGCAGCTGGGCGCGGGCTTGTGCCACCTTGTGCAAACGCTCGGTATCGGCTGGCCCCGGTGCAACGCTGTGCGCCGTAATGCCACGCGGCCCCAATGCCAGGCTGATCTGCCGAACCACGTTAAACAGCGCGGCGTTGGCAACACCGGCCGAAGCGGCGTAAGCCGTGGGCTCCAGACCGTAATGACCACCAATGGCCACCAGCCGGGAATGCGGTTCGAGGAAGTCATCTACCGCCCGGCACAGGCGCATAAAACCACCGACCTTGATGTTCACCGCATCAACCATGGTGGCCGTGGGTGCTTCGAGAATGCCACCGGCAACCCCAACTCCCGGACCATGAACAACCATCTGTACCGGCCCACTGACGGCATTGTGGATAGCCTCAATGGAAGAGTCATCGGAAATATCGGCAATACAGACCCCGATTCCGGGATATTGATTTTCCAGTGCTGCAAGTGAGCTGGCGGTACGCGCAACCGCGACCACATGCAGCCCACGACTGATGAGTTTTTTGATGATGGCCTGGCCAAACGCACCGGTGGCGCCCACCACCACGGCGGTTTTTTTATTGTTGTTCATAGCTGCTCCTCAAATACCGGGCCGTCAGACACAACCCTGCTGCGAGCAGCTTACGAACAAGGGATAGATACCTTCCAATACCATTTGGAAGGTTATGCCATACGGAAAAGGTAAGTCTCATATCAGTAAGCGAAAATGACTCACCGAAAATCACCCAGCCAAAATCAACCGGCGCGTATCAGCGCCGCGCCCGCGCCACCAGCCGCTCATATTCTTCGGCAAGCACCGGCATGATCGACAGACGATGGCCTTTTTTCACTAACGCCAGTTCGGTGATTTCCGGCATGGCCTTGATCGACGCCAGCGACAACACCCGGCTGAATTTCTCCACCAGTTTGACATCCACCATCACCCAGCGCGGGTTATCCGGGCTGGCCTTCGGGTCAAAATACTTCGATTCGGGGTCAAACTGGGTGTGATCCGGGTAAGCCTCACGCACCACTTCGGCGATACCGGCAATGCCAACATCCTTGCAGCTGGAATGGTAAAACAGCACCAGATCCCCCACCTTTACCTCATCACGCAGGAAGTTACGGGCCTGATAATTCCGCACCCCTTCCCAGAACGCCGTTTGTTGCGGACGAACCGCCAGATGCTGGATACCAAACACATCCGGTTCCGATTTGAAGAGCCAATAGTTCATGGGCCAACCTTGATTCAGACAATATGGCCGGGTTTTAACACAGCACCGCCAGCGGGGCCACCGTCGGGCCAATGGCTTCTTGCTGTGTTATGCAGCGGCACTCGTGCGAACTGGAACAGTCTGATCGTACGATTTTCCTGAGCGCTGTTTCAGGCTAAGTTACCCCATACTCTGAATACGCCCGCGAGCATCAACGGACCCAACCATGAAACGAATTCTGACCAGCCTGCTGGTAGCAGGCCTTGGCCTGACCGCCCACAGCCAGTTGATGGCAGCCGCTCCCACCACTGCCGACCTGCCACCCATGGTCAGCCTGGCCAGTGCTGGCCTGACCCCGAAATTTGCCGATCAGGTCTATGGCGAAAAATCCGCGGCCCAGCGTTTTGATGTGTATTTGCCAAGCACAGGTGACAACCCGTATCCGATGGTGATGTTTATCCACGGCGGCGGTTTCCGGATGGGCGACAAAACCATGGTATCGCCCGCCATCGTCAAAGGCCTGCTGGATGCCGGTTATGCGGTGATCAGCACCAACTATCGCCTGTCCACAGAAGCCACCTTCCCGGCGGCTCCGCAAGACATCGGCCTCGCGATTGAATTCCTGCGCAACAACGCCGACCAGTACGACGTAAACCCCGACCAGCTGATTGTCATGGGTGAGTCGGCCGGTGCGAACCTCGCGGCCCTATCCGGCACCGCAGCCGCCAACGGCGTATTACGCGGCGCACTGCTGGATCGTGATGCCGACATCCGCCCACAAGGCATTATTGCCCTCTATCCACCGGTGGATTTCCAGCAGCTCGACAGCCTGATGCAGGAACAGGGGTGTGAAAACCCTAACCACAACGCCGCCGACAGTTTTGAATCCCTGTATCTGGGGGGTGCGATTACCAGCAAAACCGCCGAAGCCGAAGCCGCCAACCCGGTATCCCATATCGACTCCCGTACCCCACCCTTTATGATCCAGAACGGCAACAAGGACTGCCAGATCGGCAACGCCCAGGCGTCTTTGCTGGTGAATGCCCTCAAGGGCCGACTGGTCCCGGTGAGTTATACCCAGCTCGACGGTGCAGGCCACGGCGGCCCGGAATTTGAAACCAGCGCCAATATCGAGGCCATCACCGAATGGATGCGTAAAACGCTGGGGAATTGAGGGGGCTTACCCTCGGCAGCAATGCCGTTGCAACGGATTCACCGACCCACAGGGCAGGCATAGCCGTTATAATGCCCGCCCCTGTGAACAACCCGGAGACAGCGTTGTGAAGCCGTCCGGTTCTGCCGTTATTGCCCTCTGTAACCCCAAAAGCCCCACCAACGTCGGCGCAGTACTGCGGGCCTGCGCCTGTTTTGGCCACGATCAGCTGGTCTACACCGGCACCCGCTTTGAACTGGCCGACTACTACCAGACCGCCACCCGCAACGCCGGAGACAAGGTCAACCGTCGTCGCGTTAATAACATCGCAGCGATCAAGGAACCCCACCAGCAATTGGTCGCAGTGGAGTTTGCTGTGGGAGCAACCGCACTGCCGGAGTTCGAACACCCCGAACACGCCATTTATGTATTCGGCCCAGAAGACGGCTCGGTGGATCAGGCAACCCTCGATGCCTGTGACCACGTGGTGTTTATCCCCACCCTCACCAGCCTCAACCTCGGCGCCACCGTGAACGTGGTGTTGTACGACCGCATCGCCAAACAACCACCGATGGATAAAGACGATACGGATCAGCTCATCAAAACCAGCCGTGATGTGAATAATCGCCTGAAGGTCAGAAACTGACTATCAGCCAGCACGCGAAGGTAATTAGCAGGAGATAGCGGAAAATAGAGGGAAATAGAGGGAAATAACGGCAATGGCAGGCAACAGAAGCTGAGCTGGACCGAAGCGAACGTTGCGCTGGTGGATAACCAGCCAACGTTCGACAGATGCGGGCCTGCAGAAAGGTTCGGGCAGGAATCAGGTTGGACTGCGGCGGATTCAGCGCCTGACTGAGTATTGGCGGCGATGGACAAGCCACCAACACTATCCCATTGCCCCCATCAGGCTTTTGGCATGAGCTCATAAAACTTGGTATCCGTCACCAGCACCGGCTGCGGATAAGGCCGCGTCGTTTTCTGACGATCTGAATCCATCACCCGGATCTCAAAATAGCGGCTATACAGCTCAGCCAGCTCGGCATCAATCGTTCCTTGTGTATCACGCTCCTGCAGATCTTCTACCGTCAGCACATACATAGGGCACTGACCATCCGGCAGAATGCGACGCATATGACGCACGTACAGCGGACGAATCGACACTCCCAGCGCGGTCAGTGAAGCACAGTCATACACCAGATCCACACGACCCAGCAGGGCTGATGTCATTTCGAAAAAATCGCCCCGGAACAGGGTAAAACCGCCCCCTTGCCAGCAATCAAAACCGGCCATTATCTGGCGCTGATACGGAATGCTGTTGTCCTCAAAGAAGGCCTTGATCGCCACCTCACTCAGCTCAATCCCCACCACCTCAAAACCTTGCGCCCGCAACCACAGCATATCGACACTTTTGCCACACAAGGGCACCAATACCCGCTGCACCGGCTCAGCCACCGGCGGCCAATGCTTGCGTAAAAATTCATTGGTCGAGGTTTTGTGAAAAGCGATCTGATCACGACGCCACATCGACAACCAGGCCTGGTTATCGGCATCCGTACGGGTGGGAGGAGCCTGCAAACGATTTTGTTTGTTTCTGACTTTTTTACTCATGGTATCGATCTACCCCGGTGAACACAGGCAAATCAAAACCGATGCGGAATGTAGCGGCCAGGCGTGTGATGGGCCCACCTTAACAGGTTTACGGAGACAACATCCGCTTGAATAACAAATAAACAGCAATGACATCAACCACACGCCCCCAACCGAGCTGAAGATCAGAAACATCCGGCAGGCACAACCCTTGATCCACGGCTCCGCAAACGTCATCCTTGCCAGCCAGTCAGCATCGGAATCAAGGGAAGCGATGAGCGATATCAAACTGTTCGCGCTCGATCAGGGCAACGCCAGCGAATTATCCGGCCACAGCGCCAGCCTCGAAAAACACCTGCAACAGGATATCGAGCGCAACATGCTCACCCTGCTGGGCGTGAATTTTCTGGCCAGCGAATACAGCACTGGCAAAACTCATCGCGGTCGCATTGATTCGCTGGGGCTTGATGAAAACAACTGCCCGGTCATCATCGAATACAAACGCCACAGTAATGAAAACGTGATCAATCAGGGTCTGTTTTACCTCGACTGGTTGCTCGACCATCAGGCCGAATTCCGCTGGCTGGTAATGGAAACACTCGGCAAGGAAACCGCCGATGCCATTGAATGGAACGGCACCCGCCTGATCTGCATCGCTGCTGACTTCAACCGCTACGACGAACACGCTGTCCAGCAGATCAACCGCAATATCGAACTGATGCGCTACCGCTACTTCGGCGCAAACCTGCTGTTGCTGGAACTGGTCAACGCCCAGACCGCCCAGCTCAGCCAAACCAGCAAAGTAGTCGCCGCTGCCAGCTCCACTCTTTCCAGCCCGGCACTGACCAGCACCACCGTCGAAACCATCAGCACTTCCAGCGACACCAGCCCACAGGACACAACCGTCGCCGATGCCAAACCCGCCACGCGCGGTGACAAAAGCCAGCAGGAACGTCTGGCCGAAGCATCACCGCAGTTGCTGGAGTTCTACACCAGCCTCTGTGACTACATCGAATCCCTGGGTGACGAAGTCCAGCGCAAGGAGCTAAAGCTCTACACCGCCTTCAAACGCATCCGGAATTTTGCCTGCGTATTGGTGGTTAATGGCCGCGATCCACGATTACAGCTGTATCTGAACCTGCCGGGCTCGGAGGCAAACGGCAAGGATGAAAAGTGGATGCGGGATGTCAGTGAAATCGGCCGTTGGGGCACTGGCGATCTGGAGGTCAACGTCCGCACGGCCGAAGAGCTGGAAGAAGCCAGGTTGTTGATAGAAAAGGCTTACCGGGAGAGCTGATAGTTAATCGACTGTGGCTACATTCGATGCTGGTTTTTATTACCTGATCACCAGTCTCCGATTGTTTTATCGTGAGCGTCAAAGCCTTCTTTTGTATCATCATTCACTTATCTGAAATCTGAATGGACGGGTTATGCAAAACAAGAAAACGGATTTTCTCAACGCTCACCAACGCCACTGGCGGGACGCAGAACTATTATTCCAGCAACAACGCTGGGCCAACGCTGATCATCTGTATGGTTTTTCGGCAGAGTGCGGGCTTAAAGCTTTGATGATCGAGTTTGGAATGCCTCATACCGATAGTTATCCTGAACGAGAAAAAGATAGAAAGCATATTGATAAGGTTTGGTGTCGTTATAGCACGTATCAAGAAGGGCATGACAAAGGACCTGGTTTTGCTCTGCCTGCGACCGAACCATTCAGTAATTGGAACGCATCAGACCGCTATGCCCACGATAACCAGTTCAGCGAGCTCGATACAACGAATCATCGAATAGCTGCGGATTTGATCTGGCAACTGATCAAGAAAGCCCAACGAGATGGATTATTATGACCACCTTTGACCAGATCACTGGCATTGTCTCCGAGGTATTTACCCAACATCAGCCAGTATTGGCAGAGTTGGGGACGGTACTGGTCAACCGGGATCTCAACGGCCGGGTGCGCCTGATTCTGTCGGAAACCATTGAAAACAACCCTGATCAGCTTGAGCGCCTGCAACCTTTGCTGGAAACGCTAAGTGAGCAACTGGCTCCGCACGCCTGGCCCGCCAATCGGCTGGTGTTGTTTGAAGACAATCTGGATGCTATCAAACAAGGTGCTCCGTGGTTCGCTCTTGAGGGGTTCGATAACGTATTCATTGTTGACCGCCTCGCAACAGAAACCGACTGGCAAACCATCGAAGCGGAGTCCGCCACACCTCGCGTTGTGTTCTTCTCCATCAAAGGTGGCGTTGGTCGTTCTTCCGCGTTGGCTGCCTCCGCCTGGTCACTGGCGCAGGCCGGTAAAAAGGTGCTGGTGCTCGACCTTGATCTGGAATCCCCAGGCCTCTCTACTGCCATTCTGCCTGACTACAAACAGCCTGCTTACGGTATTACGGACTGGCTGGTCGAGGATCTGGTAGATAATGGCGACAGTATTCTGCAATACATGGTTGCCAGCAGCGACCTGTCTCGTGATGGCGAGATTCTGGTTGTCCCGGCACATGGCGCCGATCCCGGTGAATATATTTCCAAACTGGGTCGGGTCTGGATGCCCAAGGTGCAGGCCGATGGCAGCCGGGAACGCTGGTCGCAACGCCTGCAACGACTGGTCAATCAACTGGAAGACAAATATCAGCCCGATATTGTCCTGATCGACTCACGTGCCGGTATCGACGAGGTCGCTTCAAGCTGTATTACCGATCTGGGCGCAACGCTGATTCTGTTATTTGCAATTGATGGCAGCCAGACCTGGAGCGGCTACAAAATCCTGTTTGAGCACTGGCAACGCAGCCATGCCATTATTGATATCAGGGAACGCCTGCAAATTGTCTCCGGATTAACCCCGGACACAGAGACCATCAGCTACCTCGAACGACTGCGGGCTAACGCCTGGAATCTGTTTGCCGACACCCAATACGATGAGATTAAACCCGGTGAATTAATGGCTGACGGCTGGAACTTTGAGGAATCCGATGACACGGCACCGCATTCGCCCTGGGCCATACAATGGAACCGCAGCTTTACCGGGTTACAATCCTTGTACGGGCGCCTGGCCAAAATCGACTCCAATCAGGTTGCCATGATATTTGGACCACTGATCGAGGGTATCAGCGCTGTTCTGGAGAAAGACTGAATGACCGAAGCCCAACACCTGCGGCACGCCATACTCTCGGCTGCGTTGGAAACCAGTAATCATGGTGAAACACCGACGACAGGCACCCTGTATATTCCGCTGTCTCATCTGAAAGCCTTGCGGCTGGATGCCAGCGTCGTGGTGGGTGGTCGCGGCGTCGGCAAATCCTTCTGGACAGCAGCCCTGCGTGCCCCTGAGCTACGCGCCACCATTGGTGCGGCTTTGCCAGAGCTGGATATCGAGCTGTTTACCGGCCATTCCGAAAAGCAGGATGACCCCGCCTACCCCACTGAAGATGAATTTGCTCAACTGCTGGCTCGCGGTTATCAGACCCTGGATATCTGGAAGGCCGTGATCCATCGCTGGATTGCTGCCAAAAACCAGACCACAGTGCCCACCCAAAGCTGGCCTGAAACGCTGGAATGGCAGAAAAACAGCCCCCATGAATCCGCAGCACTGATGCGGCAGCCACGTAGCTGGAAAGGTCTGATTCTGTTTGATGCACTGGATCGCACCAGCCGTGACTGGCAACAAATGGACGAAATTGTCCGTGGTCTGTTGCAAGCCATTTTGTGGCTGAAATCCTTTAACGGATTATATGGCAAGGTATTCCTGCGTGAGGATCAGGCAGAACGCACGGTATTCAACTTCCCGGATGCATCCAAACTCAAGGCATCCCGAGCAGATCTGAACTGGGCACGCCACGATTTACACGGACTGTTATGGCAACGCCTGATTAATGCTCCGCAGCAACACGGCGAGTTATTACGTGAGCAGTTGCCAGCATCGCTGTATTCGCAACGTAACGGAATCTATCTGCTAAACGACGAAATGAAACGGGAAACCGAACAGCAGCGAGAAGCCTTTGCAAAGCTTGCAGGCCCATGGATGGGTAAGGATAAGAGAAGAGGCGTCCCCTACACCTGGTCGGTTAGCCATCTGGCCGATGGTCGAGGACAGGCGTCTCCACGTTCATTTTTGGCGGCAATCAAAGAAGCAACTGAAGAAACCTGCGATCGTTATCCCGACCACCCTCAAGCTTTACATTACGAAAGCATCAAACGCGGTATTCAAAAAGCATCGGGTATTCGAGTATCCGAGTTGGAGGAGGATTACCCATGGATTTCAACCGTAATGGAGCCATTGTGCGGATTGACTCTGCCTTGTGAATTCGACGTATTTGAAACTCATTGGCAAACTAGTTTTCCCAATGGGCCATCATCTATTCAATCTCATCGACTACCAGCCCAGCATTCTGAAAAAGGCTGGCAAGGCATCGTGGAAGACCTGAAACGTCTGGGTATCATGGAAACCAAGAAAGACGGTCGACTCGATATGCCCGACCTGTATCGGGTGGGATTCGGGCTTGGCCGTCGCGGCGGGGTGAAGCCTCAAAACAAATAGGCTTATGTTTAACATTCAAGCCTAGCCTCAAAACAAAACCCCGTTGCCTGGCTCCGGGGTTTTGTTTTTACAACAGGATGACGCTACCGGAAAAAACCAAACCAGACAGAGTCCTAACGCTGGTACAGCGCTTCAATGGTTGAAGACGCCAACGCTGAGCCGTTGACCATATAACCGGTCAAAGCCGCTGATGCATCTTTGGGCAAATCGAGAGGAGCCGGTAACGCATAAAGGGTAAAACGGTAATGGTGAACACCGTGTCCCGGTGGCGGGCAAGCGCCGCCAAAGCCATAAACGCCGTAATCGTTACGCATGGACTGGCTGCCTTTCGGCAGTTCTGCGCCTCCTGCTCCTGCTCCGGCGCTCAGGCTCGTTACCTCTGCCGGGATATTGATCAATTGCCAGTGCCACCAGCCGCTGCCGGTCGGGGCGTCAGCATCGTGTACCAGCAAGGCATAGGCTTTGGTGCCTTCAGGTGCGCCGCTCCAGCTCAACGCCGGTGAACGGTTGTCACCAGTACAGCCAAATCCCTGAAACTCCTGGGCTTTTGGCATCATCTGGCCCTGCTGGATGTCACTGCTTTGCAGTACCAGTTCGGCGCTGGCCTGAGGAGCGATTGCGCAGCTGGCCAGCAAGGCCAAACTCCATACGGACTTATTCATAATGACCTCTCGTTGTAATCCGTTGCGATAACAGGAGGTCAGCTTAATCAGGCCGCGGCCACGCCATTAGTACCAGCGCTGCCAACTTTTCGCCTTATCCGGTCATTCGGGTTTTACGTAACTCCGATGGCGTCAGACCAAAGGTCTGCCGGAAGCGGTCAGTAAAACGCGAGTGTGATTGATAACCGCAACGTTCAGCGACCATCGCCACCGGCAGCTCAGTGGTCTGCAGCAGTGTCAGGGCGACGCCCAGTCGGGCCTGATCGCGCAGCGTGGTCAGGCTGGTGTTTTCCTGGCGCAGCCTGCGTCGCAGGGTCGATTCACTCATGGCCAATGCCGCTGCCAGCTCGGCACTGCCAGGATCACTGGCTGGATTGGCCGCCAGGCGGTTGTAGATCTGGTGCGACAGCCCCGGTGGTTCGATCATCTGGCCGATCTGGTGAAAGCCCTCATGCCAGAGTGCATGCAGAATTTCCTGACGGCGCAATGGCCACAGGTGTTGTGGAGCCCAGGTCGCCCACTCCACAAACTGGGTAAGAGTTCGGCCCAGCAAAGGGCTCAGTTCGCCACGCAGGTATTTGTCACGACTGCGGCCCTTGCCAATAAAGGGCAGGAAATCTTCGTATTCAAATTCGATCAGCAAGGCCCGATAACCGTTGCCAGACGGCACGTTGCGCATTTCCAGCGCCGCATGATTGGAGAGCAGAAGAAAATCGCCCGCCTGGCCGGTGACTTCAGTTTCACCAAGCAGCTGTTTGCAGCCATCCAGCACACACACCAGCAACGGCCGTGAAATCGGTACGTTGGCGATACGTTGTTCGTATACCGACGAAAAGCAGGCAAACGGCAGTGCCTTGCCAGACCCGACAGCAAGTTCGACGGCAGTTTTGAGGTTTTCCACTGGCAGGCTCCGTTGGCAGCGACGAGGCAATATACATCAGCCATAGCAGCCTCAAAAAACAAAACCCCGGAGCGCAAGCAACGGGGTTTTGTTTTTTAACTGTGATCCGATTGGCTCAGGATTACCGAGAGCCAAGGGAGGGTTTCTTGCTCAGTCTTCGCAGCTAACAGCAGCTCCTGCATCAACAGCGACGGCTACGCAGATTGCACAGCCCGCGCAGCCAACGGCTGCCTCTGCTGGTAGATAACACCCGGGCCAGAGTCCTATCGCTCCTCCCACTCCTGAAAACCACACCAATCAGGCACGGCACTCGTCCACCTGACCGCTATTGCCACCTCACAAAATGAAACTATAATTTCATTAATTAACACTTAGTGAAATTATAGTTTCATGAGAAAAGCCAGACAATCCACCATGTTCCCAGAGGAACAGAACATTCTGCGACAGCTGGGTGAGAATATCCGGCTTGCCATGAAGCGTCGCAAGCTGACCCAGACGATGCTGGCGGAACGTACCGGTTTCTCCAAACCGACGTTGCGCAATATCGAGCGTGGCGAATCCACGGTATCGATCGGACACTATTTGCGGGTGTTGTCGGTTCTGGGGCTGGCGGCCGATATGGCAGCGGTTGGTTCAGACGATGTCCTCGGACAAAAACTGCAAGATATTGAGTTGCTCAAGTCTTCCGCTTCCGGCAGCGCTAACCGCGACAAAGCCACTCAGCCCCCTTCTCCTGATGCAAACTCTTCTGCCTCCGGTCGTATTCAAGCCTTGCTGGAGAAAGCCAGACAGACTGCACCTGTCAGCGATCAGGAAAAGCCTTCATGAGCCGTCAAATTGAAGTGTATGGAGACTGGCTGGGGGAAAAGCCGCTTTTGATCGGGACTCTGATGGCAAATCAGGCCCGAGGCAAAGAGCATTTCAGTTTTGCTTATGCCAGGGATTGGCTGGCTCGCGAAGATGCCCTGTATCTGCGCATTGATCCGGAGTTGTTGTTATTTCAAGGGGCGCAACACTCGCAGGATGACCGTAACTTCAGAACCTTTCTGGACTCCTGTCCGGATCGCTGGGGCCGGTTATTAATGCAACGTCGCGAGGCCGTTTTGGCTCGCCAGCAGAATCGAAAAGCCAGAACCCTGCTCGACAGTGATTATCTGCTGGGTGTTTACGATGAATGCCGCATGGGGGCCATGCGTTATAAAACCGAACCTGATGGGGCATTTCTCAATAACGATCACCGGCTTGCCGCTCCTCCCATGACCTCACTGCGAGAGCTTGAGCAGGCCGCCCGCAATATTGAAATGCATAACGATCCGGATGATCCGGAGTACATCAAGTGGTTGTTTATGCTGATTTCTCCGGGGTCATCTTTGGGAGGAGCACGCCCGAAGGCGTCAGTAACCGATGAACAAGGCGATCTATGGATTGCCAAATTTCCCAGTCGCTACGACGACCACGACGTGGGAGCCTGGGAGTATCTGACATATCAATTGGCCATTCAGGCGGGTATCGATATGGCCGAGTGCCGAATTGAGCGATACCACTCGGATCACCACACGTTTCTGGCCAAACGCTTTGATCGTATGGAAAAGCGACGCCTGCATTTTTCTTCCGCCATGACCCAGTTGGGTTACTACGATGGTGACACTGGCGCGAGTTATCTGGAGTTGGCTGAGTTTCTGGTTCACCACG
The DNA here is from genome assembly GCF_026626885.1 of Parathalassolituus penaei. Classification (GTDB taxonomy): domain Bacteria; phylum Pseudomonadota; class Gammaproteobacteria; order Pseudomonadales; family Oceanobacteraceae; genus Oceanobacter; species Oceanobacter penaei. Next base: position 18,846 of record NZ_JAPNOA010000019.1, read on the forward strand.
GCAGCAATACCCGAGCCGATCTTGAACAGCTATGGCGGCGAATTGTGTTCAACATTGCGGTATCCAACAGTGACGATCATCTGCGCAATCACGGATTTCTGTTTCAGAACAGAGGTTGGCGCTTGTCACCGGCCTATGACATTAACCCGGTCCCTGCTGCTCAGGGCCTGCATCTCAATATCGACGATAAAGACAACAGCCTGAGTTACGAACTCGCTTTCGAAGTCATTCCGTTCTTCCAATTGGAAGAGGACAAGGCAGAACAGATATTTGTCGAAGTGATTCAGGCGGTATCGCAATGGCAGCAGGTGGCGACCCGGATTGGAATCAGCCGAGCCGAACAGGAACAGATGCGTTCTGCATTTAATACTGGATAAAACAAAACCCCGTTGCTTGCGCTCCGGGGTTTTATGTTTCGAACGCCTGATCAGTTCGCTGACTGACGTTGCTTCCACACAGGAGCGGGAGCAACGAAGGGCTTTTACAGCTCTTCCAGGGTCTTTTCTTTCAGCAGACCGCGTTCTTTGGCCATGGTCATGGCGGTGTCGATGATCATGTCTTCCTGACCACCAATCATCTTCTTGCGGCCGAGTTCCACCAGTACGTCACGGGCCGGTACGCCGAAGCGTTCGGCGGCGCGTTTGGCGTGCAGCAGGAAGGTGGAGTACACACCGGCGTAGCCGAGGGTCAGGGAGTCGCGGTCGATACGTACCGGTTTTTCCATTACCGGTACGATCACGTCTTCGGCGAGGTCCATGAGTTTGAACAGGTCGGTGCCGGTGTTGGCGCCCATACGTTCAACCACGGCGACGAACACTTCCAGCGGGGTGTTGCCTGCGCCTGCGCCCATACCGGCGACGGAGGCGTCGATGCGGGAGGCACCGGCTTCAACGGCGGCGATGGAGTTGGCGATGCCCATGCCCATGTTGTGGTGGCCGTGGAAACCGATTTCGGTTTTCGGGTCGAGGGCGTCACGCAGGGCTTCGATGCGTTCGGTCACGTCTTCCGGCAGCATAAAGCCGGCGGAGTCGGTCACGTACACCGTCTGGGCGCCGTAGGATTCCATCAGTTTGGCCTGTTTAACCAGACCTTTGGCGTCGTTGAGGTGCGCCATCATCAGGAAGCCGGTGGTGTCCATGCCGAGTTCACGGGCACAGGCAATGTGCTGTGGTGAGGTGTCAGCTTCGGTGCAGTGAGTCGCCACGTGCACGGAACGGGCGCCTTCTTTATAGGCACTTTTCAGTTCGCGCATGGTGCCGAGGCCTGGCAGCAGCAGTACCGATACCTTGGCGTTCTTCACCGCCGAGGCCACGGCGCTGATGTATTCCTCGTTGGAGGCCAGGGCAAAACCGTGTTGCAGGGAGTTGCCGCCCAGACCGGCACCGTGGGTGCATTGCAGGTACGGGATACCGGCATCGTCCAGACCTTTGGCGATACGGACCATCTCGGCAACACTGATCTGTTCACGCTTGGCGTGCATGCCATCACGCAGACACATGTCGTGCAGGGTGATGTTTCGACCTTTCAAACGCTTGGCCATGATCAAGCCTCCTGTGCTTTGAGGTTGTATTCGCCCGCCAGCATTTTCTCGGCGAACATTTCAGCGGTACGAGTACCGGCGGCGGTCATGATGTCGAGGTTACCGGCGTAGGTCGGCAGGTAATCCCCCAGGCCAGCCACTTCCATAAACACCGCAACACGATGGCCTTGCGGCACTTCGTCGAACACCGGGCCGTTAACCAGACGGTAGCCAGGTACGTACTTCTGGACTTCCTTGATCATCTTCAGCACTGAACGGGTGATAGCCTCTTCATCTGGCTTATCAGCGGTCAGGCAATAGATGGTGTTACGCATGATCATCGGCGGTTCGGCCGGGTTGATGATGCACAGCGCCTTGCCCTTTTTGGCGCCGCCGACTTTTTCGATGGCGTTGGAGGTGGTGTAGGTGAACTCGTCGAGGTTGGCGCGAGTACCCGGGCCTACGGATTTGGACGACAGCGAGGCAATGATCTCGGCGTATTCAACGGTCTGGATCTGCGATACCGCGTTCACAATCGGGATAGTGGCCTGACCGGCGCAGCTGATCATGTTGACGTTCTTTTCGGCGCGTTCGGCGTGTTCTTTCAGGTTCACCGGTGGCACACACAGCGGGCCAATCGCTGCCGGGGTCAGGTCGATCATCAGCACGCCCAGCTCGTTGAGCTTGCGCGAGTTTTCGGCGTGCACGTAGGCAGAAGTAGCGTCGAATGCGATCTGGATTTCATCCGCCAGCACGTGTGGCAGCAGGCCATCCACACCCAGGTGGGTGGTTTTCAGGCCCATGGCGGCGGCGCGTTTCAGGCCTTCGGATTCCGGGTCGATCCCCACCATCCATACAGGTTCCAGCACCGGGCTGCGTTTGATCTTGTAGATCAGGTCGGTGCCGATGTTGCCGGAACCGATCAGGGCACATTTGATTTTGGCCATGATGTTCTCCTTGAAGGGGTTGATGGGCTCAGTCGGCCTTATTGGCAGAAGCAGCAGAATCGGCGGCTTGTGCAGCAGCTGCCTGTGCGGCGGCGGCCTGATCAGAAGCACGACCGGCCTTGCCGCCGACAAAAAACTCGCCGTTCTTGTGTTCGGTAATCAGGATACGAACGGTCATCGGGCTGCAATCCAGCGCTTCAACGCAGGCAGCGGTGACCTTCTCGGCCAGACGCGCTTTCTCTTCGAGAGAACGCCCTTCCAGCATGTGCATTTCGATAATAGGCATGAGTACGCCCTCGTTTTTATTGTGTGGCCGGGCCTGCCAAGCAGGCCGGGCTTGGGTTATTCAGTGAACGAAACCGATACGGTGCCGAGTTCCTGGAAGCGGGCGCTGACAAAATCACCCGGCTGCACGGCAACCGCAGCGGTAATGCCACCACTCATCACGAAGCTGCCCTTCGGCAAGTATTCACCCATGCCGTGCAGGATATTCACCAGCATGGCGACTGCTTCTGCCGGGTTGTTCATCACAGCGGCTCCAGCGCCCATTTCGACGATTTCGCCGTTCTTTTCCATCACCACGCCGAGGGTGCGCAGGTCCAGCTCACTGGCGTAACGCGGACGACCGCCACCCACAAAACGGGCCGACGAGCCGTTATCGGCAATCACGCTTTGCAGGTCGAAGCTGAACTTCTGGAAACGCGAGTCGATGATTTCGATAGCAGGCAGCACGTAATCGGTAGCAGCTAACACCTGTTCGGCAGTGCAGCGTGGGCCTTCGAGGTCCTGGCTGGTGACAAAGGCGATTTCACACTCAACGCGCGGATGCACCAGCGCACCAACGGAAATCTTGCCGCCTTCCGGCACCGCCATACGGTCGGTGAGGAAACCAATCGACGGCACTTCGACGCCCATCTGTTTCATCTTGGCCTTGGAAGTCAGGCCGGCTTTCCAGCCCACCAGCTTGTGGCCCTTTTCGATAAAACGTTTGCGCAGTTCGGTCTGGATGGCGTAACCGTCATCCATGGTCATCGACGGGTATTCGTCGGTGAGCTTCGGAATCGCCACCGCCCGCATCTGTGCGCCTTCAACGCGCTCACACAGACGCACGATGTCTTCACGGCTCAGAGTAATGTTCTTGCTCATGCCTGCTGCTCCTGTGTTTTACGCTGCACGGCGGTGCGGCCCTTGAAGCTGACGCTGCAGCTACCCAGCCCACCCACGGTGCAGGTGAGGGTGTCGCCATCGGCGATGTCCACCAGCTGGGATTGCGAGCCCGACAGAATCACTTCACCGGCCTTGAACGGAATACCGAGCGCGCCAAGGGTGTTGGCCAGCCAGGCCACGGCGTTGGCCGGGCTGCCTTGTACGGCGGCACCGGCAGAAGTGCTCAGCAACTCGCCGTTTTTCTCCAGCACCATACCGGCCAGGGTCAGGTCGAGTTTTTTCGGATCACCACGGGTTTCCCCCAGCACGTACACACCACAGGAGGCGTTGTCGGCCACGGTGTCCTGAATGCGGATCTTCCAGTTGTCGATACGGGAATCGACGATCTCGAAGCAGGGCACCACGTAGTCGGTGGCGCGAATCACGTCCATGGCAGTAATGCCGGGGCCGACCAGATCTTCCTTGAGGATAAACGCCAGCTCGGCTTCCGCTTTCGGCTGGATCAGCTCATCCAGATTCATCACGTCGCCTTCGGCGTAAATCATGTTGGAGGTCAGCTGACCAAAGTCCGGCTGATACACGCCCAGAAACTGCTGTACCGGCTTGCTGGTCACACCGATCTTTTTGCCCACCACCACTTCACCGGCTTGCAGGCGGCGTTCAATAAAACGCTCCTGAATCTGGTAGGCGTCTTCGAGGGTGATCTCCGGGTACTGCTCGGTGAACGGCACCAGGGTTTTCTGTTCCACAAAGGCTTCGTACAAGCGGTCGCCGAGGCGAGTAATCAGGTTGTTATCCATGATGCCCCCTTACAGCTTCACGCAGACGTTGCGTAATTCGGTGTAGAACTCCAGCGAGTGCACACCACCCTCACGACCAATACCGGACTGTTTGGTGCCACCAAAAGCGGTGCGCAGGTCGCGCAGGAACCAGGAGTTGATCCAGGTGATCCCCACGTCGATACGACCGGCCATGCGGTGGGCACGGGTCAGGTTGGTGGTCCAGATGGTGGTAGAAAGGCCGTATTCGGTATCGTTGGCCTTGGCCACCACTTCGTCTTCGCTGTCGAACGGGCTGATGTGGCAGCACGGCCCGAAGATTTCTTCACGCACCACCGCTGCGGTTTCTGGCAGGCCGGTCCAGATGGTAGGTTGCACCCAGTTACCTTCGGCCAGTTCGCCCTGCATCTCTGGCACACCACCACCGGTCACCACGGTGGCACCTTCTTCAACGGCTTTTTGGTAGTAGCTCAGCACCTTGGTCTGGTGTTCACGGCTGATCAGCGGGCCATAGTTGGAACCGTGATCACTCGGGCGACCAAACTTCACACCTTCGGCCTTGGCCTTCAGCGCTGTTACGAACTTGTCGAAAATCGGACGCTCGACGTACACCCGTTCGGTACCCAGACACACTTGCCCGGTGTTCAGGAAAGCCGAGCGGAAGATGCCGTTAACGGCTTCGTCGAAGTCGGCATCCGCAAATACGATACCGGCGTTTTTGCCGCCCATTTCGAACGACACATCACGGGTGCCGGTGGCAGCCGCTTTCATGATGGCGGTGCCGGTGCGGGTTTCGCCGGTGAAGGTGATGGCATCCACACCCGGATGGGAGGTAATAAATTCACCGGCGGAGTCCGGGCCAAAACCGTTCACCACGTTGTACACACCGGCCGGAATACCGACCTTGTTCATCACCTCACCCAGCAGGGCGGCGGTGAACGGAGTTTCTTCAGACGGCTTCACCAGCACGGTGTTACCACAGGCCAGCGCCGGGCCGACTTTCCAGGTCATCAGCAGGAAAGGCGCGTTCCATGGGGAAATCACGCCGATGACACCTTTCGGTTTGCGAATGGCGTAGTTGAGCGCACCACGGCCGTCCGGGGTGTCGGTCATAAAGGATTCGGTCGGAACGTTTTTGATAACGTCAGCGAAAATCTTGAAGTTGGCAGCACCGCGCGGAATAAACACATGCTTCATCACGTGTTCCGGCTGGCCGGTGTCTTCCATTTCGGCATCCACAAAATCGTCGAAACGGCGGGTGATTTCATCGGCCACGGCATACAGCAGATCAACACGCTGATCCTGAGTCAGGCGACCCCACTCGCCATTCAGTGCAGCACGCGCCGCTTTCACCGCCATATCCACATCGGCATGGCTGGCTTCGGCGATCGAGGCAATCACGCGGTTATCAACGGGGGAGCGTTTTTCAAAGCGGCGGCTGTGGCTCGCTGGCAGGAAAACACCATTAATGAAGTTATCGATCTGGCGCATATCTGGAACCTCGACCTGTTTTTGTATTGATTGCTGGTCGCCGGGAAGCAGCGGATTCAGAGGTCAGGTTAGAGAAAGCGTCACATACCATCTAATACTATTTAATTGCCTGCTCGATACCCTCAGGGTATCAAAACCACCATTATCGGGATTACAAAGGCCGATGATTCCAGCAGCGGGTTGCTCTGCTCCTCAGCGCGACGGCAGACGTGCACAAAAGGGGGGTCAATATCCCGTTTTTGTTACTGTTGAGGACCGGCCACGCTGGTTACCATGGCGCTTCCTAACACGGCTAAAGGAGCCCGCCATGACCCGTTTGACCGACCTGCAAATCCGCCAGATGCTCAGCAAGGCAGTAGAAAAAGCCGAGGAAATTGGCGTTCAGATCTGTGTTGCCGTGGTAGACGACGGTGCCAACCTGCAAGGATTCCTGCGTATGGACAAAGCCCGCCTGGGCCCGGTAGACGTCAGCCAACGCAAAGCCAAAACCGCGCTGTATTTCCATGCCGACACCGGCGATTTCGGCAAGGTCATGCGCGAAGCACACCTCACCGGTATTGAACTGATCGGCGGCGGCCTCACCGGATTCGCCGGCGGCCTGCCGATTCGCATGGACGGAGAAGTGATTGGGGGCATCGGCGTATCCGGCGCCACCGCCGAACAGGATAAAGAAGTCGCGGAATACGCCCTGCAGGTACTGCTGCAGTAAAGATTCTGGTCGGGCGTCGGGCGTCGGGCGCGATTTTTTGTGGGCATAAATGCCCACTCTACAAACGAGCATCTATTTACACCGATTTAACCCAGCTCCGCTGGCTGCCCAATGCCCATCTGGGCGAGCCGGGATTCACCGCAACGGCCGACCCAGCCGGGGCATGGATGCCCCGCAAGGCCCGTTGGTACAGGGATGTACCATCGGGCCGGGGTCGATCAGCCGTTGTCGGTGAATACCGGAAAAACGAGCCCAGCAGGGCAAAAGCAGGGGGAGGCCCGCCCGGCCGGGGGACAAGGTCCCCCAAGAGGGCAAGCGGACTGGCAAATTAACAAGCCGAGTAGCCGCCAGAAGTCGGGCGTCGGGCATCGGGCGCGATTTTTTGTGGGCATAAATGCCCACTCTACAAACGAGCATCTATTTACACCGATTTAACCCAGCTCCGCTGGCTGCCCAATGCCCATCTGGGCGAGCCGGGATTCACCGCAACGGCCGACCCAGCCGGGGCATGGATGCCCCGCAAGGCCCGTTGGTACAGGGATGTACCATCGGGCCGGGGTCGATCAGCCGTTGTCGGTGAATACCGGAAAAACGAGCCCAGCAGGGCAAAAGCAGGGGGAGGCCCGCCCGGCCGGGGGACAAGGTCCCCCAAGAGGGCAAGCGGACTGGCAAATTAACAAGCCGAGTAGCCGCCAGAAGTCGGGCGTCGGGCATCGGGCGCGATTTTTTGTGGGCATAAATGCCCACTCTACAAACGAGCATCTATTTACACCGATTTAACCCAGCTCCGCTGGCTGCCCAATGCCCATCTGGGCGAGCCGGGATTCACCGCAACGGCCGACCCAGCCGGGGCATGGATGCCCCGCAAGGCCCGTTGGCACAGGGATGTGCCATCGGGCCGGGGGCGAAACGCCGTTGTCGGTGAAAACCGGAGACACGAGCCCAGCCGGGCAAAAGCAGGGGGAGGCCCGCCCGGCCGGGGGACAAGGTCCCCCAAGAGGGCAAACAGCCTGGCCAATTAACAAGCCGAGTAGCCGCGAAGCGTCTGACGTCTGACGTCTGACGTCTGACAAAGCAAAAACCGCTGCTTGGCAACAAAACAACCTCAACCCACCGGCTTCAGATACCCATCCACCATACAAGATCGACTATTCAACCGCTCCACCACATACCGGGCGCGGCTGGTTAACGGCCAGTCCTGACGGAAAATCAGCCACAGGGTATCCCACACCTGCGGGCCGAGATCCAGCACCTGAATACGCTCCTGATGCGGATACGCCAGCCGCGCATAACGAGGTAACACAGTAAAACCCAACCCGCGCGCCACCGGTTCCGGTATCAGCGCCACCTGATTGATAAAGCCTTTACAGGGCAAGGTTTCGACTCCGGGATTGCCCGGAAACCAGCGTGCAAACAGGCGCGTGGCGATCGCCTTGCCATCCGGATGACCCACAAACCCCAACCGTTGCAGATCGGACCAGTCATTCACGGTTTCACCGGCTGGCACCACCAGCTCCAGCGGTTCGCGACAGAACTGGCTGGAAAACAGTCGCTCGGAATCCGGCCGGAACGGCAACACCCCGAGGTCCCAGATGCCCGACAATACGCCCTCTTCCACCTCGGCATCCGGCGCGAAACGGTGCTGCACAATCAGCCCCGGTTTTTCCACCTGCAGGTCGAGCAGGAACGGGTACAACAACATGCCAACACTGCCCGGTGTAATCAGCCGCACATGGCCATCCATCGACGTCTGTTCCGCCAGCCGTTGCTGCAAACACTCGTGGGCTTCACGCATGTCCTGCCAGTAGGCCAGCACTGCCTTACCCGCCGGAGTCACTTCAATCCGGCGCGGATGACGCAACACCAGCGTGCCGTGTTCGTCCTCCAGATGCCGCACATGCTGGCTCACCGCCGCCTGAGTCAGCCCCAGCACATCGGCCGCACGGGTAAAGCTGCCGTGTTCGTTCAGAGCAGCGAAGGATCGTAACCACTGGGGATTAAGCATAATGAACTCTTATAAATCGGATAAGTCATCACAGGTTCAACTTATAGCAAACAGCCGATAGCCTATAAAGCACTCTCTGAGTCCTCTGCCGCACGCCAGACCAACGGTCGACACGGCAGGGATTTCCCCCTGATCGAGCCATCCAAGGAGCCTTGTATGTCTGCACTGTTTTCCGAATATTCCCTCAAGGATGTCACCCTGCGTAACCGCATCGCGGTGCCACCGATGTGCCAATACACCGCCACCGACGGTTACACCAACGACTGGCATCAGGTGCACTATGCCGCCCTCGCCCGCGGTGGTGCCGGTCTGGTAATTGTGGAAGCCACCGGGGTATCCGCCGACGGCCGCATCACCCCCGGATGTCTGGGCCTGTGGGAAGATGGCCAGATCGAAGGTCATCGCCAGATCGTACAGTCCATCAAGGCCGCCGGTGCCGTTCCGGGTATCCAGATTGGCCATGCCGGTCGCAAAGCCAGCGCCAACCTGCCGTGGCAAGGTGACGACCATATCGCCGCCGATGATCCACGTGGTTGGGCCACGATTTCTCCGTCGGCCATTGCCTTCAGTAATCACCTGCCGAAAGTGCCACGGGAAATGACCCTGGCCGATATCCAGCGCGTACGCGACGACTTTGTCAGCGCGGCGATTCGTGCCCGCGACGCCGGTTACCAGTGGCTGGAATTACACTTTGCCCACGGTTATCTGGCCCAGAGCTTCTTCTCGGTACACGCCAACCAACGCACCGACCAATACGGCGGCAGCGCGGACAATCGTGGCCGCTTCCTGCTGGAAACCATGCGTGCTGTGCGTGAAGTCTGGCCGGAAAACCTGCCGTTTACCGCCCGTTTCGGGGTACTGGAGTTTGACGGCCGCGACGAGGAAACCCTGCTCGAATCCATCGAGCTGACCCGCAAGTTCAAGGCTATTGGTCTGGATATGCTCAGTGTCAGCATGGGCTTCAGCACCCCCAACGCCAATATTCCATGGGGCCCGGCATTCCTGGGCGACATCGCCCAGCGCGTGCGTAACGAAGCAGGTATTCCGGTCGCATCGGCCTGGGGCTTCGATTTGCCCGCCAATGCCGAACGTATGATCGCCGAGCAAAAACTCGACGTGGTGATGATTGGCAAGGCGCATCTGGCCAACCCGAACTGGCCGTATTTCGCCGCCACCGAACTGGGTATTAACAAGCCTTCGTGGGTGCTGCCACCGTCATACGCCCACTGGCTGGAACGTTACACACTGGCGCGTTGATCCGCGGATACATTCGCGGACAGTTAAGGACCCTCTGAATAACTCGGTGCCCGCTCTGGCTTATCGGGATGGCGATGAATCACGAAGCCGGTTTGATGGCATAGCGGGCTACGTCAAAAACCGGCGACACCGAGTCATCGCCATCCCGAAAGCCCCGAAGGGCGCGGGCTGCAGCGCATTTGAGCGGTGTTGACGAACTTGAAAAGGACTTGTCATTTCGCTGCGTTCGTCGCCTTGCTCACACGCGCTGCAGCGCTCGCGCAGAGCTGTGCAGAGTTATTCAGAGTGTCCTTAATCCCGCTTTTTACGGCCAATGGCACACAACAGCGTGCCATTAGCCGTACTGTTTCCGCCCCAACACACCGTTACACTGGGAAAAACTCATCACACGAGGTTTGAACATGACCAGTCACTACACGCCGCCCAAAGTCTGGAAGTGGGATGCCGACAATGGCGGCAAGTTTGCCAGCATCAACCGCCCCATCGCCGGAGCCACCCACCAACGCGAACTGCCGGTCGGAGCACAACCGCTGCAGCTGTATTCCATGGCAACCCCGAATGGCGTCAAGGTAACGATTCTGCTGGAAGAACTGCTGGCTGCAGGTATCAGCGCAGCCGAATACGATGCCTGGATGATCGAGATATTATCCGGCGACCAGTTTGGCTCCGGGTTTGTAGAAGTTAACCCCAACTCCAAGATTCCAGCCCTGATGGACCACTCCGTTAACCCACCACAACGGGTGTTCGAATCCGGCGCCATCCTGCTGTATCTGGCCGACAAGTTTGAAGCCTTTATTCCAAAAGACTCCGCCGGACGCACCGAATGCCTGAGCTGGTTGTTCTGGCAGATGGGCAGCGCACCGATACTCGGCGGCGGTTTCGGGCACTTTTACGCCTACGCCCCGGAAAAATACGAATACCCGATCAACCGCTACACCATGGAAATCAAACGCCAGCTCGACGTACTGGATCGCCAGCTGGCCAACCATGAATTTGTCGCTGGCGCCGAATACAGCATCGCCGACATGGCCATCTGGCCATGGTATGGCGGCATCGTTCTCGGACGCCTGTACGACGCCGCCGAGTTTATCGACGCAAGCAGCTACCAGAACGTTCTGCGCTGGGCCAATACCATCGACGCCCGCCCGGCAGTGCAACGCGGCCGTATCGTCAACAAAACCTGGGGCGAAACCCTCGAACAACTGCGCGAACGCCATACCGCTGCCGATATCGACGCCGTCATCCAGCAGCGCAACTGACCAACCCCGCCCCACTTGATTACCTCGTTCCCACGGCATCGCCAGCGTGGGAACGCTGCGTGATGTGCATAACTGCCCGCCATCCACTGCGATCAAAAACCGGCCATAAACCCAGATATAAAGCCATGCGATAACAGAAATAAAATTTCAGGATTGGCCTTATATCCGCCACATCCGCATCATCACCAGTGTCCGGACAACATCTTTCACTGATTCCAACGCAGGTTCCTCATGACTCATATCGTATGGCCCACGGAATACCTTCCGGGCAACACCGACAACTACGTCTCCAACGAAATCATCATCGCCGACCTCAGCGCCGCTGACATCTGGGCACAACTGATCAACACCGAAGCCTGGCCGGTGATGTACAGCAACGCCTCTGAAATCCGTTTTCACGATAACAGCGGCCCGCTGCTAAACGCCGGAGCCCGCTTCCGCTTCACCACGTTCGGCTTTGCCGTTGAAGGCAAGGTGGTGGAATTTGTCGCCCCCGCGAATGGCGAAGCCGCCCGTATCGCCTGGCACGGCTGGGTCGAAGGTAACGCCGACGAACGCCTCGACGTTCACCACGCCTGGTTGTTTGAAGACCTTCCGGGCAACCGCGTACGGGTACTGACCCAGGAAACCCAGAACGGCAAACCAGCCGTCGCCCTGCGTAACAGCCTGCCTAACCCGATGTTAAACGCCCACCAGGAATGGATCGAAGGCCTCGTACGCGTCGCCATCGCCGCCCGCCGCTGATACAACCGGAGCCAACGCATGATGCGAATTCTGATGATTCTGACTTCCCAGGCCACCATGGGGGATACCAGCACCCCGACCGGTGTCTGGTTTGAAGAACTGACCACACCCTACTACCGCTTTGTTGATGCCGGTGCGACGGTGGAACTGGCTTCGGTCAAAGGCGGTGCGGTGCCACTCGATCCCCACTCCACCAGCGAACAGGCCCGCCCGGCCAGTGTCAGCCGCTTTATGGCCGACACCCACGCCATGCAGCAGCTGCAACAATCGCTGAGCATCCAGAGTCTGGATATCAGCGGCTACGACGCGATCTTCCTGCCTGGCGGCCACGGAACCATGTGGGACCTGCCCGCCAGCCGCGAACTGACCGAGCTGCTGAATCAGGCCTGGGCCAACCAGAAAATCCTCGCCGCGGTATGCCACGGCCCGGCCGGACTGGTTAACCTGCAAGACACCACCGGCCAGCCACTGGTCAGCGGCCGCAAAGTCGCCGGATTCAGCAATAGCGAAGAAGCCGCCGCCGGACTCACCAGCGTTATGCCCTTCCTGCTCGAAACCCGCCTGCGCGAACTGGGAGCCCACTATGAAAGCGGCCCCGACTTCCAACCGTTCGCCGTGCGCGACGGCCGCCTGATCACCGGCCAAAACCCGGCCTCGTCAGAACCGGTCGCCGATCTGGTACTGCAAGCACTGCGGTAAGTGTTTGCAACGCTGGAAATCAAAAGCCCGCCAAATGGCGGGCTTTTGATTCGTTAGCACTCTGCATGGATGCAATTGCAGCTTGTTAATTGGCACCACCGCATACCCTCTTGGGGGACCTTGTCCCCCGGCCCGGTAGACCCCTCTCTCTGCAATGGCCTGATCATCGATTGCTGAATTTGCCCAGCGCAGCTGGCTGCCGTTAATTGCCCATCTGGGCGAGCCGGAATTCATCGCAACGGCCGACCCGGCCGGGGCATGGATGCCCCGCAAGGCCCGTTGGCACATGGATGTGCCATCGGGCCGGGGTCGAAACGCCGTTGTCGGGGAATTTCGGATAAACGAGCCCAGTCGGGCAAAAGCAGGGGGAGGCCCGCCCGGCCGGGGGACAAGGTCCCCCAAGAGGGCAAACAGCCTGGCCAATTAACAAGCCGTGCAGATCACGCAGCAAGAATGCCATTGGTTGCTTAACTGATCGGCATTACGCCAAATGGCGGGCTTTTTTTGATCCGCTCAAAGCGGTATTTCACAACTCCCAAACAGCTGCTCCCTTAACCAGCGTTGTGCCGGATCGCGGTGTACGCGTTCATGCCAGGCGGCGGTTTTGGTAAAGCCCGGTATCGCGACCGGCGGTGGCAGTGTGATTAACCCCGGCCAACCACTCACCAGCCGTGACGGCACAACGGCGACCAGATCGCTGTCGAGTAGCAGTTCCGGCACGATCAGGAAGCTGCGCACCGATACCATGACCCGCCGTTGCAGTCCTTGTTGGGCCAGCACTTCATCGGTAATACCGGTGAAGCTGCCGCCGCTGTACGACACCAGCACATGTTCCAGTGCGCAGAATCGTTCGAGGCTCAGGCCGCTGCTCGCAGCTTCGATGGCGGCCGGATGATGCTCACGCATGGCGACGACGTAGGTTTCATCAAACAGACGACGGGCGTGCAGGTCGGCGGGGGTGATGTCCGGGGTTAACAGGGCGAGGTCGATGTCGCCACGTTCCATCCGCTCATGCAGCTCCTTGTCCTGCACCGGTAACAGCGCCACCTGAATGCCGGGTGCTGTCTGGCGCAGCTGGCGTAAAAACGGGCGGCCGACCGCGCGCAGGGCGTAGTCGGTAGCGGCTATGCTGAAGGTCATACGGGCGGTGGCTGGATCAAAGGCTGGCGGTTGCAGCAGCCCTTCGATGTCTTGCAGCAGGTTCTTGAGTGGCACTACCAGTTCTAACGCCCGTGCGGTTGGCACGATGCCACGCTGGGTGCGGGTAAACAGCGGATCACCAAAACTCTCACGCAGGCGCGCCAGCATGCCACTCAGTGCCGGTTGGGTAACGCCCAGGCGCTGGGCGGCGCGGGTGACGTTACGTTCGTCCAACAGGGCATCGAGGGCTTTCAGCAAGTTGAAATCGAGCGAGCGGATATCGCGCATGGTGATCACCGAACCATAAAAGTATCAGTAATCAGAATATCCGGTTTTTGCATTCAGGGCAGGAGGCCAAAATAATCTGCCAGAATGGTTTGCGCTACGGTCGCCATTGACGGGCACCATTGACTGACAATGCCCAACTGCTTATACAACCCTCTTTACCTCAGTACACAGGATTCAGCATGCACGCCGATCACGCCGATCACGCCGATCACGCCGATCACGACGATGACTACGACCCCGAACATGACCGGTTTCTGGACAGCGGTGATGATCTCGACGAGATGTTCTCGGATGAGCTGGAAGAGGACGGTGAGGGTGATGGCGAGCCGGCAGACGAATCCTCGTTCCGCGCTACACCAGCCCCATATGAAGATGATGAAGACGACGACGATGACGAGTTCCACTCGGGGCTTGATGACGACTTCTGACCCTACTCTATAACCGGCCCTGTCGGGTTCATGCGGCCGGGCCGCTTTCCGAAACCGTTGAGGTTATTGGCACAGGCTGGTGCCGGTGGCATTACGGCTGCAGCGGGTGTCCTTCTTATCGGTGTTCCTGTCAGTGTTTTTGTCGGTGGATTTATCCGGACTGCTTTTGTAACGGGTCGTCCCGTAGGAATCGGTTTTTGCTTTTACCGCCGGTGCATCGTTGCTGCGATAGGTGGTATTGCCGTGGGAATCGGTTTTGGCACGGGTGACACTGCCATCGTTACTGCGATAGGTGGTATTGCCATAGGAATCGGTTTTGGCGCGGGTGGTGCTGCCGTCGCTGTTGCGAAAGGTGGTGGTGCCATAGGCATCGGTTTTGGCACGCGTGGTCGAACCGTCACTGTTACGAAAGGTGGTGGTGCCATAGGAATCGGTTTTGGCGCGCGTCACCGTGCCATCGCTATGACGGCAAGTGGTGGTTCCATAGGAGTCGGTTTTGCAGGTGCTATCGGCCCACAGGGATGCTGGTGTGATGGCCAGACAGAGCAGCAGAAGAACGGTTTTGTGGTGGTGCATACAGGTTCACCTGCGACGGGGCTGGATGAGTCAGGATAGCGTTAGCGTGCGCGAATGTTGCGACGGAGGGTGTCGGCGGAATGGCTCTGGTCGTGCTGCGCTTATCAGACAGGCCTGCGATTGACTGGCCCCCTGCTCCAAACAAGCCATTTGACGCACAACCACATTGTGCATACCATTAATTGAAAAGGCATTTTACGACATGGCTGTCGAATTCAGAGACTCGTGGCTGGAAACGTTTTACGAGAATGATCAAAGCCACAGAAAAATCCCCAGCACCATTGAAGGGGCATTGTTCCGGAAACTGGAAATCCTTGATGCAGCGACCCAGGAGTCAGATTTACGAATTCCTCCCGGTAACCGCTTCGAACACCTTGAGGGAAACATGGACGGTTGGTGTTCCATCCGGGTAAACAAGCAATATCGGCTGATATTCCAATGGATAGATGGCGTTGCAGTGAATACCTATCTGGACCCTCATGATTACAAAGGCTAGTGGAGAATAAGGTGATGAGAACGACAAAACGTCGCCCAGTAACGGTCGGTCAAATGCTGGTAACCGAGTTTCTGGAGCCGATGAGCATTGAGATCAACGAACTGGCAGACGCCATGGGAGTACACCGAAACACCCTGAGCCGTATCGTTCATGACAAGGGGATATTGACCGCCCCGATGGCAATCAAACTGGCGGCAGCGTTGGGTAATACCCCCGAATTCTGGCTCAATATTCAGCACGCGGTAGAGTTGTGGGACGTTCGCCATAAAGCCTTTGAACGGGAAGCCATGAACGTCAGGCGGATCATGCCAAAACCGGAACATCAAGAAGTCGCGGTTCAATAAAGCAGGCTCATTCTGTTCATCCATCACGGCAGTCAGAGGCCTGCGATCGCCCGGTTACGGCAACCAGCAAGAAGCATATTCAGTCTTCCCCGGATAACGCCTTCAGCTTTTGCGGGCGACGGCTCAATGAGTGTTTTCCAGAACTCTTCAGATCAGGCTTTCGTACTCAGCCAGCAATGCAGCCGTTGTGGGTAAGCGTGGTTTGATCGCCGCCAGATATTCCGCTGCGCTGTAGGTTGGATTCTTCCAGCGCTGACGCATCTTCTTGATGGCTGAACAGGAGGCCGCAGGGGCCATATCAATCTGATACGCAACAAAATCATCCGGGTGAAGCACTTCGATGCCAAAGGTCGCCAGGTATTCCTCCGGGAAGTCCTTGAGATTCAAGGTCACGATGGCATTGGCTCCACACTTGATGGCTGCGGCCAGCACATGACGATCATCCGGGTCAGGCAGGTTCAAACCGGCTATCAGCGGTTCATAACCGCTAACCAGTGCATCGTCCGTATGCCTGTCCATCATCTGGCGTATCTGTTGAAGCTTTTCCAATGCAAAACCGCTATTCGCATGCAGATTACGAATCCACTCATCATGAATATCGTTAGTCCAATGCGCTTTGAAAACACGCTCCGCTGCCAGACTCATTAGCAGATCACGTAATCCCTGTGGATATAACACGCAGGCATCCAGCACCACACGATATTGGCTCATCAGAACTCCATCCCGATTCCTTGAGACAGCTCTGCAAGATCGTCCAGAGCCTGGCTTCGAGCGGCATCCACTTGTTTGCGATAGCTCATGACGTCCACCAGCCGAACACGGCGATGGCTTCCTACCTTGCGGAATGGAATATCGCCCTGCTCCAGCAATTTAACGAGGTGTGGGCGACTGACACTGAGCAGTTCAGCGGCTTGCTGTGTACTGATTTCCTGATGAATTGGAACAAGGCTGATGGCATTTCCCTGTGATACCTGGGTCAGCACGTTCAGCAACAGGTTCATGATGTCTCCAGGCAAAACCAGTTCATTACTGGTGCCAGAGCTTCCCTGAATCGTCATACGAACCCGGTCGTCGGCGGAATAATCTGCCAAAGCCTGAGCCAGAATCCGGCTGGAGCCCTTGGCTTGTTCGCTATCTTCCGGAGTTGGCAGGAACACTACTTCGGCGCTCATGGCGTTGTCTCCTTGTTTGGCCAACACAAAATGGTGTTATGTAGCCCAAGGATAAACGAAATATTCGAAACAGCAAAAGCTGTGATGTTAACCATACTCACGGCTGCGCTTCAGATAAAAGCAAAACAGCTGGTTTCAGAGTGCCCGTGGCATGGGAACTTCTCATTTCAGCAGTATCGCCAATATCAATACCAGGCCCCCGATAATCCCGGCCAGGCTGATCCCGATCTGAAGCCAGCCAGCCGCCATGAGAAAGACATGACTGGGGTCGGTCCCGGTAACGGCACACCCGACGAAAAAGCCGATAACCGCCAGAGTAATCAGCAACAACAGCAGCCATTCGGGAATGGGCAATTCATCCTTGCCGTGGTTCGGTGCCATGATCCACTCCTTCATTAACCGTATGGCTTTATCAGGATTGAGATTGAATCAATGACCAGCGACAGCGGGCGTCGGGTCAGTTTTGGGCGGCCAAGGCGTCAATTCGAACCCCACCGTGGGTATGACAGTGAGCCGTAGAAATTTTCGGAGTCTACGGAAGACTGGGGAGTAATCCCCAGGCTCGATGATGGGACGTCCGGCCATCCACTGCCATTTTCACTCTGCGACATTTTCTGTCGGCGGCCGCGATTAGCCGCTTAACCGGCGCTTGCGCAGCCCCCATAACCACTCACAGCCCTGACATGTGGTGTTGATCACATTCAGGCACGGACATTGGCAGGGGACGCCCTGTTCCGCCAATGGCGGAATATTGTCTGAAAGTAGCGACGGTGGGGTATGAGGGAGCGGTTTTCACCGACGCACATTCACAGGATAAAAACCGGCTTTTACCTTCGCATCAATATCCGGCTGGTGCTCACCTGACCCGGAGGCGCTGCTGACTGGCGTCAGCTCTAGCTCTGGATCGGTCAGGGAAGCTGGATCGATACCGAGCGAAACCAACTCCTGCCATTCTTCGGGTGTCAATTGCGGGTGACGGGCTGTTCCAGTATTGGGCTCAGGCTTCTGAGACGAATTACTGAGTATTGTTGTCCTCTCTGGCATCGCTTGAAACCTCTCGAAATACCGCCGCGTCGGGCGGTATCCTGCGACATTTTCTGTCGGCTGCCGCGATTAACCGCCTAACCGGCACTTGCGCAGCCCCGTTTCCGCTGGCTATATTTCCACC
This sequence comes from Parathalassolituus penaei, assembly GCF_026626885.1. Taxonomy (GTDB): domain Bacteria; phylum Pseudomonadota; class Gammaproteobacteria; order Pseudomonadales; family Oceanobacteraceae; genus Oceanobacter; species Oceanobacter penaei. Next base: position 37,034 of record NZ_JAPNOA010000019.1, read on the forward strand.
AGCTGCAGTATGCAAGGTCCTGGCACATTGACCCTCCAGACGCTGCGGTGCCGCAGGAGCCAGCTTGCGGTTTTTTATGCCTGCACAGGCCAGTGATATGCTTCCACACCGCTTCTCTCATCACCGCCTGCTTCATTACCGAATACAGAATCGATATCCGCACGATCCGTTACGTTCAGTTCGCCGCGAAAGCTGGCTGGGTGTTCTGTCATAAACACCCGCGCAGACATCCACGCCAACAGCGTATTTCCCATGGCTCCCCGGTGGGCTAACAAGGCCATGGCGAGCGGCTGTCGGCAATACGGAATATCCGGATCGAGTCGCCCTGATCGTTGTTCACTCCATGCCGATTTATTTTCTGAAACAATCGAAAACCGCATCAATACACGAGCTCAAGGTCATTAAAATCAGCCAACTGAAAAAAATAGTGATGCACCACGAAGTTTTATCCTCAAAGTCTGAAAACAGCAGCGCGATGGCGGCAATCGCATGCAACACAGTCCAGAAGTTGCTCATATTCATATCAGCGCCCCTGCTGGTTAATGTACATCTTCAGCCCAATCCTGCGCGCAAGCTGCGACATTCCGTGTCGAAAGAGAGGTTTTCCCGGATAACGCCTTCGGCTCTTCCGGGCTACAGCTTTTGCGGGTTACGTTTTCAGAAATACAGGTACAGGTAAAACGACAGGGTGAACAGGCTGCCGATGGTGGAGAGCAGGATGGTGCGGGATACCAGTGCGCCTTCGCGGCGGTAGTATTCGGCGAGCATAAACGGGCCAGTGCCGGTTGGCAGGGCGCTGAGGAGTACGGCGGCGTGGCCCCACATGGCGGGCAGCTGGAACACCTTGAAGGCGAGGAACCAGGTCAGTAACGGGTGTACAACCAGTTTGATCAGTACCAGTCCGGTGGTGCCAACGGCGGCACCGGCATGGCGATGGGCGAGAAACGCGCCCAGTGATACCAGTGCACAAGGTGTGGTGGCTTCGCCCAGCAAGGTCAGGAATTTCAGCGCCGGGTCAGGAATCGGTACAGCGGCTACGTTCAGGAATATGCCAATCAGTGGTGAGACCACCAGCGGGTTTTTTAACAAGGCCAGCCCCACCTTACGGGCGGCGGCCAGTGCCGTGCCTTCGGTTTGCAGGCCGGTTTCAATCACGATGATGGCGATCGAAAACAGCACACACACCACAATCAGGGTGGCAATTAACGCCGGTTGCAGGCCCGCCTCCCCCAGCACAAACAGGCACAGCGGAATACCAACATAGCCGGTATTGGCATACCCGGCGCCGAGGGCATCCAGCCCGGAATCAGCCAACGAGCGGCCGCTGCGACGTTTCCAGATCAGGGTGGCGGCGAACACCAGCAAGGTCGACAGGCTGTACACCAGAATAAACTGCGGATGCCAGATCTGTTCGATGCTGGCCAGCGCGGTGGCCTTGATCAGCAGCGCAGGCAGGCTCAGCCACACCACAAAGCGGTTGAGTTCCGATGCCGCGGTTTCCCCCAGGCGGCCAGTACGCCGACAAATAAAGCCGGTGAGAATCAGGCCAAAAATCGGCAACAAGGTGCTGAGCACATACGACATCGTGAGACACTCGCCACTGAATCAGAATGGCGACAGCTTATGGCTGGCAATCAATACCGTCTAATGTTATTTAAAAGACCTATCAATGCAAAAGTAGCATTAATCAATGAATATTCGTCACTTGCGGCATTTTGTGGTGCTGGCCGAAACCCTGCACTTTGGCCAGGCCGCCAAACGCCTGCATATGAGCCAGCCGCCGTTGAGCCGCCAGATTGTGGCGTTGGAAGAATACCTGGGGTTTGAGCTGTTCCAGCGTCATTCCCGCGCGGTCTCCCTGACCCCGGCCGGGGCCGGTTTTTACCAGCAAACCAAACGCATTCTGGATGAACTCGATTTTGCCGTGCGTTCGGCGCAGGCCATGGCACGCGGTGAACGGGGTGAGCTGCGGGTCGGTTTTACCATGTGTGCGGCCTGGAGCATTCTGCCGGAACTGCTGGCGGTGTTTGGGGAAGACTTCCCGGATGTGGCCGTGACTTTGCACGAAACCCTGCCGCGTGATTTGCAGGGAGCACTGCTCAGTGGTGATGTGGATGTTGGTATCAGTTTCCCGGTGGATGTCGGCAACAGCCTGATGTATCAGCCGCTGTTCTGCGAGCCGTTATGTGCGGTGTTGCCAGCCGGTCATACGCTGGAAGCCAGCGAGTCGATTCGTGCCGAAGCGCTGGCTAACGATAGCTTCATTACCTTTCCGGCCAGCACCGCACCAGAGTTACACGATGCCGTGATGTCCTGCTGCCAGCGCGCCGGTTTTACCCCCAATATTCATCTGCAAACCCAATTGCAGCAGACCATTGTGAATCTGGTCGCCCGTGGTCTGGGGGTCTCGCTGGTGCCCGACTCCATGCGCCGGATGCAGCTGCAGGGCGCGGTGTTCAAAAGCCTTGAGTGGTCGCCGCTGGTGGAGCAAGGGCTGTTCTGGAGCGCCAACAACCACAACCCCTGTCTGGCGCCGTTCCTGCAAACCGCGCTCAAGCGTTATCCACAAACGGCCAGCGCCTGATAAAAACCCGGCTGCAAACAGGTATTCCGTCTGAAAACGGCAAAGCCCACGGTGACTTTGCCTGTTTTCGACAGCGCCCGCGCAGAACAATCTGTTGTGGCTGTTGAGGCCGACCGTCCACTGTTAACCTCGCCCTCTCCCTTTTCTTTCACCTGCTCACAAGGAGTTACAGGTGCATAACGAACGTCGCGCTCTGATCATGGCGTTGCTGGCGGTGCTGTGCTGGTCGACCGTAGCCACGGCTTTCAAACTGGCGCTGGAAGTATTAACCCCCAGCTGGTTACTGGCTTTTGCGGTCTGTACCTCATGGCTGTTTCTCAGCGGTCTGTTGTTGTGGAAACAGCAATGGTCGAACGCGGTGCGCGATTTTCGCCAGCACTGGAGAGCCTATTTGCGCCAGGCTCTGATCAATCCGGTCTGTTATTACCTGATTCTGTTTGAAGCCTACGATCTGTTACCGGCGCAACAGGCGCAGGCCATCAACTATACCTGGGCGATTACCATGAGCCTGCTGGCGGTGCCGTTATTGGGGCAACGCCTGTTCCCGCGAGACCTGCTGGCACTGCTGCTGGCCTATCTCGGGGTGCTGGTGATTGCCACCAAAGGCAACTTGCTGGGTCTGGAGTTTGATTCGGTCAGCGGTGTGGCGCTGGCGCTGTTCAGTACCCTGTTGTGGGCGCTGTACTGGATTCTGAACACCCGCGCCGCCCGTCAGGGGGAACAGAGTGATGCCACCACCAGCCTGTGGGGCAGTTTTATGCTGGCAGTACCGATGCTGCTGGTGATTGCGCTGTTGCGGGATGGAGTACCAACCCTTGGCTGGCAAGCCGTTGGCACCGGCCTGTACGTGGGCCTGTTTGAAATGGGCATCACCTTTGTGATGTGGCAAACCGCCATGAACCTGACCCGCCGCACGGCGGCCATCAGTTCGCTGATTTTCCTGAGCCCGTTTCTGTCGCTGATTTTTATCAGCCAGATTCTGGGTGAAGCCGTACACAGCGCCACTCTGATTGGTCTGTTGCTGATTATGGCGGGGCTGGCAGTACAGAAACTGGGTGGCAAGGCAGAAGCGACGACCGCAGGACGCTCTGAATAACTCGACACAGCTCTGCGCTAGGGACCCTCTGAATAACTCGGTGCCCGCTCTGGCTTATCGGGATGGCGATGAATCACGAAGCCGGTTTGATGGCCCTCTTGCATAACTCCAGGGGGGCTACGTCAAAAACCGGCGACACCGAGTCATCGCCATCCCGAAAGCCCCGAAGGGCGCGGGCTGCAGCGCATTTGAGCGGTGTTGACGAACTTGAAAAGGACTTGTCATTTCGCTGCGTTCGTCGCCTTGCTCACACGCGCTGCAGCGCTCGCGCAGAGCTGTGCAGAGTTATTCAGAGTGTCCCTAGCCCTGCCCGCTGGAGCAAAAAGTTTGTTACCCTGCCCAACGTCCCGATTTCCCATCATCCCGAACCGGATTACAAAACTGAAGGAGCCATCACCATGGAACAGGAACAGATTCGCCAGCAACTGACCAAAGCCTTTGGTCTCGCCCCCATGACAGTCGCCGTGCTGATTGGCATTGAAGAAGACGGCCTGCACCCACGCCTCGGCGAGGTATTTGTGGAAGTTCTGCAGAACGACCGTTACCAAGCGCATTTCACCCAGGGCTTCGAGATGGCCGGAATCGACAACAACGACATGATGGGGCTGATGGAAGGTGGGATCGAAGCTGTCACTGCCAGTCTCGACATCGCCGCCCAGGCGATTCGTCAGCTGACCAACAATCCAGAGCAGTCGCTGTATATCAAGATGCGTCTGTTCGAGTTTGGGGAAGACATGGCGTTACAACTCGACAATCGTCAGCCCGGTGAAGGTGAGCAGCTGAGTGAGCTGTATCAGGCCAAACTGCACTACCTGAGTGTGCGTCTGAATATGCAGGAAGATATGCAACTGCTGGGCCCCTCTGAATAACCCCCAACGTCCCGGCAATGCGGACCACCGGCAGCGGCAGGTGGTCTGCCCTTCCCGAAAGCGCTTATCCCCTCCACTGCCGCCGCCCAATGCCAGCTCCGCTCTATCCCATTAGCCAGCGCAGGTACGGGATTATTCTGAAGGTCCGCAGATAAAATCTGCGATTTTTTCTCATCGACTCAATACCCGCCAGCCGCGATCACCACCACATATATGAAAGATATTCGATATATCTTGAGACAACTGAGACAACCCACCAGCAGTCAATATTACAAACCTTTTGTCAGACAATAAAAAGACATATAAAAAATTACATCTCATACACCACATTTATTTCATTTCATATAACCATGAAGTTATTATGCGCAAAAAAATAGACTGGCAAGATGAAGTCCCAATAATAAAAACGTCCGACCCCGCTTGCTCCCTAATCCGTCGTACTGGTGCAACCGCCAGTTGATCAAGGAGTACCCCGTGATTTCCACCCGAGTTTCCCGGCGTAAACGTAATAATCTTCAGGCCATATCACGCCTGATTCAGCTGTCAGTGGCCAGCACCAAACCACTGTGGATTCCCTACGGCGACAATCAGGGTTTGCTGATTGATGGCCGTAATGGCACGTTTCACGAAATTGGTCAGGTGATCGACGAGCTGTGTCAGCAAGGTGCCAGTCTGGCCAGCCTGGCATGGCTCGAAGGCGAGATACCTGCCAGCACCCGTCATCTGGCACGGTCATTAAATGAACTGCAATGGGCTGCGGCGTTTTATGAATACGACGGTGAATTGCCGGAATATTTGCGCCGCGACGATATTATTGGCCTCAAGGATTGGACCACATTTGTGCCATCACCTTGTCCGCCCGAATTTGAAAAAGTGGTTACGCTGTTTCGCAAACGAGCCACATCACCGGCGTTTGCGGCGCGTTTGCTGAAACTGGATGAAGATATCCTGCACCATTTTTATTTCGCCGCCTGGCATGCCAATCAGACGATTCACGTCAACCGTCAGGCTCATCACCAGCAGGTTCGTGACGAATTTGAAAATCCGCAGCGCAGTTTCCGCAAGGCCTTGCTGGGAATGCTGACCACCGATGTCAGAGATCTGGTGGGGGTACGGGCATTGGTGCGTATTCACCAGAACGTGCGTAACGTGCTGACCATGGATGTTATGGATTTTATGCGTACTGACGTGATGGTGATTTTAAAAGCGGATCTGTTATCACCGTTCAAACAGGCGGCAGCCGAAAAACCGGCGATGCCATTAAAAACCCAGCACATCGCGGATCATGCGCTGCTGAATAACCCGTTCTGGAACCAGTTTGACCCCAACCGGGTTCAAGCTGCCGCCCCGATATCCGTCAGCGCAGCCAATACACTGGCAGCCAACGACCGGGATAACCGCACCAGCAATGTGATCAGCCTGCGTCGCGGCCAGATCAGTCGCTGATCAGAACCGTCGCAGAGAGCAACCGCGCGCACATAAAAAAGCCTGATCCGGCGGGAGTTCCGGATCAGGCCTGGGGAGATCAGACAAAGATAAATCAGTGTTCCAGAACCTGGCTCAGGAACAGCTGCAAACGGTCGGTCTGTGGATTACCAAAGAACTCATCCGGCGTGTTTTCTTCCACGATTTCGCCCGCATCCATAAAGATCACCCGATCAGCGACCTTTTTGGCGAAGCCCATTTCGTGGGTAACACAGAGCATGGTCATACCCTCTTCGGCCAGCTCCACCATCACATCCAGCACTTCTTTTACCATCTCCGGGTCGAGGGCTGAGGTTGGCTCGTCGAACAGCATGATTTGTGGTGCCATGCAGAGTGAACGGGCAATCGCCACCCGCTGCTGCTGGCCACCGGACAGCTGTCCTGGATACTTGTTGGCCTGGTTGGCGATTTTCACCCGCTCCAGATATTTCATCGCCAGCGCTTCCGCTTCCGCTTTTGGCTTCTTCTGAACCCAGACCTGGCCCAGCGTCAGGTTTTCCAGAATGGTCAGATGCGGGAACAGGTTAAAGTGCTGGAACACCATCCCCACGTCTTTCCGAATGGCTTCGATGTTCTTGATGTCATCAATCATCTCGATGCCGTTTACCTGCAGCGCACCTTGCTGGAATTCTTCCAGGCGGTTGATGCAGCGGATCATGGTGGATTTACCGGAGCCGGATGGCCCGCAAATCACGATCTTTTCGCCTTTGCGAACGTTCAGGTTGATGTCTTTCAGTACGTGAAACTGGCCGTACCACTTGTTCATGTTGCTGATGCGGATCACCGCGTCGCTCGAATTGCTCATGACTGTTTCCCGTATAAATCAGCGTCGTGTGGTATCCAGTTTGCGTTCGATGTGGTTGCTGACCATCGACATACCGAAGCAGCAGCACCAGAACACAAAACCGACAAACAGATAGGCCTCGGAGGCGTAGCCACCCAGCCAGGCGGAGTTATTCAGTGCACTCTGGGCGGTGTTCAACACCTCTGGTACACCAATAATCAGCAGGAAGGTGGTGTTCTTGAACAGCATTACCGCAGTCGCCAGGATGTTCGGCATCGACACCTTGATCACTTGCGGCAGGATCACCAGCAGAGTGGTCTGCCAGTAGCTCAGGCCCAGAGAATCAGCGGCTTCGTATTGGCCTTTCGGGATGGCCTGAAAGCCACCGCGATACACTTCAGCCATATAACCGGCCATAAACAGCACCAGCACAATCCATACCCGCAGCAGCTTGTCGACCGTTGTCCCTTCCGGGAAAAACAGCGGCAGCATCACCGAGCCCATAAAGAACAGGGCCAGAATTGGTACACCACGGAAGAACTCGATCAGCACCACACAGATACTGCGAATCATCGGCATACTGGTGGAACGACGACCGAGTGCCCACAGGAAACCCAGTGGCATCCCCAGAATCATACTGACCGCCGCCAGCATCACGTTGAAGGTAAAACCACCCCAGTGATCGGTGCTGACGTACTGAAGACCCAGCAGACGACCATCCATAATCACCACGGCGACCAGCGGGAACAGCAGCAACAGAGCGATATCCACCCGGTTACGCAGGTGATGCGGCAACCACACAGGGGCCGACAGCACACCGGCCATCAGCACCACACAGATGTTGATCCGCCAGATTTCTTCAGCCGGATAGGTGCCGTAAAACAGCTGTTGTGACCAGGCATTGATGAAGACCCAGCAGGCCCCGGTGCCGGTGCAGTCGGCCTGGGCAGCGCCACTGAACGACGCCGACAGGAATACCCAGTCCAACATCGCCGGTAATACCGAACCCACCCCCACCACAATGGCCAGCGTCAGTATGGTGTTGAACCAGCCGTTAAACAGGTTCTGGCGCATCCAGGCCACCGCTCCGGTGGTTTTCACCGGAGCCGGACGGGCTGCTTTGGGAGTAAAAATCTTCGAAGGAACAGAATTGGCTGTCATCACCGTCTCCTACTTGCGTTCGACCAGCGCAACCTTGCGGTTGAGCAGGTTCATGCCCAGCGATATCAGCATGTTGACGGTGAAATAAACCGTCAGCGTCATGGCGACAATTTCAATCGCCTGGCCGGTCTGGTTGAGGCTGGTGCCCACAAACACGGTAAACAGGTCGGGATAACCAATCGCGGTCGCCAGCGTCGAGTTTTTCACCAGACTCTGATATTCGCTGTTCAGCAGTGGCACGATCACCCGCATGGCTTGTGGCACCACAATCAGCTTCATGATCTGGCCATCACGCAGGCCCAGGCTGCGCGCAGCTTCGGTCTGACCATGCGGAACCGCCTGCACACCGGCACGCACCGCTTCAGCAATAAACGCACCGGTATAGATACTGAGGGCCACCGACAGCGCCATCAGCTCAGGAATCACCGTGATACCACCCTGGAAGTTGAAACCACGCAGGGTTGGGAAATCGAGGGTAAAGGGCGCACCGGCAACCATAAATGCCAGCAGCGGCAGACCAACCAGCATACCCAGACTCATCCACAGCACCGGTAATTGGCTGCCGTCCCGATCCTGTTTGCGCTTGGCCCAGACTTTCAGCACCACAATACCCACCAGCGCCACCACAATAGCGCCGTAAACCAGACCAGCACCGGGTTCAGCCACCGGTTTTGGCAGGTACAAACCACGAATATTCAGGAAGATGGCTTCGCCCAGACTGATACTGTTACGGGCGTTAGGCAGGGCCGCCAGTACCGCGAAGTACCAGAAGAAAATCTGCAGCAGTACCGGAATGTTGCGGAACACTTCCACATACAGCACTGACAACTTGCGAATCAGCCAGTTACTGGAAAAGTTGGCAACCCCCATCACAAACCCCAGCAGGGTTGAAAACACAATGCCGATCACACTCACCAGCACGGTATTCAGGAGGCCAACAATAAAGGTATCAAAGTAGGTTTTACTGGCGTCGTACGGCACCAGCGACATCAGGATATCAAAGCCGGCAACGTTACCGAGGAAGTCAAAACCGGTACGGATACCGCGTGCTTCCATGTTGGCAAGTGTGTTGCTGACAATGCTGAACATAAACCAGCCCAGGCCAGCCAGCAGCAGGGTCTGATAGACCAGCGCGCGCACATGGGGGTTGTTATAAAAGGCGGGTGACTTGCCATTACTCATGGGGTTTTCCTGTCCAGACCGGGGGAGGTTGGGAGGTGTTGGGGCTGCCGTGCGCAGCCCCGATTCGGGATTAACGGATTGGCCAGGAGTACAGGATGCCGCCCTGGTTCCACTGAGCGTTCAGACCACGAGCGATCTTCAGAGGAGAACCCTGACCGACGTTACGCTCGAAGCTTTCGCCGTAGTTACCAACTTTCAGAGTGATGTTTTTGGCCCAGTCGTTACTGATGCCCATGTTTTTGCCGAAGTCACCTTCCACGCCGAGGAAGCGCTTCTGGTCCGGAGTACCGGAGGCCACCAGATCGGCAGCGTTTTTACTGGTAATACCGAGGCTTTCGGCTTCGATCATGGCCGCCAGCGACCACTTGGCGATGTTGAACCAGACGTCGTCACCCTGACGAACCGCAGGGCCCAGAGGTTCCTTGGAGATCACTTCCGGCAGCACGATGGCTTCGTCCGGCTTCTGCAGACCAATACGCAGGGCGTACAGCTGCGACTGGTCAGAGGTCAGCACGTCACAACGGCCAGACTCAAACGCCGCACGGGTTTGGTCGGAGGTATCAAAGGTGATGGCGGTGTATTTCAGGCCATTGGCGCGGAAATAGTCAGCCAGGTTCAGTTCAGTGGTCGTACCGGCCTGGATACAGACGGTAGCACCATCCAGTTCCAGAGCGCTTTTCACGCCGAGCTTTTTGGACACCATAAAGCCCTGACCGTCGTAGTAGTTCACACCCACGAAGTTCAGACCCAGAGACGTATCACGGCTTTGAGTCCAGGTGGTGTTACGCGACAGGATGTCCACTTCGCCGGATTGCAGAGCGGTAAAACGCTCCTTGGCAGTCAGAGGCTTGTACTGGACTTTGGTGTCATCACCAAACACGGCGGCCGCTACCGCACGACATACGTCTACGTCCATGCCACTCCATTGGCCTTTCTCGTCCTTCTGTGAAAAACCGGCCAGACCGGTACTCACACCGCACGAAACCACGCCGCGTTTCTGAACATCTTCGAGAGTGCCAGCCTGGGCTGACAGGGAAACGCCGGCGGTCAGGCCAATAGCCAACATGGCAGTTTTCTTCAACATTCTGGATTGCTCCTTGTGGTGGTATGTTCCAAAAACTAGCACAGAGCCGCCGAAAAAAAGCAGTACAGATGTCGTGATTGGGGGCGAATTTGGGCAACTAGGCACGAATGACCTAACAGAGTGCGCAAAAAAGTTGGTTTTTCGAACAGTCGTATGACAATCCGCTCATCGAAAATCAATTCCTGCAGTCGATATACCTATTAAAACAACAGGATAAAAACGACACAGAAGGGCATATAAGTGGCGGTCAATGTGTCGCAAATGGATAAAAGGTATCAACTGTTCATTTAACGAACAAAAAATCGACAAGTTCAATCAATACTGAAGATATTAATTACAATTATGTCATTACCATTCCAGAGTCTGTGCCGGTACATGTGGAAAAATTCCCACTGACATCCGATACAGATGGATTTTTTCGTCGGGCGTCGGGCGTCGGGCGTCGGGCGTCGGGCGTCGGGCGTCGGGCGTCGGGCGTCGGGCGTCGGGCGTCGGGCGTCGGGCGTCGGGCGTCGGGCAAGCAGCATCCACCAACACACCGATCTCGCCCAGCGCAGCTGGCTACCCAATGCCCATCTGGGCGAGCCGGGATTCACCGCAACGGCCGACCCGGCCGGGGCATGGATGCCCCGCCAGGCCCGTTGGCACAGGGATGTGCCATCGGGCCGGGGTCGAAAAGCCGTTGTCGGTGAAAACCGGGAAAACGAGCCCAGCCGGGCAAAAGCAGGGGGAGGCCCGCCCGGCCGGGGGACAAGGTCCCCCAGGAGGGCAAACGGCATTACCAATTAACAAACCGAGTAGCCGCCAGCAGCCGCAAGCAGCCAGCAGACGTCGGACGCACAGTATCCATCCACACCGGCTTTGCCCACCGACGGTGGCTACCAAATGCCCATCTGGGCGAGCCGGGATTCACCGCAACGGCCGACCCAGCCGGGGCATGGATGCCCCGCAAGGCCCGTTGGTACAGGGATGTACCATCGGGCCGGGGTCGAAACGCCGTTGTCGGGGGAATACCGGGTAAACGAGCCCAGTCGGGCAAAAGCAGGGGGAGGCCCGCCCGGCCGGGGGACAAGGTCCCCCAAGAGGGCAAGCAGCCTCGCCAATTAACAAGCTGAGTTGCCGCCAGAAGTCGGACGTCGGACGTCGGACGCACAGTATCCATCCACACCAGCTTTGCCCACCGACGGTGGCTACAAAATGCCCATCTGGGCGAGCCGGGATTCACCGCAACGGCCGACCCGGCCGGGGCATGGATGCCCCGCCAGCTCAGTTGGCACAGGGATGTGCCATCTGAGCGGGGTCGCACAGCCGTTGTCGGTGAAAACCGGGTAAACGAGCCCAGTCGGGCAAAAGCAGGGGGAGGCCCGCCCGGCCGGGGGACAAGGTCCCCCAAGAGGGCAAGCAGCCTCGCCAATTAACAAGCTGAGTTGCCGCCAGAAGTCGGACGTCGGACGTCGGACGCACAGTATCCATCCACACCAGCTTTGCCCACCGACGGTGGCTACAAAATGCCCATCTGGGCGAGCCGGGATTCACCGCAACGGCCGACCCGGCCGGGGCATGGATGCCCCGCCAGCTCAGTTGGCACAGGGATGTGCCATCTGAGCGGGGTCGCACAGCCGTTGTCGGTGAAAACCGGGTAAACGAGCCCAGTCGGGCAAAAGCAGGGGGAGGCCCGCCCGGCCGGGGGACAAGGTCCCCCAAGAGGGCAAGCAGCCTCGCCAATTAACAAGCTGAGTTGCCGCCAGAAGTCGGACGTCGGACGTCGGACGCACAGTATCCATCCACACCAGCTTTGCCCACCGACGGTGGCTACAAAATGCCCATCTGGGCGAGCCGGGATTCACCGCAACGGCCGACCCGGCCGGGGCATGGATGCCCCGCCAGCTCAGTTGGCACAGGGATGTGCCATCTGAGCGGGGTCGCACAGCCGTTGTCGGTGAAAACCGGGTAAACGAGCCCAGTCGGGCAAAAGCAGGGGGAGGCCCGCCCGGCCGGGGGACAAGGTCCCCCAAGAGGGCAAGCAGCCTCGCCAATTAACAAGCCGAGTAGCCGTCGGACGTCGGACGTCGGACGTCGGACGTCGGACGCCAGACGCCAGACGCCAGACGCCAGACGCCAGACGCCAGACGCCAGACGCTCGACGCTCAGAGCTTGATGCAGATGTTCTTCAGTTCGGTGTAGAACTCCAGACCATGTACCCCACCCTCACGACCGATGCCGGATTGTTTGGCACCACCAAAGGCCGTGCGCAGGTCGCGCAGGAACCAGGAGTTAACCCAGACGATACCGGCTTCGATCTGCTCAGCAACCCGTACCGCGCGGGAGGTGTTTTCGGTCCAGATGGCGGCGGCCAGTCCATAGTTGGTGTTGTTGGCCAGGGCGATGACTTCGTCTTCGGAGTCAAACGGACGGATATGGCAGCAAGGTCCGAAGATTTCTTCGTTAACCACACGTGCGGTGTCTGGCAGACCGGTCCAGATGGTTGGTTCGATCCAGGCGCCCTGATTCAGCTGGGCGTCGCCCATATCCGGAATGCCACCGCCAATTTCCACGGTCGCGCCCTCTTCACGCGCAAGGTTGTAGTAATAAGCCACTTTTTCGCGGTGTTCGAGGCTCACCAACGGGCCGAAGTTGGCGGCGGCATCTTCCGGACGTCCCAGTTTCAGTTTTGCCACTTCTTCTTTCATACGCGCCAGAAAGCGGTCGTACACCGGGCGCTCGACGTACACCCGTTCGGTACCCAGACACACCTGACCACAGTTGGCGAAGGCGGAACGCATGGTGCCTTCCACCGCTTTTTCGAGATCGGCATCCGCGAACACAATGCCCGGGTTTTTACCGCCACACTCCAGTGATACGTTGCGCAGGCCACAGGCGGCCGCTTTCATGATGATTTCACCCGTGCGGGTTTCACCGGTGAAGGTGATGGCGTCCACCAGCGGGTGAGTCGTCAGGAATTCACCGGCAGAGTCAGGGCCAAATCCGTGTACCACGTTAAACACACCGGCCGGTACACCACATTCGTTCATCACTTCACCCAGCAGGGTTGTGGTTGCCGGGGTTTCTTCCGATGGCTTTACCACCACAGTGTTACCACAGGCCAGCGCCGGGCCGACTTTCCAGGTCATCAGCAACAGCGGCAGGTTCCATGGCGAGATCACCGCAATGACGCCTTTTGGCGTGCGATGGCCTACGTTCATGGCCCCTTTGCCGTCGGGTGTATCCAGACGGAAGCTTTCAGTCGGGTGGTTGGCCAGGGTTTCCGAGAACGCCTTGAAGTTGGCAGCACCACGCGGGATATCGATGTGACTGGCAAGACTGCGTGGTTTGCCGGTATCACGGCATTCGGCGGCGAGGAACTCGTCAAAACGTTCGTTAATACGATCCGCCACCTTGTTCAGCAGAGCGATACGCTGAGCCTGGGTGTATTTGCCCCACGGGCCACGCAGGGCACGTTTGGCCGACCTCACCGCAGCGTCCACTTCCTCACGACCGGCCTCGTGAACCAGACCAATCAGGCTGTTATCCACCGGGCTGCGATTTTCAAAGGTTTTGCCGTTCAGGGACGCGACATATTCACCATTAATAAAGTGTCGGAATTCGTTCATATGGTTTCCTTTTCTTATAAGAGGCAGAAGAGTACACCGACGTGCATATCACATCGTTATATCTGCAACGGATTTTCAACTCAGTATATCCCCCGCCATGGGGGATAAAACCGGTAAAAACGGGAGCTGGCCTTCCCGTTTTCAGGATGTTTAAACGGTGTTTTCAGTAACGCGAGAACGCACTTCCGGAGTCGCCTGCGGGCTGCGCATCGCAGCGGCCTTGGCCACCACAAAATCAATAAAGGCCCGGGTTTTCACCGGCAGGCTTTCGCGGTGTGGATAAATCACGTTGACCTGGCGTTCGTCCATTTGCCAGTCCGGTAACAGCTCGACCAATTCACCGTTTTCCAGAGCGTCATTCACCACATATCGTGGCAAACAGGCGATCCCCAGACCTTCACGGGCAGCGTCCATGGCGAACTGGATTTCGTCGGTGCGCAGGTAGGGTTTGGGCACCAGAATCTCGGTATCGCCATCCTTGTGAAAGCGCCACACAGGGGTACGTTTGAGGGCAATCAGCGGCGCCCGATGCAGGTCTGACGGATGCTCAGGCTGGCCAGTCCGCTGTACCAGTGACGCCGAAGCACAGAGCACCAGCGCCGAACGGAACAGCGGTCTGGATACCCAGTCATTAAGAGTCACATTACCTAACCGGAAGGCAATATCGATGCTGTTTTTCACCAGATCGACGTTTTCGTTAGAGAGAAACGTCTCCACGGTAATACGTGGATTAGCCTGCATAAACTCAAAAACCCACTGTTTGACGTAGTGATGACCAAGGCTCACCGGGGCGGTGATCTTGATGTCTCCCGACAGCGATGACAGCTCGCTGTTCACGTCTTCAATACGGGTTTCAAGGTCTTGTACGGTATGCGCAACGCTGCCATACAAACGCTGGCCGGATTCCGTCAGACCAAACTTTTTGGCACTGCGATGGATCAGTTTGTAACCCAGATCATCTTCAAACGCCTGGATACGGCGACTCAGGGTTGAGGTCGGGACATTCAGATAACGGGAGGCGGCAACAATACTGCCTTTTTCCACGACCTTGATAAAAAAATACAAATCCTGGTAATTCATCTTCCCCCCGTTTACGGGATACAGAGATCCCGTCTTTATTATTAAATATTTCTGGTGCCCGGCGCCGGATATTTGCACTATATCGGAAATATCCGTTTATAGCAGCGCACTCTTATGAACAGCCTGTCCAGCAATTCCGAACAAGCCGTTACGGTTGTTATTTCACGGCGTGTAAAACCCGGCCACGAAGCGGAGTTCGAGGACCTCTGTACACGCCTGACCCAGGCCGCCAGTCAATTCGACGGTTATCAGGGCAGCAACTTATTCCGGCCAGCAACTGTTGAAGACCCTGAATATCGCATCATATTCCGATTCGCCAATGAGCAGCAGCTCAAGATATGGAACGACTCCCCCGAGCGATCCACATTGGTTGGACGAATCGAGACACTTCTCAGCTCACCGACGCAACGGGACATCAGTTACGGCATTGCTGGCTGGTTCGAATTGCCTGTCCGCACGGTCAGTATCGCGCCACCACCCCGTTACAAGATGACCCTGGTCAGCTGGATGGCCTTATATCCGATTGTCACCTTGGTCTTTCTGATCTTTGGCCCCTGGTTACAACAGGTGCCATTACTGCTGCGTACGTTGCTGGTCACCGCTCTGGTGATGGTGCTGATGTCGTACGTCGCCATGCCGCGCATGACCCGCTGGTTCCGCCCCTGGTTGTTTAACGGCCGCTGATGGCAATCGCCTTTTCTGACATCACCCCCGAACACACCAACCGACACACCAACACCACCGACTTCAGGTCGGCGGTGTTGTTTTCGTCAGGTAAGACTCAACTCAGCACGGTCAGGAAGCGTTCATTCAGGACACGGTCGTGATAGAAAATCGCCTTGCCGAGCTGATCCGCGGTCCAGGTCACCGGTTCATGGTCCGGGTAGTGATAGTTGCCGTTGGCAAACACTTCACTGCGGTTGCCGGATGGGTCGAAGAAATAAATGGTGCGGCCGTTGGTGAGGCCATGACGGGTTGGGCCGATATCAATAGGGGTGTCGGTCATGGAGATCAGGTCAGCGGCGCGTAACACGTCTTCCCAGGTTTCGAGGAAAAACGAGGCGTGGTGGAATTTGCCCGGCTCGGCATGTTCGATAAACGCCACGTCGTGGGCTTTCATACCAACGGTCAGGAAGGAGCCAATCAGGGTCTGGCTGTCATCCGGAGTGATCACCCGCTCACCCAGATCAAAACCCAGCACTTCCTGGAACAGACGGGTGGTGCCCGGAACATCTGGCCCGTACAGCAGGCAGTGGTCAAAACGGGTAACCGCCATCCCTTGCAGACCACGTGGCCAGGCTTCCGGATTAACCTTGTTGATGCCCCACTTGCCGGTTTGCAACTTGCTGGCGAACAGCTCGAACTGGTGTCCGGTTGGTGCGGTAAAACGCACACGGCGACCACAGTCTTTTAACTCATCGGCAGGCAGGTCGGTGACCGCTACACCATAGTCCACCAGCTTGTGGCGCAGGGTATCCAGCACGTCTTCGGACACAACCTTGAAGGCCATAAAGTCCATACCGGCTTCATCCGACTCTTTCAGCACCACCGAGTATTTATCCACCTCGGTCCAGGCTTTCAGGTAAACCCGCCCCTGGTCGTCACGGTCCATCTCGATCATGCCCATCAGGTCACAGTAGTGGCGTACCGCTTCATCCAGATCCAGTACACGAATCTGGACATGGCCGGGACGCATAACTCCGTATTTCATAGGAACTTCCTTTGGTGTTTTTATTGTTGGCGAAAGCAGGCAAACAGAACGTTCAGTGTTCGGCTGCCAGAGGTTGAATCGTGAGATCACTGCGCGCGAAGATCCGGCACGCCAGAACGATGCCCTGTTCAGGCTCGCCGGGGTGGATATGAGCGCGACTCATTTTTTTGGATTGGTAATCGCCTTCCAGCACCTGGATGCGGCATTTGCCACAGCCGCCGCCGCGACAACCGACCAGCACGTGGGACTGATTGGCGCGTTCCATACTGACCAGCAGATTGGTGTCCTCGCGGGACACAAACCCTTTGCTGGCATTGACCACCCGGATCTGATGAGCACGGGCGGCCTGATCACATTCTTTATTGTTATTGATCATGCCGGGGGATCTCTTGTGTTGGTTGAAGCATCCGATCATCTCGAGCTTCAGTACTCATCACTTGAGCAATGCCTGTGCCAGTGCACCATTTCTGCAATCGTGGATTCTAGTGAAAAAACATAACCATTTGAAAAATAAGATATTTAAAGAATCTTCATGAGACGACTCGATACGAGTTCCGCCCATATTCAGGATTTCAAATTCCCGCTGACTATTTACCAAAAGAACAATCGCTCTCGGTGATTAACGATATGATAAATTTCTACAACAGGGTAAAGCCCTGGCGACTCAGCCAATAAAGATAAAAAACGATGAGTGTAACGACCCCGATTCCCGTACCAAGCGCGGACGACCTCCGCCACGAAATCCAGTTTGACCCGGATACCGGCCACATCTGGCTGAACGAAGCCCGTATGGTGCTGATTCACGCCCAGGTATTGGGGCAACTGCGTAATGAACTGATCCGTCTGCTGGGCATGGAACGCGCCAAGGGTGTGCTGATGCGATTCGGTTACAACGCCGGTCGCCTCGATGCCGAGCTGGCACGGCGGGTGCGCCCGGACCTGTCATCACGGGATTCCTTCTGTGTTGGCCCGCAGCTGCACAAGCTGGAAGGTCTGGTGAAATGCACACCGGTCGATCTGCGTTTTGATATGGCCAGCGGCGACTACTACGGCGAGTTTCACTGGCACCATTCATGGGAAGCCGAACACCACATTCACAGTCATGGCATTAGCCATGACGCGGTGTGCTGGACCTTGCTGGGATATGCCAGCGGTTACACCAGCTTTTATATGGGGCGGCCAATCCTGTTCAAGGAAACGGCCTGCTGTGGCTGTGGCGACCAGCTCTGTATCAACATCGGCAAACCCGCCCACGAATGGCCGGACCGCGCCGAACTGGAACGGTATCTGGCGCCAGATGAGCATCTGGATGAACTGGAGCTGTTGCGCAGCCAGTTCGACCAGTTAAAAACCAGCCTCGACCGCCGTTCCCACGATGAATTATTGCCCTTCTCCACCGTTGGCCGTTCACGGGCTTTCAAGGATGCCTGCAACATGGTCAACCGTGCCGCCAGCAGCAAGGTGACCATTCTGTTATTGGGCGAAACCGGTGTTGGCAAGGAAGTGCAGGCGCGCAATATTCATCGCGCCAGCGACCGCGCCAATGCGCCCTTTGTGGCGGTGAACTGCGCCTGTATTCCGTCCGATCTGATTGAAGCTGAACTGTTTGGCGTCGAAAAAGGCGCTTACACCGGTGCTCATGCCGCTCGTGAAGGCAAGTTTGAACGCGCCAACGGTGGCACCATTTTTCTCGATGAAGTGATCGAACTGACCACGCGCGCGCAGGCGACCCTGTTGCGGGTATTGCAGGAAGGTGAACTGGAACGGGTTGGCGACAGCATGACCCGCAAGGTGGATGTCCGGGTGGTGGCCGCCACCAACGAAGATCTTGAACAGGCAGTGCGGGACGGCCGCTTCCGCGCGGATCTGTTTTTCCGCCTCAACGTATTCCCGGTGCGGATTCCGCCACTGCGCGAACGCACTGAAGACATTCCGTTGCTGGTGGAGCACTTCCTCGACAAGTATCAGCGCGAGTACCGCAAACACACCCAGGGTGTCACCGACCGTGCCATGAGTATGCTGCTGAACTACAGCTGGCCGGGCAATGTGCGTGAGCTGGAAAACATGATCGAACGCGGCGTGATCCTGACCGACCACAATCGCGCCATCGAAATTGAACACTTCTTCCCGTCGTTAACCGAACCGAGTCATCCACTGAATGTGTTGAGCCGGGATGGCCGCATCGAAACCGCGCAGGCTGGCGAGCACAGCCCACTCACCGGCCGCGAGCAACTGGCCGATGCCATTCTCGATGCCGGAATAAGTCTGGATGATCTGGAGGAGTTGTTGATCAGCAAGGCGTTGCAGCGCAACAAACAGGTGGTCAGCAGTGCCGCCCGCCAGCTGGGATTAACCCGGCCAGCATTGGCGTACCGAATGAAAAAGCGCGATCCGGGTTTGCTGGACGACTGAGTCGTCCAGCAAACATGGCTCACAAAACGCGCCGGTATAAAACGGCGGTTATAGAGCCGACGCTTATCCGGCCTGACGCTCTAACAGGGGTTTCAGGAACTTGCCGGTATGCGAGTGCTCACAATTGGCGATTTGCTCCGGTGTGCCTTCGGCGATGATATAACCACCTTTGGAACCACCTTCAGGGCCCATATCCACAATCCAGTCAGCGGTCTTGATCACATCCAGGTTGTGCTCAATCACCACCAGGGTGTTGCCGTGGTCACGCAGTCGGTGCAACACCGCCAGCAGCTGTTCGATGTCCTGAAAGTGCAAACCAGTGGTTGGCTCATCCAGAATGTACAGGGTCTGGCCGGTATCCCGCTTCGACAGTTCGCGCGCCAGTTTCACCCGCTGCGCCTCACCACCGGAGAGTGTGGTCGCCGCCTGTCCCAGTCTGACGTAACTCAGGCCCACATCCATCAGAGTCTGTAACTTGCGCGCCAGCGCCGGAATGGCATCGAAGAATTCACGGGCGTCTTCGATGGTCATCTCCAGCACTTCGTGGATATTTTTGCCCTTGTAACGGATGTCCAGCGTTTCGCGGTTGTAACGTTTGCCATGGCAAACATCACACGGCACGTAGATATCTGCCAGGAAGTGCATTTCCACCTTGATCACACCGTCGCCCTGACAAGCCTCACAACGGCCACCACGGACGTTAAACGAGAAGCGGCCCGGCGTATAACCACGGGAGCGCGATTCCTGGGTACCGGCAAACAGCTCACGAATTGGCGTAAAAATACCGGTGTAGGTCGCCGGGTTGGAACGTGGTGTACGACCAATCGGGCTCTGGTCGATATCCACAACCTTGTCGAGCAACTTCAGGCCTTCAATGCCGTCATGTTCGGCAGCTTTCAGCGTGGTCGCGCCGTTCAGCGCGGTCGATGCCAACGGGAACAGGGTGCGGTTAATCAGAGTCGATTTGCCGGAACCGGATACCCCGGTCACACAGGTCATCAAACCCAGAGGCAGTTTGACGGTGACGTTGTTGAGGTTGTTTCCGCGTGCGCCACTGAGGATCAGCTCTTTTTTTGGATCGTACGGGGTACGTTTTTTCGGTACCTCGATGGCACGCTGACCGGACAGATACTGGCCGGTGACGGAATCCGGATTGGCGGTGACTTCGGCCGGAGTGCCCTTGGCCACCACCTGGCCACCATGAACACCGGCACCGGGGCCAATGTCGATCAGATAGTCGGCGCTGCGAATGGCGTCTTCATCGTGCTCCACCACCAATACGGTGTTACCGAGGTCACGCAGGTGGAACAGGGTCTTGAGCAGACGGTCGTTATCACGCTGGTGCAAACCGATCGACGGCTCGTCGAGGATGTACATCACCCCGACCAGACCAGCACCAATCTGCGAGGCCAGACGAATACGCTGGGCTTCACCACCGGAAAGTGTGTCGGAGCTGCGGTTCAGGGTCAGGTATTCCAGACCCACGTTCACCAGAAAACTCAGACGCTCACGGATTTCCTTGAGAATCTTCTCGGCGATTTCGCCCTTGTGACCGGCCAGCTTGAGGCCGGTGAAATACTGGTGTGCGTCTTCCACCGCCAGAGCGGTACAGGCGTGAATGGTCTTGTCGCCAATAAAAACGTGGCGAGCTTCCTGACGCAGGCGTGAGCCTTCACAGGCCGGGCACGGCTGCACACTCAGGTATTTGGCCAGTTCTTCACGCACCGCCGCCGAATCGGTTTCGTGGTAACGACGGTCGAGGTTGGTCAGCACACCTTCAAACGGGTGTGACTTGATGATCTGGTCTCCACGGGAATTCACATAAACGAAGTTGATTTCGTCGTCACCACTGCCGCGCAGGATACGTTCGCGGTTCGCCGCCGACAGCGAGGCAAACGGCGCGCTGATATCAAAGCCGTAATGGTCAGCGACCGCACAAATCATCTGGAAGTAATAAACACTGCGACGATCCCAGCCACGAATGGCACCTTCACTGATCGACAGGCTGCTATCAACGACCACCAGCTCCGGGTCGAAGTACTGTTTGACGCCCAGACCATCACAGCTCGGGCAAGCACCGGCCGGGTTGTTGAACGAAAACAGGCGCGGCTCCAGCTCGGACAGGCTGTAACCACAGTGCGGGCAAGAGAACTGCGAGGAAAACAGCAACGGCTCGGCCTTGTCGTCATCCATCGACTGCACCAGCACCAGACCACCACTCAGCTCCAGACAGGTTTCAATGGACTCGGCCAGACGCTGCTGAATACCGTCTTTCACCTTGAAACGGTCCACCACCACTTCGATGCTGTGTTTGCGGCGCTTGTCGAGTTCCGGGGTATCGTCGAGATCACATACCAGACCATCCACCCGCACCCGCACAAAGCCTTGGGCACGCAGGCTTTCGAACACATGCAGGTGTTCGCCCTTACGGTCACGCACCACCGGCGCGAGGATCATCTGTTTGCTGTCTTCTGCCAGCGCCATGATGCCATCGACCATCTGGCTGACGGTCTGGGCCTCCAGCGCCACACCATGATCCGGGCAACGCGGTGTGCCAACCCGGGCAAACAGCAGACGCAGGTAGTCATAGATTTCGGTAACGGTGCCGACGGTGGAACGCGGGTTATGCGAGGTGGACTTCTGTTCGATGGAAATGGCCGGTGACAGACCTTCAATCAGGTCGACATCGGGCTTTTCCATCACCGACAGGAACTGGCGCGCGTAGGTCGACAGCGACTCCACATAACGGCGCTGGCCTTCCGCATAAAGAGTATCGAAGGCCAGGGATGATTTGCCGGAACCACTGAGGCCGGTAATCACCACCAGCTTGTCGCGGGGAATGTCGAGGTCAACGTTTTTCAGGTTGTGGGTCCGGGCACCCCTGACCAGAATCTTGTCCATGCTGCGCTTCACCGTGGCAAAAGGACCATTGTAAAGGATGCCGTCAGGAGTTACAGCGGCGACAGCCCGGTGGCAATGTCCAGAATCTGGAACTCTGCGACTCAGGCTTCCGAGCTGTGTGATTCCGTTTCGACTTCTGGTTCGAGCGGATTCAGCGGTGCGGTGACCAGCAGCCGCAACATGCCCGGATCACAGTCATCAAAACGATGCTCACGAGCCCAGTTCACCAGCTGCACGCGATTACTCACCCCGACCTTGCGGAACAGGTTATACACGTGAGTTTTGATGGTGTGACAGCTCAGTTCGAGGCGGTCGGCGATGTCCTGATTGGAATAACCGCCCGACAGCTGCACCAGAATTTCCGCCTCGCGTGGTGTCAGGCCAATATCCAGTGCCTGCCGACGATCAGGTTTGATGCGGGTTTGCTCAAGATGACGAATCACCAGCAAGCGCGGAATCCAGTACTCACCGGCACAGATAGCATCAAGACCACGTAGCATGTCAGCGGCCAGCACGGTGTCATGAAAGAAGCCTCGTACTCCAGGCCAGCTGATCAGATTTTCCGACCCCGTGCCAATGCCACACTGATACAACACCAGTAGCGGCTGACAGGCGTTAGCAAACGCCAGTTCCATCAAGGGTACCAGCTGCGACGAGCGTTCACCGGTGCAATCAAACAGCACCATCAGGCCGCCATGAGAGGTTTCCAGCTGATCGGATAACAGGTAACGACGGAAGTCATCGTCGTCGAGAATAAAACACTCGGTTCCATCCATGTGCATACGCAAGGTTTCGAGCAGAACGCGGTTGTCGAGGTTACGTCGTCCAACCATTACCAACTGTTGAATGCGGAACAGAACAGGATCTGAAGTGGCCATATATCCTCCTTGATAGCCTTTGCCAGCCCTTAGGGCACGCTTCCTGGTCAGAGCACAGTCTAACGGAATTGCCCCACCACCACAGCCTGACCTTCAGGCCAGTTGTCAGGTTATCCCGGAGAACAATGTCCATGCTTCCGGGGTTTAACTCATCATCCGCGCAGATTACTGATAAACTACCGCGCTTTTTCGTGGCGAGGCCTTTTAGCGTCGGCCGTGCCTGTTCACCGTACATGCCATTGTTACCCGGTAATAGTTCATGATTCCGAATACTTCACCCGTTAACCAGCGCGCCATCGGCTCACTGGCTGCCCTTTACGCTCTGCGCATGTTGGGGCTGTTTATGGTTCTGCCCGTGATGATGATCGACGGCCTGAAACTGACCGATGCCACACCGGCCCTGCTGGGTCTGGCCATGGGGGTTTACGGACTGACCCAGTCACTGCTGCAGATTCCGGCGGGAGCCCTGTCTGACCGCATTGGCCGTAAACCGGTGATTGTGGTGGGATTGCTTATTTTCGCTGCTGGCAGCCTGCTGGCCGCTTCTGCCGATAACGTCTATCAACTGATCGCCGGTCGCGCCCTGCAAGGTGGCGGTGCCATTGCCAGTGCCATCATGGCGCTGGTAACCGACCTCACCGACGAAACCAACCGCATGAAAGCCATGGCCTTTATTGGTGCCAGCATCGGTTTGTCGTTTTCGGTCGCCCTGGTACTCGGCCCGTGGTTATCGGGCCTCGGAGGCCTCAGCCTGATTTTCAGCATGACTGGTGCATTGGCCATTGGTGGTGTACTGGTCACCTTGCTGGTGATTCCCAATCCGCCCAGAACCCGACATCGGGATGCCACGGCGGTCTGGAGTGAAGTTGCCAAACAGCTCACTAATTTGCGCATGTGGCCATTAAACGCTGGCGTGTTTTTACTGCATGCTCTGATGGTCGCTATTTTTGTTGCCATTCCACTGCAACTGACTCAGCTCGGTCTGGAAAAAAGCAATCACAGCCATCTGTATCTGCCGGTGCTGTTGCTGGCCTTTGTGCTGATGGTGCCGCTGATCATCATTGCGGAAAAACGTCGCCAAATGAAAAAGGTGGTACTGATCGCCGCAATGCTGATCATCATCGCCCTGGTGCTGATGACCCAGGCCCATGCCGTGTGGCACTGGGGTGCCCTGCTGCTGGTGTATTTCCTCGGTTTTAACCTGATGGAAGCCAGCCTGCCATCGTGGCTGAGCAAAATTGCCCCAGCCGGTTCCAAAGGCAGCGCCATGGGTATCTATTCATCCATGCAGTTCCTCGGTGCCTTCTGCGGCGGCGCCATTGGCGGCAGTCTGATGAGTCACTATGGTTATCAGGTGCTGTTTGCGCTGTTCGCCGCCCTGGTGGTGGTGTGGGCACTGGTGCTGATGGCTACTCCTGCGCCACATCATCTCAACAGTGTGCGTTTGACCATTCAGGCGCCGTTAAACCAGATACAATATCGAGCATTAACCGCCCTTAAAGGGGTCTCCGAGCTGATTGAATTGCCGGAGGAAGGTGCGGTTTATCTGAAAGTGAATGCCAGTGAATTCGACCAGCAACTAGCACTGGCCATTATTGAGTCAACAGGAGAAACACATGGGTCGCAGCGTTAACAAGGTTACTCTGATCGGTACTCTGGGCCGGGACCCGGAAGTTCGCTACATGCCGAACGGCAATGCCGTTGCCAACGTCAACCTGGCTACCGATGAAAGTTACATGGACAAACAGACTGGCCAGAAGGTTGAACAAACCGAATGGCACCGTCTGGTGGTGTACGGAAAACTGGCCGAAATCTGCCAGCAGTTCCTGAAAAAAGGCTCACGTGCCTACTTTGAAGGTCGCCTGAAAACCCGCGAATGGGAAAAAGACGGCATCAAACGTTACACCACTGAAATCGTTGCCAACGACATGATGATGCTCGACCGCGCCAACGACGGCATGGGTATGGGCGGCGGCATGTCCGGTGGTATGGGCGGTGGCATGGGTGGCGGTTACCAGCAGCCAAGTGCAGCGGCCATGATGAACCCGGCACCAGCACCTCAGCAGCCAGCGTACGGCCAGGCTCCGGCACCACAACAACCGTCTTACCAGGCACCGGCTCCACAACAGCCAGCCTACGGTCAGGCTCCGGCTCAGGGTTACAACCCGGCGCCACAACAAGCACCGCAGCAGGTGCCACAACAAGCACCACAACAGGCACCGCAGCAGCCAGCCTACAACCAGGCTCCTGCTCAGGGCGGTTACAACCAAGGTTACCAGCAAGCGCCACAGCGTCCGGCTGCACCTGCTCCTTCTTACCAGCAGGCACCACAACCGGCGCAACAGCCAAGCAACAACTTCGACGATTTCGACGACGACATCCCGTTCTGATCGACGTCCCGAGCTCGAAGCAAGACCCGAAAAAGCGGCTGATTCCAGCCGCTTTTTTTATGCCCGGTATTGGCTGTTCTGTATTGTATGGCCGGATATTTGGTAGAGATTATCCAGGCCAGACATTGGTCAACGGATCACACTTGTTGGCAGCCATTCACCGTATGCTGATTGAGTATGCTGAACGATGTCCGCCGTAAGGAGCCCCCATGCAGGAACCCCGTGAGTTTGCCGATTATCTGTTGCCGCGCCCAACCCCATCCGGGATTGATATCGACTGTGGTCTGCAGCACTTTGCGATTATTACCTGGGCTGTTCCGGCGCACCGTTTTGATGGCCTGATGCCAGAACGTTTCCAGCTCGATACGGTTATGGTGAACGGAGTTGAATGCGGGCTGATTTCTGCTGTGCCCTTTGTGGATGTGGATTTCACTTCGGCGGTATTCCCGTTCCCGCGTTTTACCATGGGGCAGACCAACTACCGGATTTACATCATCGACCGCCAGAGCGGCGAACGGGCGGTGTGGTTTCTCGGCACCACCCTGGATTCCTGGACGTTACTGGTGCCACGTTTCCTGTGGCAGCTGCCCTGGCATCCGGGCACGATCCGTTTCGATTGCCAGCAAGACCCGGCCAGCGGTCGTTACCAGCGCTATTACATGCGCACCGACTCAGAATGGGCCAGCGCCGAGGTTGAGCTGTTCCAGACAGGGTCTGAACACTTCAACTTCCCCGGTTTCCCCGATACCAGCACTGCGCTGCTGTACCTGACGCACCCGCTGGCCGGATTTTATTACCGCCGCGATGGCCAACCGGGTACTTATCGGGTCTGGCACGACCGTCTGCAAGTGCAACCGGCCCAACTGCGCAGTGCCCGTTTTGACTTGCTCGACCGCCTCGGGCTGGTTTCCATTAGCGAACAGCAAACGCCTTACAGCGTACTGATCGAACCGCTGAATCACTTCACGATTTATCTGCCGCCGCAGCGTCTGGACTGACGCCCACCCTGTTCCTGATCGGCCAGTCTTGCGATACTGCGCGCCGGCGGCGAATGACGCCCCGCCGCATGTATCACACTCTGCCGGATCAGCATCGGGCAGATTAGCCTCTGACAGGAGCCTGTATGTCCGCACTGAAACTCAACTACCAAGTCCAGGGTGAAGGCCAACCCTTGCTGATTCTGCACGGCCTGTTTGGCATGTTGCAGAACTGGGGAGCCCAGACCAAGGCACTGGCAGACCAGTTTCAGGTGATTACCGTTGATATGCGTAACCACGGCCGCTCCCCACACAGCGCCGAGATCAGTTATCCACTGATGGCCGCCGACCTGCGACTGCTGATTAACGATCTGGGTTATGACAAGGTCGACCTGCTTGGTCATTCGATGGGTGGCAAGGCCGCCATGCAACTGGCCTGTGAAGCCAACAGCCCGATTGCTCGCCTGATCGTTGCCGACATTGCCCCCGTGAGTTATCCAAACCACCACAGCGGCGTGTTTGCTGGTCTGAAATCGGTGGATACCCAGACGCTGAAGTCGCGTCAGGAAGCCGACCGGATTCTGGCCGAACACATCCCCGAGGCATCGGTGCGAGCATTTCTGCTCACCAACCTGTTCCGCGATGGTGAGCATTTTGGCTGGCGTATGAATCTGGCCGCACTCGACCAGCAATACACGGAAATCAGCCGCGCCCCACAACTGCAACAGCCGTTCGAAGGCCCGACCCTGTTTATCAAGGGCGGCAACAGTGACTACATTGTGGCGGACTATCAGCAGGAAATTCTGCGTTGGTTCCCGAAGGCCACCTACAAGATCATCGCTGAAACCGGCCACTGGCCACATGCCGAAAAAGCCGAGCTGTTCACCAGTGTGGTTCGGCGGTTTCTGAGCGATAAGACGGAATAACCCTCGCTCGAACCATAACCCTCGCTCGAAGCATCACCCTCGTTCGAGTCTCGGGCTCAAAAACACCAACGCCCGCAAAAGCGGGCGTTGGTGTTTTTATTTCGGATCAAGTCAGCCGTATCAGGTCAGCAGGCCATCAAACAGCACCACCTTCACGTATTCACCGGCATCCACACCCGGACTGTCAGCCGCCAACACAATATAGGCATCGGACTGGCTCATGGTGGTGAGCAGCGATGAGCCCTGACGTGGCAAGGCGCGGGCACGGAACACACCCTCGTCGTCTTTCCAGACGATGGCACGCTGGAAGTCCATACGCCCCGGACGCTTGCGGATTTTTTCATCCACCATAGCATCCAGTTTCAGCAATGGTTTGACTTCCTCACCGGCCAGACGACGCAGCATTGGCACCACCAGCTGGTGGAAGGTCACCATGGCTGATACCGGGTTACCCGGCAAACCGGCGTAGAAGCTGGTCGGCAGGCGGCCAAACGCAAACGGTTTGCCAGGCTTGATGGCCAGTTTCCAGAGTTCAACTGAACCCAGCTCCGCCAGAATCTGGCGACTGAGATCTGCTTCGCCCACCGATACACCACCAGAGCTGATCACCAGATCGGCCTGAGTGTCGGCGTTCAGGAAAGCCTGACGGAGGGCATCGATATCATCATTGATGATGCCGAAGTCGATCACTTCACAGCCCATGCGGCGCAGCAAGGACGCCAGCACAAAGCTGTTGGATTCATAAATCTGGCCAGGCTGCAGCGGCACACCCGGACGCACCAGTTCGTTACCGGTCGCCATCAGCGCCACCCGGATACGGCGCACAACGTTAACACTGCCAACACCGATACTGGCCAACAGGCCAAGGTCAGCAGCACGCAGACGACGTCCGGCCTGCAACACCTGTTGGCCAGGCTCAATTTCTTCACCGGCCTTGCGAATGTTGGAACCCGGCTTGATCGCTGCCCGCACCCGGATGGTGCCATCGTTACTGACTTCGGCATCTTCCTGCATGATGACGGTATCCGCGCCCGGCGGAATCATGGCTCCCGTCATGATTCGGGCACAGGTGCCCGGCTCCAGCGGTTGCCCCATCGGGTCACCGGCCATCACACGCTGTGTTACCTCAAGACGGTCATATTCCGTCAGGTCCTCGATGCGCACTGCATAACCATCCATGGCCGAGTTGTCGGCCGGTGGCACCGACATGGTACTGAGAACATCGGCCGACAACACACGGCCATCCGCCGCGGCAATGTCGAGCAGTTCGGATTCGGTTAATGGCAGGATTTGGCCGATGATGGTCTGTAACGCATCATCAAGCGTACGCATACCAGGCGTGGTATCACAGCTGGCCATGGTCAGGCTCCTTGAACGGTCGCTGGGATCACCAGCCAGTCAGCCAAACGCGCTTCCAGGCGATCACCTGGCAGCAGCGGACCAACTCCGGCTGGAGTTCCGGTAAGAATGACATCCCCTGGTTGCAGGGCGAAGGTCTGGCTGATTTCGGCAATCAGAGCCAGGATCGGGAACAGCATTACCGAGCTGTTACCCTGTTGTTGTATGGCCCCGTTACGCACCAGGCTGAGATCGAGGTCTTGCCAGTTGCTAACGCGGGCAGCATCCACAAACGTCGACAACGGCGCAGCACCATCAAAGGCCTTGGCACGTTCCCACGGCTGGCCCTTGGCCTTGAGTTTGTCCTGCACATCCCGCAAGGTCAGGTCGATACCCAGACCAACACCAGCGATGGCTTCCGCCGCCTGTTGCTGATCAGCACGGCTCAGCGGCTGGCCAATCAGAATGGCGATTTCCAGCTCGTGATGTACGGAGCCCTGATCAGTCGGAATGCTGAACGCAGGCGACATCGGCACGGCAGCAGAGGCTGGTTTGATGAAGAGAATGGCCTGATCCGGGATAGGATTGTTCAATTCCAGAGCATGCGCGGCGTAGTTACGACCAACACAAACAATCTTGCCAACGGCATGGGCAAATGGCTGCCCGTTCAGCTGTGGAATAAACATGGCGGAACTCCGACAAAGGGTTAAGGATGCTACTATAACAGCCCTTTTGGGCATTAGAGCACACTGCAGCATAACAAACCGTTACACAAGCTCTGCCATTAAAGCGACTCGAATATTCTCTCTGGCACCACTTCTGGTCGGTCCGCCCCAGCTGCCGCCATGCCAGTCAGGGCATTATGCCCCACTGACAGAAACGCAGCCCGACGGATAAGAATAGCGTCAGGATTCAGTACTTGTCCGAACGAATCAGTTCAGCCAACTCCCGATGGATAGACACTGAATCCGGCAGATTCAGCTCAAGAACCCGTCGCAAGACGGTAAGGCTCTCCAGATCCATGGAGTCACAGGCACAGCCGACAACATCGTCATCAATATGTGCCACCGAGCAGTCCATCAGGATGGACTCACGCTCGGTAATGACAATTGTGATGCGGATATGCTGCTCAAGCGCCCAGTCAACTTCGGGAGGGCGCACCAGCAGAACACCACGTGCGCTGATATCCAGACACTGGGCGTCCATCTGATAGCCACGGGTTTCGATCCGCGCCCGGCGCAAGAAGGGTACTCGGGTAAACCGGCGTTGATTCATGTTGTATTCCTGTACTGTTATTACAGGTTTAGCTGATTCGCCGGGATTCGCAAATCCAGGCTGTGCTCCCTGTTCATCTAGGGACCCTCTGAATAACTCGGTGCCCGCTCTGGCTTATCGGGATGGTGATGAATCACGAAGCCGGTTTGATGGCATAGCGGGCTACGTCAAAAACCGGCGACACAGAGTCATCACCATCCCGAAAGCCCCGAAGGGCGCGGGCTGCAGCGCATTTTAGCGGTGTTGACGAACTAGAAAAGGACCCGGCCAGGTTGGTTCGTCATTTCGCTGCGTTCGTCGCCTTGCTCACACACGCTGCAGCACTCGCGCAGAGCTGTGCAGAGTTATTCAGAGTGTCCCTAGCTCCTGTAAGGCTCAGTATTCTATCCAGGTGGTTTTTAACTCACTGTAGTCGTTCATGGCATGCATCGACTTGTCTCGACCATTACCGGACTGGCGGAAGCCGCCAAATGGCACGGTAATATCGCCGCCGAAGTAGTTGTTAACTCCCATGGTGCCGGTGCGCACTCCTCCGGCAACCCGCAAAGCAGTATTGATGTCACGACTCCACACCGCTCCGGCCAGTCCATAACTGGAATCATTGGCAATCCGTACGGCTTCTTCAGCAGTGGCAAACGGGATCGCTACCATCACCGGCCCGAAGATTTCCTCACGGGCGATGCTCATCTGATTGTGAACATCCCGTACCAACGTAGGTGGGTAAAAATGGCCAGCCATCGCCGCTGGCTGAATTGGCTCACCACCACACAGCACCTTGCCACCTTCAGAACGACCGGTTTCGACCCAGGCGTGAATGCGCTGTTGCTGCGCCGCATCAATTACCGCGCCCATCCGGGTGGCAGGGTTAAGCGGATCACCCGGTTGCCAGTCAGAAGCCTTGCGTACCACGGCCTCGACAAATTCATCGTAAATGGATTCCTGTACCAATAAGCGCGAACCAGCCGTACAGGTCTGGCCACTGTTGTACCAGCCAGCAATCGCGGCCCAGGTAATGGCCTGCTCGCGATCGGCATCCGCAAACACTATATTGGCGCTTTTGCCACCGAGTTCTAGGAAGGTGCGCTTGAGGTTACTTTGACCAGCGTATTGCATCAGCAACTTGCCAACTGCGGTGGAGCCGGTGAAGGTCTGGCCACTGATGCCCGGATGCAGGCACAGATGTTTCCCCAGAGTCGGGCCGTCGCCCGGCACCACGTTGAGCACACCATCCGGCAAACCGGCTTCGGTGGCCAGTTCGGCGATCCGTAGCGCGGTTAACGGGGTTTTTGGATCGGGTTTCAGCACCACCGAATTTCCCATCGCCAATGAAGGGGCCAGCTTCCAGGCCGTGGTTGAGAGCGGAAAATTCCACGGCACAATCGCCAGCACCACGCCCAGTGGCAACCGCTGGATCAGTGCCAGGGTGCCTGGCGCGGTCGGGGCGATTTCGCCATAAACCTTGTCGATGGCCTCGGCCGTCCAGCGAATGGTGTTAATAGCCGATGGCACATCAATATCGACACAATCACTGATCGGCTTGCCAACATCGAGACTTTCGAGCAAGGCCAGTTCGTGGTGATGCTGTTCGATCAGCTCGGCCCAGCGCACCAGAATCCGTTTGCGGTCACGTGGTGCCATATTGGCCCAGGTGCCACGCTCGAATACCTCATGGGCATTGGCGACCGCCACATCACCGTCTTCGGCCTGACATTCTGCTATGTCAGCCAACACCGCGCCGGTCGCCGGATTGATACAGGGCCGGGTTGTTCCGGACAGCGCACTCACCGGGCGGCCGTTAATCCAGGCCTGGGTCGGCACAGCCAGCTCACGGGCACGAGCGCCCCAATCCTGATGCGTTATAACAGACATGGCTTACTCCTCGCGGCCAGCAATAGCCGAATAATCCTTGCACAAGAACGTCCCGCCAGCGGCAATACGGACAGGCCAACCAATGCCGTTGGCAACCGGGATCGACAGGAAAACGCCTGCCCGGTGGAGAGTGGACCATCGCACCATCGAAGCGGCACGTTACGGTCAATAAGGGTGTAAACCGGAGTGGTCATATCCGCCTCCTGTTTCCCTGAATCGCAGCTCAGGGCCAGTTGCTCCGATGGCGAACCAATCGGGATATGCCTCTGTTATAGCAGGATGTTTTGGCATTTGACCACCGCCGCCCGCCAACCAGCCACTTTGCGATGTTGTTATCAATGTTCACTTTTGCTGCTTTTTTGAACATCTGTCAAAGCCGTGAGCCCGCCTGCATTGAGTGGCAGCGGCACAGTCGGGATGATGGCTTTTTTATCCTGCTTGCGGAGACACGCATGACCATCGCCCAACCAGCCATCGCTGCCCACACTGACGCCAACCTGCGCCACGACTGGACGCTGGACGAAGTTCAGGCGCTGTTCAGCAAGCCGTTCAACGATCTGCTGTTCCAGGCCCAGACCCTGCACCGCCAGTACTTTGATCCAAACGCCGTGCAAGTCAGCACCCTGCTGTCGATCAAGACCGGTGCCTGCCCGGAAGACTGCAAATACTGCCCACAAAGTGCGCGTTACGACACCGGCCTCGAAAAAGAGCGCCTTATGGAAGTCGAAGCCGTACTAGAAAAAGCCAAGGCCGCCAAAGCCGCTGGCTCCGACCGTTTCTGTATGGGGGCCGCCTGGCGTTCACCGCACGAACGCGACATGCCATACGTACTGGCCATGGTCAAAGGCGTAAAAGAACTCGGTCTGGAAACCTGTATGACCCTGGGGATGCTGGATGAAGGTAAAGCCCAGCGTCTGGCCGAAGCCGGTCTGGACTACTACAACCACAACCTCGATACCTCACCAGAGTTCTACGGTGAGATCATCAGCACCCGTACTTACGAAGACCGTCTGGGTACCCTCGACAACGTCCGTAAAGCCGGTATGAAGGTGTGCTCCGGTGGTATTCTGGGCATGGGCGAAAGCAAGCGTGACCGCGCCGGTCTGCTGCGTCAGCTCGCCAACCTGCCACAACATCCGGATTCCGTGCCAATCAACCAGCTGGTGAAAGTGGCGGGTACTCCGCTGGAAAACGCCGAAGAAGTGGACCCGCTCGACTTCATCCGCACCATCGCAGTGGCCCGTATCCTGATGCCAAAATCCCACGTGCGTCTGAGTGCCGGTCGTGAACAGATGACCGAAGAAATGCAGGCCATGTGTTTCTTTGCCGGTGCCAACTCGATTTTCTACGGCGAATGCCTGCTGACCACCCCAAACCCGGCGGCCAACAAGGACCAGGCGCTGTTCCGCAAACTGGGCATCAACTCCGAACACAAGGTGACCCAGGCGCCAGCCGAGCTGGAAGCCATTCTGGCCAGCCGTCCGGACGAGTCCGCACAATACTCTCGTGTTGGCGTATAACCGGCCAGCTCCGGACCGATAGCAACCAACAGAAAATCGCCCTTCCCGGCCGATGCCGATCAGGCGGCACTCTTCGACATCGGATGGCTGCACGATCCACACGGCTTGTTAATTGGCACAACCGTATGCCCTCTTGGGGGACCTTGTCCCCCGGCCGGGCGGGTCGGCCGTTGCGGTGAATCCCGGCTCGCCCAGATGGGCATGGTGCAGCCAGCTGCGCTGGGCAACGTCGGTAATCCATAACGCGGCTATCGCTGAGAGAATGAATCAAACGCGTAGTTTTATGTCCGGCATATTCATGGGTATAAACACAGGACCAGCCCTGATGCGGATCGGTGTTGGGAGTCCTTGGCTGATATGGCGGCTTTTCTGTTTGTATAATCAGCCGCAGGACGTGCTGCTACCAATCTGCCAGGAATGACTCTCCTGCCTCAGAAGATCACCACGCAACCACTCTGTGCTAGTCTGAAATAACGGGGCTGATATTGATCAGCGTCGGGAACTGCGAGGCTGGACGTCATAACGGCAGCCAATCGGGACGGTAATTATTTTGGACTTTCAGGCCGGATTGCTCCGCAGTAGCATGAATTACGGAAGACTGACCAGGAAACTGCCATGTTTCGACAATCTGGCGTTCAAAGTACGGTGCCATCAACGCCGGGCCTGACCCCCCAACGTCTCGCCCTGCTGCAATCGATGCCGATCTTTGGCGCATTAAACGCTACCAGCATTGCTTTTATCGAAAGCCATTGTCGCTGTCTTGAGCTGGAAGCCGGACAAGTGATCTTCTACGAAGGCGACCCCGCCAGCTCCCTGTTTGTACTGGAACAAGGCACTGCCGAAGTCATGAAACAGTGTGGCCCCGACCTGCGCCGTTTGCGCTGGTTACACGATGGTGACTGTTTTGGTGAAATGGCGATTGTGGATATGAACCCACGCGGAGCCACCGTGCGTACCACCACCCCTTGCAAGGCGCTGGAAATTCCGACCGAGGCGCTGTACGGCCTCTACGAACTGGATCTTGAACAGTTCACCCTGATCCAGATGAACATGCTGCGCGAAGTCAGCCGTCGTTTGCGCTACCTGATCGAAAAACTTGCTGACAGCCAGCCGGAAATGCTGGAGAAAGCCACCAAGGTCTGACGTCGACTCCCTCCCCTAACGCCCAAAAGCAAACGACCCGGACAGAGCCGGGCCGTTGGCAAGTCGGGGTATTCAGATGCCCCCTGTTTTTACATCGGCCATTACGCCAGACGCTTGTACTTCACACGTTTCGGAGCCGCATCGTTGCCGAGGCGTTTCTTGCGGTCTTCTTCGTATTCGGTGTAGTTACCTTCGAAGAAGGTCACTTTCGAATCACCTTCGTACGCCATGATGTGAGTAGCAATACGGTCGAGGAACCAGCGGTCGTGCGATACCACCATCACAGTGCCCGGGAACGCATCAATCGCTTCTTCCAGTGCACGCAGGGTTTCCACGTCGAGGTCGTTTGACGGTTCGTCGAGGAGCAGTACGTTCGCGCCCTGCTTCAGGGTATAAGCCAGCTGCAGACGGCCACGTTCACCACCGGACAGCTCGCCCACACGTTTCTGCTGGTCGCCGCCCTTGAAGTTGAAACGGCCAATGTAGGAACGGCTCTGGTAGTCCTTGCCGTTGATGTTGATCACATCCATACCATCAGAGATGGCTTCCCACACGGTCTTCTTGTCGTCCAGCTCATCACGCAGCTGTTCAACGAAGGCCAGTTTCACGGTTTCGCCCAGTACGACTTCACCGGAATCCGGTTTTTCCTGACCCGCAATCATACGGAACAGGGTGGACTTACCAGCACCGTTACCACCGATGATACCGACGATGGCACCTGGCGGTACGGTGAAGCTGAGGTCATCGATCAGCACGCGGTCACCGAAGGTTTTGGTAACGTTATGGAATTCGATCACCTTGTCGCCCAGACGTGGACCTGGCGGAATGTAGATCTCGTTGGTCTCGTTACGAGCCTGGAATTCGCGGGAGTTCATTTCCTCGAAGCGAGCCAGACGGGCCTTGGACTTGGCCTGACGACCCTTGGCACCCTTACGAACCCATTCGAGTTCGTGTTTGATGGCCTTGGCGTGAGCCTCTTCCTGCTTCTTCTCCTGCTCCAGACGGGCTTCCTTGGTTTCCAGCCAGGTGGTGTAGTTACCCTGGTAAGGAATACCGTGACCACGGTCCAGTTCCAGAATCCACTCGGCGCAGTTGTCGAGGAAGTAACGATCGTGGGTAATGGCCACCACGGTGCCTGGGTATTCTTCCAGGAATTTCTCCAGCCAGCCTACGGATTCGGCATCCAGGTGGTTGGTCGGTTCGTCGAGCAGCAGCATGTCCGGCTTGGACATCAGCAGACGGCAGAGCGCCACACGACGGCGCTCACCACCGGACAGTTTGGTAACGTCGGCGTCCCATGGCGGCAGACGCAGGGCATCAGCAGCCACTTCCATATGACGGTCCATATCGTGACCACCGGCGGCTTCGATGAAGGATTCCAGCTGGCCCTGTTTTTTGGCCAGCGCATCAAAGTCAGCGTCCGGTTCAGCGTAGGCAGCATAAACAGCATCCAGTGCTGCCTTGGCATCCATCAATTCACGCAGACCATCTTCTACGTTACCCTTTACGTCCTTATTTGGATCCAGTTCAGGTTCCTGCGGCAGGTATCCGATTTTCAGATCCGGCTGAGGACGGGCTTCACCGATAATGTCGGTATCAATACCTGCCATGATCTTCAGCAGGGTGGACTTGCCGGAGCCGTTAAGACCGAGAACGCCAATCTTGGCGCCCGGGAAAAAGGACAAGGAAATGTCCCGCAGGATCTGACGTTTGGGCGGAACAATTTTGCCCAAACGGTTCATCGTAAAAACATACTGTGCCATGGTGGAACCCCTAACTTACAATGGTCGGCCAAACTACTGAAAACCGCGCAGGAAGGCAATCTGCTGACGCCCGGCAGATACATGGACACCAATAATGACAGAGCATTCAGTGTCATCCAGCAATACAGATCACGAACAGTATCGACAACGACCGGACCGCCAGGGCCGCTACTGGTTCTTGCCCGGCGTTCTGACCTTGCTGGCCATTATTCTTCTGAACCTGTATCTGCATATCGCCAGCGATCGTCAGCAACTTCAGGAACATGCCCAGCAACTGATCGACCGCACCGCCAGCCAGACCACAGCATACTCTTCCTCCCTCATATCCACGCATTGCCTGATTTGCAGCCACTTTGAACCAGGCCTGCGTGGACTTGCCAACGGCACACCAATGGGAGCAGAACAGGAACAGAACCTGCGTACATTTATGCCAGCCAATACAGGAATGGCAGTGATAGGTAACGAAGGTCAACTGCTCGGCAAACAAAGCCTGAGCGGCCCCGACAGCGATCTTCTCCAGATATGGCAACGCTGGCGCAGTCATCAGCAACAACCCGGCATCTGGGCCAGTCAGGACGGTATTTACCTGTATGCCAGCTGCCCGTTGCTCGGCAGCAGCGAACAACCACAGCTGCTGATCAGCCGGCTGAATATCCATGCAATGGATAGTGTTCTGGAA
Source organism: Parathalassolituus penaei (assembly GCF_026626885.1). Taxonomy (GTDB): domain Bacteria; phylum Pseudomonadota; class Gammaproteobacteria; order Pseudomonadales; family Oceanobacteraceae; genus Oceanobacter; species Oceanobacter penaei. The sequence continues at coordinate 73,752 of NZ_JAPNOA010000019.1, forward strand.
AATTCTCATCGCGAAGACGTGGTGATTGACATATTTGAGCGAGAATCTGGCCAACAACGACTGGAACCGGATGAAATCCTCAACATGGATGGACTGCGCCTGCTGGCTAGCCAGTCGATTCAGGAAACCCCGTGGGAAGTTCGTGCTTTCCTCATCAAGTCCTTTATGAATGGCCTGTTGCTGGAGCGTATGCTGGGACCTATGTCTCTGTTGCTGGTACTGCTGGCACTTGCCTGGATGTTATGGCGCCACCTGCAGCACCTGGATGCCAAAAACCTGGCTGTTGAAATCCAGCGCCTGCAAATTGAGGACCGCGCCAATCTGGTATTACACGCAATTGATGATGCCCTGATTTCCACCGATGCCAACGGGGTGATTGATTACGTCAACCCCAAGGCCAGTCGGCTACTGGCAGAAAACGCCGTCCGTCATTATCAGGGCAACACCCTTGCCGATATCTGGCCCAATGACCATGCCCTCTGGACGTATGGACTCGACGCCCGGGAGCTTGAATCGCTACATCACCATGGCCGTACCCTGCGGGTTCGTATCGATGGTCAGGAACGTATCCTCGAACAGAACTACCATCCGCTGTATCGTCAGGAACAGCTATCCGGGATTGTCTGGTTACTACGCGACATCACCACTCAGGTACAGGCCCGGCTGGAGCTGGACCAGGAACGCAAACGTTACATGGAGCTGTTCGAGGAAGCCGGTGTTGCCCACTGGGTGTTGGATATATCCAACTTCCGCAGCACCCTGGCCAGTCTGATGCTGATTAACGCCAACCAGGCCGCCGTCAGCCTGGCAGGTGCTCTCAGCCGCCCACAGTTGCAACTGCAGTTCCGAGATATGTTTACCGATGATGGCCAGACACTGACCACCGTTATTCGTCGCATGAGGGTCGAAAAACAGCGTTTTGCCGAGATGGAAATGGATCTGCGCAGCTTTGATGGCAACACGCGTTCAGTATCGGCCCATCTGAGTACTGGCTTTGAAGACCAGCTGCTGGTGACCCTGATTGATATAACCGAGAAAAAACGCGTCACCGAACGAACCCGCGAGCAGGAGGCATTCTGGGCTGCCGTGATGGCCGCCATGCCGGATACGGTGTTTGTAGCCAACATTGACAAGCTGAATCAACCCGAACTGATTTATCGCAATCGCAGCGGCGCCGAAACCCTGGGGTACCCCATTGGTCAAAAAGATCATCGTCAGGACTGGTTGCTTTATGGTGAGGATGATGTGGTCGATGAATGCACTCACATCATGAATGACATTCGCCACCTGCCGCCAGGCAAAACCCTGCGCCACAGCGGTCGCTTCCGTCATCGCGACGGCAGCCTGCGGGTCATCAGTTTTGAATACACGCCGTTCCAGCGCACCACTGATGGAGAGGTGAACTGTTACATCGGTACTGCTCGTGATATTACCGAGGAGATCGAAAAACAGACCAAGGTGGTCGAGAGCGAAACCCGCTACCGTCTGCTGGCCGAAAACATGACCGACATCGTCTGGGCCACCGATAACAAATTGCGTTTCAACTTCGTCAGTTCGTCGGTGGAGCGCCTGTTGGGCTACCAGCCAGAAGAATTGCTGCGCTCTGGTGTCAGCACCATGTTTGGCCGCCGAGACATTCGGCGGCTGTATCGGGAGCTGCAACAACAGATGAAGCAAGCACTACTGGAAGGTATTGATCCCAACACCCACAAGGTACTGGTACAACGCGACATCATGGCCACCGGTAAAAACGGCGAACAATTCCTGCTGGAATTGCAAGCAAGTCTGTTGTGGAACGATGACGGCCAACTGCAAGGCTTGCTGGGTGTTTGTCGAAACGTCACCGAAGCACGCCAGATCGAACAGGAACTGGTGCTGGCCGCCGACGTGTTTGAAAACTCCAACGAAGCCATTCTGGTTACCGACCAGCAATTCAAGGTGGTTAGGGTCAACCGCGCCTTCTGCGACATCACCGGTTATGAAAGCAAGGATATTATTGGCCGCACTCCGGACATGCTGCTGGCGGCCGAAGAACTGGGGGATGGGTTCCTGACCGATATTGCCGAAACCCTGGTACTCGACAACTACTGGCAAGGTGAGCTGAGTTTCCGTTGTATCGGCGGCGACGTACGCACCGGCTGGACCGGCGTCAGCATCATTCGCGACAAGCACCACAATATCCAGAGCCTGACGATCATCATGTCCGATGTCACCGAACGCAAGGTGATTGAAGAACGAATCCACCGCCTCGCCTACTACGACCCGCTGACCGGACTCGCCAACCGCAGCCAGATGCACGAACGCCTGGCCACCACCATCATGCGAGCCCAGAAAGAAAGCGGCCAGATGGCACTGCTGTTTATCGACCTTGACCGCTTCAAGCCGATCAATGACTCCATGGGTCACCCGGCCGGAGACCAGGTACTGAAACAGGTCGCGGAACGTCTGCGCAACTGTGTCAAGGCAGGGGATCTGGTCAGCCGTATGGGTGGTGACGAGTTTACGGTGATCATGTATTTCAATCAGGGTACCACTGGTATTGCCGAAACCGCGCAGCGGGTAGCTGAACGCATTCTGAAAGAACTCAATCAGCCGTATTACCTGGGTAAAAACCAGGCATTCCTGAGTGCCAGTATCGGTATTGCCCTCTACCCGACCGACGGCCAGACAGTAATCGAACTGCTGAAAAACGCCGATATGGCCATGTACCACGCCAAAAACGCTGGCCGAAACAATCTGCAGTTCTTTAATGAACAGATGAACCGCAAAGCCGTGGAGCTAATGGAGTTGGAAAACGACCTGCATCAGGTGTTGCAGCGTCAGGAACTGCACCTGCTCTACCAGCCACTGTACGATGCCCGCAGCCTGTGCCCGGTCGGGGTTGAAACCCTGTTGCGCTGGCACCATCCACAACGCGGAGATATTCCACCGCAAGTGTTTGTGCCAATCCTCGAAGATACCGGCCTGATTGTGCCGGTCGGGCGCTGGGTGCTCGAACAGGCTTGTCTGCAAATGGCAAAATGGCTGGCCTCCGGCTTACCAATTGAAGTGACAGCGGTTAACGTATCGGCACGTCAGTTCAAGACACCCGGGTTCATTGATGAGGTCAAAAATGCCATAACCCGGGCAGGGATTGCCGCTCACCATCTGGAACTGGAACTGACCGAAACCATCCTGATCGATGATATTGACTACACTCTGCAGGTCCTGCACGAGCTGCGTTCGTTGGGCGTGCTGATTGCTATTGATGACTTCGGAACGGGTTATTCATCGCTGAACTATCTGAAGCAGTTCCCGGTCGACATGCTCAAAATTGACCGCTCGTTCATCCAGAACCTGCCAATCAATCCGGAAGACGTGCAGATTACCCGCACCATCATTGCCATGGCCCACAACCTTGGCCTTGGAGTCATTGCCGAAGGTGTCGAGAACGGCGAGCAGTTGCAGTTCCTGGTACACGCTGGTTGTGAAAAGCTGCAAGGCTTCCTGCTGTCGCGTCCGGCAACTCCGGAAGAGCTGGAGCGGCAGTCAACACTCAGCCATGTTTGCTGTCTCCCCAGCGTGAAGGTCGTTCAGGCTTGTGGTGAACAAGTCTCAAGTGCCAGAACGCTGCATTTGGGGTAGAATATTTGCCCCTTTAATTTCCGATTACCTGGTTCGCCACTGCGGCAGCCAGGAATTGCTATCCAACTGAGGACGCCCTGATGTTTAGCCGCGACATGAACATTGCCGACTTCGACCCGGTACTCTGGTCCGCCATGAAGGCGGAAGATCAGCGTCAGGAACACCACATCGAACTGATCGCTTCCGAAAACTACACCAGCCCACGCGTCATGGAAGCACAGGGCTCCCAGCTGACCAACAAGTACGCGGAAGGCTATCCAGGCAAGCGTTACTACGGTGGTTGTGAACACGTTGACGTGATTGAACAACTGGCTATCGACCGCGCCAAGCAACTGTTTGGTGCCGGTTACGCCAACGTTCAGCCGCACTCCGGTTCACAGGCGAACGCCGCTGTTTACTTCGCCCTGTGCAAACCAGGCGACACCGTACTGGGTATGAGCCTGGCACACGGTGGTCACCTGACTCACGGTGCTTCTGTTTCTTTCTCTGGCCGCGTTTACAACGCTGTTCAGTACGGTCTGAACCCTGAGACTGGCGAAATCGACTACGCCGAAGTAGAACGTCTGGCTCTGGAACACAAGCCAAAGATGATCGTTGCCGGTTTCTCTGCTTATTCTCGCGTGGTTGACTGGGCTCGTTTCCGTCAGATCGCCGACATGGTTGGTGCTTACCTGTTCGTTGACATGGCCCACGTTGCCGGTCTGATCGCTGCAGGCGTATACCCAAGCCCAATGCCTTACGCTGACGTGGTCACTACCACTACTCACAAGACCCTGCGTGGTCCACGTGGTGGTCTGATCCTGGCCAAGGAAGACGAAGAGCTGAACAAGAAGCTGAACTTCGCTGTATTCCCTGAATCCCAGGGCGGCCCACTGATGCACGTGATTGCTGCCAAAGCCGTGTGCTTCAAGGAAGCCATGTCTGAAGAATACAAGGCATACCAGGCTCAGGTCGTGAAAAACGCCCAGGCCATGGCAGCCAAGTTCATGGAGCGTGGTATCAAGATCGTTTCTGGCGGTACTGACGACCACCTGTTCCTGGTTGATCTGATCGGCAAGGAATACTCCGGTAAAGACGCTGACGCCGCTCTGGGTCGCGCTCACATCACTGTGAACAAGAACTCCGTACCAAACGACCCACGTTCTCCGTTCGTGACTTCCGGTATCCGTATCGGTAGCCCAGCGGTCACCAGCCGTGGCTTCAAGGAAGAGCAATGCTCTGCCCTGGCTGGCTGGATCTGTGACGTGTTCGAAGGTCTGGAAAACGGCACCTCCGAACAGGTTGAAGCCGAAGTTCGCGCCAAAGTGGTTGCCCTGTGCACTGAATTCCCGGTTTACCGTTAATCGGAATCCTGGTTTTCAAACCACAAAAAAGCCAGTCGTATGACTGGCTTTTTTGTGCCTGCTTGCTGGCAAAACCACCTGCCCCCCCCCCGCCAAAGGCTCATCCGCCGTCCCTTTCTCCGACCATCAATCAGAATTGTCATATCAACGGCACATCATTAACTGACAATTTTCTGATCATCAGGCCTAACCGTCATACGTTTGTAACAAATATGTAACATTATATGCCAGATCAGTGTCATCGGATGCTCACCACTGTGCTGCGTCCCTCGACACAGCCCCCCGGTTTTGTAGTTCACAAGGACACCAACATGCATAACCTTGATGCCATGAACCCTCCACGCTGGACGCCTATCTCGGAAAACCGCCTCTACGAATTGCTGGATGAAAGCTGCCAGCTCATGACCGATGAACTGCGCCACCTTTGGCAGCTGATTCACCTCCGCCACGCGGAAATCTGGCAACAGCGCCCGTGGGCCGATGAAGGCTGTGGATTCTGGGTCGTCGCAACCTTCAGCCGCTCCTGTATTTACTTCAACGATCTCAGCCAGAGTTTTGCGCTCAGCCAATTCGACCGCTGGGGCAATATCATGGAATTCGATCCGACCAGTCGCAGCCTCACTGAGTTGCTGACAAGCCTGCTCGCAGAGCCACAAACAGCCTGATTTACCGGCGGCAAAGGCCGCGGATTCATTGCCAGAAAAAGCCTCCGGCGCTAGAATTCCGCCCTTTGCCGTCCACTGTCCCTGTCCGCTTCTGACAGCCCCGACAGCACCACGGCCCAATCTGCTCTTTACCCAGGCTGAACAGAAGCAAAAACCTATGCACTGTCCGTTTTGCTCTCATCCGGAAACCCGGGTTGTTGATTCCCGCCTGGTCGCTGATGGCGCCCAGACCCGCCGCCGCCGTGAATGCATGGGCTGTAACGAGCGTTTCACCACTTTCGAAACCGCTGAACTGAGTTATCCTCCCGTCATCAAACAAAATGGTCAGCGTGAACCGTTCAATATGGGCAAGCTGCGTTCGGGCCTCGAACGTTCGCTGGAAAAACGCCCGGTCAGTCTCGACGCCTTTGACGCCGCCCTGTCGCGCATCCTGCACCGTATTCGTAACCGCTCCGCCCGTGAAATCCACACCCGTGTGATTGGTGACTATGTGATGGCTGAATTACGTCAGCTCGACGAAGTGGCCTACGTACGCTTTGCTTCGGTATACCGCAGCTTCCAGGACATCGACGAATTCCGCGCTGAACTGGATCGCCTGAGCCAGCCCTCTGCCTGCGAAGGAGACTCCAATCGTGAATCATGAAGTCTATATGGCCCGAGCCCTGCAACTGGCCGCCCGGGGAATTTACAGCACCAGCCCGAATCCACGGGTGGGTTGTGTGATTGTGAATAACGGCGAAATCGTCGGCGAAGGCTGGCATCAGAAAGCCGGAGAACCACACGCCGAAGTGCACGCCCTGCGCATGGCCGGTGAACGCGCCCGAGGGGCCACCGCCTACGTCACCCTCGAACCCTGCAGCCACTATGGCCGCACACCACCCTGTGCGCTGGGCCTCATCAACGCCGGCGTGGCACGGGTAGTTGGAGCCTGTTCCGACCCCAACCCACAAGTGGCTGGGAAAGGCTTTGCCATGCTGCGCGACGCCGGTATCGAGGTCATCGAATCCTGCATGAGCGCCCAGGCCGAAACGATCAACAGCGGTTTTATGAAACGTATGCGCACCGGCTTGCCGCTGGTGCGTATCAAACTGGCCCAGAGCCTGGACGGCCGTACCGCCATGGCCAGTGGTGAAAGCCAGTGGATTACCGGCGCCGCGGCCCGCAGCGATGTCCAGCGCCTGCGAGCCCGCAGTTGCGCCATTATCACCGGTGCCGACTCGGTATTACTGGATAATCCGTCCATGACCGTGCGCCCGGCCGAAACCGGCGTCGAGCTGGAGGCCCGCCTGTGGCGTCAGCCATTACGGGTCATCGTTGATGGTCAGTTGCGGGTTGGCAACAACGCCCGCCTGTTGCAGGCCGAAGGCGATATCCTGATTGCCAGTACCCGTCAGCCTGGCGCGCCGTTACTGCGCCCGGCCAATAGCGGAGCCCTGAACTACTGGTTAAGCCCGGAAGTGGAACAGGTGCCCCATGTCGACCTGACAGCTCTGTTGCGTCACCTCGGGAGTATCGGTATCAATGAAGTACTGGTGGAATCCGGTGCCCGTCTGGCCGGTGCCTTTATTGAACAGGGCCTGATTGATGAACTGGTGGTGTACACCGCCCCGACCATGCTCGGTTCTGACGCCCGTCCACTGGTACAACTGCCCCTGACGCGTATGGCAGAACAGCTGCGCTGGCGCTGGCAGGATGTACGAATGGTGGGGGATGACCTGCGTCTGACCCTGGTGCCTTCTTGCGGAGATAAACACTGATGTTTACCGGCATTATTGAAGCCGTTGGCCGCGTGGCCCGAATTGAAAACCGTCAGGGCGACCTGCGCCTGCTGATCGAAACCGGCGAGCTGGATCTCGGCGATGTACGTCTGGGCGACAGTATTGCCACCAACGGCGTGTGCCTGACCGTGGTAGAGCTGCCCGGTAACGGCTTTGTCGCCGATGTCTCGCGTGAGTCACTGGCCCACACCCGTATTGGTGAATGGAAAAGTGGCAGTGCGGTTAACCTCGAAAAAGCCCTGCAGCCAACCAGCCGTCTGGGTGGCCATCTGGTCAGCGGCCATGTCGATGGTGTGGGTGTTATTCGCTCCCGTGAAGCCGATGCCCGCTCGATTCGTCTGACCGTGGAAGCACCGGCCGAACTGCGCCGTTACATCGCCGCCAAGGGCTCCATTACCGTTGATGGTGTCAGCCTCACCGCCAATGCCCTCACCAGTAATGGCTTTACCCTGAATCTGGTGCCTCACACGGCGGCCAGAACAACGCTGATTTCTGCCGCCGCAGGTCAGCAGGTTCATCTGGAAGTTGATATGATTGCACGGTATCTGGAGCAGCTGCTCAAAGGCACCAGCCCGGCTACTGCCGAACCGCAGTCACGCCTGACGGAAGGTTTTCTGGCCCAGCACGGGTTCTGGAAACCGTAAGAACGGAACATTGAGCCACCCTCAAGAAGAGATCGATATGGCCCTGAACAGCATTGCAGAAATCATTGCCGACATTCGTGAAGGCAAGATGGTCATCCTGATGGACGACGAAGACCGCGAAAACGAAGGCGACATCATCATTGCCGCTGAGAAGGTCACTCCCGCCATGATCAACTTCATGGCCACCGAAGCGCGTGGTCTGATCTGTCTGACCCTGACCGGCGAGCGTTGTGATTACCTCGGTCTGCCAGCCATGGTGACCGGCAACGGTGCCAAGTTCTCGACGCCGTTCACCGTGTCGATTGAAGCTGCCGAAGGTGTGACCACCGGTATTTCCGCTGCCGACCGTGCTCGCACCATTCTGGCCGCCGTCAACCCGATGGGCAAACCGCACGACATCGTTCAGCCGGGCCACATCTTCCCGCTGCGCGCACGTCCGGGCGGTGTTCTGAGCCGTGCCGGCCACACTGAAGCCGGTTGTGATCTGGCCCGTCTGGCCGGTCTGATTCCGGCGGCTGCCATTGTTGAAGTGATGAACCCGGACGGCACCATGGCGCGTCGCCCGGAACTGGAAATATTCGCGGCCAAACACGGCATCAAGATCGGCACCATCGCCGACCTGATTCACTACCGTATGGCCAACGAAAAAACCATCGAGCTGCTGGGCACCGATCAGGTCAATACCTGTTTTGGCGAATTCACCCTGCACTCGTTCCGTGACACCATCAACTTTGAAACCCACCTGGCGCTGACCATGGGTGAGATCCAGCCGGATGATCCATGCCTGGTACGGGTGCAGACCAACAACCTGCTGCGCGATGTACTGGGTATGCACCCGCAAAGCGGTGGCAGCTGGTCATCAGCCGCCGCCCTGCAGCGTATTGCCGAAGAAGGCAAAGGTGCACTGGTACTGCTGTCTGCCGGTCAGGCGGAAGAAGTTGAACTGAGCCTGAATGACTTTTTCGGCCGTGCCCGTCCGGTACGTAGCCCGAACAAGGACAGCTCCGGAGCCTTCCTGACCATTGGTACCGGCTCCCAGATACTGCGAGACCTCGGCATCAAGAAAATGCGCTTGCTGAGCTCCGAAATGAAATACAGCGGCATTTCCGGCTTTGACCTGGAAATTGTCGAATACCTGCCGTACGGCGTATGAACTGAACCTGTTGCTTACTGGAAACATTATGAAAAACATCGAAGTGATTGAAGGAAAACTGACCCCTAACGACGGTCGTTACGCCATTGTGGTTGGCCGCTGGAACGCCTTTGTGGTGGAAAGCCTGCTGGAAGGTGCTGTCGACAGCCTGAAACGTCACGGCGTGGAAGAAGGCAATATCACCATCATCCGTGCTCCTGGCGCGTTTGAAATTCCACTGGTTGTGAAAAAAGTCGCGGCTCTGGGCCAGTTCGACGCCATCATCGCGCTGGGTGCGGTGATTCGTGGTGGCACTCCACACTTTGAATACGTAGCCGGTGAATGCACCAAAGGCTTGTCTTCTGTATCTCTGGAATTCGGAATTCCGGTTTCTTTCGGTGTGCTGACCGTGGACAGCATTGAACAGGCGATTGAACGCGCCGGTACCAAGGCAGGTAACAAGGGTGAGGAAGCAGCAATGTCTGCTTTTGAAATGGTATCCCTGCTGTCTGCCCTGGAGGCCTGATTCGCATGTCCCGTGTATCCGGAAACAACCGTCCTAGCGCCGCTTCCCGTCGCAAAGCCCGTCACTTCGCTGTACAGGCTCTGTACCAGTGGCATATGGCAGGTGCCAACCTGACCCAGATCGAAGCCGAATTTCGTGCCGACAACGATATGAGCCAGGTTGACGTGGAATACTTCCACGACATCCTGCACGGTGTGCCGAAAATCGTGGAACAGCTGGATGCCAAAATTGCTCCTCTGCTGGACCGCCGTGTTGACGAAATCACCCCGGTTGAACTGGCCATTCTGCACCTCGGCACCTACGAGATGCTGCACCGTATCGACGTACCGTACAAAGTCGTGATCAACGAATCCGTTGAACTGGCCAAGGTATTCGGTGCCACCGACGGTCACAAGTTCATCAACGGCGTACTCGACAAGCTGGCCCAGCGTGAACGTGCGGTCGAAATCCGTGGCGCGCGTAGCAAGGCTCAGCAGTCTGGCAACGGAGATGCGGGCGCATGAGCCCTGCGGGTAACCCCGGTGAGGGCGAATTCGGCCTGATCCGTCGCCACTTCGCCAGCGGTTACCCACGTTCGCGTGATACCTGGCTCGGTATCGGAGACGATGCAGCGGTGATTATTCCCCCCGCTGGTATGACTCTGGTGCAGAGCCTGGATACCCAGGTGGCCGATGTTCACTTTCCAGCCTCGGCTCCGGCCTGGCTGATCGCCCAACGCGCCCTGCGTTGTGCCGCCAGTGATCTCGCCGCCATGGGGGCTTCTCCCCAGGGCTTTTATCTCGGCCTTACCCTGCCCCACAACCAGCCTGAATGGATGTCCGGTTTTGCCTCCGGCTTGCGTGCCGCTGCCCACGAATGTGGCCTGGCCTTACTCGGTGGCGACACCACTCGCGGCCCGGTCTGTGTGATCAGTGTGATGGTGCAAGGCTGGTTGCCACTCGACAGCAGCACCAATGAACCTGGCGTTCAGGGGCTGTTCCGCCATACTGCCAACGCCAGTGATGATATCTGGGTCAGCGGTTGTATCGGCATGGGCGCATTGGCTTTGCCAATCGTGCTGAACGACCCGGCCTGTAGTGAAGGGCTGGCGGGTCACTATTATTTCCCGCAGCCACGGCTGGCGCTTGGGGTTGGCCTGCGGGGTATTGCCAGCGCAGCCATGGATATTTCCGACGGTCTGTTGCAGGACGCTGGCCATATCGCCCGTGCGTCCGCACTGGATCTGACCATTCATACCGAACAGGTACCAACCGCATCGACTGACCTTGGCAGTTCTGCCTGGCAAACCTGTCTGACCGGTGGTGACGACTACGAACTGCTGTTCTGCGCGCCCGATTCGCAGCGCGAGGCCATTGCCGCCATCGCCCGTGATTGTATGGTTACCTGCACCCGCATTGGCGTCTGCAGCAAGCCCGCCGCCGCCGAACCACGGGTTCTGGCACAACTGAACGGTCAGCCGCTGGATCTGTCTAAACAAGGCTATCAACACTTCTGACCCGTGATCACAGTGCCGGAAACAGGATGCAAACCCGGTCAGAATACCTTCGTCAGGATTACCAAGGAGCCGCATGATGCGCCCGACACTACTCGCCAGTCTGTTATTACCCGCCTTGCTGGTTATCAACCAACCTGCCAGCGCTGAATCCCAACCCCGTTACGTGCAGGTCAGTGGCAATGCCGAAGTCAAAGCCAAAGCCGATTATCTGCGCCTGTACCTGACGATCACCGCCACTCGCAAAACCCAGCAGGACAGCCGTGGCGTTGTCGACACCGCGGTGAATCGTTTGCTGGCCGTCTGTGACGATCTTGGTATCGACCGCAAGGACATTGATGCAAGCCAGATTCGTAATTACCCGCAATACGAATGGACCGACAAGGGCCGCCGTTATCTGGGTGAGCGCATTGATCGCCCACTGGTCATCACCCTGCGTAATACCGAGCGCCATACCGATCTGGTGCAGGAAGTTCTGCACATCGAAGAGGCATCTCTCGACAATACCGAATCCGGTTTTGATGACCCGTCTGCTCTGCGTGATCAGGCCCTGGAACAGGCCCTGGTCGCCGCACGCGACAAGGCCAGCCTGATGGCACGCACGCTGGATGCCCGTCTTGGCAAGGTCGTATTTATCAACGAATCCGGCAGCGCTATGCCAAGTCCGGTATATGAAATGCGCGCGATGGCCGCGCCAATGGCCAAAATGGATGCCGCACCAGCGCCCATGCTGGTTCCAGAGCAAGCCATCAGTGCCAGTGTGGAGGTACGTTTTGAGCTTGAATAATCCACCGGCAGAGTTGCTGCCGGGTCGTTATCGTCATTACAAAGGGCCTGAATACGAGGTATTCGGGCTGGTTCGTCACAGCGAAACCGAAGAGTGGCTGGTGCATTACCGCACGCTTTACGGTGATTTCAGTCATTGGGTGCGACCACTGACCATGTTTGTTGAAACCGTCGAGCTGAACGGTGTGACCACGCCTCGTTTTGCCCGAATTGGTGATATGGACAGCCAGACAGATACCCCGGCAGGAGCATAAGCATGACCCCGGCGATTAATCTCTGCAAAAAAGCGGGCATTGTGTTTGAGGTCAAGGAATACCACCACGACCCAGCCAGCGAATCCTACGGCGAAGAAGCCGCCCAGGCACTGGGACTGGATACCAATCAGGTGTTCAAAACCTTGCTGGTGGAACTGACCGGCCATAAAAGCAATCTGGCGGTTGCGGTGTTGCCGGTAAGCCATATGCTCAGCCTGAAAGCCATTGCCAAGGCACTGGGAGCCAAAAAAGCCGATATGGCCGATCCCAAACTGGCAGAACGCACTACGGGTTATATCGTGGGTGGGATTTCGCCACTGGGCCAGAAAAAGGCTCTGCCAACCGTCATCGACAGCAGTGCCGAAACACTCGAACGTATGCATGTCAGTGGAGGACGCCGTGGACTGGAAATTGCCTTGCCACCAGCAGAACTTGCACGTCTGACCCGGGGTCATTTCGCAGACATCAAGGCCTGAAACCGGGCCCTGAAAACAGAAACGGGGTCAGCAAGTGACCCCGTCATCAGTACAAACACCAAAGCGCCGGACATCAGGCGCTTTTACGTAATCCCAGGGCATCAGCAATACGATCCCAGAGGCCGGCTTTTTTGGCATCCATCGCGGCTGCTGCGAGGTCAGCCTTGAATGAACGGTTGGCCGGATTGCCCACAGCATCAGCCGAAATCGGCAACTGAAAGTGCTGAAAGTACAACACCAGCTCATCGATCAGGGGTTCGGCAAAATCGTAAGGTCGAAACTCTTCGATACCTTTTAATTCCAGAAACGAGCGAACATCGTTATCCGATGGTATGTACTTCATGGACCAGTCGCCAAACAGGCGACGATTAACCGTCTGCAAGCGCAGGATACGCGGCTCACGGTGACGCACGTCACTGCGAATACGCTCATAGGCCTGCTCGACCTTGCTGCGATCTCCTTCCAGACACTGGAAGAAAAAGCCGTTGCCGTAGTACAGAATACCGCCAATACTATCGCGATCGTTGTTGCGACGGGACTGGGCCAAAATGTTGCCAACAACCGGGTCTATGCTACCTGCGCGAGCAGGGCTGTTGGACTGGCTGGCATACACGAGACGAATCAATTGGCTCATAAAAATCCTCCCTAACAGTTCCCTAATCACGTACCGACTACGTGCAAACTGACGCTATAACCTTAAACCAGATGCATCCATTCAGGACAATCAATCTGTTCTATCACGGATAATAGACAGATCCAATCGGTCTCCGTTCATAGCTGCAATAGGGTTGCTTGCCCACGGCACAATCATCTATCAAGGTTATTATGCACCCAGCTACCAATAGTGGCACGGCACTGTCTCCCACCGAAAAATCATACTGGTACACAGGATGACTCAGAAAAACGGTAAATTGTCATAATTCCGACGAAAAGCTCGAAATCATAGATAGACACCAAGCTAACCAGCAACCACTCATTCAGCGTGGTCGCCATTGGCGTGTCGGCTCGCCCAAAAGCACACAGCCGGACAGAGGAAGCCACTGTCCGGCTGTGGTCAGAACAAAGCTGAACGCCGATTATTCATTGCGCAGCTCGCGCCAGCCAGAACGGCCGCCCGGACCGGAAGTAAAGGTAAAAGGATCATCCAGTCCCTGGGTTGAGGTTGTACCCGAGCTGTTCTGTTCACTGTTACCTTCCAGCACCACACTGCCATTCAGTACCGTAATGGATGGTGTGTAGGCCGATCCGGTGCCAATCAGCACGTTATCCGTCGCCGACTCGGTGAAATACAGGGTGTTATCCGGGAAATACCCATCCGCCAGCTGATAGAGGTAATACCAGGCTTCACAACTGTCATCGGTTTCCACCTTCACCGGCAGGAACACCACACCGGCTGCAATACTGACCTTGTCGGTAATGGTGGCACCGGACGACGGCAGCTTTTGCACATGTTCGGTGTTCGGGGTGAATACCGTTTCGGCGGTGTAGGTCTTGCCGGTCTCATTCCAATAACCGGAACCACCGGTATAACTGGTCCAGTTCTGGAACCAGGCGGCATCGTCTTCCGGGTAACGGAACGTCTTCAGACGGCTGCTGCTCTGGGCAGTGACATAACCCACACCGTTGCGCGTGGCGTGTTCGAGGAACAACACCTCGTCGGTAACCCCGGTCGACGTGCCGATATTCCCCAGCGCCGTCAGTTTGAAGCTGCTCACCATACTGTTACTGCTGACCAGTGAACCGTAGTAGATATCACCGGCGCTATCCCCCACAAACAGGGTCAGATCCAGCTGACTGGAACTGCCACTGACGCTGTATTCACCCAGCCCCATCGGAGTAGCGGTCAGGCGGGCATCGGTATCCAGATATTTGCTGACGTCAAAACGTTTCTCGGTATAACTGCTGTCCAGCGTTCGGGCCACCACCTCATCGGAAGCCCCGACATACACCGCCCAGTTTTTAGTGCCTGCGGAGAACACCAGTGGTTTGTGCGGGTTGCTGCCTGCCGTTTCATCCAACCACAACTGATCAACCAGATTACCGTCCTCATCTACTTGCAAGGCGTAATGCAGCGCCCCGCCGTTGGCAGAGCCAACGATATAGCCCTCTGTGCTGGTGTCGTCAGCAGTCAGAATAGCGATCTGCCCTTCCATTGGGTGAGTTGTGTAGAAACTGGAGTAGTTCTGCAAACCGGCAACCAGCGGCCGCGGCATATACCCCCAACGCAGGGCGCCACTTTCAGCATCCACGGCATAGAGGAAACCGTCGTCGGTCTGGAACAGTACAATATCGCCCATGATCACCGGACGACTGGTGTACGGACGCCCTATCAGGCCATCCGGATCGCGATACCCCAGATAGGCTTCGCTGTTGTAGGCAGGGTCCAGGGTATATGCCTTGATAGTGGCAACACTCAAAGCACTTCCCGATGCCAGCGAAAAAGCCGAATCATCCAGTGCGCTGAACAGCAACAGGTTGCCACTGCTGTCGGTTGACCAGAGTTTGGCCGTGCGATCTGCAACCGTCATTTCATCATCGGCATCCCAGCTCGCCATGGACGACGTAGTGCCATCTGACTGGTAAGCAAACGCTTTCAGATGGCCACTGATATAGGAATAACTGCCATCGGATTGTTCGTAATAGTCGGTCTGATACGGGATATACACCAGATCACCAGTCGACGCAGATGAAGGCGTTGCCGAGGCGGCCAGACTGTACTCGCCTTCCTGGTAACTGCTGGTGCTGGAATACAGGCTGGCAAACGCGCCAGTATCCTTGTAGATAAAATAGGCCGGTTCGTTATAAACACTGACGTTTTCGGCGACCGCTTCACCAATAAAGGTACTGCCGGAGTTGGTGTTAAAAATCAGATCGCCATCAGCCACATAAATACTGGCCGCTACCTGAATAGAACCCTGGGAATAGGGCAACTTCAGATCATTTTTGTAGACCCAGATTTGTAGACGCTCCGGGTACTCACTATCAGCACTGGTAATGGTGCTGCCGCAATTCTGGATGTTGATACAGCTGCTGTTGCCATTCTGAAAGGTAGTTTCCGGTGAGTTGTACAGATACAACTTGACCGTGCCGCTACCATCACCAAGGGCATTACCACTGCTGTCGGTGGTATTCACCTTGATATAAAACGTGCCGGAACTGATCAGCTGGGTAATGTAATAAGTGCCCGGTTCCAGAATAAGGGTAGAGCTGTTTTTCAGCGTGATGCTGTTAATCCGGTATGGCGAGCCACTGGAGGAATACTTGAAGTAGAGCGGGTAGTTGCTGACTTCCGACGTGATTTCATCAAACTGATTGGCGCTGGCGTTGTTAAACAGCACATACGGCTGAGTGGTACTGTTAATCGATGGCAGGGTGATACCAGCACTGCCGCTATAGCAGTTACTGCTGTTGCCGTTCTTGCACCAGCTGGTACCGCTTGGCTGGTACGCGGTTGTACCAATCTTGATATAAGCCGAGTTCTGAATGGTCACATCCACCGAACTGGTCGACGCCAGAAACGTTGGCAAACTCAGGGTATCCACCCCTTCACCACTGGTGGTAACGCCACAGTCACTTTTCGAGGCATGAACATAGGTGCTGGAGTTAATCGAACTGCTGCCACTGATGGTCATCTTGCAGTAGTCGGCACTGGAGCTGCCAAGGTCGATTTCACCACCACTGAAGGTCGCAAACACCCCAGGAGTCAACGAGGAACCACACCCTGCGGCTACCAGCCCGGCCAGAGTCAGCCACAACAGAACAACCCAACCCGACGAACGAGTTTTCATAATCATCTCCTTGTGTTGCCACACTCAGTTGAGGATGGTCCAGGTCTCCTGCAACCGCACCCGGGTATTGGGCTGGCTGCCGTAACCCACGGCGGTAATGGTGAAACGGATGGTCTGAACACTGTCATTGCTATTACCGACGCTGTCGGAATAACCATCAGCACTGGTAGCGGAATAACAGGCACTATCGGGATCGGTTTCGGTATCCAGACCGATCATGTAACGCGGGTTGGCTTCAGCCTCGAAGTCGCCGAACAGATTGACACTGCTGATATCCACTTCCAGCGAGTCGGAACTGTCCCAACTGGCCGTGCCCTCCGACCACATGGAAACACTGGTACAGTCGGAACCACTGGCTGACAGAGAACGATAAAGGCCGGTTTCGGAACCAAACACACTGGCATACTGGCCAGCGTCCACCAACTCGGAAATGTGTTCCTCTGCCTGGTGAATCGCATATTGAGCCGCCTGAAACGCCCGGCTACGGTCTTGCACGTTACTGGCCATACGGGTTTCCAGCGTGCTGTTACGCAAACTGTTGGTACCCAGCATGGCCAGAATCAGCATCAGAATGAGGGCAAATACCATCGCCATGCCCCGCTGGCGGTTATTACCTGTAAGCATTGTCACCGCCCTGTTATTCCGTCTGGCCACGAATGGTTACCACAAACGACACCGGCCGCCGCAAATACCCATCCGAGCGGGTTTGTTCGATATCGTTAAACTCGTAGGTCTGGTCATCATCCAGTACGTTGTCTTCCAGTGACCGCAACAGCAGGTTAAAACGCACGCTCACCACGTTGTCCCAGTCGGAAACCTCTGACGCCGAGTAGTAGCCATCAGCACCACTGACACCATTGGTGTTTTCACCAAACTCCAGTTGCATATCCTCAACCCCTTCGGCAATCAGGGTTTCCTCCGCGGTACCGGAATCATTTACCCGGCGAAAAAGCGACGGCTCGCCATCATCGGACGTACCGATATAAAACGTCGCACTGTGAACCTTGATCACCTGCGAACCAGCCACGTATTTATGGCCAAAACTCTTGGAGCTGTTGCCAGGTGTTCCACTACCGGTATTGTGAACAATATTGCCGTTGGCATCGGTATAGTTGGTTACCTGAAAGATTGCCGCACTATTACAATCCGTCAGCAATACAATATCGTCGGTAGTAATCGGGGCTGGGTCCATTACGGTGGTTTTTAATACCGCACTGGTATCCGGCATTTCTGATTCAAGTGACACCTCTGAACCATAGGTGCCATTAACCACCAGCACGTCGGTTCCACTGACAACGTCGTCAGCGATGCTGTCGGGATAACCGGTACTGCTGTCATAACCCTGAATCACATTGTCAAAATTGAAATCGACATCACTGCTGTCGTTGAGGGTGCTGACGATGTTGGTAACGTTATCCAGGCAACCAAACCCGGCTTCCCGCACCTCGACTGCCAGCGTGTAATTGATCAGACGCGCATCTTCCTGCACCCGCGCCATGGCATCATCCAGTCGCCAGCTACGCTTGCTGCCCTGCAACATCTGCACAAGCCCCCCCACCACAATCACCCCGAGCAACATGGTGATCATCAGTTCAACCAGCGAAAAGCCTTTGATATAACAACGTTTTCTCATCAAAGCGCACTCACCAGACGGATACTGGTTTGCTGGTCGTCTTCATCCACCGCGCCATCGCTGTTGGTATCGTCTTCGATTGATGGGTCAGTCCAGTACACGCTGACCGTACACATACCGGCACTGGTGCAGGTAACTGAACCATCACCACCCGGCAACTGGGACGCGAGCAGGTTCAGCCACTGACGCAGATCCACCTGCGCCATACTGGTATTGCTGGCGGAAGGAATACTGCCGCCCTCTGCATGTTCATAACTGCCGGCCAGCGCTGCATTGGAGTTGGCCAGCAAACGTTCGAACATATCGTTGGCCATCATGTCGGCGCAGGAGCGCAACCAGGCCTGGTGGTTATCTTGCAAGGAGCCCGCCTGCAAACGAATGGTCGCCAATATCGATACCGATACAATGACCACCGTCACCATGATTTCAACCAGACCAATACCCGACTGCCGCTTCATATCCTGTTTCCTCTGCTATGCAAAACCATTTTCGCCAGCAAGCAGACTCTATAAAGAGATACAGTTACGGATTTACCCTACTTTGCCAATAACCATACAAACTGCAGACATACTGACACTGCATTAATATCAGCGCGGCTGATATGTCAGTACGGATTTTCAGTTATTGACACTTCGATATAGGAAGACGCCGGATTCATACTCGCGCGGCCGTTTCATGACACAGCGCAAATAGCGTTGCAGGAGAGCGGACAGACTGGTCCAAACGGATCAGGTGACAGAAAAGACTGGAGAGACCGGGTCATAATCCGCTAAGGTAAAGATATGTTCACAGCGTGAGAAGCAAGTATGCCCAACCGCTCAGACAGTCACATCAGCCATCCGCGCTCATGGTACGCAGCCTCGGCTCACGGCCATCATCCCCGTTCCATTCTTGAAGAATCCGTCGAAACCGACGTTTGTGTTATTGGTGCCGGTTACACCGGGTTGTCCTCGGCTTTGCATCTGGCCGAACGGGGCTTCCGGGTTGTAGTGCTGGAAGCCAGCCGCATCGGCTTCGGGGCATCTGGCCGCAACGGCGGCCAGATCGTCCATAGTTTCAGCCGCGATATGGACTTTATTGAACAGCATTATGGTCCGCTGAAAGCCCGCGCCATGGGCGGTATGGCCTTTGAAGGTGGGAAAATCATCCGCCGCATCATCAGCCAGTACGCCATCGACTGCGATCTCGCTGATGGCGGTATTTTTGCCGCCTGCAACGGCCGTCAGATGCATGAACTGGAAGAAAAACAGGCTCTATGGGAACGTTACGGCCACCAGCAGTTGCAACTGCTCGACCATAAGGAAGTCACCCAGTACATTGGCAGCAATCGTTATAACGGCGCCCTGCTGGATCACACTGGTGGCCACATTCACCCGTTAAATCTGGCACTCGGTGAAGCCGCCGCCATCGAAAAACTCGGTGGTGTTATTTACGAAGGCTCAGCCGTTACCCGCATCGACGATGGCTCTCCGGTTACCGTGCATACCGCCAAAGGCCAGGTCAAAGCCCGCTTTGTGGTGGTAGCCGGTAATGCTTATCTGACCGGATTGCTGCCGGAACAACAGCAGAAAAGCATGCCCTGTGGCACCCAGATTATTACCACTGAACCACTGTCCGAAGAGGTTCAGAAACGCCTGTTGCCCCACAATCATTGCGTGGAAGACTGCAATTACCTGCTCGACTATTACCGCCTGACCTCCGATGGCCGTTTGTTATATGGTGGTGGCGTGAACTACGGTGCCCGCGAGCCGGAAGAAATTGAAAAACTGATCCGCCCGAAAATGCTCACTACCTTTCCATGGCTGGCCAACGTGCGGATTGATTACAGCTGGACCGGCAACTTCCTCCTGACCCTGATGCGTTTGCCGCAGTTTGGCCGGGTCGGCTCCCATATCTATTACGCCCAGGGCTACAGCGGCCATGGTGTCACCAGCAGCCATCTGGCCGGTAACCTGATCGCCGATGCGGTACAGGGCCATGCCGAACGTTTTGATGTGATGGCCACCCTGCCCCAGCATCCATTCCCGGGCGGCCGCCTGTTGCGAGTTCCCTACACCGCGATGGCGGCGGTCTGGTACGACATGCGCGACCGTCTGGGTTTATAACTTCGCAAAGTCGATCGACAGAAACAGGCGCGGTTCACCGGCAACCGCCGGTGAACGATGCACCAGTGCCGCGCCCTGATTACCGATCCAGCCCTCGCCTTTTAACAGTGCCAAATCACCGCGGTTCATCCGCTGAATAGCGTTTGCATCACGGCAAGGCTCCTGGGCGGATGCACCAAGGGCTTCACGCTCGACTGCATATTCTGGCAGCCATTCTGTTGCGGGCCCCAACAGGGTGGAGACCAGCCGGACCGGAACATGGTCGACATGAAAACGTGGACACATGGCCGTACGCAGCGACTGCAGGCGTAATGCCATCGCTTCCGGTTCAAATAATCCGGCAAACAGCTCAACGCTGGTCAGCAAATACTCCTGCAAACTGCTGCGTCCAGGCAGCTCCGCTGGCCAGCTGCTTTCCAGCAAGGACGGCAGGGTTGCCAGCAGCTCTTCTGGCGGCAACATCATCCCTAGACGAAACCCCGGTTGTTGCGTGAGCAGTGCACACAAGCTGTTATGCAACTGCCACAGCTCCTTTCGCCCCAGACATTGCTGCAAGGCGCCACGCCAGATCGCAAGATTCACATCCGGTTCATAAATAGCAACCAGATCCAGAACTTCATCCGAAATACGGGCTTCTGGACATACCGTTGAAGCTGATGCCACTGCAACCGACGACGATAACGCCACGACTCTTCACTCCCACAATCAGGATCGATAACGACCAGGGATTGACCTGGCAATTTTTTGAATTGCCAAATGTTATATTATAACAAATAATAAAAACAACCGTAATATCCGGAAGATGGGGCTTGTTCATGCCCCGGCAGGCCGCTAGGCTCAGCGCTTTAATGGGTGGAGTGCCGTCATGAAATCTGTGTTCAGTTTTGCCAGCGCCTGTCTGCTGGTGTTGTCCGGCAACGCTTGGGCCGAAAAAGTGGGTGAAGTGGATACCGTCTTCAAGCTGCTCGGTGCCAACCACAAAATTGTGATTGAAGCCTTTGATGATCCCAAAGTGGAAGGTGTGTCGTGCCACCTGAGCCGCGCCAAAACCGGTGGCATCAAGGGTTCGCTAGGTCTGGCGGAAGACAGTTCGGATGCCTCGATTGCCTGTCGTCAGGTTGGGCCGATCCGTTTTAAAGAAGCGTTTGACGAAGGTGAGCAGGTATTTAACCAGCGCACCTCGCTACTGTTCAAAACAATGCAGGTGGTGCGTTTTTACGACCGTAAACGCAACACCCTGGTGTATCTGGTGTATTCCGACAAGGTGATCGAAGGATCACCGAAAAACAGCATTTCGACGGTGCCAATCCAGAACTGGCAACCGGCCCCGATACCAGTCATGCCACAGCACTGATAACCGTGTGATAACCAGAAAAATCCGCTTGCTGTGGATTCAGGTTCAACCATGACTACGGGCGTAATCGGCCAGAGTCGACAGCAACTGCGGAGATGCCGGAGGAGCAATCACACAGACCTGATCACCGTAGTAGTTATCACCGTAGTTACAAACGCCGGACGCACACTGACCAACAGTCGGCGCAGATTGGGTAGCTTGTCTGACGAACTGGATAAAAACGTTCATGGCTGTTCTCCTGGGGTATTGAACCGCTATCGCTATCGATAACTGAATAATAATTGCCTGTAGCTATCAGAAGACAATGACGTTTTTCTCTGAAGCCAATAGCTTTAACAAATCAGAATAAAAATCCTGATAACCAAATACTCATTACTGATCTTTTAACAGAGTCCGTAATGCGCCCCCGACCTCATCAAGAAACTGCCGCACCCGCGGCGACAGCAAGCGGTTATGGGGATACACAAACTGCACGGGAATGAGTGCTGACGCATAGTCTTCCAGCACCGGTTGCAACAGACCGCGGGCTAACGCCTCCCGCACCTGATAACCCAACAGACGGGTAAAACCGAGGCCACTGACAGCCCCCTGCAGAACCACGTCGATCTGGTTACTCGACAACACCGGCTGCAACCGCACGCGCGTGTCACCGATTGGCCACTCATGTCCCTGTGGTGCAAACAGCACACCGGGGGCACCCACCAGATCTGCAGGTATCTGCGGAATTCCCACCCGTTGTAACAGCAGCGGGCTGGCACACACCTGCATTCGGGTAAATCCCAGTGGCATGACGATCAGGGAGGAGTCACCCAGATGGCCGATACGCAGCGCCAGATCAAAGCCCTCTTCCAGCAAGTCCACCACCCGGTCCAACAAGGTCAGCTCGGCAACCATGCCCGGATGCTGTTGCAACCATTGATTCAACAAGGGCGCCAGATGCCAGCGCCCGAAGGTAACCGGTGCGGTAATGGCCAGTCGCCCGGCCGGCGACTGACGGCGCGCATCCAGCACAAACTCAGCCTCCTCAACATCGGCCAGAATACGCCGACAACGCAGCAGATATTCCTGGCCATCATCGGTCAGCGCCAGACGGCGAGTCGTACGGTTCAGCAAACGCACCCCCAGATAATTTTCCAGCTCCGCCAGCGTACGTACCACCGACGCCGGTGAGCGCTGCAAGTGTTCTGCCGCGGCCGACAAACTGCCCTGC
Organism: Parathalassolituus penaei; assembly: GCF_026626885.1. Taxonomy (GTDB): domain Bacteria; phylum Pseudomonadota; class Gammaproteobacteria; order Pseudomonadales; family Oceanobacteraceae; genus Oceanobacter; species Oceanobacter penaei. The sequence goes on from NZ_JAPNOA010000019.1 coordinate 96,562, forward strand.
TCCACAATCGCTACATATGTCGCCATCGCCTTCAGTCTATCCATAAAAATTCCCTTCCGATTACGGCTCTGGTGCTTCTCGACTATTCAATAAAGTGCATAAATGCTGTCAGGTTGACGCCATTTATTGCGACCAGTGAAAAGAGAATACTGATCCTGTTAACGCCGGGGAACTGACCTTAAGGCGCGATTTGAACGCAAATCAGGAGCAGGAAATGGCGAATAACCATGGGGTTTGCCCGGTTGCCATCAGCAGTTGGGAACATGTTGGTATCCGGGTTTCTGATCGCCAGCAGGCACTGGCTTTTTATGCAGCGCTGGGCTTTGCTGAAACCCAGCATTTGCCACGTTTTGAAGCCAATGAAATGCGCGCCGCCAATGGCGTGCGTATCAATCTGATTTTTAACGGTGCCCGTCAGCCGCAGGCAGGTAATCCGTTACTGGATAGTCCGATCAAACTGCCGGGGATTACCCATCCAGCCTTTGTGGTGGATGACCTGTATGCCCTGCGTGCCTGGCTGCAGCAGCGAGGCATTCGAATCACCGAAGATATTCATGCCATTGGTTCAAGGCGGATTGCCCTGTTTATTCGCGATCCGGATGGCAACGTTCTGGAGTTCAATCAGCTGCTGGATACGTCAGCGGCCGCCGCTACTGAACAAACTACTGAACAAACTACTGAACCAACTACTGAACCCACGACTGATCCAACAACTGCACAGATAACAGCTCCGATAACAACATCAATAACAACAAAAGCTATTACGCAGAGGAAAACCACCATGAAACTCTATGACCTCGAACTGTCCGGCAACTGCTACAAGGTACGTCTGTTCGCCGCACTGGCCCAACTGCCGCTGGAATTACAAGCAGTCGATTTTCTGGCCGGTGCCCACAAGCAGGCCCCGGTGATTGATCTGAACCCGTGGGGAGAACTGCCGGTTCTGGTGGATGGTGATGTGGTGTTGCGCGACTCACAGGCCATTCTGGTGTATCTGGCCCGGCAATACGGCGGACATGCCTGGTGGCCGGACGATGCTGCCCGTCAGGGTGAAGTGATGCAGTGGCTGTCGGTGGCGGCCAATGAAATCCAGCACGGCCCCTGCACGGCACGCCTGATCGACAAGTTTGGCTACGACCTCAACAAACCTCGATCACTGGACATTGCTGCGCGAATTCATGGTCTGCTGGAACAGCACCTGAGCCAGCACCCGTGGCTGGCCTGCGGACGTCCAACCATCGCCGACTGCGCGGTGTTCCCGTACGTGGCGCTGGCGCATGAAGGTGGCATCAGCCTGAGTGACTACCCGCATATCCAGGCCTGGTTACAACGGGTAAAAGAACTGCCCGGCTTCAGCCCGATGCCAGGTGTCTGAGGGATAAACAAACGGCTGCCGGATAGCTCCGGCAGCCACCAGCAAAGCGGGTATTACTGCAGAATATGGCCGTCAGGACGCAGTGGCTCTGGCGGTTCATCACCCAGACTTTCAGCGATGGAAATGTCATTCACCCGACAAATAGCGGTCAGCGGCAAATGGTTGGGCTGCAAACCAAAAGGCTCTTCCAGCTCTTGTGCCAACGCTTCCAGACCAAAGAAGGTGTAGGCCACAACCAGACTGAAAATCGGCGTAAACCAGCTCATGGTACCGGCCAGACCAAACGGCAGCAGATAGCAGTAAATGTGCACCGTACGGTGAGTCAGCAGGCTATAGGCAAACGGAATGGGAGCCGACACCAGACGCTCACAGGCCGCCTGCACGTCGGTCAGGCGACTGAAGTGTTCATCCAGCTCACGTACACCAACACTGTCGAGTTCACCGGAACGCAACAACTTTCGCATCAGAAATCCGATCTGGCGCAGACAGTAGTCCGGCACGCTGCGTTGACGACGCATTTCGGCTTCATCAAACCCCGGAACATCCCGCACGGCGGCAATGGCTTCGTCTGGAATTCCCTGTTTACGTAACTGCCCACGCAGGGCATGCGAATGCGCCGACACCCACTGCAACATCAGACGACGGGTTGGATGATCACCCAGCAAAATATAGGACGCGCGCCCGATTGATCGAATATCACAGACCAGCTGACCAAACTGTTTGCGTCCTTCCCACCAGCGGTCGTAACTGGCGTTGTTACGAAAACCGAGGAAGATCGACAGGGCGATACCCAGCAAGGTAAACGGCGCGACCGAATACTTGCTGAAGTCGTAATAATGAAACTGGTGAATGCCTTCCACAATCGCAGAGAACAGGCAGACCGCCAGCATATGCGGGGCAATACGCGGCAGGATCGAACCGCGCCAGGCAAATAACAATCCCAGCGATCCGGGGCGGTCACGAACAATCATGCGAACACCTCCCCTTGCAGGGTCAACACCAGCGTGCGGGCGCCACCATGATCCCGATGTTCGCCCAGATAAATGCCCTGCCAGGTGCCGAGTTTTAATTCGCCGTCACCGACCGGAATCATGACCGAATTCCCCAGCAGGCTGCTTTTGATATGCGCTGGCAAATCGTCGTCGCCTTCCAGTGTATGGCGATACCAGGACTCACCTTCACGCACCGAGCGGTTGAACCAGGATTCGAAATCCTGACGCACAGTCGGGTCAGCATTTTCGTTAATGGTCAGTGATGCCGAGGTGTGCTGGATAAACACCTGCAACAAACCCACCCGCATGTTTGCCAGTTCTGGCAACGCCTGCACCACATCGCGGGTAATCAAGTGAAAACCCCGGGCGCGCGGGGCCAGACGAATTTCTTTTTGCAGCCACATACCAACCGAATCCAAGCACCATCCAATGCACTAAAAAGCACTATAAAAGCCTATTCAAGGCAGGCGCGAGTTTACTCCGGCGTTGTGGCAACACCAGCCCTGCAACCGTAAATCCGTTGTAAAAGCACCAACAGAGTCGTCAGTGCAATATCGGTAATGGCCGGATTTCGCGGAGATCAAAATGTAATGCCAACAAATCCACCAACGCGTCCAGTGTGAGGTTCTCGAAGGCATCATAAACCGGGTTGACCTCGGACGATTCCGGGTACTCCAGATGCACACCGTATTGCCCTGGCCGTTGCGCCAGTGTGAACAGATAAGCGCGCAGCTCACCGTCTACGGTGTCACACAAATACAGGGCGCGGGAGTCTGTGATGATGCGCTCATCCAGCGCCAGCGCATCGCGGTCGAGTTGTTCGGCCAGCAACAACAACAGATGTTTGATGCTCTGATCCTTGTCGAGCGCCCAGATATTAAGCGTCGACAAAACCTGCGTTCCGCCTGCTGCCATGGACGTTACTCCACCGGTTGCGCATTAACCTCAAGCCAGCGGGTATAACCGCCAACCAGATTAAAGACGTTGTCGAAACCAAAACCGGTCAGAAACTCGGTCAGGTGCTCACTGCGATGGCCGCTGTAGCAGTACACCAAAATGGTGCGCTGTTTATCGCCCTTGCGCACCAGACTCTCGACGAGACCATCATGGGCATGCAAGGCACCGTCGAGATGACCGGCCTTGTAGTCTGTGAGGTTACGGCAGTCGAGCAGCATCCAGTCAGCACTGGCTCGCAGGGCTTGAAAATCTTCACAGTTGAGGGATTTGATCACGGCGCTCATACCAGCACCTCGACCAGCCAGGTGCGGCTACGGGAAACCACACGACGCATCATTGGTGTCAGCCACACACACCGCATCACAGGCAACGAGGTTTGTCGCCTTGTCGCCAGAAGAATTGTCGCAAAGGCTACAAAAAAGGGTTGAGCAGAGGGCAGGAACGCCCGGATTCTGAGGGTCATAACAACCTCCGTGTAACAAACAGTGTTGAGTCACGGAGGTTATTGCAAGCAGCAGGCCAGCCGTCAGAGGCCAGCCCGGTTAGCAGCTAATACGGCCGATTAACGCATTGGTGGCAGACCACCGCCACCCAAACCGCCCATCTTGCCACCACTCATGGCGCTCATGGCACGCATCATCTTGCGCATACCGCCCGGAGCCGCCACTTTTTTCATCATTTTCTGCATTTGCTTGTGCTGTTTCAGAACGCGGTTAACGTCCTGAATCTGGGTACCGGAACCCATGGCAATACGCTTTTTGCGGGAGCCATTGATCTTGTCCGGGTCCTGACGCTCCAGCGGGGTCATGGAAAAAATGATGGCTTCCATCTGCTTGAACTGCTTTTCAGCCGCCGCAGTGGCTTTGGTCATATCACCACCGAGGTTGCCCATACCAGGCAGCTTGTCGAGCATGGAGGTCAGGCCGCCCATTTTCTTCATTTGCTGCAGCTGGTCGAGGAAGTCTTCGAGGTCGAAACCTTCACCCTTCTTCAGCTTCTTGGCCAGTTTTTCGGCCTTGGCCTTGTCGATATTACGTTCAGCTTCTTCGATCAGAGTCAGAACGTCACCGAGGTCGAGAATACGGGACGCAACACGGTCCGGGTGGAACGGTTCCAGAGCATCGGTCTTTTCACCCATACCCATGAACTTGATCGGCTTGCCAGTGATATGACGCACAGAAAGCGCCGCACCACCACGGGCGTCACCATCAGCCTTGGTCAGAATCACACCGGTGAGCGGCAGTGCTTCGCTGAAAGCACGCGCAGTATTGGCGGCGTCCTGACCGGTCATGGCGTCAACCACAAACAGGGTTTCAATCGGGTTGATTCCTGCGTGCAGTTCCTTGATCTCGGCCATCATCTCTTCGTCGATGGCCAGACGACCGGCGGTATCCACCAGCAGCACATCGGCGTGCGCTTTTTTGGCAGCATCAATCGCCGCCTTGGCAATGGCCAGCGGTTTCTGGTCCGGACTGGACGGGAAGAACACCGCGCCCACGTCGTTGGCCAGAGTTTCCAGCTGCTTGATCGCCGCAGGACGGTAAACGTCCGCCGACACCACCATTACTTTTTTCTTTTCACGTTCTTGCAGGTACTTGGCCAGCTTGCCCACCGTGGTGGTTTTACCAGCACCCTGCAGACCCGCCATCAGCACAATGGCCGGAGGCTGTTGGGCCAGGTTCAGCTTTTCATTGGCCTCACCCATTACCTTCATCAGTTCTTCGTGAACAATCTTCAGGAAGACCTGACCCGGGTTCAGACTTTTCAGAACCTCGGTGCCAATAGCACGCTCTTTAACCTGATCGGTGAAAGCCTTAACGACCGGCAGCGCCACGTCAGCTTCCAGCAGGGCCATACGCACTTCACGTACAGTGCCCTTGATATTGTCTTCAGTCAGCCTGGCCTGGCCGGTAATACTTTTCAGGGCCTTGCCAAGGCGGTCGGTCAAACTCTCAAACATGACGGAGTCTCTTGTTAACAGGGACACCAGAAACGGCTGGCATCCGGGCAAGCGGAAAAAGGCAGGCAGTATACCAACTAATCAGCAAAGCCGCAGACTAAAGCTGGTGATCAGCGCGCAAATACGAAACACTGACAGTAACGCCGATCAATATTGTCCCTCCCACCTCCTGACATACGGATATTCCAGATGAAGGATCATTTCGAACCTGGGCTGATGACCTTTCTGCGCGAGCTGGCGGCCAATAACCAGCGCGAGTGGTTTGAGGAACATCGGCCCCAATATGAACAACTGCTGCGTGAACCGGCGTTTGCTTTTATCAACGCCATGGCCGACGAGCTGCTGCACCTGTCACCGTTTTATGAAGCCAGCGCCCGCAAGAACGGTGGCTCACTGATGCGAATTAACCGCGATGTGCGATTTGGCCACGACAAACGCCCGTACAAAACCAATGTGGGGATCCAGTTTCGCCATCAGAGTGGTCGGGATGTCCACGCTCCAGGCTTTTATCTGCATATTGAACCCGGCGAGGTGTTTGTCGGTGTTGGTGTATGGCACCCGGCGGCTCCGCAACTGGCACAGATTCGTGATGCCATTGTTGAAAAGCCCGAGGCGTATCAGGCTGCCATCCAGCATCCGGACTTCCTCGCCCATTTCAGTCTGGTCGGCGATTCCCTGATCCGCCCACCGCGGGGTTATGATCCAGCACATCCGCTCATTAATGAGCTGAAACGCAAGGACTTTATCGCCCTCTGCGCCCTCAGCGAGGACGAGTTATGGCAACCGGGGCTGGCCAAACGGGTAGCAGAATACTTCGCTGCCGGCAGCTCGCTGCAAGCCTGGCTGTGTCAGGTACTGGGTTTACGTTACTGATATTTCGACGCTTTCCCCACACCGGGGCTTGTGCGACACTCTGGGCATCAGTCCGGGATTTGGAACATGTCTGATTTATTTGTAGCCCTGCCTGCTGTGGGGCTTTATCTGTTTACTGCATTTCGTCAGTGGCAAACCATCGCCGGGCACCAGCCCGCCAATCGTGGTCTGGTCCTGACCACCACCATGATCGCTGCGCTGTTGCATCTCGGTTATCTGAGCTTTGATGCCATTACTGGCCGCGCCGGTGGCCATGCTATCAACTTCGCCTTCATGGAAGTCGGCTCCCTGATTGGCTGGGTGATCACCCTCTTGCTGCTGTTTTCCAGCTGGAAAAAACCGGTCGAGAACCTGTTTGTGGGGCTATTCCCCATGACCGCCGTGGTGTTGCTGGTGGCCGCCCTGGCCGATCAGCACAACCCGCTCGGCCACCTGAGCTACAGCCTTGCCTGGCACATTCTGTTGTCGATTCTGGCTTACAGCGTGTTTGTGATTGCCGCGGTGCAGTCGATTCTGCTGTTCCTGCAGGACAAACATCTGCGTCAACACAAGACTCACGGTCTGATCCGCGCGCTACCGCCGCTGCAGATTATGGACGCGCTGCTGTTTGAAATGATCTGGCTGGGCATGATCCTGCTGACCCTGGCGTTTGCGGTGGGGTGGCCAGGCGTCGTGAGCCTGAAAGAGCAACACCTGGTACACAAGGTTGTGTTCGCCAGCATCGGCTGGATGGTCTTTGCCATGCTGCTCATCGGTCGCTACCGCTTTGGCTGGCGTGGCGCGGTTGCCAGTCGCTGGACTCTGACCGGTACCTCGTTCCTGATCCTGTCCTACTTCGGCTCAAAATTTGTACTGGAAGTATTGATTGCTCGTGCCAACTGATCGAATGCCGTACAGAAAAAACCTCGCTTTCCGTACGGTATCCATCCAATCGCCAGTTGACAGTCAGCAGTCGCCCCATATGATGGCCAAACCACCATCAACATAGGACACCGTTTTGAACGAGGTTCCCTTAAGTGTGCTATTTGGCATACTCGCGGTACTGCTTCTTTTTTCAGCGTTTTTCTCCAGCTCTGAAACGGGGATGATGTCCCTCAACCGTTACCGGTTGCGTCATCTCGCCAAAAATAATCACAGTGGTGCCAAACGCGCAGTTAGCCTGCTGGAAAAGCCGGACCGGCTGATTGGTACCATTCTGACCGGTAACAACCTGGTTAACTTCGCCGCCGCGGCCCTGGCCACCATCATCAGCCAACGCCTGTGGCCGGATAACCCGGACCTCGCCGTATTCGTCAACACCATCCTGTTTACCCTGATTGTGCTGATCTGTGCCGAACTGACCCCAAAGACTCTGGCCGCCATTGCGCCGGAAGCGGTCGCGTTCCCGGCCTCCCGAATCCTGATCGCTCTACAATGGTTCCTGCACCCATTTGTCTGGTTTGTTAACACGATTGCTAACGGCCTGCTGAAACTGATCCGTATTGATGTCAACCAGACCAACAGCGATCACCTCAGCACCGAAGAATTACGAACCGTGGTGCGTGAAGCCGGCACCATGATTCCAAAGCGTCACCAGCACATGCTGCTGAGCATTCTCGACCTCGAGAAAATGACCGTTAACGACATCATGATTCCACGCGGTGAAGTCATCGGTATCGACCTCGACGACGACATGGCGACCATTGTTGAACAGCTTCGTACCACCCAGCACACCCGTATGCCGGTGTATCGTGGAGATATCAACAACGTGGTGGGTATCCTGCACGCGCGCTCAATTGCCCGTTTTATGACCCAGCCAGAGTTCACCAAAGAAGACATCGAAAAGGTTTCCCGTGAACCCTACTTCATTCCGGAAAGCACACCGCTGCACACCCAGCTGTTTAACTTTCAGAAGAACCAGCGTCGTATTGCCGTAGTGGTGGATGAGTACGGTGATATTCAGGGTATCTGTACCCTCGAAGACATTCTGGAAGAGATTGTGGGTGAGTTCACCACCGACGTGGTGGCCGCCAGCTCACCGGATATCCTCAAGCAGAACGAAGATGTGTTTATCGTTGATGGCACCGCTTATATCCGCGATGTAAACCGTCAGATGAACTGGGACTGGCCAACCGACGGCCCTAAAACCGTCAGTGGCCTGATCGTTGAAATGCTCGAACACATCCCGGAATCACCGGTGTGTTTACGCCTTGGCGGTATCTATCTGGTGGAAATCCTGCAGATCAAGGACAACACCATTCGCGCGATTCGGGTCGAGATCGACAAGAAACGCGCCGCTGAACGCGAATAACCGACAAGGCCCGCCTCAGCGCGGGCCTTGTTGTTTTCAGCCCTCGGAAGCCACCTGCAAACGAATATTGCCTTCGTAATGACCAGCACTGATAGCGGTTTCCACACCATCCACATACATGGTCAGGGACGAACCATCGGATGCCGTTATTTCAGCGCCTTCGGCAATCGTCAGACTGGTCAGCCATGAGGTCTGATCCAGCGTCCAACTACTGGAAGCATCCAGACTCACCGTCACGCCATTACTGTTGGAGGTTTCACCGTATACGTTCACGACCTCACCAATGTAGGCGTAGTCCGCCGCGGTTAACTGGTCTGCAGTGAAACCGGCCACTTCGTACTGGGGTGTAGTGGTTGCCGTGGTAATCGCACCGGTCAACTCGCTGTTTTCCAGATTCACCTGCATGGTCACCGCCAGAGTATTACCGTTGACCAGATCCCCACTGAGCGATGTGTTAGCGATATTGATGGCCGACTCATAGTTACCCGTTACCGTGCCCACCATAGCCACAAAATACGGATCATCGTTGGCCATCAGCTGCACCAGAACACCACTGTCCGACACCACGGTGGCAGAGTCGATATTGATGGTCGGATAACTGCCCTTGGCCTGAATCCCTGTGCCTGCCGAGTGAATCACGCTGCTGTCATTAATGGTCAGAGTGCCGGTAGCGTTGCTGTGCAGCATCACACCAATGCGCCCGGACTGGATATCAGAACTGCCACTGACGGTTGCGGTACTGCTGCTGGTCAGAATCAGGCCGTAATCGGTGATATCAAAATCACATCCCCGAATTACCACATCGGCACCGTTATCAGAGTAGGCACCATATCCGCTTTCACGAGTGGACACATGGGAATTGATACAATACAGCTCGGTGCCATTCACATCATCGGTGGACAATACCCCCCAGGCATCAGAACTGAGATCACTGTTAACGTAATAGGCCGTGGCATTCTGGGTTGCCAGTGTTGAACGCACATTACCGGTAATACCCAGCATCCACGGCACCTCCATCATACCGCTCCCCAATGCCCATACATAATCTTCAGGCAAGGTGCCGTTATAGGTCGTGATAACCGAGTCGGTAACCGTCAGGGTGCTGTTACCAGTTGCAAACGTGGCTGGCCGAATAGAACCGGTATTGGTAATCACCGCACCGGTCATGGCGACATTGGCATAACCGGCGGTCATCACCGCCGCACCGAGACCGGCAAAGTCGTTGGAGCCATTACCATCGAAGGTAATTTCCGGGTTATTGATTTCATAATCAAAGCTGTCGGTACTGTCGGCACTGCTGCCAATCAGAATACCGTTGAAGTTTTCACCCTCTGAACGAATCACCACACTGTCGGCGGCAGAGTCCGAGACATCACCACTGCTGATCGCGGATGGCACTGATTTCGACTCCACATAGGCTCCGTCTTCTACGTACAGGGCAGCCCGATAGTTATAGGTAACGTCCGAGCCGAAAATACTGAAGCTGAGCGGAATGGCTTCTGCCACATGCAGCACAATGTCGCCAGAATAGTTACCGGCGGTGATTCCGGTTTCGACGTTGTTCACAGTCAGAGTCAGGGTATAACCGTCCGGTGCACTCAGCGTGGCATTCTCACCGATGGATAATTTGTCCAGTGTTGTCGTTGTGGATATGACCAACGTATCGTCAGCAGCCACCGTCAGGGATTCAAGTGCCGTTGAATCGCCACTGCCACCACAACCCGACAATATTCCGGTTAATAACAGAGCACACGGGGTGAGTGTTCGAGCAGATATAAAAACCATTTCATTTCCATCCTGTATTTATTATTAGAATCAGATTGCGACGTATCCAGAAACATCGCTGCGGAAAATCTAGGGCTTCACTCGCTATAGCGTCCAATCGCTTGCAATGATCCGACCGATTGTGGACACCAATTCAATCAGACAGGCCAATATCGTCAGAAATTGTATTGGCTGCCGTTCCGGCACCATCACTACACCGTTTATCCGGCTCGGCATATCAGTACTTGTTTTTGAATCAACCCAGGATTAGCCTGCGCGCACTTTTAACCCATCCATTACTGCATAGGAGGTAACACCATGGCGCATTCATACCCAATCACTTCCCTTGCAGGTCTGATCTGACCCTCGCTGCCCGCTCAGCAGGAACCCGTTTCCTGTTATGACTTCGGCCAGTGACGGCCAACCACGACCTGCCCAACGTTATTTTTCTGTTATCTGAACAAGGTTTCGGACATGGGCAATTGCATCCAAATGCTTGCGGATCAGGTATCCCTGATCGCATCCGCCAATACCTGGATCGAAGGATTGGCAACCCAACAACTCATCAAAACCGCTGAACTCAGTGGTATGCAACGCGTCATTGGTATGCCGGATTTACACCCCGGCCGTGGTTATCCGGTGGGCGCGGCGTTTTTCAGTCAGGGCGTTTTGTACCCGGCGCTGGTCGGCTCCGACATTGGTTGTGGAATGGCGCTGTGGCAAACCAGCCTCAAGCACCACAAAACCAGTGTCGACAAACTGGAGCGCAAACTGGGTAACCAGGAACAACCGCTGGAGCAGCACTGGCTGGCGCTGATTCAGCAACGGCAACAGCAACTGGGCTTGCAAGCCACCGCTCACGACCAGTCGCTGGGCACCATTGGTGGCGGCAATCACTTCGCCGAGTTCCAGCAAATCGACCAGCTCTATATTCCGGCGGCTGAGCTGCCGGGGCTGGATCAGCAACGTCTGTTACTGCTGGTGCATTCCGGTTCTCGTGGGCTGGGCCAACAGATTCTGACCAGCCATGTCGAGCAACATAACCATCAGGGATTAACCGACCAACAACCCGCACAGGCGGCTTATCGGCAACAGCATGATCAGGCGCTGCGCTGGGCCGAACTGAACCGCGAGCTGATCGCCCGCCGTTTTCTGGTGGCAATTGGCAGCGAGGGCGAGCCGTTGCTGGATGTGAACCACAATCTGGTCAGTCCGTTTCAGCTGCACGGCCAGACCGGCTGGTTACATCGCAAAGGCGCTACCCCATCGGATCAGGGCCTGGTGGTGATTCCCGGTTCCCGTGGTGATTACAGCTGGCTGGTGCGGCCCATCGCCAACCCGGATCTGCTGTGTTCGCTGGCCCACGGCGCCGGGCGTAAATGGAAACGTGGAGACTGTCGGCAACGCCTGAGTCACAAGTACTCGGTGAACGATCTGCGTTACACCCGCTTTGGCAGTCAGGTGATCTGCGCAGACCGTGAACTCCTGTACGACGAGGCACCGGAAGCCTACAAGCCCGCCAGTGCCATTATGGAAAGCCTGCAACAAGCCGGACTGGTGGAACCACTGGCACGGCTGAAACCGGTACTGACCTACAAAACCCGTGGGGAGTGCTGCTGATGAGCTGGATTCAGTTATCGTCGGGCCGCGGCCCGGCGGAATGTGAACGTGCCGTAGCGCTGGCCTGGCAGCGCCTGCAGCAGGAAGCGGCGGAAGCAGGACTGAGCGTGCATGCGCTGGAAATCATCAAGGGTAAAACCGGTGATTACCAATCGGTACTGGCGGCGTTTACCACCAGCGCCCTGCCCGCGAGTTTTTGCCAACGCTGGCAGGGCTCTCTGCTGTGGGTATGCCCAAGCCCGATCAGACCCGGTCATGCTCGCAAGAACTGGTTTTTCAGTGCCCATCTGTTTGATCCACAAGATGGCCATTTGCCGGAGCTGGCCGTCGTCGATGTGGAGTTCAGCAGCTGCCGCGCCTCAGGTGCCGGTGGCCAGCATGTGAATACCACCAACTCGGCGGTGCGAGCGCGACACCGACCCAGCGGGATCAGTGTCCGGATTGAAACCGAACGCAGCCAGCACGCCAACAAACGACTGGCGCTGCAACTGCTGGCACACAAACTGGCGGAGCAGCAGCAACAACAGAACCAGCAACACCAGCAGCAACGCTGGCAACAACACAACGAACTCGAACGGGGCAACCCGGTACGGGTGTTCGATGGCCCGCGCTTTTTGCCACGTAACTGACTGATTGCCAACCTGTGCTTCATCCGGTCTCGCGCCGGGTGAAGCCCGGCCACTTAGCGGCTACAATAGCGCCCTTTGAATTCGACATTCTCTTCCACCGGTAGCTTTCCATGACAAACAGCCAACGCAAGATCCTGGTCACCAGTGCCCTGCCCTACGCCAACGGCTCGATTCACCTGGGCCACCTGCTGGAGTACATCCAGACCGACATCTGGGTACGCTTCCAGAAATCCCGTGGTCATATGTGCACCTACGTGTGTGCCGACGACGCCCACGGCACTGCGATCATGCTGCGTGCTGAGAAAGAAGGCCGCTCCCCGGAAGCCCAGATTGCGGCGGTAAAAGCCGAGCACGAAGCCGACTTCGCCGGTTTCCAGGTCGGGTTCGACAACTTCCACAGCACCCACTGTGAAGAAAACCGCATCCTCTCCGAAGAGATCTACAAAGCCTGTCGCGACAAGGGCCACATCGCGGTACGCGCCATCAAGCAGCTGTACGATCCGGTGAAAGAACTGTTCCTGGCCGACCGTTACATCAAGGGTGAATGTCCGAAGTGTGGTGCTGGCGACCAGTACGGCGACAACTGTGAAGCCTGTGGCGCCACCTACACCCCGGCCGAACTGAAAAACCCGTACTCCACCATTTCCGGTGCCACCCCGGTGGAAAAAGAGTCCGAGCACTACTTCTTCAAACTGCCGGACTTCCAGCAGTTCCTGCAGGAATGGACCCGCTCCGGCACCCTGCAAAACGAAATCGCCAACAAGCTGGCCGAGTGGCTGGATTCCGGCCTGCAGGAATGGGACATCTCCCGTGACGCGCCATACTTCGGCTTCGAAATTCCGGATGCGCCGAACAAGTATTTCTACGTCTGGCTCGACGCGCCTATCGGCTACATGGCCTCATTCCAGAACCTCTGCGACTCCGAAAAAGGCAAGGCGCTGGGTCTGAACTTCGATGAATACTGGCAGAAAGGCTCCACCACCGAGCTGTACCACTTCATCGGCAAGGACATCGTCAACTTCCACGCCCTGTTCTGGCCATCCATGCTGACCGCCGCCGATTACCGCACCCCGACCGCGGTCAACGCTCACGGTTTTGTCACCGTTAACGGCGCCAAGATGTCGAAGTCTCGTGGCACCTTTATCAAGGCCCGTACCTTCCTGAACCACCTGAACCCAAGCTACCTGCGTTATTACTTCGCCGCCAAGCTGGGTGCCAGTGTTGACGACTTCGACCTCAACCTCGAAGACTTCATACAACGTGTAAACGCCGACCTGGTCAACAAACTGGTGAACATCGCCAGTCGTACCGCCAACTTCGTTGCCAGGGCCGGTGGCCAGCTGAGCACAAGCTGTGTGGAACAGGCCATGGTGCAGCAGTTCATCGACGCCGGTGAGCAGATTGCCGAGTACTACGAAGCCCGTGAATTCAGCAAGGCCATGAAAGAGATCATGGCGCTGGCCGACCGCGCCAACGAATACATCCAGGACAAGGCCCCGTGGGCCATGAACAAGGAAGAAGGCCGTCAGCAGGAAGTCATCGACGTCTGCTCCGTGGCCCTCAACCTGTTCCGTCAGCTGATGACCTACCTGGCACCGGTACTGCCGGAACTGGCAACCAAGACCTGCGAGTTCATGAACCTGCCATCCCTGGCCTGGGATGCCCGTCGTGAAATCCTGCTGGGCCACACCATCAACAAGTTCCAGCCAATGCTGGCACGTGCAGAAATGGACAAGGTCACCGCGATTCTGGAAGAAACCAAAGCTGAACTGGCTGCAGAAAACCCGGCTCCGGAAGCCGCTGCCAGCAAAGCCGCCGCCAAGCCGGAAGAACAGAAGAAGGACAAAAAAGCCGACAAGAACAAGGGGCCCGCCCTGCGAGAAGACGGCAGCGAAGTCATCGCCGACACCATCGAATTCCCGGACTTTGCCAAGGTCGACCTGCGCGTCGCCCGGATCGTCAAAGCCGACCACGTCGAAGGTGCCGAAAAACTGCTGCAACTGACACTGGATATCGGCAACGGCGAAACCCGTAACGTCTTCTCAGGTATCAAGGCCGCCTACAAACCGGAAGACCTCGAAGGCCGACTGACCATCATGGTCGCCAACCTGGCACCCCGTAAGATGAAATTCGGCATGTCCGAAGGCATGGTACTGGCCGCCGGTCCCGGCGGCTCTGAGATCTACCTGCTGGAACCGAACGACGGCGCCCAGCCGGGAATGCGGGTGATGTAAGAATCAAGCTCCAATAAAAGCCACCGAAGAGTGGCTTTTATTGGCTTACACATCAGAAAGTAATTCTTTTAAATTTGGTGGAGCTACAAAAACATCTTGATTTCCGCTTTTATAGCGTTTCAATAATCCAGAACCAGACAAGGCCAGCAAATCCTTACGAGCTGTTTCATATGCAACCCCATGAGAGCTTTTATGTGTTGCGATAAAATACTCTTGACCAGGGTTTTCTAAAGCATTGCGCATCAAAAATATCTGCCTATGGTTGAATTTAGCTTTGAATTCATGACGATCCAACAGCAATAAAGTCTCTTTAATTTGCCTAGACTTGTCCGCCAGATATGAATGCAATGATTGAATTGCCTTAACGACAACATCCAGTTGAAAATCAATAAAATACGTCAGGTCATTATCGCCAACCTCAGAATATAAGTAGGCTTTCATGTATGCCCCTGGTGATTCTTTGAGAATTTTAGATATCGATATATATTCCATCATCCAGTAGTCATTCTTAGCCATGACCCAGTAAAAAAGCGCTCTAGCAGTTCTTCCATTGCCATCGACAAAGGGATGATCATAACCAATCATAAAATGTGCTATTGCTGCCTTTACAATTGGGTGCATATACTCTCCATCCTTATCAACACTATTGATAAAGGAGCAAAGCCTACTCAATCTATCAGGTAACTCCGAAGCTTTTGGAGGGATATGCACAGGCTTTGTGTCATCATTTCTATCAAAAACACAAATATCATCTTCGACTTTTCTGAAAGCTCCCGGGCTATCCCCTTCATCTAAAGTCCCCCTCGTTAGAATTGAATGCAACTCAAATACCATTGATGGCGTAATTTCTTCATTTTTCATTTCGCTAATAAATTTAAGCGCCATATGATTATTTAAAATCATCCTCTCAGATATATCTTTCGGCTCCCGACCAGACCGGATCATCTCTTTTGCTACTCTTCGAGTTGTCGATGCTCCTTCCAATTGACTTGAGTTAATTGCTTCCTCAATGAGTGACCGTATTAAGTATGTTTTTTGTGTTTTCTCATCCTTTACGGTTTTATCCCCTTCTATTGCCCCTGTCGCATTCTCACTAATCCAAACGATCTTCTGCCATAGGGGCTCTGGCACACAATACTGCATAGGCCTGCCATCTTTATCAACAAAAGGTAATTTTTTGAAAATTTTATGACGGGCAATATAAATGCAATACCAGTATTCCTCCACTGTAAAACCTTCTGGAGGTGTCAGATGACGGAGCTTGTCCCAGTGTAAATACCTTCCTTTCCCATCACATGCGCCGATCTGGGATGTAACAATTTTCATCAGCAAGTCTGAATCTGATGCAACACCCGCGAAGGTTGGAGGGGCCAATGGGATCTTCATACATCCTCTCTACTACTTTTTAATTTAATAGTAGCAACAGTAGAACACTTCCCTAAAAACTACAATTTTTAAAACTAGTAGTAGATTTTGATTTTCGATAGTCAGCTTTGGAAAACCGGCTTTTGATCAGCCGCCAGCGCAGCGGGTAATCGCTATCGCCTTGCGGCAGGCTGATCAGGCAATGAAAGTGATCCGGAAGCACCACCCAGCCATGAATTTGAAACGGGTGCTTTAACCGCACGTCACGAACCACTTCACGCAGTTGTTCGATATGCCGAATCAGCAGGTCATTGCCGTGGCGATGATGCAGTACGTGGGTGAAAAACCAGCAACCGCCCGGCTGCAGGATACGATGATAACCAGACACAAGGCTCCTTTCCCAACAGGGTGTATTACGCGTTCCGCCGGGCGGCGTTCAGCTAATACACCCTACCCGGCTCCGGAAGCGGCTGCCAGCAAAGCCGACAAGAACAAGGGCCCCGGCGCGAGCCAACCAGGAAAAGAGTTGCGTGAAGACGGCACTGAAGTGATCGCCGACACCATCGAATTCCCGGACTTTGCCAAGGTCGACCTGCTCGTCGCCCGTATTGTCAAAGCCGACCACGTCGAAGGCGCCGAAAAACTGCTGCAACTGACGCTGGATATCGGCAACGGCGAAACCCGTAACGTCTTCTCTGGCATCAAGGCCGCCTACAAACCGGAAGACCTCGAAGGCCGACTGACCATCATGGTCGCCAACCTGGCACCCCGTAAGATGAAATTCGGTATGTCTGAAGGTATGGTACTGGCCGCCGGTCCTGGTGGCTCCGAGATCTACCTGCTGGAACCGAACGACGGTGCACAACCGGGTATGCGGGTGATGTAAAACGAAAAGGCCCGGTAAAATTACCGGGCCTCAGCTATTCTGGACGAATCTTAAACGCATCCTTTCAATCAGGGCACTTGTCGCCAGACCTCAGCGCCTCAGCGATCAATCTGGCAACTCTTGTGCTACGAACACGCTTTGTATTTCCACCGATGGCCCTGACTGACTTCAATACTTGCTCATCAGTAACAGTCACAGCCTGAACAACCGAGTGACCTTTGGCGTCTTTAACCTCAAGAGGTTCATAGTTTGTAAAAGCAAGAGCGCTCATGCCAGTTCCCCGAACAAATTTTATACAACGTAATGCTATCAAATCAGTCATCGTCTTGCCATCACTCGCCATTAACGGCAACGTTTACATGATCATAGGGATAGTTTGGCCCTCCTTTGCGGAAAATCCCGATCCCGTGCCTTTCAAGATAGTCCACCAGCTCGGCACGTGGTTCCGTGATCCTCACGGATGAGGCACCGAGTCTGACCGCATAATCAGAAGCAATCTGAATAACCAGCAGTGCAAAGATCCCCTCCAGTTCCCGACAGGACTTTTTTCGCTCCAATTTGTCAATTCTGACTATATTCTTGCCTTTAGAGACTCTCCCAACAGCAAGGCCAACCAGCTCTGTTCCCAAATAGGCAGATACATCAAAATTTCTGGGCTGATAATCATTGCTAGACCTTAGAACCGCTTCCCAGTTGATGTCCGATTCCCAAGACTTCACCACCTTCTGAATGCAACCTTTACTGGCAATTTCCAAAACAATCCCAGCATCTCTCAGCCAACCAAATTCTGCACTAGCCAGAACATTCTGATAGCAGCCCCGTCGAATCGTCTGGTAATACTTGTAACGAGCAGAAAGATCCATTCGTAAAAAATACCTTTAAAAACAGTGCTGAACGAAACCCATTTACACCAATGCCAGTTGTCTTGAAGTCATATTATCAGCCTCGAAGAAATATGGTTGTGAGCGCCCTGGAATTACGATGGTGTATTGGAAAACCGGCTTTTAATCAGCCGCCAGCGCAGCGGATAATCGCTATCGCCTTCTGGCAGGCTGATCAGGCAATGAAAGTGATCCGGCAACACTACCCAGCCATGAATTTGAAACGGGTGTTTCCGGCGGACATCACGAACCGCTTCACGCAGTTGCCCGATATGCCGAACCAGCAGGTCATTGCCGTGGCGATGATGCAGTACATGGGTGAAAAACCAGCAGCCTCCAAGCTGTCCATTGCGGTAGTAACCAACCATAGAGTCCTTTCCCTGATCAGCTGATCTGAATGCCGCCGGGCGCGTGCTAGCCGCTGCATCCTGAGCACAATGATTGAGATTACAGCGACGTACGCGCCGCAACTGCGTACACTGTCTGATCTATTAGCAAAAACATGCCAGGCACCTCATGACCGACGTTTCCGATATCAACTACAAGAACAACCCGCTGCACGGGGTTGGCCTCAAGCAGATGCTGGAGGAGCTGGTGAGTCATTACGGTTTCCAGATCCTGTTTGCCTATCTGAATATCAACTGCTTCAAGACCAACCCGACCATTGATGCCAGTGTGAAGTTTCTGAAGAAGACCGATTGGGCGCGGGAGAAGGTGGAGGTGTTTTACCTGTACCGTTTCAAGAACCTGCCAAATCCGTCGTCCGAGCAGTTTAAACTGCCGCCGCGTGATCGCATCGTGCCGGCGCATCACCAACCGCGAGAGCCGCAGGTGTTGACCCTGGAAGAGGCCGCGGAAGAGCAGGAAAAACGCGAACGCAAGGCCGCGTCCCATAACAAACGTCCGGGTCAGGGCCGTGGTTTTGGTGATCGTCAGGGCAGTCGTAACAGCCGTGATGGCAATGGTTATGGTCGCAGCAGCAACCGGGATAACAACAGCAGCCGTGATGGCAACGGTTATGGCCGCAGCAGTACTAGCAACCGTGATGACAGCCGTTATGCGCGCTCTGATCGTAATGAGTCTGAAGGTGACAATGGCCGGGCTGCCAATGGCTGGCCAAGCAAGGCGCCTCGCAAGGAATCTTCCCGTGATTCGTCATCCCGTGGCGGAGATCGTAAACCCTGGGAATCACACGCTGAGCGTGAAGTGAAAAATCCGCAGTACACCGCGGATGGCAAGATTGATCCGTGGGCAGCAGCCCGCAAAAAATCGGATAGTCAGGACAGCTGATCAGGACATACTTTTGGCCCGCAGGGTCTGGGCCTCTTTCGGAGTAAAACGAGCGCACACCGCTTGCCCACGCCCCTGCTTTTTGGCCATGTAGAGCTGGTCGTCCACAAAGGCTTGCAGTTCTTCAACACTGTTCAGCTCGGATGGACGAACCTCGGCCAACCCCACGCTGATGGATATCTGCAAGGCATCCGGCGGTACTACGCCGGATACCCGGATACCACTGACCTTCTGCAACAGGTTTTGCACCATAATCTCGGCTTGCGCCAACGTCATACTGCCCCAGATCACTGCAAACTCATCGCCGCCAATCCGCGCGCACAAATCACCGGAACGACCGGTATAACTGCCAAGCAATCGGGCGACTTTCAACAAACTCTGATCACCGGCGATATGGCCAAAGTTGTCGTTAACCGGTTTGAAATGATCGATATCCACCAACATCAGGCACAAGGGGTCACCGGTACGCTGACAACGACGCCATTCCCGCTGCAGGAACTCATCAAAGGCGCGACGATTGCCAACCTGGGTCAGTGGGTCGATGGTGGCGAGTTTGAGCACTTCCTGTTCGGCCAGTTTACGCTGGGTAACATCACGATGAACGACCAGGAAAAAAGACTGGTTGGCCATTTCAAAGGCGGTTGCCCGCATGGTGAACCAGCGTTGCTGGTGAGGGTTGTGACAAGGGTAATCGATCTGGAATTCCGGAATAGTGCCGCGCAGCACATTCTGTATTCCCTGAATTACCTCATACGCCATGGGATCGCCGGACTGCACGGCTTTATCACACTCATCGAGATAATTAACCTTAGCCAGTTGGTTTCGGCACCATGATTGTCGCGGCCAAAGTTTTGCCAGCTACTGTTGACGTACAGGATGCGGCCATCGTTTTCGATGACAACAATCTGCTCAGGCAAGGCATCGAGAATCCGGTCAAGATATCCAACAATGGCATCCATGTCATCGTTACTTTGTTAAAACAGTATTGAAAAGATAATTACAAACTGACGTTCAACTTTACAAGCGCCAGAAGGCAGCTTTTTGTAACTTACGATTGATTAAAGAATGTTCAACATTGGAGTGAACTGGCTATTGCCCGTCAAAGCTTACAGACTTGCCAATCATCGTTACCAAGATCCCCAAATGACTCCAACAGGAACGTTTTATGCTCGACGAATACTGCGAACGACTTGGGCCCGGCCTGTGGGCCGAACCTGTTAACGCGCTTACCAATCTGGTGTTTATCCTCGCCGCCCTGCTGTTATGGCGTTTGCTGCAGCAACAGTATCCGCAGCGACGTCCGCTGTCGCTGCGGTGGCTGATTGTGCTGGTCGCCAGCATTGGTGTCGGCAGCGGCCTCTACCATACCTTCGCAACTCCGTGGGCAATGTGGATGGACGTGATTCCGATCCTGATCTTCCAGATCAGCCTGCTCTGGACCTATCTGCGCCGTCTGGCCGGTTTGGGGGCTCTGGTCAGTAGCGGTTTGATGATGCTGTTTATGGCCGCCAACTATGCTTCCGGGCTGGTACCCGACTGGTTAAACGGTTCCATGATGTATGCACCGGCCATTGCTTCCGTGCTGTTATTGGGGCTTGACCATGCCCGCCGCCAGAGTTGTGAACGCTGGTTGTTGCTGGGGGCGTTTGCCGTGTTCTGTGTGTCGTTGTTCTTCCGCACACTGGATAACCAGTGGTGTGAAATCTGGCCGCTGGGTACCCATTTTGTCTGGCATGTTCTGAATGGTCTGGTGTTGTATCTGGCCACCCGTGCGCTGATCACAGTCCGCGGTGCATTCCAGTAAGTGACCGGCTGCCATCAATGTTATGATGCGGCCCTCTTTTTCCAGGTGATATTTATGTCCAAGAGTTTCGAAGTCCAGGGAGAGATCCACTCCATTGGCCCAACCCAGACCTTTGGTCAGAACGGTTTTACCAAGCGTGAGTTTGTGATCAAGCTGACCGGTGAAGGCGAAAACCCGTCCTACCCGAATTACGTGGCACTGGAAGCCATCAAGGATAAATGCGCACTGATGGATCAGTACCGTCAGGGTGACGAAGTGGTGGTGTCATTCAACCTGAATGGCCGTCTGTGGAACTCTCCGGGCAAGCCGGAAAAATGTTTCACCAGTCTGCAGGCATGGCGCGTGGAACTTGCCGGTGCGGGCAACAAGGCTGGCGGTCAGGATGAATATGGCAACAGCCCGTTCTCCCAGATGATGCCGGACTACGATAACGACGTGCCGTTCTGATCGGGCGAACGTTGAGTCAACAACGCCACGGTTAACCTTGCGGTTACCGTGGCGTTTTTATTGGGCACAACTTCAAATCCCGTCTCTGCCCCCGTCACTAAAAACCCTGTTACCAAAAACCCCATCACCGAAAACACCGTCACTGATAGCCAGACATCACCCGTCTGATCAAAAACTTCAATCAGCCGTGACTGAACCAACGCCTCACCGATCTATCCTTTTCTATTCAGGCCCTGTGTGGGGCACTGCCATAACCGAGCAAAGGATGTTCCGACATGAGCCAGATTCCGATTGATCCGCAAGTGTATGAGCTGTACGACGAGTTCTGTCATTCCACCATGAGTCGCCGCGAGTTCCTGTCGCGCGCCAGCCGTCTGGTGGTGATTGGCGGATCAGCCCTCGTCATGGCACAGGCGTTGTTACCTCACTATGCCGAAGCGGCGGTGATTTCCTTCACCGATGAACGCATCCACGCCAATTACATCGAGTACGACTCGCCCGCTGGCAACTCTGGCCGTATGCGCGGTTATCTGGTCAAACCCAAAGGTGACGGGCCATTTCCGGCAGTGGTGGTGATTCACGAAAACCGTGGTCTGAACCCGTATATCGAAGACGTAGCGCGCCGTCTGGCCGTCGAAGGCTTTCTCGCCCTGGCACCGGACGGTCTGTTCCCGGCGGGCGGTTATCCTGGCAATGATGAAGACGGCAAGGTGCTGCAAGCCAGTCTGGATCAGAACAAGCTGTTTGCTGATCTCCTCAACAGCGCCCGTTATGTTAAACAACACCCGCTTTCCAACGGCAAACTCGGAGCTACCGGTTTCTGCTTTGGCGGCGGTGTGGTGAACCAGTTGGCGGTGGTTCTGGGCAAGGATTTACAGGCTGGAGTACCGTTTTATGGCAAGTCTGCGGAAACCGTCGATGTGCCGAATATTCAGGCACCGCTGCTGATTCAATACGCCGAGGACGACCCGCGCATCAACGCCATGAAAGACGAGTACGAAAAGGCCCTGACCGCCGCAGGCAAATCATTCGAGATGTTCCAGTATCCCGGCACCCAGCACGGGTTCCACAACAACTCGACTCCCCGTTATAACGAACAGCAGGCAGATCTCGCCTGGAGCCGAACCCTCGCTTTCTTCCGCCAGCATCTGGCCTGAACGTTCGTGGCGGCGCCTGTGCTACACTGCCGCCCATTTTCCACGGCCCGTATCCTGCGGGCCCCTGCCGTTCGTGGTTGTTTATGAAAGTTGATCAGGTCAAAAAACTGCACCAGAAAAAATACCGTTCCGAACTGGGTTATTGCCTGGTGGAAGGTGAACATCTGCTGCTGGAACTGGAAAAAACCACCATCGAAGGCTGTCAGCTGTTTGTGACGGAAAGCCATGCTGACTGGAACAGCCGTTTCCGCAAAACCGTGATTGGTGAGCGCCAGATGGCGCAGATTTCCGACACCAAATCGCCGCAGGGAATGGTGGCAATTGTGCCGATGGATGCCCTGCTGGCCAGTCGCGGAGGGCAGGAACGTTGTCTGTATCTGCACGAAGTACAGGACCCTGGCAACCTCGGCACTATCCTGCGTACCCTCGCCTGGTTTGGCGGTTGGCGCTGCCTGTTAAGTCCGGGCAGTGTTGATCCGTTTAATCCGAAAGTCATTCGCAGCAGTATGGGTGCGATTTTCCATGTGCCTATCGAGCTGGATGTAGAACTCGACAGCCTGTCACAGCGATTTGAACGCATCGCCACGCTGGATATGCAGGGAGCGCCATTAGCCAACGCGGGTCAGTCGTCGCACGACTGTTTTGTGTTTGGTAACGAAGCGCGCGGAGTACCACGGGAGGCTCTGGCAGCTATGCAAGCAACGCCTTATACCATCGCGGGCTGCGGTGCGATTGAGTCGCTGAATCTGGCATCGGCCGTCAATATGTGTGTGTACGAACTGGCACGCGGTTAATCCGCTCTCGCCACCGTAGCTCCCGGACCAGTCCTTTTTCTTACAAGTGATTCTTACAGCTGGTTCTTACAGATGATTCTTGCAACTGGCCCGCTCAGAACGAACGGGTCAGCTCGCCCAGACTGTCGGTCACCCGCTGTAACTGCTCATCCAGCTGTAATCCGCCCTGGGCCATTTCCAGTGCCTCGTTGAGTTTGCGCTGGATAATGGCGCTGATGGCCTGCTCCTGCTGTTCGGTGAGATCAAGCCGCACAAACTCTTCCTCTACTTCCAGACTCAGCTGATTCATCAGCAACATGCTGTCGGATTTGTATTGCTTCTGGAATGCCTGAATTCCGGCCAGTGCATTCTGGGAGTCACGCAGGGCATCCAGCACCAGACACACACGCTGTTCCGATACGGAAAGGTCATCGCGGATTTTCTGGATCAGATCGTTGGCGTTTTCCCCCAGAATCGTCAGGTAATCACACAACTCCCCCGCCCGTTTGGGGTTATCACTGGGGTGGTTTTTGATCAGCAGGGTCACAAAGTCATAATTGATGATCAGACGTTTGCCTTGGGCAAACAGGCGGCGGTCCATAAAGCGTGAGCGACGCAACACCTCGGCCTCCAGCGCTCCGACCTGACCATTGGTCGACGCATTCCAGAACTGATCCCCCGAACGTACCTGCGCCAACCCCGCCAGCCCATAGTCCGCCAATGTACGAGTGATCTTGTGTACCAGCAGGGCCTGACTGCCCAGCTTGATGCCTTCGCGCACAAAATTCAGAACAATGCCGATGTCTGCTGCACTGCCAAGTGCAGCCATCGCCATACTGGAGACTTCCTGCTTTTCGCTTTGCAGCTGCGCCAGCTCGCGAGCCTGCTGCAAACAGAAACGCACCCGTTTGCGCAGCAGGTCAGGTTCGATGGGTTTGGTAACATAGTCCTGCCCACCAGCATCGTAACCCTTGAGAATCTCTTCTGTTCGGGCATTTACAGAAACAAAAATTACTGGCAAACCGGGAACCAGACTCTGGATCCGAGCACAGAGCTCGTAACCATCCATCGGCTCCATCACCGCATCCAGCAACACCAGATCAGGCCGACTCTTTTGCAATAGCGCCATAGCCTGTTCCCCGGAGGTCGCCCCCAATACAGCAAACTCATCTCGCAACACTTCCATGAGAATGCGGATTTCATTAGGAGAATCATCAATAATCAATACTTTGGCACGGTCAGTCATGATTTGAGGCCTCACGTAGATTGGCCGTGATCTGCTCCAGCAAAGACTCGGCATCTTCAATACAGAACTGGTTCAGCAGCTGATGCAGCTGCGATAAACCATCAAGCAAACAAGGTGGCAGGGGTTGTAACAGCAATTGACCCAGGATCTCATCAACCTGCACCAGATCTTCGTGCAACCAGATTTGCATTCGCTCGCAATCTTGCCGCGCCCGATCGAAATCGGGAGGTTCAATCTCAGGACTTGTCAACAGCTCCTGACGACAGTCATATGAGACCCGAGCCCCTGGTGCCAATAACAGAGTGCCATCAGCACTCTGGATAGCTGCCATAAGCTCTTGCCAGGCGGGCTCCAGATGGCTGTTAATATCTTCCGGTGCCATAAAGGGAGTTGCCGCCAGGCGGTTCTCGAGTAACAGGGCACAACGGGCCAAAGCTGCAGCACCGATATTAGCCGCACTGCCCGCTAGCGAATGCAGTCGTACCATTGCTGAATGGCGATCTCCTCGTTCCAAAGCCACCACTATGCGACGGGAATCCTGCTCATGCTCACGCACAAAAGTGCCCAGCAACTCCGCAAATAACAGGCGATTACCGCCCAGACGAGCAAGAGCCCTCTCTTCGTCCATCACCAGATATGACGATACCAGTTCAGGCTCAGAGGCATTAACCAACGCAACTGGAACGTGAATAAACCGGGCGAGTGTAGCCTGAAGATGCTTCACAATTATGGGTTTGGTGAGATGTTCATTCATGCCATTTTCGATACTTTCCAGGCGGTGTTCTTCAGAGGCGTGAGCGGTCATGGCAATAATCGGGGTTGAAGCAACCTCCCCCTCCATGGCACGAATACGACGGGTTGCTTCAAGACCATCCATCACCGGCATTTGCAGGTCCATCAGAATACAGGCGAATGGACGCTCAACAACGGCAGCCAGGGCTTCTTCACCATTACGGGCACAGGTCACATTCAGATTCAGTTTTTCCAGCAAATGGCGGGCAATCAGCTGGTTAACCTCGTTATCTTCAACCAGTAATACCGCCTCACCGTCAAATCGGACATTCTCGGCTTCGATGGTACTGGCTTTCCGGGCCTGTTCGGCATCAACAATCCACAGAGGCAAACGCACCCGGAAACAGGAACCATGATCAGGATGGCTGGTAACGGTCAGCTCCCCTTTCATCAACAGGGTCAGACGCTGGGTAATGGTCAACCCCAGCCCGGTACCACCAAAACGCCGGGTGATAGAACTGTCGCCCTGATCAAAAGCACTAAAGATCTGCTCGCATTGCTGCGCTGACATGCCAATACCGGAATCCTCGACCTCCAGCTCCCAGAAGTGCCCATCACGCCGCAGGCGCACCAGCACCCGTCCGGATGGTGTGAACTTGATCGCGTTGGACAGCAAGTTAAGCAAAATCTGGCGCAACCGCAGAGCATCACCGCGAATCAACGATGGGAATTCAGGCTCAATCTGCAGCACCAGCTGCAAGCGCTTGTTGCGGGCAACCACCTGCAAACTGGTGATACCTTGTTGTAACAGGTCGGGCAAGTCGACAGGACTGTCATCCAGCTGCATTTTGCCGGATTCAATTTTACTGAAGTCAAGGATGTCGTTGATGATCCCCAGCAGATGATGACCTGACTCGGAGGCAGTGTTGACCAGCCGCTGCTGGGCATCACTCAGCGGTGTTCCGGCTAACATACTGAGGATCCCCAATACGCCATTCAGCGGCGTACGGATCTCATGGCTCATATTGGCAATAAAATCGGATTTGGCCCGCGCCGCTTGCAAGGCCTGGTCGCGAGTTTCAGCCAGAGCCCGAGTGCGCTCTTGTACTTGCAGTTCCAGCTCGCAGGTCAGACGCGACAACTCCTGATTACGCTCAAACAGCTCGGCACTTTTTTGCTCGAGTATTGCCTCAGCGTGCAGACGTGCGAGTTTTTCACGCTCATAACGGCGCAGCAGGCTTTGGTAATCCGCATCTTCTGAACTGTTCATAAACGTGATCACAACACCTGCACGACCGATATCGATGCAACCATGCTCATCAGACTCCAAACGAGGACTTGATTGAGTATAGAAGAGCTGTCGTTAACCGTTAGTTGAAGCAATCCTGCTCTACCCGACAGATAGGACTAAAATCTGTAGTGCTGGCGATAATGATCATTGCCGCAGCAGGCTTGCTGAGCGAAAATGCCGCCCCTTTATAAACGCTGAACCGTAATCCGCGCTGCTCAGCCGAATTCCCTCATCCAGGAGTCGCAACATGACCTCTCGTTCCGAACTGGCCAATGCCATCCGCGCACTGAGCATGGACGCCGTGCAGAAAGCCAAATCAGGCCACCCAGGTGCCCCAATGGGCATGGCAGACATTGCCGAAGTGCTCTGGAACGATTACCTGAAACACAATCCGACCAACCCGCTGTGGGCTGATCGTGACCGTTTCATCCTGTCTAACGGCCATGGCTCCATGCTGATCTACAGCCTGCTGCACCTGAGCGGTTACGAGCTGTCTATCGACGACCTGAAAAACTTCCGACAGCTGCACTCCAAAACTCCGGGACACCCTGAGTACGGTTATGCCCCTGGCATCGAAACCACCACTGGCCCACTGGGTCAGGGTATTGCCAACGGCGTGGGTATGGCGATTGCGGAAAAAGTACTGGCTGGCCAGTTCAACCGCGACGGTCACGACATCGTTGACCACTACACCTACGTATTCCTGGGTGACGGCTGCATGATGGAAGGTATTTCCCATGAAGCCTGCTCTCTGGCCGGTACTCTGGGTCTGGGCAAACTGATTGCCTTCTACGATGACAACGGCATCTCCATCGACGGCGAAGTGGAAGGCTGGTTCACCGATGACACCGTAAAACGTTTTGAATCTTACGGCTGGCAGGTAATTCCTCGCGTTAACGGTCACGATCCTGTGGAAATCAAACAGGCCATCGAAACCGCTCGCGCCAACAGCGAACAGCCAACCCTGATCTGCTGCAAAACCATCATCGGCTTCGGTTCTCCAAACAAACAGGGCAAGGAAGAGTGCCACGGCGCGCCACTGGGTGACGACGAAATCGCCCTGACCCGTCAGGCTCTGAACTGGAACCATGGCCCATTCGAAGTTCCTGCTGACGTCTACGCCGGTTGGGATGCCAAGACCAAAGGCGCTGCCGCTGAACAAGCCTGGGCTGACAAGTTTGCCGCCTACGCTGCGGCTTACCCGGAACTGGCGGTTGAATTCGAACGTCGCGTAAAAGGCGAACTGCCAGCTGACTTCAGCGAAAAAGCCGCTGCTTACATCGCCGAATGTCAGGCCAAGGGTGAAGTGGTTGCTTCCCGTAAAGCTTCCCAGAACAGCCTGAACGCTTTTGGCCCTCTGCTGCCAGAATTCCTCGGCGGTTCTGCTGACCTGGCAGGCTCCAACCTGACCCTGTGGAAAGGCTGCAAGGGTGTGAGCGAACACGATGCCACTGGTAACTACCTGTTCTACGGTGTGCGTGAGTTCGGTATGAGCGCCATCATGAACGGTATCGCCCTGCACAAAGGCTTTATCCCTTACGGCGCGACGTTCCTGATGTTCATGGAATACGCCCGTAACGCCGTACGTATGGCGGCCCTGATGAAACAGCGCTCCATCTTCGTTTACACCCACGACTCCATCGGTCTGGGCGAAGACGGCCCGACTCACCAACCAGTGGAACAGGTTGCCAACCTGCGCAACACTCCAAACCTGGAAACCTGGCGTCCATGTGACACCGTGGAATCCGCAACGGCCTGGAAGTCTGCGATTGAACGCACCAGCGGCCCAAGCGCACTGATCTTCTCCCGTCAAAACCTGAAGCATCAGGACCGCTCTGCCGAGCAGGTTGCTGCGATTGCCAAGGGTGGTTACGTGCTGAAAGACTGTGACGGCACCCCGGAAGCCATCATCATTGCCACCGGTTCTGAAGTAGAACTGGCAACTGCCGCTGCCGAACAGCTGGCAGGCAAGAAAGTGCGCGTGGTTTCCATGCCGTGTGCCGAGCTGTTCTGCAAGCAGGACGCCGCCTACATCGAGTCAGTACTGCCAGCCGCCGTATCAGCCCGTGTTGCGGTTGAAGCCCTGCACAAGGACTACTGGTACAAGTTTGTTGGCCTGAACGGCAAGATCATTGGTATGGACACATTCGGTGAATCCGCCCCAGCCGGCGCCCTGTTCAAGGAATTCGGCATCACTGTCGAAGCCGTGGTTGAAGCTGTAAACAGCCTGGTGTAATGCAGGCATGCCTGCGGGGCCCTTGTCTGTTCAGGCAAGGGCCCCGTTGCTTTTGCAGTCCGGTATTTGTTATACCCCCTTCCCCGCACGTCAATTCGCAGTAGTCACCATGCTCAAAAAACACCAGCTCGAACTGTTAAGCCCCGCCCGCGATGTCAGCATCGCCAAAGAGGCAATCCTCCACGGCGCTGACGCGGTTTATATCGGCGGTCCCAGCTTTGGCGCGCGTCATAACGCCGCCAACTCGGTCGCTGACATTGCCGGACTGGTTGAGTTTGCGCGTCTGTTTCATGCGAAGGTGTTTGTCACCCTCAACACCATCCTCCACGACGATGAAGTGGAACCGGCCCGTGCTCTGATTCACGAGCTGTACAACGCCGGTGTGGATGCCCTGATCGTGCAGGACATGGGCGTGCTGGAAATGGACATTCCCCCCATCGAATTACACGCCAGTACCCAGTGTGATATCCGCCGCCTCGACAAGGCCAAATTCCTGTCGCAGGCCGGTTTCTCCCAGATTGTGCTGGCGCGCGAACTGAATCTGCAGGAAATCCGTACCATCGCCGATAACGTGGATGCAGCGGTTGAGTTCTTTATTCACGGCGCTCTGTGTGTGGCCTTCTCGGGCCAGTGCAATATCTCCCACGCCCAGACCGGCCGCAGTGCCAACCGTGGAGATTGCTCCCAGGCCTGCCGTCTGCCGTACACCCTGAAAGACGACAAGGGTCGTGTGGTGGCCTACGACAAGCACCTGCTGTCGATGAAAGACAATAACCAGACCGATAACCTCCATGCGCTGGTCGATGCCGGTGTCCGCTCCTTCAAGATTGAAGGTCGCTACAAGGACGTCAGTTACGTCAAGAACATCACCGCCCACTATCGCAAGCTGCTGGACGAAATCCTCACCGAACGTCCGGAACTGGCACGTGCCTCCAGTGGTTACACAGAGCATTTCTTTGCCCCGAACCCGGAAAAAACCTTCCATCGCGGTAGCACCGACTACTTCGTGACCAACCGCCAGATCGACATCGGCGCGTTCGACTCTCCGAAGTTTGTAGGCTTGCCTGTGGGGGAACTGATTGGCGTCGGCAAACAGGATCTCACCGTCCAGACCGATACCCAGCTGACCAACGGTGATGGCCTCAACGTGCTGGTGAAACGCGAAGTGGTGGGCTTCCGCGTCAACAACGTCTACCCGCTGTGTGACTTTGACTACGACGGCAAACACGTCTGGCAATACCGCGTAGTGCCGAATGAAATGCCGGCCGACCTCAACAAATTGCGCCTGCCGCTGGTACTGAACCGTAACCTCGACCACAACTGGCAGCAGGCACTGCTGAAAACTTCGGCCGAACGTCGGGTGCTGGTGAACTGGCAGATCGACTCCCGTCAGGAGCAGCTGACGGCAACCGTTACCAGTGAAGATGGCAGCAGCGTCAGCGCCTCCCTGCCCGGCCCATTTGAAGCCGCCAAGAACACTGAAAAATCCCTGCAACAGTTGCAGGATACCTTTGCCCAGCTTGGTAACACCATTTACCACGCCGAGCAGGTCAATATTGCGGGTGACGCCTGGTTTGTTCCGGGTTCGCTGCTCAAGACCCTGCGTCGTGATCTGATCGAACAGTTAACAGCAGCCCGTATTGCGGCCTACCCACGTGGTTTCCGCAAAGCGGTCAGCGACCCGGCACCGGTTTACCCGGATACCCAGCTGTCGTTCCTCGATAACGTTTACAACGAAAAAGCGCGCGAGTTTTACAAGCGTTTTGGTGTGCAGCTGATCGAAGCAGCATTTGAAGCGCATGAAGAAACCGGTGATGTTCCGGTGATGATCACCAAACACTGCCTGCGTTTTTCGTTCAATCTGTGCCCGAAACAGGCCAAAGGTGTTACCGGTGTGATCACCAAGGTCAGCGATATGCAGCTGGTTCACGGTGATGAGGTGTTAACCCTGAAGTTCGACTGCAAACCCTGTGAAATGCACGTGGTCGGCAAGATCAAGCCGCATATTTTCAATGGCCCACAACCAGGCAGTGTTGAAAGTGGTGTTGGCTTCTTTGATCCGGCCAACCTGATCATGAGCAGCCGTGACTGATCCACTCGTCGACTGACAATCTGACTAATTGCATCCAACAAATAACCATTATTTACGACAAGGGCTCCTCTGAATAACCAGGAGCCGCTCTGGCTTATCAGGACAGAAGCCGGTTTGATGGCATAGCGGGCTGTGTCAAAAACCGGCGACACCGAGTCATCGCCATACCCCAAGCCCCGAAGGGCGCGGACTACAGCGCATTTGAGCAGTCAAAAGGACTCGGCCGGACAGACGCTGCTTCTTTCGCCTTGCTCACTCGTCCTGCAACGCTCGCACAGTGCTGTGAATCGTTATTCAGAGTGCCCTTGGTGAGCGGATGCTTATTGCTTGCCTCATGCTATATCTAAATATTTTCCTGTTTGGCACGTTTTGTCCTATTCAATGTTCCATCGACCAGATTCTCTCTTGGCAATTCCTGACACACGGCATTAACGTCTAATTGTAGGATGGGTTACCATGCCGTCTCCCAACAATGAGTCAGTTCTCATTAAGGCTGGCACATAGTGGGCGTTTACAGGAGCAACCGGCTGCTATTGACATTGCAGCACATTATCCCGGACGAAACATGGAAAACAGGACAGCCTTTACCGACATGCAGTCAATGGATGAAGCTCTGGAAACAGAGCTTGGCAATCAACAGAAACTGTCGTTTACCGCTGAAACCTCGAAGAAAGAATTTCACTTTGAAACCTTTCGTATTCGTGGTGCAACCCATCTGGAAACCGTTTTGACGATTTACCGCGATGGTCGTTGGACCTCCAGTAGCCGAATCAAAACGGGAAATTCACCGTTCAAACCGCAAATTTCCCTGTCACTGGAGTTCTTCCGCAAATCAACTGGTATGCAAGTACCGGTCGGTAGTACTGAACTTGACTGGAGCCCCAAAGTGCTCTGGAGCAGTACCTTCGGAAAAAATGATGAAAAGGTTATAGAGAAAAAAGGCAGCAGTGATTTTGTGCGCCAGTTTTTTGATGTGCTGCATTCTGACGCTGAAGGCAAATTAAAAATGCGCCTACAGCGTCGCGATAGCTGGATCAGCCGTCTATTCTAAAAGCCTTTAGGAGATATCTATTTAATCCTGCACAACTCTCGGCTCTGATTCCTGCTTCGCCATGCAGTCGTGCGCGAGTGTTGCCGGTTCTCAGAGCAGTGTGGAGAACGCAGTGAAATGATGAACCAACCGGGCCGGGTCCTTTTAAAGTCGGGCCGTGCAGGTTCTCTAACGCAGCGATGATCGGCGGCAACCCACGTCCTTCGGGGCTACTGGATGATTCCGACTCTGTGCCGCCAGTTTTTGACTTGACCCGTCAGGCCTGCAAACTGGCTGCGTGATTCGTAATCATCCGGAAGCCCAGAGCGGGCACCGGATTAAATAGATGCCCCCTTTACTCTTGCCAGTCGTCAGACTCCATCGCATCAAAACGATTGGTCTGACGCTGGCGTTCTCGTAACAGCCGCTGCAACCAGGGTTCGGGTTCTCCCTCTAATTGCTGCTGTAATGCGGTGGTTAATTCTTCGATCTCGGGTCCTTCGCTGACCTGTCTTGGCGTCACTCCCAGAGATAACAACTGTCGAGTTGCTGAACCACCAATAGAGCCACAATACAGCAGATCAGCACCACGGAGCCAGGCAAGGCGCGGTTTGAGCTTGTCTTCGTTACCATCCTTCTTGCCATACTCAAACTGCTGTACCGCCACCAGTTCGGCATGCCCAACGCTGACAAGATACAGATAGAAAGCCTGAGCAGAACCAAAATGCTGATCAACAATGTCCCCTTCCTGTGAGGCAAAGGCAACCTTCAATGCCAATGGCGACGCTGCCAACTCAGCAACCGATTCAATTGATAAACAGGTATTCATGGCTAACTCCTGAAGCAGCATGGGAATATCCTTTGGATTCTGCAAGCAGCAGACCATACCTGTATCCGGGAGACCGAATTATTTTCATTTAGAATCAAGCACCTGGGTACCCAATATCATCTTTGACAGCCACTGACTGGCGTTCTTACGACAAACAGGATGAGGTTTGTCGTAAAAACTACACGACTCACAGCAGTGAGCAGGGGATGGGATATGAAATACTGACCTCTGGCCAGATGAGTGAGCAACCTCGAACGCCACCAGCGTTATCTGACAGGGCTGTATATCGGCGGCTTATTAACGGCCGGAGCCTTCGCCTTTGTACCGGGAAGGCTCTTGCACAGCTGGTTGTTCGGCTGACTTCAGGTAGCCGGACGCTGATAGGGTTGGACGGAATGGAACATGGCTTCCAGCGCCTGCAAATCCGGCAACGGCACCAGCTCCATTTTGGCAAATTGCTCCGGGGTAAACGGCGCAAAATCCCCTTCAGCGGCGGCCATCAGATCACCGTTGAGGTTGCGCATTTCGGCATGCAGCATCAGCTGGCGTTTGCTTTTTTCTTCCCCTACCCACGAAAACACTTCCAGCTGGTCGCCGATAAACACCGGTTTGCTGAAGCGTACCCGGATTTCACGGGTCAGCGGAAACTGCTCACGGAAGTAGATACAGGCCCAGGCCATGGCCTCGTCCAGAATCGTGGTGGTGACACCACCATGCGACAGACGACTCCAGCCTCGTACATGTTCCGGAATCTGCACCCGGGCACGAATACGTTCACCGTCGGTGGCAAAGGTCATTTTCAGACCTTCGTGGTTATGCGGGCCGCAAGCAAAACAGTCCGGCGAGACGTTCTTCAGTGGCATCCATTCAGACATCAGCATTGGCCTCTTCCAGCTCACCATGTTTCAGCACAATACGATAACGCGGGCTGCCGTTACGCAGATGCGCCAGCGCCTTGTTGACGTCTTTCATGGCAAACAGCTCGATCTGGGGCCGAATGTTATGGCGCACCGCAAAATCGAGCATGGTAGCAATGGTCGACGGGCTGCCGACCGGCGACGACGAAATCGAACGCTGAGCCGCCATCAGGCTGAAAATATTCACCTGCACCGGCTCCATCAAGGCACCCACAAAATGCAGGCGGCCACGTGGTTTCAGGCAGTTGATATAACGGTTCCATTCCAGACCGACGTTAACGGTCGACAGGATCAGGTCAAAACTGCCGGTGGCAGCCTTGAGGGCATCCTTGCTGCGTGAATCGAGGGTGGCATGCGCCCCCAGCGCCAACAGCTCATCGTGTTTGTCCGGTGAGGAGGTAAACGCGGTGACATGACAGCCCCAGGCACGCAGGAATTGCAGTGCCAGATGACCGAGACCACCAATACCGATCACCGCCACCCGCGAGGTCGGTGACAGGTTGTATTGCAGAATCGGGTTAAAGACCGTCACACCGCCACAAAACAGCGGCCCGGCAACGTCCATGGGCAGATCATCCGGCAGCTTCACCACGCTGGTAGCCTGGGCGCGGACGTGATCGGCAAACCCACCATGACGGCCAACAATGGTGCCTTCGGCATCACTGCAGAGGTTGTGATCGCCGGTCATACAGCAGGCACACTGGTTGCAGTAACCGGAGTTCCAGCCAAGGCCAACGCGGTCACCCACCTTGAAGGCGGTGACATGGCTGCCCACCTCCGAAATGCGCCCCGCCACCTCATGGCCCGGCACAAACGGGTAAGCGGTCATCCCCCACTGGTTATCCAGCATGCTCAGATCACTGTGACAGACGCCGCAATACTCAACGGCAATCTCGACCTGATCATGTCCCAGCTCGCCGGGGTTATATTCAAACGAGCGCAGCTCCGCCCCGGGCGCCAGTGCGGCATAAGCCTTGATCATGACAACTCCTGAAAAATCGAATTCCACTACACAGAGTACGCTGGCCAGAACGACCCTGCCAGTATCAGAACCTGATCAGGGCGTTCCGGCTATTGGACATTCGCCACAGACGTTATCGCTCGGAGTGTAGAAGTCCAACGTCAGGCGTCTGCTGTAACGGTCTCGAACTCTTCCACCAGCTGTTCAACCCAGCGCGCCAGACGGTCATCGGTGAGTTCAAACTGCTGGTCATCATCAATCGCCAGCCCACAGAATTGCGATTTATCGGCATTGGCGGCACGCGAAGCGGTGAAGTCATATCCCTCGGTCGACCAGGCACCAATCACCTGAGCCCCGGTGGCCAGAATGCGCTCGTTGAGCCAGCCCAAAGCATCGACAAAATAGTCACCGTAACCAAACTGATCGCCCAGGCCGTACATGGCCACCACAGTGTCACTGAGATTGGCTTGGCGCAGGGATTCGTCAAAATCCTCCCAGTCGCACTGGATGCCACCAAAATCCCAGGTCGGAATCCCCAGAATCAGCAGATCAAACGACTCCAACGCCGCCACGGTGGCATCAGTCACGTTAAATACATCCGCCACCACACCACGCTGTTCAAACAGGGTTGCAAGCCGATTGGCCATTTCCTCTGTATTGCCGGTATCAGTACCAAACACGATGCCAACCCGAGCAGAAGTGAAATCTGTCATAACAATCCGGTATCCCTGTAATCGATGGTTGAAGAAATTATTCTCAAATGATAATAATTATCACATACATTTCAACCCTGAAATTTGTCAGGAACATTCCGGATCAGGAGGCTGGTGATGTCGTCGGAAACTGCATTTGACCGATTTATGGAATTGCTGGAACTGCGTCAGAACGTGCGATACGGCCACCAGCCGCTCGCCAAACACCAGCTGCAGCGCTGGAGCCAACTCGAACAAAGCGGCTTTGCCAACCTCTGCAATTGCCAGAAGCGCAAAGTCTACCATCAGCAGTTTCGCCTCCTGATTGACACCATTGGCGACGAACTCGTGAATATCGAATGGCGAAGACTGTGCGTTCGTCAGATTTTGTATACCCTGCAAGGGCTGCAAAGCATCAGCCACTCTGCCCCCCATAAAGAGCGACTACTGACACTGGAAGACGAGCTCTACCAGATTTGTCAGTACGCATTGCCCACTATTGGCCAACAGGCGGACCCGGTATGAACACCCTTGGCACCACAAACCCTCGCTGCTTGCCCGGCAGCTGGCTGCAACGCGGCCAGCGCCTGCAACAAGGCGGCTGTTACGATCAGGCGATTTATTGTTACCAGCAAGGTCTGAACGACCTGTTCCAGCGTCCTGATGCCGATGCCGTGCGTCCGCATCTGGTGTTATTGCTGGGCCTTGCCGATTGTTATCTGGCCCTCAAACGTCCGGAAATGGCACTGGTAAAACTCGACCGCTGCTGCCGTTATCTGGCCGAATGCCAGACCAACTGCCCTGGCCAAACCCTGCAATCAGCGATCAAGCACCTGCTTGGTGTCTGGCCGGATTACCAGTACCGCATTGGCGCCCAACGTCCACAACTGGGCGAATGGATGGCACAGTTCAGTGGTGCCGACCGTTACCTGCCCAACGTGGCAGCCGCGGCAACACCTGCGATATCCACAACACCCCGGGTTTTACACTGAGGTGTCAGCGCTCAAGACGGTAAAAAGCGCCGGCAAAACGCGCTAGAATGTTGGACTGGCGCTGGTTTGACACCAGCCCCGGCAGTCCTGCTACGGACTGCACCCTGTCCACGTTTTGCCGGAACCCCGAATGAGCCATCATCCGCTGTTTAACGACACCGTGATTCCGTTGTCCGTTACCCTCGCCGCCACCATTGGCCTCGAGGACGCCCTGCTGCTGACCGTGATTCACGACGCCGCACGGGTGCAAGGACAATCACGGGTTTTCCTGCGCAGGGAATTCCTGCGCCAGCAGCTGGCCTTCTGGGATGACGTCAGTATTCGCCGTATTCTCGCCAGTCTGATCGACAAGGGTCTGCTGGCGTTGTACAGCCCCATGTATCCGGAAAGCCAGGAACTGGTGGTGGATCTCGATGTGCAGCAAAGCATGCCGCAGCCTCGGGTTGAAAATCCGCAGCCAGCCAATAGCCACCAGCGTTACCAACCAGCTCCGGCACGGGATTATTACTCGCCAGCGGCGGCAGCCATTACCCAGCCGCAAGCCGCTCATCCGGCCGGTAATCGGCATGCGCCCATTTCCAGCCAGTGGCAACCCTCACAGGACTGCCTGACGCGGCTGCAGCAGCACGGTATTCCGCTGAGTTTTATCTGGGCCCAGCTCGACGAGTTTCAGCTCAAGGGGCAAGAACAGGGTGCCAACCGCAACGACTGGAACACCCGTTTTTTCCGCTTTGTGAAAGCCCAGTGGACCTACGCCCAGAATGACGCCGGCCGTCAGCAGCGCCAGCTGGATGAAGAAAAAGAACGCACCGCGTTCCGGATTGCCGCTGACGAAGCGACGCCAATCAGCAGCGACTGGCGTCCGAGCGACGATGCCATCAGCATCCTGCAACGCTCCGGTATCGAAACCCTGTTTATCGAAGACGCCATTCCCGAGTTTGTACTCTACTGGGCCGAACGAGGTGATGCCGTCAAAACCTGGAATACCAAGTTTATCCAGCATATTCGCCAGCAATGGGCCCGTTACAGCTCAAGCCTGGAACACTCCAGCCTGCCACTGCCCATCACCAATAACTGGCAGCCATCGCAGGACTGTTACGACATTCTGGCACTGGCACACATTGATACCGAATTTGCCCGCCGCAAGGTGGCCGAATTTGTGTTGTACTGGCGGGATTCCGGTCAGGCCCACAACAGCTGGAACAGCCGCTTCCTGCAATATGTGAAGCAGGAATGGGCCAAACAACTGAACCGACCGATTGCCTCAGGAGGAAAGGATGGACAAGCAATTACTCGAGCGGGTGACACAACCGCTGGGGCATCCCTCGACCAGCTCCTCGACAACGACTGGTGATACCCCGGGCGTTAACGAACCGCGCCGCGACTATGAAACCGGTACGGGCCCGAGCCCACAGCAACGCGATGCCATCAACCAGATCTTTGCGTTGCTGCGCTACAACTATCACAACCAGTTCACCAAGGCCTTCCCCGATCTTGAAGCGGTCAAGACCGGCAAACGCCTGTGGCTGAATCTGCTGGCAGAATACCCAGCCGACGTGTTGTTAAAAGCCGCCGAACGGGCGGTCAAAGAATGCACCTGGTTACCCAACGTTCATGAAATCATTGTGCGTTGTGATCTCGCATCAAGCCTGGGTGTGCCAGACAGCTGGAATGCCTATCTGGAAGCCTGCCGTGCACCAACCCCCAAACGCGAGCAGCGCTGGAGCCATCCGATTGTGTATCTGGCCGGTAAAGCCAGTGACTGGTTTTTCCTCGCCAACAATATCGAGGAAGTGGCCTACCCGGTGTACGAACGCAACTACGCCATCCTGCTGCGCCGCCTGCTGGCAGGTGAAGCACTCGACCTGCCGATGGAAAAAGGTCTGCCCGACCATGTTGAGCATCCGTTGCCACGTCAGGAACAACAGCAGCGCCTGCGTGACCTGATCGCCGATTTCGACCATCCCGGACGTTCCTGATCTGCCACTGCCCGCCAGCCGGGCAGTTATCCTCAACCGCTGGCCGCCGCCAGAGTCGCCAGCTGCTGCTTCAGACCTTGTGCCGCCAGCGCATAACCCCCCTTGTCACCATCCAGAAAGTGCACATGGTTGTTCACATAATCCGTGACCAGACAGGTCATCAGCGCCGCGTCACTGACATGCACACCGTAGACCAGACGACCGGCACTGTGTTGCTGCTGTAACCATTCGAGTAAACGCACGCGCTGCTCGCGGTCGACCGCAATCACCATCCGTAACTGATCATCACACTTCTGGAAATCGCTGTTGGCCAGCAAACGTTGCCGATACCCGCGCCAGCCATTTTCCGACTGGTCGGTTTTCATCAGATAACGCCCAGCCAATAACAACAGGAAAACCTGCCAGCGATAACACCAGCGTTGCCAGGTGCTGCTGTCGGGCAGCCGGATACGCGCCTCGGTTTCAATGTCTCGTGGGGTTGATACCAGTTTGAGCTGGCGTTCCTGCAGTGGGTGGTAATCGGCCTCACTGCCACAAATGGACTCCAGCACCTCCAGCACCTGGCGGTACAAAGCGCCCCGTGCCTGAGGTTCTGAACTGAGCGGCTGCACCAGCAAACTCAGGGTTTCATCACGATGACTGGGCACTGTTTGCCAGCGGCATTCGTAACCGCTGAAATCCGCTAACGGCTGATAGGCAAGCTCACTGATCCGGTAGATAGCAGGTAAATCCGGCTGTTTCAGCCATTGCTCGGCCAGCGCCAGACCACCGCCCTGAAACATAGCCTGGGCAAAATGTGGCGATGGCTGATAACGTGCCACGGTAACATCCGCTCCCTGCACCCGCACCGCCAGCACTGGAATCAGGGCAATCCGCAATTCCAGCCCGAAATCACGGCGGGCCAGTTCCTGCACCGCCAGCAAGGCATTCCCCACCGCCTGCTGACATTCCGGCGGACAGGCCACACTGATGCCATCACCACCAAAAGCATACGGAACTTCGCACGGCCGACAGGCATTCAGCACCGCCACCATAGCGGCAGCACTCACCGAGTTTACGTCCCGATAACGGCCATCGTTAATGGCCCTGGTCGATGCACGAATATCGGCAAGCACCAGCCACCAGTCATCTGGCAGCGGCTGGTACCAATCGCTGCGGGTCAGTTCGGCAAAATCGGTAAATACCGGCAAACGCTGATAAAACTGCATGGAAGAATGATAACTCATGACTTCCCTCTCTCAGCAAACTCACTGTTCAGTGTAAGCAGCACTGCTCGCCAATGACCAACCGCTTGCTGCACAATCGGAGAAAATAATCATGTCATGAGACAAGTGGCGGGAATTCTTTTGTTATTCACCACTCTCATGTCGCTGGTTTGCTTTTAACACCGTGACGTCCTGGAGGGACCATGAACAATCGAATGCTGAAATCTACCCTGGGCAAAATCGCCTGTCTGACCCTGGCCACTGCCGTGATTCCGGCCGCCTGGGCCTTCAAGGATGCTGATGAAGCCATCGAATACCGTCAGTCCGCGTTTGTACTGATCGGTGAGCAGGTCAGCCAGATGGGCGCCATGATCCGT
The DNA here is from genome assembly GCF_026626885.1 of Parathalassolituus penaei. Classification (GTDB taxonomy): domain Bacteria; phylum Pseudomonadota; class Gammaproteobacteria; order Pseudomonadales; family Oceanobacteraceae; genus Oceanobacter; species Oceanobacter penaei. Next base: position 136,438 of record NZ_JAPNOA010000019.1, read on the forward strand.
AACGAAAAGCCGTTTGACGCCGCCGAATTCAAATACCGCGCTGACAGCGTCGCCGCCCTGTCACTGATGCCGCTGGAAGGCTTTATGTACCCAGGCTCCGACAAGGGTGAAACCAAGGCCAAACCGGAAATCTGGGAAAACACTGAAGACTTCAGCAAGCGTCTGAAAACCTTTCAGGACCAGGCCGCAGCACTGTCCAAAGCTGCCGCCGGTGGTGATCTGGCAGCCGCCAAACCGGCCTTTATGGACGTCATGAAAAACTGCAAAAGCTGCCACACCGATTACAAGAATCGCTGACAGCCAGGCCGGAAGCAGAGCTTCCGGCCTGCCCTAGCCTGATCGTCGATTGCCGAATTTGCCCAGCGCAGCTGGCTGCATCATGCCCATCTGGGCGAGCCGGTTTGAATCGCAACGGCCGACCCGGCCGGGGCATGGATGCCCCGCAAGGCCAGGTGGCACAGGGATGTGCCGTCTGGCCGGGGTCGATAAGCCGTTGTCGGTGAAAACCGGAAAAACGAGCCCAGTCGGGCAAAAGCAGGGGGAGGCCCGCCCGGCCGGGGGACAAGGTCCCCAAAGAGGGCATACGGTTGTGCCAATTAACAAGCTGTGCAGATCTTGCCCATCGGATGGGGAACGAAGCGTAAGCGCTTGATTGGTCGACATTCGCGCCTCAGGCGCTGCTCTCACCCTAACCTGATCAGCCGATCCAATAGTGCAGCCCGGCCGACGTCACACCAAACACCAGCCATGCAGGCCACACCGAACGCAGTTGTGGAGCCACCAGCCCCTGCAGATCCGGGCGTTTGCCGGTCACCATGGCAGGCACCAGACGTTCACCACGACGGGCATGAATCACCACCGCCAGCACATGTAATACCACCAGACCAAGCAGGATATTGAAGTTCAGATGGTGGTACTGACTCAGTAACTCTACGGTTTCATCCGACACATGCGCCACCAGCGGCCCTTCGGTAAAAATCTCGTCACTGCTGAACAGGCCAGATACAAACTGCAGACCAATGACCAGCAACAGCGCCAACACCATCAAGGCCCCCAGCGGGTTATGACCCACCGAATGGCCACTCTTGCCGGTTAACATGCCACGGGCAAACGCGGTAACCGCCGCCGGGCCTTTGACAAACGAGCAGAAACGCGCGGTTTCTGAACCAGCCACGCCCCAGAACAGACGACTCAGCCACAAGGCTCCCAGCACCGCCGCCAGACGCAGGTGCCATTCCATCTCACCCACCTCGGCGCTCCACCAGAGGCCACCCAACAATCCCACCTGCAACCAGTGGTATACCCGTATGTAACTGTCCCAGACTTTCATTCGTTCTCTCCGTTTGTCATCCCGACACAGACCCCGGGCAGGATCAGAAGTTGCCCGATGCCCACAGAGCAGACCTTACCCCTGACGGGCGGCTTTGTGAATCAGATGGGGATCTCGCAGAGTATCGGACGTAGAGTCCGATCTTGTGGGCATAAATTCCCACACTACAACAATCACCAACACCGCTTTCACCCAGCGCAGCTGGCTGCTAAATGCCCATCTGGGCGAGCCGGGATTCACCGCAACGGCCGACCCGGCCGGGGCATGGATGCCCCGCCAGACCCGTTGGCACAGGGATGTGCCATCGGGTCGGGGTCGAACTGCCGTTGTCGGGGAATATCGGAAAAACGAGCCCAGTCGGGCAAAAGCAGGGGGAGGCCCGCCCGGCCGGGGGACAAGGTCCCCCAAGAGGGCAAACAGCCGGGCCAATTAACAAACCGAGTCGCCGCAAAGCGCCAGACGCCAGATCCGATCGCGGCCCGGCCAGACGTCGATCAAGTACAAACCGCAGCATTCCCACGCGGAGCATGGGAACGAGAATAAATCATCACCGAGCTAACCCACCGAAGGTGGCTACCCAATGCCCATCTGGGCGAGCCGGGATTCACCGCAACGGCCGACCCGGCCGGGGCATGGATGCCCCGCCAGACCCGTTGGCACAGGGACGTGCCATCGGGCCGGGGTCGAACAGCCGTTGTCGGGGAATATCGGAAAAACGAGCCCAGTCGGGCAAAAGCAGGGGGAGGCCCGCCCGGCCGGGGGACAAGGTCCCCCAAGAGGGCAAACGGCCAAGCCAATTAGCCACAAAGCGCCAGACGTCAAATCCGATCGCGGCCCGGCCAGACACCAGACACCAGACACCAGACACCAGACACCAGACACCAGACGTCGGAGGTAAATCTAGCGCCGGAACCTCAGCACCATCTCATGCAGATTATCCGCCGTACGATCCAGCTCCCGAATACTGTCCGTCGCAGCTGCGGCCTTATCGAGGCTTTTCACCGCCAACTCATTCACCGCCATAATCTTGTGACGAATATCGTCCGACACATGCGCCTGCTCTTCCACCGCAGCCGCCATCTGGATCGACATCGAGGCAATACTGCCCACCGCATCACTGATGCCGTTGAGCATATCCTCGGTTTCGCGCACCCGTTTCACGCCCTCTTCGGCTCCGGCCTTGCCACTGTCGGCAACCGCGACCGATTGCTGCGCCTTGGTGGTGAGGCCACTGATAATCGAATGAATTTCTCGGGTCGATTCCTGGGTGCGTAGCGCCAGCTGGCGAACTTCATCGGCCACAACCGCAAAACCCCGTCCCTGTTCACCGGCGCGGGCGGCTTCAATGGCGGCGTTTAATGCCAGCAGGTTGGTCTGGTCGGCGATCTGCTCGATCATCTGGGCGGCACGGGCGATGTGCTGGGTTTGCCCCGACAGTTCCAGTACCGAGCTGCTGATGTTATCAACGGTGTCGCGTAACTGTTCGATGCTGGAACGTGCAGTTTCAGCCATATCACGGCCCGACAACGCCATCTTGCGGGCATCTTCGGCACGCTGGGCGGTGTTATGCACATGGCTGGACACTTCGGAAATGGCCGATGACATTTCCTGTACCGCCTGCGCCATGGGTTCAATCTGGCGTTGTTGCTGGTGCATGCCATCACTGCAGGCTTCAGCCTGAATCAGACCGGCATGAGCCGCACCGGAGGCTTTGGCGGCGGAGTCTTCGATACGGGTCATGATGGTATCGAGGTGTGAATGCATCCCCATAATGGCGACCTTGAGGCGCCCCTGATCGGGTTTGTCATCGGTATAGGCCATCACCGCCAGATCATCACCAACACCGTCTCCGAGCAACTCATTCAGCATTTGGGTCTGGCGCTTGCTGCGCAGTTTGCTGGCAATCATATGGCCGGCATAACCACCGGCCAGCAGCAGTCCGGCGAGTTCATGATGACCCGCCAGATACACACCACTGCCCCCCAGCCAGGCACCAACGGCCAGCAGGGTTTCTACCGATGGCCATTGCACCGTGCTGGCCTTGCCGGATTGGTTGATGCGTTGATACAGGCGTTCGGCGCGTTCTTTCTGGACGGCGGTCGGGCAAGAACGTACCGACTCGTACCCCACAATCTGGCCCTTGTCGGAGATGGGGGTAACGTAGGCATTCACCCAGTAATAGTCGCCGTTCTTGCAGCGGTTTTTCACCAGTCCCATCCAGGGTTCACCTTTTTTGAGGTGATCCCACATGTTGGCAAACGCGGCCACCGGCATCTCCGGATGACGAATCAGGTTGTGTGGCTGACCAATCAGTTCGTCGCGGGTAAAACCACTGATCTGCACAAAGTCATCATTGCAGTAGGTAATCCGGCCCTTGAGATCGGTGCCTGATATCAGTTTTTGCTGAGGTGTAAACGTCCGTTCGGTACGGGTAACCGGCTGGTTCTGGCGCATGGCGAATCAATCCTGAAGAAGATCCTTCGGTAAAGACTAGTTCAGCCCATCAGACCTGCCAGCCACCTTTGCCAGTCCAGTCACAGAATCCGACATTCAGCGCCAGTACCGCGCCAGCCAGTAATCCAGGCTGGTAAAACGGCCACCGCCGGTAAAAAACAGGCTCAGCAACATCACAAAATAGGTGGCAGCAAACTCAATGCCATTGTTCAGAATCACGATGGAACCACGACCGGTTAACCAGTCGTAATGACCGTGGGTCTGCAAAATCTCGCGGGCTTTCTGCAAACGATCCGCAGCTTCAAACACCCGTTCGTTGGCCAGCCAGCTGCTGCTGTCAGCAACCGCCAGCCAGCCATTGGGCCAGTGTACGGCGAATATGGCCACCAGCATGGTGATCATCAACGGCACACTGATCCAGCGCACCAGCAATCCCAGCACCAGCAGTCCCCCTCCCACCAGCTCGGCACTGGTGGCCAGTGTTGCCATCAAGGTTGGCAGGGGTAACCCCAGCCCCCAGTCAGCATTGCCAAACCATTCCACCGTGCTGTCAAAGTGCTGCCACTTGTTCCAGCCCGCTTGCAGCAGCACCGGAGCCAGATACAAACGCAGCAGCAAAGGAGCCAGACCGTCGGCAATACGGGTCCGGTCGAGCAAGGCCTGACAGTCGGCCGCCCGTTGATGAAGTATGTTCATGATGAAATTCCTGAACGCAGCTCTGACGCGATTGGCGCAGCGCAGCGTTAAAAGAAAGACGGGATGAGTAGAAGGATGATCAGGGCGGTGTGAACCGGTTACACACCGCGCCGGGGATCAGTCAGTGCTTATTTGTCGCTGCCACACTTGCCTTCGCCGCATTTGCCTTCGGCTTTTTTGTCGGCAGCGGCGGCCTGGTTGGTGCCCATATCGGAACCACAGGACCCATCGGCTTTTTTATCAGAACCACAAGAGCCATCGGCTTTTTTATCGGTGCTCATATCGGAACCACAGGAGCCATCACCTTTCTTGTCGGCGCCACAGCTGCCTTCGGCGGTTTTGCCGGCCTGGTTGTCGGCCAGTTGCTGATAACCACCTGCCAGCTCCTGCGATACAAACGGATTGCCAGCAGCCATGGCGGAAGCGCCCAGGCTCAGCAGCAGTGCAGTGGACAGGGTAGCGGCAACCGGTTTGATGGTGTTTTTCATGGAAAGTCTCTCTGACATTAAGCGGGTAGCCCCTTGCTACCCGTTACAGTCTATCAGTCGTTGGCCAGCGCGTTTTATTACAGCGGCGGGCAAATTATTTTTCCACGCCCGACGAACGGTCATCCGGCTTGCCAGAATCCACCGTGTCATCTTCATGGGCGTACATGCGCATCAGGTCACGCAGGCTGTCCATCTGACCATCAAAGTTACGGCAACCACTGCACATCCACAGATGTACCTTGAGGCTGGCTTTTTCCATCAGGTTGAGGCGGCGGTCACGGGCTTCCGACATCAGGCGGGTGGCTTCGCGGCAATTCATCATCGGCTTTTCCCCTGAGGTTCAGCGAACCAGTGATTTTCCAGACATTCACGCAACTGCAAACGGGCGCGATACAGCAGCACATTAAGGTTGCTGGTGGAAACTTCCGCCGCCGCACAAATCTCGGCGCTTTCCAGCTCCAGAAACTCTCGCATCATAAAGACCCGTGCCTGCGCTGCGGGCAGACGGTTGAGGCAGGCATCAAACACCGCCCAGAACTGGCGGTTATGCACCAGACTCTGCGGAGTACTCCAGTGCTGCGGGCGCTCGTCGGCTTGCCAGTGGCCACGCTCGTCAAACAGTTGGTCGTCGCCATCCTCGCCAATATTACAAGCCGAGTCATCAAAGACAGCCGCTTGCCGATATTGGCCACGCAGGCTGTCGGCTATCTTGTGTTTGAGAATGGCAAATACCCAGGTGCGCAAGGCAGAACGGCGGGCAAAGGCCTCGGCATTACGCAGGGCTCCGGCGAGGGCTTCCTGCACCACGTCTTCGGCCTGATGTTCGTCCTTTAACTGCAAACGGGCGAACTTCAGCATCTGATTGCGCAAATCCTGCAGAAACGCGGAATCATTCAAGGGAGATGAAGGCTGATCGGTCACGATGGTTTCCATCCGGGTTATGAGCCCAGCCTTCAACAGAAAGAAAGCCGGTAACGGCGCTCACCATACCAACAGTGTGGCACAGGCCGCAAAGCCAGTGCGGTGGTTATGGAAGCCAGTTACCAGCCATGACGCTCGCGTCCGCCGCCGGACCAGCGTTCAGATCAGCAGATTCGGGGCAGCTGCTCGCCATTAAGCCAATCGACCATACGACGGCCACCAAAGCGGGTGGTCATCTGCACGAAATGATGCGGGTCTTCGATGATCTCGCCGACAATGGCGGCATCACGACCTTTGGGATGTTCACGCAGCAGCGCCAGCAGGGTATCGGCTTCTTCCGGGGCGCAGATGGCAATCAGCTTGCCCTCGTTGGCCACGTACAGAGGGTCGAGCCCGAGAAACTCACAGGCCGACGCCACCACTGGTTTGACCGGAATTGCGGCCTCCTGCAGATGCACCCCTACCCCGGACTGCTGGGCGATTTCATTGAGGGTATTGGCCAGACCACCACGGGTCGGGTCGCGCAGGCAACGCAGGCCCGGCACCCGTCCAACAAAACTCAGTACCAGCTCCTGTAATGACTGGGTGTCGGACTGCAATTCCGATTCAAAGCCGAGGCTTTCCCGTAACGACAGAATCGTCACACCGTGATCACCCATTGAGCCGGAAACCAGCACCTTGTCGCCAGGACGGGCGTTAGCCCCGGATAACTCCACACCTTCCGAAACCGCACCAATGGCGGTGGTGGTGATAAACACACCGTCACCCTTGCCACGTTCCACCACCTTGGTGTCACCGGTGACAATTGGCACCCCGGCTTCACGCGCGGCCTGTGCCATCGACTGCACAATCCGTTTGAGGTCGGCCAGCGGGAAACCCTCTTCCAACACAAACGCCGCCGCCAGATACAAGGGCGCGGCACCATTCATGGCAACGTCGTTCAATGTGCCGTGTACACTCAGGCAACCAATATCACCGCCGGGGAAAAACAGCGGCGCAATCACATGGGCATCGGTGGCCATCACCAAACGGGCACCATCCGGTGAGCAGGGCAAATGCAGCGGCAGAATGGCGCCGTCGTTACCCTGATCGAGAAATTCGTTTTTGAATTCGGAGGCAAACAGCTCACGAATCAGCTGCTGCATGGCGCGACCACCGCTGCCATGCACCATTTCGACCTTGCCGTTTTGCCAATCAATACGGGCCATAACAGTTCTCCTGGCTCAGGCTTCGGTAACGGTGGGAGCAACCGTGACGGCAGGAATACGATCCTTTACCCGGCCGTACTGGTAATACGCAGCACAGGCACCTTCCGACGACACCATACAGGAACCGAGCGGATTGTCCGGGGTGCAAGGGTTATCAAAGAGTTTGCAGTCGCGCGGGTTCTTGAGGCCACGCAACACCTGCGGACACTCACAGGCCTTGTTGTCCTGCGGCAGACGGCTGAGCTGATCGGCATGTTGCTGCAACAGCCCGGCAAAGCGGTATTCGGCATCCAGCGCCCGGTACTGCTCACGAATCTGCAGGGCACTGTTGGGCATAAAACCGAGGCCACGCCATTCAAAGGTATCGCGCAGTTCGAACACCTGCTCTACCACTGCTTTGGCCTTGTGATTACCGCTGTGGGTAACCGCACGGGTGAATTCGTTTTCGACTTCGCAACGACCGTCGTTGAGCTGACGCACCAGCATCAGCACCGCCTGTAATACATCCAGCGGTTCAAATCCGGCAATCACCACCGGGGTGCCGTACTGCGCCGGGAACGGCTCATACGGGTCGGAGCCAATCACGGTACTGACGTAGGCCGGGCCAATAAAACCGTCAATCCGCACGGCTTCGCCGGAACTGCGAGTATCCAGAATGCCGTGCATGGCAGCCGGGGTCAGAACATGGTTGCAGAACACCGACAGGTTCGGCAGCTGCAATCTGGACGCCTGTTCGATCACCACCGCTGTGGGTGGTGTGGTGGTTTCAAAACCGATGGCAAAAAACACCACCTGCTTGTCCGGGTTCTGCTGAGCGATGCGGATACAGTCGGCCGGTGAATACACCATACGCACGTCGTTACCTTCGGCGCGGATTTTCAGCAGACTGGTACGGCCGGAACCCGGCACCCGCAACATATCGCCATAGGTGCAGAGAATCACATCCGGATGTTTGGCTAATGCCATCGCCATATCCAGACGGGCAATTGGCAATACACACACCGGGCAACCGGCGCCATGAATCAGACGAATGTTGGCAGGCAGCAAGTCCGGCAGGCCATAACGGAAAATGGCGTGGGTGTGGCCACCACAAAACTCCATCAGGTGATAGGTACGGCCCGGCTGTACTTCGGCCGCAATCGTGGCGGCCAGCAGACGAGCCAGTTCACCATCGCGGAATTCATCAACGTATTTCATGACACCACCTCACCAGTACCGGGCAGCTCGGCATCGGAGGCCAGTTCCGCTGGCACATCAATGCCCATTTCGGCAAACAGGGCGAGGGTTCGCAGCGCCTCTTCCTCATCCAGTTTTTTCAGGGCAAACCCGACGTGGAGAATGACGTAATCGCCGACTTGCAGGTCATCGACCAGTGCGATGTTGATTTCTTTTTTCAGGCCACCAATGTTGGCGATGGCACTGAACTCGTCGTGGATCTGTTCGATTTGCACCGGAATGGCGAGACACATGCTCATCTCCTCGGCTGTTGGTCACAGGTTGTGAGTGGTTATTGGATGTTGTTATGGGCTGCTGTTATGGATCGGACTGTTGGTTGCCGGATTCCTGCAGGCGCTGGCTGGCAACCCATAACTGGCCAATGGCCAGGCCGCCGTCATTCACCGGCAAGCGGCGTGGCAGCAGGGCTCGAATACCATGCTGCTCAAGCCAGTCGGCCAGCTGCTGGCGCAGCAGGCTGTTCTGGAAGCAGCCGCCCGCCAGCACCAGTGCTGGTGGTAATAACGGATCAAGGTCGAAGTGGCGTAACAGCCACTGCCCCAGCCAGCTCACCAGCTGCACATGGAACAGCGCCGCCACCTGCCCTGCAGGCATACCGGCCCAATATCGTTCGGCCAGTAATTGCAGTAACGGGTAGAGGTCGAGATTGGCACTCTGCGACTCCGGCAAATGCGGCAACAGCAGTGCCGGTTCGCCGTGCTCGCGCAGATAATCGCGGGCCAGGCTTTCCAGCCGCATGGCCGCTTCACCTTCGTAGGTCTGGCGAAAATGCTGGTCGGTACACATGCCGAGGATACCGGCCAACGCATCAAACCAGCGTCCGCCACTGGTGGTCTGTGGACAATTCAGTCCACGCTGCCACTGACGCTCCAGCATGGTCAGCGCCATATCCGATGGCACCTGCAGATGCTGGCGAATCTGTGCCGGTGCATAACCCAACGTCAGCAACAGGCCTGCGGCCATCCGCCAGGGTTCACGACTGGCGCTGTCGGCACCGGGTTGCGGCAGGCTCGCCAGTGAGCCCAGATGGCGGAACTCGGGCCCTTCCAACACCAGCAACTCACCACCACGGCTATGGCCATCCCAGCCCAGACCAAAACCGTCCAGCGCCAGCCCGGCGACGGCATCGTTAAATGGCCAGCCCTGATCGGCCAGCACCGCGGCAATATGAGCCTGATGATGGGGCACCTGAACCAGTGGCACCTGCCATTGCGCCGCCAGCTGCTGGGCGAGGTCGGCACCATAACCTTGCGGATGCAGATCGGTGGCCACCGCCGCCGGTTTGACGTTCAGCAAGGGCAACCAGTGCTGCCAGCTGTCGTCGAGGGCACGGCAGTTATCCGGATGATCAAGATCACCAATATGCTGGGACAAACAGGCCAGCTGCTGGTGATTAAGGGCAATGCTGTTTTTGAGATAACTGCCAAGCGCCAGTACCGACGGCAGGCTGGCCGGAGCCGCCAGATGGAGACTTAACGGTGCCAGCCCACGACCACAACGTTGCAACAGCGGCTGACTGGTCATGGCGTTGATCACGGCATCGTCGTTGCGCACCAGAATCTCGCGGTTGTGTAACAACCACAGGTCGGCAATATCGGCGAGCCCGTCCAGCGCCACCTGATTATCAATCATCAGCGGTTCGCCAGAGCGGTTGGCACTGGTCATCACCAGCGCCAGATCAGGGTCATCAAGCTGCTGTGCGGCCAGATCAAACAGCAGCCGGTGCAGCGGACTCTGCGGCAACATCAAGCCCAGCGCGTCCAGACCCGGTGCCAGCTGGTTAAGAGCATCGGTATGAAAAATCCGCGCCGCATGAGCCTGCGGCACCACCACCACCGGAGCCTGCGGCGACACCAGCCAGGCGCTGGCAGCGGCGTTAAAATGGCCCCAGCAACGCGCCTGATCAGCATCGGCAACCATCACCGCCAGCGGTTTGGTCGGCCGTTGTTTACGCTGGCGCAGACGCTGAATCGCCAGCGGCTGGCGGGCATCACAGGCCAGATGAAAACCACCCACACCCTTGATCGCCACCACCTTGCCTTCGCGTAACTGCTTCAGCACCCGAATCAGCAAGGCATCACTGCCACCGGCTTCGGGCTGGGCAAAGCGTTCCGTGCCGTCGCGTTCCACCAGGGTCAGTTGCGGACCACAAACCGGACAAGCGTTAGGCTGAGCATGGAAACGACGATCCGCCGGGTTGCTGTATTCGGCCAGACAGGCCGGACACTGGGCAAAGGCCGCCATTGAGGTATTGGGGCGATCGTAAGGTAACTGGCGGATCAGGGTGTAACGCGGGCCACACTGGGTGCAGTTGGTAAAGGGATAGTGATAACGGCGGTTGCTGACATCGCGAATGTCGGCAATACAGTCGACACAGGGCGCGGTATCCACCGTTACATCAATGCTGGCGCCAAGCGGATGGGGGCTTCCGGCAATCACAAATCCCGGTGCCAGAATATCCAGCAGCTCCGGTGCCTGCTGCGAGACGATGTCACGAATATTGGCCAGTGCCGGGGCCTGCCGTTGCAGATCCCGAATCAGCCCCGCCAACTGCGATTCCCGAATCAGGGTTTCCAACACCACGGTGCCAGCATCGTTAAACACCCGGCCGCTCAGCCCGGCCGCGGTCATCAGCCGGTACACAAACGGCCGGAATCCGACCCCTTGCACCTGGCCACTGATGCGTAACCGCCAGCCCTGCAGCGGCCCGAGGTGATCAGGCTGACAACGCTGGGGAGCCATCAGGCCAGCGGCTCCAGACCGTACCGTTCCAGTTTGGCGCGCAGCCCCACTCGTGACAGGCCCAGCTCGTCGGCGGCTCGGCTTTTGTTCCAGCGGTGGCGGATCATGGTTTCACGCAGCAGCTGTTTCTCCAGCAGCTCGGTTTTGTCCTTGAGGGTACTGCCTTCGCTCCAGCCTTCCTGACGACGTAACAAGGCTTCCAGAATCGGTTCCGGCTCGTCACTGTCGGGCAGGTTGCGCAACAAACGCGGGCTGATGAGTTCGGCACCAATCAGGTCCTGTTCGGCCAGCACCAGCATACGGCGGATTTCGTTCTGTAATTCACGGACGTTGCCGGGCCAATGCCAGTGTTTGAGCGCGGTCATGGCTTCTTCACTGAAACCACGCGCCGGTTTGGCAAAACTCTGGCTGGCCTGACGCAGGAAATGCCCGGCCAGCACCGGAATATCCATGCGCCGGGCCGCCAGTGGTGGCAGCGTCATGGTCATTTCGGCCAGACGGTAATACAGGTCTTCGCGGAAACGCCCGGCCGCCACTTCGGCTTCGAGGTCGCGGTTGGTGGCGGCAATAATACGCACATCCACCGCGCGGCGTTTTTCATCGCCAACCCGGCGCACTTCTTTTTCCTGCAGAACCCGCAGCAACATGACCTGGAACGCCGGTGAAATATCACCGATTTCATCCAGAAACAGGGTGCCGCCGTCGGCCTGTTCAAACAGACCGGCGTGATCATGCATGGCGCCGGTAAACGCGCCCTTGCGATGGCCAAACAGTTCCGAGGCCAGCAGGTCATCCGGCATGGCACCACAGTTTTCCACCACAAACGGCTGGTCGGCGCGCAGGCTGTTGTAATGCAGGGCACGGGCAAACAGTTCCTTGCCAGTACCGGACGGGCCATTGATCAGCACCGCAATGTCATAAGGGGCGATCCGTTTGACCCGTTCACAAATTCCCTGCAATGGGCTGTCGCTGGCACGCACAATTTCATCGAGGGCAAACTGCTGACGCAGGCGTGCCTTTTTCTCTTCAATACGGGATTCGGCCTGATTGGCGGTGAGGCGGATTTCGGTGGCCAGCAGGGTGTTTTCACTTTCCAGCGCCACCAGCCGACAGGCGTTTCGCAAGGCCAGCAGCAGGTGGTCCGGGTGCCAGGGTTTGGTGATGTACTGGAAAATCCCGGCCTCGTTCAGGCCACGAATAATATCTTCGGAATCGGTATAACCCGACAGGATCAGGCGTGCGGTATCCGGCCACTGCTGACGCACCCGGATCAGTAATTCGACCCCGCTCGTGCCGGGCATGCGCTGATCACACAACACCGCCGCCACGCGCTGCTGCTCCAGCAGCTGCAGTGCTTCACTGGCACTGCGCGCGCACACCACGTCGAACTCTTCATCGAGGGTCCGTTCGAGGGTTTCCAGCGAGCGCGGTTCATCATCCACACAGAGGATGGTATGGCGGCGGACGGCGTTCATATCAGAGCAGTGCCTCCAGCCGTTGCATATCGGCACGTAACTGGCTGATGTTGGCCTGAATACGGGTCGAGCGTTGTTCCGCCACCCACATCAGCCATTGCTCCATACCTTCGCCGGAACGCGCCGACAGCTCGATCACCAGAATGTCGGGGTTTACCCGACGGGCGTATTCGATACAGGCATCGACGTCAAAATCGAGGTACGGCAGCAGGTCGATCTTGTTGAGAATCATCAGGTCGGCGGCGTGAAACATATCCGGGTATTTGAGGGGTTTGTCTTCCCCTTCGGTCACCGACAGGATCGCCACCTTGTGGGCTTCACCCAGGTCAAACGCCGCCGGGCACACCAGGTTGCCAACGTTCTCGATAAACAGCACCCCGCCCTGAATATCTCCCAGACGATCAAAGGCATGGCCCACCATATGCGCATCAAGGTGGCAGCCCTTGCCGGTATTCACCTGCACCGCCGGTGCACCGGTGGCACGAATACGTTCGGCGTCGTGGCTGGTTTGCTGATCCCCTTCAATTACCGCCACCGGCCAACGATCGGCCATCAGCTTGATGGTTTCGGTCAACAAGGTGGTTTTGCCAGAGCCAGGGCTGGATACCAGATTCAGGGTTAACAGATTCTGCTGGGCAAAACGGGCACGGTTGACGGCTGCATACCGGTCGTTTTTACCGAGAATATCCTGCTCGATCTGCACCATACGGGCCTGACTCAGACCCGGTGCGTGAGCACGGGCCGGGCCCTGACCATAATCGAGATCCTGACCGGAGGCGCTGGCAACAAACACCGCTGCCTGCAAATCGGCTACCTCTGGTGCCGGACTTAATGGATTGCCATGAGCATGGGAGTGACCGTGAGAGTGATCATGCGAGTGACTGTGGCCGTGTGTATGACTGTGATCGTGGGCATGGCCGTGAGAGTGATCGTGCGCGTGATCGTGCGTATGATCATGGGCATGACCATGATGCTGATCCTGTCCTTCGATCCGGGTTTCACCACTACTGCATCCACACACCGTACACATCACACCACCTCCAGTTCTTTGATTCTGAGTTCGTCACCAGAGGTGACCTGTAACTGATAACTGCCACAGCGCGGACAGGCATCGTAACGCTGTTGTACGGCAACCGTCTGGCTGCAACCGAGGCACCAGGCGGCTCCCGGCAGATCGATAATTTCCAGGCGCGCACCTTCTGCCAGCGAATGTCGACACACCGCATCAAAACAGAAACGCAGCGACTCTTTTTCCACGGACGCCAGTGGCCCGATTTCCAGCCACACGGCATTCACCCGCTGATAACCCTGTAGCCGCGCCTGTTCTTCAATAACCTGAATAATGCCTTCGGCGATCGACATCTCATGCACGGTGGTTGCTCTCCGGTTGTGCCGGATCATCCCGGCCTGCGGTTAAATCCAGACATTCAATCTGGCAATCCAGGCACGGATCAATCGCCCGTACCAGCCAGCGGCAAACCTCCTCGGCCTGCGTGGCATCTGCCACCGCCATCCCCACTAACAGGGTGGCCAGCAGTTCACCGCCAAAATTCACATCGGTCGGCGCCTGAATCAACCAGTCGCGCCGGGATTCCGGCCCACTCACCTGATGCAACAACCAGCCCCGCGAAGTATGCACCCAGCCCTTGCGCACCATCGCCAGATCTTCGTAATAAGAACGCAGGGCCAGACCACTGGCGAGATCGGGCATATCCTGCTGGCTCCACTGCCACCATTGCCGACATTGCTCCAGCAAACGATGAGCGATGCGAGCCAACACCGTTAGCAGTGGCTGGCCGCGACCATACAACAAGGCCGCCGCGCCCATACCGGCATACAGCAACGGATGCTTATCTCCGGCTCCGAGCAGACGGTAATCCGGGGCAAAACAGCAGGTATCCACTGTACTGGTGGGAATAACCAGCCCTTCCAGTGGCAACCACTGTTGCTCTAACGAGGCCAGCCATTGCTCATCCAGACACAACCAGTGGGGCACAGGTTCGCCGCTGTTATCAACCGGATTCCGGGCATCCGCCCGATTCGGTTTTTCCGCCAGCTGTGCCAACTGACGCAACGCCGACTGTAAAGCACTGGTTCCCAGTGGATAACCCCAGTCACGACATAAACGGATCAGGCTTTCACGCAGATTCTCGCGCCACACCTGCCGCAACAGTGAATGCAGTTGCGCCTGTTCATCCGGATGGTGAACACGGATCAGCCCCGAGGCCAGTTGCCCGGCCAACAGATGGGAGTGCCCACACACCGAAAATAACATCGGCAGTAGCTGGCAGGCCTGCGCCGCTGGCTGTTTGACCAACAGCTGCCCGACCGATTCTAACGGCCGCTTCAGGTTGCATTGCAGCGCACCGATACGACCCTGTTCCCACACCAGTTTTACCTGCAGCTGGCCAGTGGCAGCGGTCGTCATCGATTGTTCCCCAACCATTGCGACGGTGAAAACAGACCACGACGGCTGATACCGGCTGGTGCCGCTGGCGGATTATTCGTCAGCAAGTATGGCGCTGCGGTTTCCGCACGTTTTACATCGGCCAACACCAGCGCCAGCACTTCGCGGGCAAACTGGCGTGCCGAGTCCATATCGACAAAACGGCTCATCAGTGATTCCAGCGCACTGCTGGCGTAACGCCCGAGCTGCAGGTGATGGGCCATGGTCAGGCGATATTCAAAATCACCGATGCTCACGACCCAGTCGCTGCCCAATGGCGGGCAGGTCTGATCCCCAAGATCACCGACCCACAGGTTCATACACCAGGGCGTAATCAGTACCCCCAGCGAAAACGCGACACCCGAGTCACCAACACAGGGCTGCCAGCCCACCAGCTCGATGGTTAACGCCGGGTTGTAGAGTGGCAAGTCGGCCATACGTTCGCCGATGCTGCGATAACAGGCTTCGATATCCGCAGCCGTCAGACTGGCTGCTGGATGGCCGACAGCACCCGCCAGGGTCATTTGTCGACCACCATAAACTGGTCCTTGTCGCCATCACATTGCGGGCAACGCCAGTGTTCCGGCAAACGGCTGAACGGGGTGCCCGCTTCGATCTGCCAGACATCGTCGCCCTGATCCGGATGGTACTGATACCAGCAGATCTTGCATTCCAGCACGCTGTGATCAGCCAGCAGGTTGTTGTCGCCGAGATAACTGCCTTCAAATGTCTGCATCAGGAGTCTCCGTGGTTCTGTGTCAGCGGCTGAACATCAGGCCTGTAACGCCGCGTGGATTTCACGCAGACGCTCGGCCGAGTCTTCAAGGTCTTCACGGGCGGCGCAGGCCACTTGTGGCACCTTTACCACTTCGAGGGTGTCGAGAATCAGCTGGTCGGTGCTGTTGAAGTACTGCACCCGCCAGATACCGGCCACACCGGTGCTGGTGATACGGCAGTTGCCGTAACCCCGCGACAGGATCACCACATGGCCAACGCGCAGGCGTTGATTCAACCAGCGATGGTCTTCATCCGAAAACGGCAGCAGCGACAGGTTAACCACATAGGGCTCAGACAGCGGCGCCGCCGCATGACAACGGGCCTGATCCAGCAGCTCGACCATCACCGAGGCACCGTTTAACAGGTCAGCCGGGCGTGGGCCCAGTTCAAAACTGTCGGAATGAAGGGCCGGGAACGCATGGCGGCTTACGGCAGTCGGGATCGCGCCAACTTCCAGCCACTGCTGTTGTAATTGTTGGTCGGCATTTACCTGCTGGATCCACCAGACACCGGCCAGCACGGTTTCCTGAACCCGCAGATGGTAGTCCGGTGCCTGCACCATCAGGGCCACCTCCCCTTCTCCCAGAGTCTGGTACAGCAGCGCACAGGCATCGGCATCAATACCCGCCAATGGCACAACCTGACTGCTGTTCAGTGCCTGCTCACCAGAGGCAAAGGCGTCGAGTACGGTTTGTAACTGATCCAGCAATCGTCCGGCCTGCGGATGCGCCGCCAGCTCTTCCACTTCCGGTAATACCGGAATTTCAAAGGTGGTCATTTCTTTGGGCATCTGCAGGTAGCTCAGGGCTTCGTCTTCACGATGGGCACCCGGCCCTAACAACCCGGCAGCGGTTGCCGGATTGGCAAACGGGCTGGCACCTACGTTAATCCCCAGTGCAACGGCTTCGCTGTTGAGGCTGGAGAGGTCAAACAGTGGAATATCACCTTTCATACGTGTCTCCCTGCTCAGACGTCGGCCGTAACCGGTTGTGGGGTACGGGCCAGAATTTCCGGGATCTGCTGCAAATAGTCGTCCCAGTTCTGGATGCGAATAATGGTGCCGAGGAAATCACCGCGACGCAGAAACACCAGCGCCGGCCAGGTCACAAAGTGATAACGGCCCTGCAGTGCCGTTTCGCTGCCACGATCCACCACGGCCGCCTTCAATTGCGGAAAGGCACGCAACAGCTCTGGCAACACCACGGCGACATCCAGCGACTCTTTGACCTTCGACGGGTCGTCGCTGAAAAACAGCACGCTGAATTCATGCTCGCGCACAAAGGCATCGTGGTTATCCACATCCAGCAGCGGGTAATGACAGTCATCCAGCAAACGCTGGATCAGGGGATGAGCAGACATCAGGAGTTTTCCTTGGCTGAAGCCTGGGCGCGCAAATGCTCCGGCAGGCTGGGTTCACGGTCGAGGTCAGCGAACAGGTGATCAAATCCGGACAGGGCACCGTCCTGGATCTGTTGTAAGGCCAGCAGCGCCTGACCGGTCTGACGAGCGCGTTCGGAATCGAGGCATTCACGGGCAGCGCCGAGAAACACCAGTACCCACTGGCCAACCGGCAATGGGCCAAGCAGGCTGAGATCCACGATCTGTGGGCCATCCTGTTGCAGTACCAACCCCGGCCAGGCCTCACAGCTGGCGCGCAAGCTGGCGAGATCCAGAGCGCGGATCTGCATCGGAATACCAATACACATCAGACCGCATCCTCACTGGAACGAATCGGGGTAATAAAGCGGGCATCACCGTAACGATACGCCTGATCTTCGGCCGGACGACCGGCTTCATACGCGGCCATGGCCAGTTGTGATGGTGACAGCGCAACCCGGTTGCGCTCGTCACGCAGAGAAGCCAGCACACCGCGGTCGGCCATAAAATCGAGGGCAATCTGCACCGCTGGCGCAATCTGCTGACGCACCGACTCACGCAGACTGCCACCAAAATCTTCCAGCGCCTCCGGTTGCACCCCGACCAGCAACAGCTCATCGGGATAACCACCCGCAAATTCGGCGGTGGCCAACACTTCCTGAAAACCGGTCTGGTGCAGGCTCATTTTCTTGGCGCCCATAAACTTCGGCACCTCGTCATCACGGACGATTTTCAGGGTGCCGGGCTCAAGACCGTAATCAACGGCATCAAACACAATGAGCACATCCGTTTCCTGAACGTGTTGCACCAGATACAGCCCCTGGGTGCCACCATCCAGCAGTTCAACGTTGTCGGGAAAATCGTAATGTTCGTTCAGGTATTCCACGCAACGCACACCAAAGCCTTCATCGGCCCACAGCAGGTTGCCAATACCCAGAATAAGAAAACGCTGACTCACGGAGACTCTCCCCACAGACATTGCCCGGTGCCGCCGGGTTCTGTCCCGCCGTTTACCGTACTAAACGGAGCCCTGTACCCGATTGGGCCAGCGGCATCGTTGTTGTTGTTGCGAGAGTCTTATCAAGAGTTATGCCAGCCCGGCAGATGCCCGCGAGGCCGCATGTAACGGCAGGGGTTACAGGTCCACACCCGGCAAGCCCGAAAATAGATCTTCCATAAAATCAAAAACAGGAAAGTTACTTTCCACCATAAAAATCACCATCTACCGATCTGCCGTTCTACAACATCTGACCAAACCAACAACCAAACCAACAACCAAACCAGCGTTTTCGCCCAATGATCGAATCCACGCTCACCTCGGGCTATCATGCCGCCCGATATTTACGATCTGAATCAATTCTGACCAGGGAGTCCGCGTGAGCCTGCAACCCCGTATCCAAGCCCTGATTGAACACATCAGCAATGGCATGTTCGAGCGTGAAGAGGTTATTTCCGTCGCCCTCCTCAGTGCCCTCTGTGGCCAGAACTGTTTTCTGTTTGGCCCACCGGGCACCGCCAAGAGTCTGATCTCGCGCCGTATTGCCGCCGCCTTCGACCAGCCAGGGTATTTTGAATACCTGATGAACCGCTTTTCGACCCCGGAAGAAGTATTCGGGCCGGTGTCGATCAAGGCGCTGAAAGAAGACCGTTACCTGCGCAAGACCGATCATTACCTGCCAAAAGCAGAGTTCGCGTTTCTCGATGAAATCTGGAAATCCAGCCCGGCGATTCTCAACACCCTGCTGACGCTGATGAACGAGCGTATGTTCCGCAATGGCGAAACCCTTGAGCACGCGCCGTTAAAAGCCCTGATCGCCGCTTCCAACGAAACCCCGCAGCCGGATCAGGGCCTTGATGCCCTGTACGACCGTTTCATTACCCGACTGCTAGTGCAGCCGATCCTGCATAACCACCACTTTGACCAGCTGCTCAACAGCGCGCCGTCGAGTGAACAGGTACAACTGCCAGACGGGCTGGCGGTGAAATCAGAGGAATGGAACCGCTGGCAGGGCGAGATTGATCAGGTGCAGATCAGCAGCGACTGCTTCACCATCATTCACCTGATCCGCGCCCAGCTCGAACAGCAACACGAAGCACTGGGTGTGTATGTGTCTGACCGCCGCTGGCAACGCGCCGCACGCCTGATGAAAGCCTCGGCATTTTTCCATGGCCGCAGCCACACCAACCACAGCGATGCCCTGTTGCTGCGCCACTGCCTGTGGACTCATGGCAGCAACCGTGAGGCGGTCGCCATGATTGTGCTGGAAGCTGTGCAATCGGTTGGTTTTGAGGCCGGTATGCAGCTGTCGACCCTCGATCAGGCCAAGGACACCCTCGACCGTGAAATCAACGACGAGCTGTTTTATTCACAGGACGTCTACGACACCGTGCGTTGGGACGACCGCGAGTTATTCCGGGTTGATGCCCACTTTGAGATGGTGAACTACCGCGATATCAAGGAAGTCGAGCTGTATATCCCGGTGGAAAAACTGCGCAGCCACGATGTGTTTTCACCACTGGACGATCGTGGCAACGAAATCAGCCAGATCCGCGCCCAGTTTGAAGGCCAGGGCAGCTGCCGCCTGCAATACAGCGACTACACCTATCGCTACGAAGACCTGATTTTCCAGCCACAGGTGATGTTCTATCGCGGCGACCGCAAGCCGGATGTTAACCGCCGTCTGGTTGGCTCGCTGGCCGAGTCCGTACGCGAGTTAAAAGCCGAGCTGCAACAGTTGGTTGATCGCGCCGAAACCAAACGCGCCGATTACCGTATCAGCCTGCGGTCACTGTTTGTGCCCGACGAACTGACCGAACAGACCCTGGTGGGGGTTGAACAGCAGATGAACAGCCTGCGCCTGCGCATCAAGGACTGTGAGCGTCTGGAGGCCCTGTGTCGCTAGACCTCAGCCGTCTGCAAATCAGCAGCCGGGCCGCCGCCGCCCAGGAAATGCTGGTCGAAGGCAATGGCGACCGCGTCAGTCGCGCGGGTCAGAGCCTCAAGCAGCAGCTCAACCAGCGTCACGACTACTGGTTGCGCTCCAACCAGCAGGCCGAAGACCTGATCAAACGCAAGCTCGAACGCTGGAGTGAAGAAACCCGTGTCATCCTGATGCGCGAGTTTCCGTACCTGCCACAACAGCGCCGCCTGCGCCGTTGGGAAGGCCGGGTATTTGGCCTCAACAGCCAGCAGCTGCAAGACAAACCGGCACTGCGCACCCTGTTCGAACAGCTGTTCAAGGAGTTCCGCCAGTTCTGCGGTGTACTCAGCAAACCGGTTGATGACGATTACTGGCTGAATCTGGATACCGATATCCGGGTCGATTCCGGTGAGGTGGTTGAAGCGGAGGAAAACCCGCGTTTCCACCTCGAAATGCTGCTGGCCGAATGGCAAAAAGTGCTCGATCACGCCCGCAGCGACTGGGAGTTACAACGCCTGAGTGATTGCCGTCAGCAGTTTCTGGATGACATTGAAGAAGTGTTAAACCTGCTGGAGCAACTGCACCAGCAGCTGCTGCCGCTGGGCCTTGGCACCGGCACCCTGTTCGACCTGTCGGCCAGTGATGTGCGCGCCGAAGACCTGCGTGAACTACAAAGCTGGACCCAATACCTCAGCAACGATCAGGGCGCCGTGGCCATCAGTGAATTGCTCGGCAAGCTGCGCCAATTGGAGCTGTCGCGCCATCTGGAACAGGTTAACGCCCGCGATCTCAACACCGCCAACTGGCACGACAACTACGCCCGCGACGAACTGATCGGCCTGCGTCTGGGGCGCGACCTCGAACACGTGCTGCCCAGTGAACTGGCGCTGCTGTCCGACCCGGATACCGCGATCCTGTTTGACCTCAAGTTTATCGAGTCACGACTGCTGTGTTTTGACGTGCAGAGTCTGGATAACGAACCGGATGAAGACGACAACAGTGATCCCCAGGCGGCCAGCCAGTCGAATCGTGGGCCGATGATTATCTGTGTGGATACCAGTGGCTCCATGAGTGGCCCACCCATGACCGTCGCCAAGGCCGTCACCCTGTATCTGGCTGGTCAGGCCCGCGAAGAAAAACGCCCCTGTTACCTGATCAGTTACGCCACCGCGGTCGAGGAGCTGGAGATTTCCAGCCAGGATAATACCGAGCAGAATCGCCAGAACCTGATGGCATTCCTGACCCGCAGTTTTGAAGGGGGCACCGACCTCAACCCGGCGCTGCTACACTCGCTGGAGTTAATGAACCAGCATCAGTACCGGCGCGCCGACCTGCTGATTATCTCCGACTTCCTGATGGCGGAATTACCGGAAAGCCTGCTGGAACGCATCGAGCCGTTAAAACAGCGAGGCAACCGTTTTCATTCGCTGGTGATTGGTGAAACCTGGATGGTGGATCGAATGAAACACCTGTTCGATCAGGAGTGGATCTACGATCCACACCGCAGTGAAATCCGTGAACTGCTGACCTTCAAAAACCGAGTGAGCGACTAATACGTTCCGAACTTCCAGTTACACTACAATTTTTGCATCCAGATAATTTTAAGGTAGTCTTGGCTGAGTATATGGGAGATATGCATATGTCAATTTCTGAGCTCACAAAGAAAGTGCAAGCCTCAGCGCACTTCAGAAGTACTGATGCGAAGCGTCAGTTGCTACGTAATGCTGGTATTTTGAACAAAAGTGGCCATTTGAGTAGCAAGTTCTCCACAGCAGCCAAGCCGACCGGCACTAGTAAAGTATGATATGTACTCTTCAAAGCCATCCGTAGTTTATGGATTTCATGGATTAGATAGAAAAGCTGCCTTTCGGATTCTCAACGGAGAGTCCGAATTCAAACACAGTACCAATGATTACGACTGGCTAGGAACCGGCGTCTACTTCTGGGAAAACAATCTGGAGCGGGCGCGCCAATATGCTATTGAAAACCAGCAACGAAAAGGATCAAAGATTGCGGAGCCATTTGTTCTTGGTGCAATTCTGGAGCTTGGCAACTGTCTGGATTTACTAGATCAAAAATATAATGACTTCCTGAAAACCGTCTACACCCAGCTCAAAGAAGATTTGGATGCTCTTGGCGAACCTCTACCCGTGAACAGCGGCTTTGGCGCTAGTGACTTTGACTTCAAAAAACGCCAACTAGACTGCGCCGTCATACGCTACGCCTGTGAGTTGGCAAAAAATGAGGGAGAGGACTTCGATTCAGTGCGAGCCCCTTTTATTGAAGGTGAGCCCCTCTATCCTGGAGCCAAATTTCATACGAATAATCATATTCAAATTGCGGTGATCAATCCTGATTGCATCAAAGGAATTTTTATTCCCAGAGAGAAGAGTCGCTAGCAACAACCTTTCCAGCCAGCAAACCCGGATATTCACCCAGCAGGCGGGTTTTCCACTCGGCCACATCCAAATCAGAGCGCGGGCGCGGTAATTCCACCGGCTGATCCAGAATCAGAGACCCAGGTGCCGCCGACAGAAACAGCACTCGATCCGCCAGGCGAATGGCCTCGTCAAAATCATGGGTAACAAACAGCACCGTCGGCTGGTGTTCCAGCCACAAGGCTTCGAGCATGCCGCGCAGATGTTCAGCGGTTGGCAGGTCCAGCGACACAAACGGCTCATCCAGCAACAACAGCTCGGGTTGGGCCAGAAAAGCCCGGGCGATACTCACCCGCTTCTGCATCCCGCCTGACAAGGTACGGGGATACTGCTCACCCTTGCCGTGCAGACCAACACGCTCCAGCATCCGCTCAATTTCACCAGCGGAACGCTCGGGTGCCGTCAGCTGCAGGTTGTTGAATACGGTCAGCCACGGCAACAGGCGAGGCTGCTGGAAGATATACCCAAGACGGCAATCGGGCTGACGGCCGATCACAGGCTGGTCATTCACCGAAATACTGCCCGCCACACTGGCTTCCAGCCCGGCGATCATATTCAGCAAAGTGGTTTTGCCGGTGCCGGATGGCCCGACCAGAGCCACAAACTGACCCGCGGGAATCTGGGCACGAATCGTCCCCAACACCGTCTGCTGGCTGTTGGCATAACGTTTTTCAGCAAGCGCCAGCTCAAGCCTGACCATAACCACCTCGGGCGATATAACGATCCAGCGGGCGCATGATAATGGCCTCGATCAGCAGGATCACCACGGCAAACGCCAGGGTATACGCCAGGATGCTGGCAATATCGAAGAACTGGAAAAAGGTGCCAAGCTGGAAACCAACCCCGTCACTGCGCCCCAGCAACTCGACCACCAGCACAATCTTCCAGATCAGTGACAAGCCGGACCGGGCCGCCGCCATCATAAAGGGATACAACTGCGGTAAATACACGCGGAAGAAATACACGGCGGGCGACACGCGGTACACCTGTGCCACTTCCAGCAACTGGCGATCCACAATACGCGCACCTTCACGCACCATCACCACCACGGTCGGAATCTTGTTGATGGCCACCGCCGCCACTGCAGCCGCTTCGGTCAGACCAAACCAGATATAACAGAGCAGAATGGTCACCAGCGCTGGCACGTTCAAGGCAATCACCAGCAGGGCGTCACCGGCCAGATTCACACGCCGGAACGCGCCCATCAGAATACCAATCACCACTCCCAGCAGCATGGCCATGGCAAAACTGACCAGCACCCGTAGCAGGGTTACGCCCAGATGGTGCAGCAGATTGCCGTGACTCAGATGCCCATACAGGCTGTCAAGCACGGCCAGAAATCCCGGCAGGTTACTGCTGTTGAGCACCCATGCCGTGATTTCCCATGCCGTCAGCACCAGCAACAGCGGAATAACACTCCACAAAACCCGTTGCAGAGACGTTTCAGCCGTTACGGTCATTGAGCATCCTTCAACACACCAGCCTTCACCAACCCCGAGCCCGATGCCATCAGGAACATGGATGTATCCAGGGTTTGCGCACCACCGGTCAGCTCCTGACCACCTTCCGCAGCAAAGATACTGTACAGCTGCTGCAGAGCGGCAACCTGTTCAGCCCCAAACGCGGCCTGCACACTCGCGCGGTATTCATCGCGCAGGGCAACAAAAATTCCGTCGTTTTCGGCCTGGGTCAGGGGTTTGATACGAAGCCACTCGTCATCCGAGGTTTGCAGAATCTGGCGAGCTTCAGCGGATGCCAGCAGGAAGCGGTTAAGCACATCGCCCTGGCTCTGGGCGTAACGGTCGGCGAAGACCCACCCCAGTAATGGCACCTGGGTGTGGATACCGAGCCCGGCCAGAGCGTCATGAATCGACACCAGAGGTTTGAATCCCGCCGCTTTCAAACGCGCGCCAAAGTGCCAGAAGTTGAGAGTTGCTGGCAGCTTGCCGTCTTCCATCATCTTGTTGAGCAGTGGTGGCGCGGCATAAACCGGCTCAACGGTTTTGGCCAGATCCAGACCGGCGGATTTTTTGCTCCAGGCCTGCAACATCAGCCAGCTTTTATCCACAGGGCCACCCGCCACCCCCAGTTGTTTACCCTTGAGATCGGCCAGTGACGTTGCGCTGGCATCCGGCTGGACATAAAGAGCACCAGCAGCGGCGGAGACCGGCGAAAAACCGTACATACGCTGGTCATGACGCTGGCGGTTAACCCATACCCAGTCACTGTAGATCAGATCCACCGCACCACTTTGCAACGCCACCGGCGCGGCGTTATTGGCAGCAACTGGCGTTACCTGCAATTCAAACTGGTACTTTTTATCCAGCCCATGCTGCTGGATCACATCCATTTCCCAGTTCACCGTACCAAACTGCAGAACCGCCACCCGCACCACAGGTGTTTCGGCTGCGACCACACCACTCACCAGCAGCAAGGACCACAGGCACACAGAAAAGAGAGTTTTGAAACGCTTCATATTGTTATCGTTCTTGTTGGTTGGGCAGACAAGGCCAATCAACAGCTGCCGCAGACACCATCCCGGATGCCGTTGTTGTTCGTATAGTTTGTATATATGCCCGGCCCTCAAACAACAATGCGAGCGACTACTTCTTTGGATGGATAACCCTACGCCTTAGGGACAGTGACGCTTAAACCGCAGCCGAAAACCGGCAAATCCGAAGGCAAAACCCTGCTGTAAACAGTATTTCTTTTGCAGCAACAAACATTTCAATGACACTTTAAAGACACTTCTTTTAAATTTTCATTAACCTCGGTTAGTATCGCGCGGCTTGAACGGGCGCTGTACATATTCCATCCAACCAGCCCGTTAAACGTGGAAATTGTATGCCGCATCACCTCAGCTCACGCCTGCTGTCGTTACTGAAACACCTGCTGATTGCCACCCTGTGTGCTGCAGCGCTGTTCACTCTCGACTATCTGTATATCCAGCTGGTGCGCCCGGACCTGATCGATCGTTTTACCGGCTGGAAAGCCACCGACGCGTTCTGGTTTGTGTTTGGCCTGATGCTGGCCGCGACCTACGCTCCCAAACGCCTGGTGCTGATCCTGTTTGGTTCGCTGGCACTGATTCACACCTCCGAGTTTGGTTACCTGAGTTATTTCGGGGTGTTTTTTGGCCCCTACGACATCTGGGCGCTGTTTTTTGAGCTGGAAGATACTTTCAAGGTGGTGGTCGCCGAACCGGCTCGTATCCTGCCATTTGCTCTGGCCACCGGCGTGTTATGGGGGCTGGTGTTATACCTGTTGGGATTACCCAAACGCCCGGCCAATGGCTGGGTCTCAGGCATTATCATGACCCTGCTGTTTTCGGTGCCGGCGATCCAGCTGTACGGCACCAACAAGGATTATTTCCGCCCGAGTTACAGCTATCACTCGCTGCATAACTCGCTGTTCACGCTGAATTATTTTCTCGCAGGCGTGCTGCCGGAGCAGCTGATCAAAAAGAAAGGCAAGGAGTACGCCCCGTACGAGCTGCTGTCGAGCAACATCGATCCAGTCAACACCGTGGTGCTGATTGTGGGTGAAAGTGTCAATCCGGCGCAGCTGCAGATTACCGGCGCCGAGGTCGAAACCACACCATACCTGCAAGTGATGAAAGACCGTGGTGAAATCGAAACCGGTTACGCGGTGTCATCTGCCACTACCACCCAGATTGCCAGCGGTATGCTGCTGAACGTGATTTACGAACCGGATAACCCGGCGCAGTACATTTCACGCGAAACCAACCTGTTCCGCCTAGCCCATCAGCAGGGTTACCGCACCCATTACATCACCACCCAGAAAACCCAGAGCATGTCGTATTACTACTACGACAGCAGCATCGATACCTATCTGGATTACGACTCGATGCAGGAGCGTAAAACCCATGGTGATCGCCGGATTCTGGAAACCATCAAGGCCCTGAAACTGGACTACCACCAGAAGAACTTCCTGGTGCTGCAGCATCGCAACGCACACATTCCTTATGTGGATAACTACCCGGCCGAGTACGAACGTTTCAAACCGGCCAACAGCAGCTTCCGCGAAACCAGCCTGGCCCAGTACCGCAACAGCCTGCTGTATTTCGATTACACCATGGCCGAACTGATCAACTACCTGAAAGATCAGGTGCCGGGTCAGGTGGCGCTGTTTTATGTGTCGGACCACAGTGAGCTGATGGGCGAAGACGGCCTGTATGGCCACCGTACCCTGACACCCGCAATTGCCCGCGTGCCTTTTATCTCCTACACCAAGGGAATCGACGACGAGGTCAAACAGCAGCTGTATTACCGCAGCGAGTGCCTGCCGACCCACTTCAACGTAGCGCGTTCAGTCGCCCAGCTGTTGGGGATCAACATTCACGACCCCAACTATCAGGCCGGTATCACTTACACCAACAGTCTGGATATCAATGGCAGTCAGGGCTTCCTGACCCTGAACCTCGCCAAGGACCTGAAAGACTACGGTTGTGTACCCAATAACGTCGCCCAGCAACCTGCAGATGTGGAACCGAAACAATAGGGTTATCGAATAATCTTCACCGCTTCTGTGCTGCGGGTCATCGTCATCCTCTGCCAGAAACGGCACACTGCGCGTTTTTTCGGATACGGACATCCTGATGCCAGCAAACCACCGCTTTTGCATAACCCAGCGCCAGCCGGAACCAAAACCTATCAAACCAACAGGTTCGTCTCACCCCCGAACCAACGGCTGGCGCGCCCGCATCAATCGTAATGACGGGCGCTGGTTACAGGTCGATAACCGCGATCTGAAACGCACTGAAGCACTGGGGCTCGGACTGCTGCCGATAGGCGTGGTGTTATTGCCAGGTGTGATTCCCGCCCTGCATCTGCCGCTGGCACTGCCCATGCTGATCCTGCTGGGCAGCGCAGCCTTGTTGCTGTGGAATCTTTATCGACGCTAATTCGACGCGAAGGCGTGATTAATCCACGACGGATTCAGGCGCAGCTACTGTTGAATGCAACGCCCGATACAACTCCCACAGCTGCTGTTTTTCCAGCCAGAACATGGGCGTGGTATTAAACTGCGCCGCCAGTTTGAGAGCGGTGTCGGCGCTGATGGCCCGTTGGCCGTTAACGATTTCATTCACTCGCCGACGAGAGATACCAAGGATTCGGGACAGGTCACTCTGGGAAATATTGAGCGGCACCAGATAACAGCGCTGCAGGAAGACACCCGGATGTTCGGGCTTGCGCATGGCGTGAGAGAAGGTCCGGCGTAATGGCGAAACCGGCGCGGTCGGAAGGGGCTGTGGGTTAGCGGTTACCAAGGGTTTGGCCCTGTGTTTTGAATCCCTGTGTTTTGAATCCGTGTGAAACCTGCGTTGTGCATCCCTGTTTTGCTCCTGTTATACACACCATGGGTTCAAAACGGGCCTGTGGAAAAACACCTACAGACCCGCGCCAGACGTTAATCCGGCTTGTCATCCTTGAACATACGCCAGCCACCCACCATGGTGGAGATCAACGATTGCCGCGACATGATGTCTTCGCGGATCGCTACGTACACGTGGATCATCACAAACGTGATGATGTACCACATGCCGAGGTGGTGCCAGGTATGCACGTCCTGGCTCTGGCCCATCATGGGAATCACCCAGCCAAACCAGTTATTGGCCCAGCTGCCCGCACCGGTGCCTTCGCCGTAGAGGGCAAAGCCGGTCACAATCATGAAAATAATGCCCACCACAAAAATACCGAACATCGCCAGTTGCCCCAGCGGGTTATGGCCAATGTATTTTTTCGGCACCTTTTCCAGAAACAGATACCAGCGCAGCTCGTGATACGCCTCCTGCCACCAGCGTTTTTTATGCAATGGCACCAGGAACAGTTCACGGGCGTGGTGGTTACCCACAATCGCCCAATAAATGCGTCCAACAAACGCAATCGCCAGCACGTAACCGGCGGCAAAATGGGCAAAGCGGATATACCCCATCAGAAAGTGATCACTGGCCTCACCCGGCATGGTGGGCAGTGGCGATCCGATAAAATAGCCGCTGATACACAGGGTGATCACACACAACACGGTCACCCAGTGCCACAAACGTAACGGCGCTTCATACACGTACACCGCGGTCTGGCGGCGCACTTGCTCGCCCGGCTGGGCAAGCGTTTGCGAAACCTGTTCAGTCATAGCTGTCCTCCGGCCGACAGCCACCACTCAGGGCGGTAGCTGCCGTTTTGATTAGCGGATTTTCACCCGGGTCATTTCCTGGCCATCTGGCGACATCACGTGTGTGGAACAAGCCAGACACGGGTCGAAGCTGTGCAGGGTACGGAGAATTTCCACCGGCTCTTCCGGGCGCTCCATCGGCGTGTTGAGCAGGGATGCCTCAAACGCACCAATGTTGCCGTCGGCATCACGCGGAGAACCGTTCCAGGTGGTTGGCACAATCGCCTGGTAGTTCTCGATCTTGCCGTCCTTGATACGAATCCAGTGACCCAGCGCCCCACGCGGTGCTTCGTTGGTGCCGACACCCTTGGCTTCTTTTGGCCAGGTGGATGGATCCCACTTCTCAACGTTGGCGGTCGCACGATCACCGGCCTTGATGTTGGCGATCAGGGCGTTCCAGTCGTCGAGCATGGTGTCGACACACAGCTCACATTCCAGCGCCCGCGCCAGGGTACGACCGAGGGTCGATGGCAGGAACTGCTTGATGCCGAGGTCGAGGCCGGTGTTCTGGTTAAAGGCCGACAGCGAACGGTTGACCTGTTCCTGTACGTATTCCTTACCGGACGCGTACGCGATGATGTATCGGGCCAGCGGGCCGACTTCCATCGCATGACCACGCCAGCGCGGAGCCTTGATCCAGCTGTACTTGTGGCCTTCGTCGAGTTCCTTGATATCGGTTTTGGTGCCTTTGGTTTTTGGCCCCAGCTCGAAGCTCGGGTTGGTATCACCATCCCACGGGTGCAGGCCCTTGATACCATCGGCATAGCGATACCAGGAGTGATCCACATACTCCTGGATCTGCTCAGGGTCACGTACGTCCACCGGCAGCACTTCATCCCAGTTGCCATTCACGATGGCACCGGCCGGCAGCAGGTCGGTGGACTTGTCGTATGGCACCTGGGTATAGGTGCCGTACGACAGCAGGTTCTGGCTGGCCAGACCGCCGCCGTACAACCAGTCCTTGTACAGACCGGCAATCGCCAGCACGTCGGGCAGATAGACGTTTTTGGTGAACTCCTGGGCTTCACGAATACGCTGCAGCACAAAGTTGAGGCTGGTCATATTCACCGGCGCACCGGCGGCCCCCACATCATCGAGGTTAATAGCACAGGCCACACCACCGACCAGATAGTTCGGGTGCGGGTTCTTGCCACCAAAGATGGTGTGGATCTTGACGATTTCTTTCTGCAGGTCGAGAGCTTCGAGGTAATGCGCTACCGCCATCAGATCGGCTTCCGGCGGCAGTTTGTAGGCCGGGTTATCCCAATAACCGTTGGCGAACAGACCCAGCTGGCCACTTTCCACAAACTTCTTCAGACGGTTTTGCACATCACGGAAATAACCGGGGCTCGACATCGGATGCGCCGGTGACACCATTTTCTGCAGCTCGGACGTGGCTTTAGGATCAGCTTTCAGAGCGTTGACCGGGTTCACCCAGTCCAGCGCGTGCAGATGATAGAAGTGCACGATGTGATCGTGTACTTGCAGGGTCTTATCCATCAGATGACGGATCAGGTGAGCGTTGAGTGGAATCTGGATACCCAGCGCATCTTCTACCGCACGGCAGGACGTCAGGGCGTGAGTACCGGTGCAAACACCACAGATACGTTCCACAAATGCCCAGGCGTCACGCGGGTCGCGGCCTTTCAGAATCACTTCCAGACCACGCCACATGGTGCCGGTGGACACCGCGTTGCGGATAATACCCTGATCATCAACGTTCACTTCGCAGCGCATGTGACCTTCGATACGGGTAACCGGATCGACCACCACCCGGCGGCCGCTGTTATCCAGCTGACTGGCGTTCAGTGGGATGTTCATGCCTGTTCCTCTTTTTCATCTTTGCGAGTAGCCTGACGAATGGCGCTGACCGCCGCATGCGCGGCAATTGCTGCACCCACACCACCGGCCACGGCGGTGCCAATCTCGTCGGCGTTTTGTTCAATACCAAACTGGTGAATATCGGTCAGGCGGTTGTAGAAGGACCCCTTGTCCCAGAAACCGTCTTCCGAACAACCGATACAGCCATGACCGGCCTGAATCGGGAAGGAAGTGCCTTCGTTCCAGCGCACCGTCGAACAGGCGTTATAGGTGGTTGGGCCCTTGCAGCCGACCTTGTACAGGCAGTAACCCTTGCGGGCGGCATCGTCATCCCAGGATTCCACAAACTGGCCAGCATCGAAGTGCGGACGGCGATAACACTTGTCGTGAATACGCTGGCCATAAAACATCTTCGGACGGCCCTGACGGTCGAGTTCCGGCAGCTTGCCGAAGGTCAGCATGTAGGTGATCACACCGGTCATCACCTCGGCGATTGGCGGGCAGCCCGGCACCTTGATAATCGGCTTGTCGGTGATGACCTTGTGAATCGGCACCGCCTGGGTCGGGTTCGGACGTGCGGCCTGCACACAGCCCCAGCTGGCACAGGAGCCCCAGGCAATCACAGCCTTGGCGTTTTTGGAGGCGCGCTTGAGCTGATCGAGGAAGGGTTTGCCACCAACAATACAGAACATGCCGTCTTCGTTCAGAGGCGGGTTACCTTCCACCGCCAGAATGTATTCACCCTTGTACTTCTCCATGGTCTCTTCGAGGATGGCTTCGGCATGATGTCCGGCGGAAGCCATCAGGGTGTCGTCGTAGTCGAGGGAAATCATCGACAACACCACGTCCTTCACCAGCGGGTGAGCGGAGCGGATAAACGACTCCGAACAGCAGGTGCACTCCAGGCCATGCAACCACAACACCGGTGTACGTGGTTTGGTTTCCATGGCGTTGGCAATCTGGGGTGCGAAGGTTGGGCCAAGGCCCAGAGCAGCGGCGGTGAGACTGCAGAATTTGAGGAAGCTGCGACGGGTAATCCCCTGACGCCGCATCACCTCATAAAAGGTTTCGATATCTGACATGCTGGATCCTCTGGCGGTACAAACCACTCACGGCGCAGAAAAGATGGCAAGCCACTTTCCAGCGAGGCTTTTATAGTTCTAGGTGGTATGACAGCCCACTCAGCAAGAACCGAACCAGATAAGAAACCGTAGGAAAATCAATAAACAACGAAAGTATTCAGACAAATAACAAGGAAGTAATCTGGCAGTTGTGAGATGAACTGGAAAGATGGTTTGCAGAGCAAATATGCCATCAGCCGGATATCATCGTTCAGATCTCGAAGAACAAGACAAACCTTCCCTATAAGACCCCAGGACAACCGATGCACATCACGGATCTGATCAACAACATCGCCCCCGATACCCAACAACGGGTAGAAAAAGCCAAAAACACCTACAACCGTTTGATTCGCGACGCCATCCGCTTTGAATCCCGGCTATCACTTAACCCTGGTCGTGGCGACAGCATCACCGATGAAATGGGGATCAAAATCCCGATCAGGCTGGAAGCAGGTTATCCGGACTGCCTGCGTGATTTTTTCGTCCCTGAGGAATTCCGCATTGCCGCACTGCTATCCGAAATTCGGCCGCAGCTGGTTCAGGTCAGAGACTCATCCAGCGTCGTTGGCCAGTTTCTCGCTGACTACCAGCAAGAACCGACGCTTGAATACTTTGTGGGAGGCTCTATCTGCCATGCCGAACGGGAAGCGGAACAACTCCTGAAGCTTCTTGACGTCTACGATCTGGTACGTGAACTGCTGAACACCCGTCAGGATATTCTCGGGCTCTACCGTCCTACCCATCAAAGCCTGCATCGTATGAATCACCCGCACTGGTACAACGACGAATACCGGACAACACTGGATGCAGGAGAAGTGATTATTTACTGGAGCGTGATCGGCATCATCGCCCCGCGTCTGGGCGTCAGTATCGAAGCTCTCACGTGCGTGGTACTCGCCCACGAACTGGCACATGCCTATACCCAGGCAGGTTTTGATATCGATGGCCAGAACTGGCCACTGGAAAGTTTTTTTGGCTCTGATGTGTACCTGATCGAAGGTCTGGCCCAGTACTACACCGAACGCCTCGCCGAGAAACTCGATAGTCGCATTCCAGGCCTACAGCATGCCTACAAACAGTTATTGGAAAAGCAGACTGGTCCCTACCGGCACCACACATTCTGGATAGATGACCTCAAGGCCAGCCCGGAACAAATCCGCCATGCCATGCTAAAGGTACGACGTCCCGATTCAATCCCGGTACAGGAATTCGAACACCACCTGAAACACTGATACCGCAGCAAGCAAATTGCTGCCCGCTCCAATAGACAGCCTTACCAGCTTTCAAACTCGTGCGTGGTTACAGGATCGTCACTCCAATAAGATTCGAGCAACACGCCACAAAAGACACATTTAAGACGCTATTTTTGGTAAAAAAAACCAAATTTTTAATTTTGATTGAAATTCAATCACTGTAGACTAGTCTGAACATGTAAGTTCTCTGGAGCAAGGAGCGGTTTATGCTCATCGAATTTCGCGTCACCAATTTCCGGTCGTTCAAAGATGAACAAAAGTTCAGTCTGGTTCGAGGTACAGGCGATGAACTCTTAGCTAGCAACAGCTTCACTGCTAACGACGCCAATCAGATGCCACTACTGCGTTCAGCGGCCATTTACGGCCCTAATGCCAGCGGTAAATCCAACTTCCTCAAAGCGCTACGAGCGATGAAAAAAATCGTGATGGAATCTGCTTTGAAAGGCCAGCGCGGCGACCGCTTATCAGTAGAGCCGTATCGCCTGAGTAGAGCCACCAAAGACAAGCCAAGCGAATTTGAGGCCACCTTTATTGCTGAAGGTATTCGCTACCAGTATGGATTTTCTGTTACCTCTCAACGAGTAGAAGACGAATGGCTATTCGCTTTCCCCAAAAAACGGCAACAAGTCTGGTTTCAGCGAGCCTGGAACTCCGAGACTGATAGCTATGAGTGGGATATCGGCAATCAGCTTATTGGCAAAAAACAGGTCTGGCAGACATCCACTCGCTCTAATGCCCTGTTTTTATCGACTGCTGTACAACTCAATAGTGAGCAGCTAAAACCAGTATTTGACTGGTTCAGAAAAACCTTGCGCCTGGCTCAGGTTGGTGGTTGGGATTCTGGCTATACCGCTGATTTATGTGAAAATGAAGAAAGTAAAAGCAGGGTCATGGAGTTCTTACGTGCAGCTGATATTGCAATTGACGATATCTCAATTGAGCGCACGCCGTTTAATCCTGCGGATCATTTGCCCAATGATATGCCAGATCCACTAAAAGAGATGATTGCAGAAGAATTAAAAGATAAACAATTGGCCAGAATTCAGACCATTCATCTGGATGAAGATGACAACCCCGTTATTTTCGATATGAAAAAAGATGAATCCGATGGTACTCAAAAGCTGTTTGGTTTTGCCGGCCCCTGGCTGGATGCTCTAGAGAATGGTTATGTGCTTTTTATCGATGAATTACACGGCAACCTCCACCCAGAGTTAGTACGTTTTCTGGTGGGGCTATTTAATAACTCAGAAACCAACCCCAATAATGCGCAACTGGTATTTAGCACCCATGAAACCTCGATTCTGAGCCAGAAATGCTTCCGTCGGGATCAAATTTGGTTTTGTGAAAAATCGACCGAAACAGGTAGTCAGCTATATTCTTTGTTTGATATCCGAGGCGTTATAAAAGATCGTAGTAACCTTGCACTAGCTTATTTATCAGGCCGCTATGGCGCATTACCCTTTGTACGCGATCTAAATCTGCAATAAAAATCAGGGATAGAGAAATGGGAACGGATGACATACACCACAATAAACCGACGAACAAAAAAAATAGGAAAGCAAGAAAAGTTAATGAGCTAAAGCGAGGTCCTGAAACCAGGGGGCGTAATCCAAGAGTTTTAATTGTTTGCGAAGGTAGTAAAACCGAACCTAAATATTTCGAGGACTTACGTGATAGCCTTGGGATTCATAAAAACAATGTCATAATCTGCGGTGAGGAGTGCGGCTCAGCACCGTCCAGTATTTTTAAATATGCTGAGAAACTCTATACCGAAGACAAAAAGACAGGTCACCATTTTGACCGAGTGTATTGTGTATTTGATAAAGATACCCATACAAGCTACCAGCCGACATTAGAAGCCATCGCCCGCAAGCGCGAAAAAGATATATGGCATGCAACAACATCTATACCTTGTTTTGAATACTGGATATTGCTGCACTTTTCTCCAACATCAAAGCCATTTCACCCTTCAGGGAACAGAAGCGCGTCGCAAAATGTTAAAGCCGAAATTCGCAATCGCCACTATATCTCGGAATATTCAGAAGGTATGAAAGGCGTCTTCACCTTACTGCTACCTCGACTTGAGTCTGCCAAGAAGAATGCAACTCGGCTACTCGCGGCGGCTGAAGCAAGTGGCACGGATAATCCGAGCACCAAGGTTCATGAGCTGGTTGGGTACTTGCAAAACCTGAAACAGTAAATGCAGAAAAGACAAACAGGAATTTGACCACTGGGTTACACCGACGTGCGCTCTCTGATGGCCTTCTCTGGCTCAGTCCCGGCGCCGGATTTTCCAGACAAGCGCTGAACCGAAATCGGTATGAACGGCGGCATCAAGGAAAGTGAATTACCGGAACGCTTCGACAGCGATGATTTTCAGGTGCTGTTGGTCGCCGAGAAATACCAGACCGGTTTTGATCAGCCACTGTTGCACACAATGTACGTGGATAAAAAGCTGTCAGGGATTCAGGCGGTACAAATACTGTCGCGCCTGAACCGTACCTGCACCGGCAAGGAAGACACCTTTGTTCTGGACTTCCGTAATACCGAAGAAGAAATCTACGAAGCCTTCAAACCCTACTACGATCAGACCGAAGCCGATGACCTGAGCGACCTGCAACATTTTTATCGATTACAGCACCAGATTGAAGAACCCTACGTACTCGGTGACGACGAAATAATGAATATTCACTATCCGAGAATACCGGAAATTGTGCGAGAGCACGGCCTGCCTTCCGCAAGCCTGCCCTCTACGTGGTCGATCTGGGAGGTGATGAGTATCTGCTGGCGGCAAAAGATGGTGAGACGCCAGACCTTATTTATCTGAAGTAACAAGCCACACGACTATCCGATAACCGTAAGCAAGCCTCGTCTGAATAACACCGTTGCTATCGATCAGCCCGCCGGTGCCCATCTCGCATCGGCCAATTGACAATGCTTACATGAATGCC
This sequence comes from Parathalassolituus penaei, assembly GCF_026626885.1. Taxonomy (GTDB): domain Bacteria; phylum Pseudomonadota; class Gammaproteobacteria; order Pseudomonadales; family Oceanobacteraceae; genus Oceanobacter; species Oceanobacter penaei. The sequence continues at coordinate 172,285 of NZ_JAPNOA010000019.1, forward strand.
AGCCCTACCCCATCCAGCCGACATCTGGTGACCGTACAGGCCGTAAAATCCCCAACTTCCAATCGAAGTCTCAATATCGGACATCCGTTTCAGAACTGTCGATTCCTTCGTTAACGATCCGGACTTGATCGTTTAGACTGCTGCCATAAGTGTCAACAAGCGTCATGCCAATTACCTGGCTACGTGCGCAGGCCCAATAAATCAGGGACGATTATCCAAGATGCTGAACCTTACCCCCGAACAGGCGGAAAGCCTGGCTCCCGACGCTGGCACCTTGAGCCGCGCCCGTTCCATCGCCAAGCCCGCCAACTATCGCAATATCGGTTATAGCGAGCGTGCGATCTGGGGTGTTGCCCGTGGCTCCAGCGATTACGACAGCTTTGTTGATCTCACGGGCCCGGCCTTCAAGTGTTCCTGTCCGGTGAAAAAGCTGCCGTGCAAACACATCATGGGGTTGTTGTTGCTGATCAGCCGTCAGCCAGAGCTGGCGACTCACTGCGATACGCCGCCTGATGGTCTGGAAGAGTGGTTAAAAAAACGCGACGCCACCACTGAGGCCAAAATCACCAAGGCCCAGAACAAAAACGCCGAGGTCAAGGACACCGCTGCCCAGGCCAAACGGGCCGAGCAGCGCGAGAGTTATGTCCAGCAGGGTGTGGAAGAACTCAAACGTTTTCTCGAAGACATTTTTAACGCCGGTTTGCTGGAAGCCAGCAAACGTTCCGGCGACAGCTGGGAGCAGATGTCGCGCCGTCTGATTGATGCCCAGGCCAAGGGGCTGGCCAACCAGCTCAATACGATTCACCGCAAGCTGGGTGTTGGCCCGGACTGGGTTGCCGATTGCCTGACGGATATTGGTAATCTGTACATCCTGATTCGCGCCTGGGAAAACCGCGAGCAGCTGCCGCCGGAACTGGTGGAAGACATCCGCGCCCGGATTGGCTGGACTCGCAGCAAGGACGACGTTCTGCTACTCGGTGCAAAACAGAACGATCACTGGCTGGTGCTGAACCAGTTTATGTCGTACGAGAGTGATATCTACAGCCAGAACATCTGGATGATTGGCCGCGACAGCGGTCAATTCGCGCAGATTCTCGGTTTTGGCAGCGATCACAATACCGACGGCCTGACCCGTGGCCTCACCAACGGCTATCAGATCAGTGGTGAACTGGCCTATTACTCACGCTGGCACCAACAGCGTGCCGAACTGGCGACTTCCTCCCTGCTGGCCAACAACATCCTCGCGGATCACAGCTGGTTACACCAACACGCGCACTCCTGCATCCGCACGGCGGTGAGCGATCTGCAAACCCGCCGTCTGCGCCTGCCATGGGCAAGCGAATGGCCACTGCTGCTGCGGGATGTACGGCTGGTGATGAAAGAAGACCGGCTGGCGCTGGTCGACCAGCACCAGCAGCTGATGCTGCTGGATACCAACGAGGTCAGCGCCTGGCAGTTGTTGGCCAGCATGGGCAAACAACCGGCCACCCTGTTTGGTATCAGCCACGACGGCGAAACCCTGGTGCCATGGGGATGCTTGCAGAACCAGCACTGGACCGCCTTTACCTTTAACCGGGAGGCCCAGCTGTGAATACCTCTTCTGTTGCCGCCACTGATCTGCCAGAAAACGCACAAGCCAGTCAGGCAGCTCGTAAAGCGCTGCAGGAACTGCAGAAAACCGCCATTATCGGTCTTGGCCACAGCCCCGACCTGCAGCAGATCGAACGCCATCTGGCGGCGATTCCGGGTGGCGCACAGATTCTGCAGCAATCGGCGGCCGACTCCCGCGACAAGGGCCAGCAGTTTATGGAAAACCTGCTGCTGGCTCAGGGCGCCTGCCAGTTCAGCCGTTTGCCAGTGGCCGACCGTTACGACGAACTGCCCGATGTACCGGCTGAAATCACCGCGCCTCTAACAGCGCAGCAGCTGCAGCAATTCGACGACATCGGCCGTGGCTGTGAAGCCGACGACTATCTCGAAGTCATCACCCGTCTGCTGGCGGGCCATCAGCGCGCCATTCCGGATACCAAACTGATGCCACTGGTGCAGCGTTACCAGTCGCAGCCAGCGCCACTGCGTCAGGTGTTAACCCTGTTATCCCAGCGCGGTGAATGGCTGTTGCGACTCGACCACCAGCTGATCTCCGATACCAACGCCCTGCCCAACCCGCAGCTGCCACATCCGGTCAATTTTGTGGATTGGCTACAGCAGGCCAACGAGACTGACTGGCAAACCCTCTGGCAACACTGGCCGAATCTCAATCGTCAGTGGCAAGAGCGCTATATTCTGACCCTGAATCGGGCCAACCATGAGCTGGTGCTGCGGTTTGTCACAGGCTGCTGGAGTGTGGTGGCGGTGGATGGTCGCGAACGCCTGATTCCACTGGTCGCACGTCTGTGTGAGCTGGCACGGCCACCAGCGCCCAGCGCCACCGGCATCCTCAGCAGCCTCAAGAAACGGGTTCTCGGTGAGAGCGAGGTCATCCCACACCTGTTATCAGAGGCGAATACCCTCATCGTGGCTGAGCTCTGGAACTGGATACTGGAAACCCGCCGCGATCGTTCGGCAAAGATCCGCCAACTGATGCTGCCACTTATGTACCAGCTGGCGCAGGAACTGCCGGAAAACCTTCAGGATGACAACAGCCGAGCGCTGGTCAGTGCCCTCGAACAACAGTTGCAGTGTTATTTGCCACGCCAAGGCGCGCATGACACCGAACCGCTGGCACCGGAAGAGCTGACGCCAGAGCTGGAAGCGCTGGGTATCCAGAACAGTCGCCAATATGCCAAATCGATCGCCGCCGGACGACTGGTGCAGCTGGTCGAACTGGCCGGTGTCGACCTGATTGCCCGTTACTTGCAATGCACCGCCGCCATGGTGGTAACCACCCTGGCCAAATCGGCGTTTGGCGAAGAACTGTCACCGGCGCTGCTGGCCAGCTGTCTGCGTAACCGCGATCCGGCTGCGCTGCAGAGCTGGTGCAAACACTACACCCAGGACAACTATCAACAGTCCAATATCGTCGGCACCTATGTCAGCCACTACGGCACCGCCGAGATGGCCTCTCGGCTGGTGATCCTCTGTGACAGTGGCCTCACCAATATGGCCTGCTCACGGCAGATGGCTTCGACCCTGAGCAATCTTGGCCTGGAACTGTCGGCCGACCATTCAGCGGTGTTTATCCAGCAACTGCTGAAAGAGCGTCATCTGTATGGCCTGCCGCTGTGGGGTAATGTCCTTAACCTCAACAGTAACGGCCAGAAACTGATCGACCAGTACCAGCAGAATGCCATCAACAAAGGCAACACAGTGCCACCGCAGCTGTCTGCTTTTACCACCCTTTTCGCCTTACGTGCCTCACTGCACTCGTAAACACCACGGAGACTCACCATGAAGGAACAGATCAAGCCGCTGGCCGAACAGCGCTTTGAAGATGAAATCCGGCTCCTGCAAGCCTGGGACGAAGCCAACCAGCACCCGAAACCACCACGCTGGCAGCTGTCTCCCAAGGCCGTTGTGCGCTTTATCTGTGGCGGCGAAGTGAATGGCCAGCCGATCCAGTGCAAATATTTTGGTGCCGACCGTCAGGTTGAAGTGGCCGTGGCGACCCTCACCACCGACCGCGCCCTGCTGCTGTACGGACCACCAGGAACCGGCAAATCCACCCTGTCGGAACTGCTGGCCGCCGGTATTTCCGGCAACAGCCAGCTGATCGTGCAGGGCACCGCCGGTATCAGTGAAGAAAAGGTGCTGTACGAGTGGGACTACGCTCATCGTCTCAGCAAGGGCACTGACATCAACGCGCTGGTGAAAACCCCGATTTTCCGCGCCATGGAAGACGGTGCTATCGCCCGCGTCGAAGAGCTGACCCGTATTCCCTCCGACGTTCAGGACGCCCTGATCACCATCCTGTCGGAAAAGATGATGCCGATTCCGGAGCTCAACGAAGTGGTGATGGCCAACCGTGGCTTCAACATCATTGCCACCGCCAACGACAAGGATAAAGGTGTAAACGACCTGTCGAAGGCACTGTCACGGCGCTTCAACACGGTGCGTCTGGAACTGCCAACCGATGCTGAAACCGAAACACAGATCGTCCGCAGCAACATCGACAAACTTTGCCGTGGCCAGTCGCTGCCAGTGCCAACCAATACCGATGCCGAAATTCGCCGCGTGGTGAAGATTTTCCGCGAGCTGCGTGAAGGTCAGGCTGGCACTGAAAAACTCGAAAAACCATCTGCCACCATGAGCCCGGCCGAAGCTATTTCTGTGGTCAGCCAGGCCATCAACATGGCGGCTTATCTGGGGGATAACCCACAGATTGATGCCTCCCATATCGCCAACGGCCTTGAAGGTGTGGTGGTGAAAGAAGCCGAGGACCGTCAGGTATTCCGCAACTATCTGGATCGGGTATTAAAAACCCGGGCCGCCGACCGTGATCTCGAAGCCGCCCTGCGCGCCATCGTATGACAGGAGCCCGACATGGATGATCAGGTAGCCCTGCTGGGCATTCGTCACCACGGGCCTGGTTGTGCCCATGCCCTGCGTCTGGCGCTGCAACAGCTGCAACCGGACGTGATTCTGCTGGAAGGTGCCGAGGAGCTGGACAGCAGCTGGCCATTAATGGCCAGTGCCGGTATGAAACCACCGGTGGCGCAACTGGTGTACGACCCCAAACAACCGCAGCGCTGCGTGATTTATCCGTGGGCGGAGTTTTCCCCGGAATGGCAGGCCATGCGTTATGCCAGCGAACAGGGCATTCCCCTGCGTATGATCGACCTTCCCGCCGGTATTCGCCTGGCGGCGGAAGATAATCCTGAGAAGGCCGACGCGGACGCCAATTCCGAGCCAGATACACAAGCAGACGCTCAGGCAGCAGCAACATCCGAGCCTGTATCTGCGGATGTATCAGAGGCAGAAGAAGAACTGGCCGAAGAAGAACTGGCCGAAGAAGAACAGGCTGATGAATACGCAGAACCGTTACCCAACTCCAGCCAGATGCTCGACCGTATTTCCGCCAGTGCCGGTTTTGCCGACCACGAAGTCTGGTGGGATGCCTCTATCGAGCGCCACTCCGGCAATCTGGCCATGTTTGAAGCCCTGCAGGAACTGATGACGGAAGCCCGTAACCAGTACGAACAGGAACTTCAGCAACGAGAACATTTCACTCCGGCCCAGCAGCAGCACCTGCAGCTGGAACAACAGCGCGAAGCCTGGATGCGCACCCAGTTACGCAAGGCGCGCAAGGAGTTCCAGCGCATTGTGGTGATCTGTGGAGCCTGGCACGTCCCCGCGCTGGCCGCCAAAGTCGCAGTAAAAGACGACAACGCCGTACTCAAGGGGCTGAAAAAGCAGAAACTCGAGGTCGCCTGGGTGCCGTATAACTTCCAGCGCCTGAGTCAGGACTCCGGTTACGGAGCCGGGGTGGAATCACCGGCCTGGTATCAGCACCTGTTCAGCCACCACCAAAGTGGCAGCGATGCCGAACAAACCAGTATCCAGTGGCTGATTCGCACCGCCGGTATTTTGCGCCAGCACGGTTTTGACTGCTCCAGCGCCCACGTGATTGAAGCCGTACGACTGGCCATGAACCTCGCCGCGTTACGGGGTCAGGCCACACCGGGGCTGCAGGAAATGCTGGATGCTACCCGCAGCGTGATGACCGAAGGGCGTCAGGGCCCACTCGACCAGATTTTCGACCGACTGGTGATTGGTGATTGTCTGGGGGAATTACCAGCCGAGATTCCCTCCCTGCCCATCGAACAGGACCTCGACGCCGAAATCCGCCGTCTGCGCCTGAAAAAGCTCAGCACCCAGGAACTGCTGTCCCTCGACCTGCGTAAAGACAGCGGTCTGGAACGTTCACAACTGCTGCATCGTCTGCAGGTTCTGGATATTCCATGGGGCAAACATCGCCACAGCTCCGGCACCGGCACCTTCAAGGAAGACTGGCTGCTGCAATGGCAGCCTGAGTTTGCCATCAGCCTGCTGGACGCCAGCCTGCTCGGCAATACCGTCTTGCTCGCCAGCCAGAAACGTCTGGTCGAACAGCTGGCCGACAGCCAGCAGGTCGCCGATGTGGTCGAACTGATCAACCGTATGCTGCTGTGCCACCTGCCGGATGCCGTCCACAGTGCGGTCGAGCATCTGCAATCCATCGCTGCCGTGTCGGCCGACCTGCAGGACATGATGTCGGCGCTGTTACCACTGGTGCAGCTGATGCGTTACGGCAGCGTCCGCAAGCTGGATGCCGATGCCCTCGACCATGTGGTCGACAGCATGATTATCCGTATCTGCAACGGCCTGACCTCGGCCAGTGCCTGCCTCGACCGCGACAGCAGTTACCGGATGCTCGAAGCAATGGAAGCGTTGCACAGCGCCATCAAACTGCTCGATTCACCGGACTACAACCAGCGCTGGATTCAGGCTCTGGCCGACGTCAGTGTGTTTGATGGCGTCCACGCCGTCTTGCGCGGCCGCAGCAGCCGTATGCTGCACGACCAGCAAGGCATCAGCGATGAAACGCTGAACCAGCGTTTCCGCCTCAACGTATCGGCCTGCGCCGATCCGGAACAGGCCGCCGCCTGGGTCGAAGGACTATTGTTAAACGCCGCAGCGGCGGTGTTGTACGACGACGTGTTGTTCAGCCTGCTGGACGACTGGTTGATGCAACTGGCCGATGACGATTACCTGCGGGTATTGCCAATGCTGCGGCGCTCGCTCAGCGAGTTCAGCTCGACCGAACTGCAGCAGATTGGTGATCGGGTCTTACAGGGCAGCCACAGCAGCCACGACCTGCTGGCCTGTGACTACTCCGACGAACTGGCCCAGCAGGCCATTGCCACCCTGTCGCGCCTGTTAGGGCTTGGCAGCACGCCGATTTCCGCGGCAACCACAGGAGTGACGCCATGAGCATCCAGAACGATCAATATGAAAAGCGCCAGCGCCGCTGGCGTTTGCTGCTCGGCAAGGATGCCGATCAGCTGCCTGCGCCGGAAGGTCAGGACAAACAACTCGACCAGCTGCTGCAGAAACTCTATCGCAGCGAAGAGGGTTATAACGGCGGCAACGGCCAGTCGATGCCCAACGCCGCCAAATGGCTGGCCGATGTCAAAACCCTGTTTCCCGCCAGCGCCGTGACCATCATCCAGAAGGACGCCATCCAGCGTCTGAACATCGCCGCTCTGCTGCAGGACGAAGGTTTTATGGCCGAGGTCAAAGCCGACGTCCATCTGGTGGCGCAGCTGATGATGCTGAAAGACCATATTCCCGATCAGGCCCGCGAGAATGCCCGCAAGCTGGTGAACCAGCTGGTGCAGGAACTGCTGAAACGTTATCAGGCACCGATGGAGCAATCCCTGCGTGGTGCGCTTAACCGCGCCAGCCGTAATAACCGCCCACGTGCCGGTGAAATCAACTGGAATGCCACGGTGCGCAAAAACCTCGCCACCTGGCAGCCGGAACAGAAAATCATATTCCCCGAACGCCTGATCGGTTACGGCCGTCGCCAGCGGCGCTGCAAGGAAGTCATCCTCTGCGTTGACCAGTCCGGCTCGATGGCCAACAGCGTGATTTTCAGCACTATCTTTGCGGCGGTAATGGCGTCCATGCCCGCCATCAAGCTCAAACTGGTGGTGTTTGATACCGCCGTGGTTGACCTCACCGAACAACTGCAAGACCCGGTCGAGTTACTGTTTGGCGTACAGCTCGGCGGCGGCACCGACATCAACAAGGCCATGCAATATTGTGAAAGCCTGATCCAGACCCCGTCGGAAACCCATCTGGTGTTAATCAGCGACCTCTACGAAGGCGGCAACGCCCAGCAGCTGTTACAAACCGCCCAACGAATGGTCGGCAGTGGCGTCAACCTGATTACCCTGCTGGCCCTCGCCAACGACGGCGCGCCCTACTTCGACAAACGTATGGCCGCCGACTTCGCCGCATTAGGCTCACCAGCGTTTGCCTGCACCCCGGACCTGTTCCCGGAATTGATGGCCGCCGCACTGGAGCGCAAAGACATGCACCAGTTCGCCTCCCAGCGGGGAATACCGGTCACACCAGCCAGCAAACCGGATTAAGCGGGCGTAGGGCCGGGCCGCGTTCGGATCAGGCGTCGGGCATCGGGCGTCGGGCGTCGGGCGTCGGGCGTCGGGCGTCGGGCGTCGGGCGTCGGGCCAGATCTTGTGGGCATAAATGCCCACACTACAACAATCATCAACACCGTTTTCACCCAGCGCAGCTGGCCACTGTTAATTGCCCATCTGGGCGAGCCGGGATTCCCCGCAACGGCAGACCCGGCCGGGGCATGGATGCCCCGCAAGGCCCTATTTTTACCGATAGACAGGGCACAGGGATGTGCCGTCTGAGCGGGGTCGAAACGCCGTTGTCGGGGAATACCGGAAAAACGAGCCCAGTCGGGCAAAAGCAGGGGGAGGCCCGCCCGGCCGGGGGACAAGGTCCCCCAAGAGGGCAAGCAGCCAGGCATCAGACGCCGGAGTTAACGAAATAAAAACCGCAGCATTACCACGAGGGAACGAGAATGACGGCCAGACGCCAGATCCGATCGCGACCCGGCCAGACGCCAGACGCCAGACGCCAGATCCGATCGCGACCCGGCCAGACGCCAGACGCCAGACGCCAGACGCCAGACGCCAGACGCCAGACGCCAGACGCCAGACGCCAGACGCCAGACGCCAGATCCGATCGCGGCCCGACCAGACGCCAGACGCCAGACGCCAGACGACAGACGTTAAAACCGTTAATGCACCGTACACACCATACAAGGATCAAAACTGCGAACGATATGCTGAACCGCTATCGGGTCCTGTTCACCTTCCTGCACCGGCGCTCCCTGCAGGGCCTGCTCCAGCGCACCGGGTTGGCCCTGTTCATCACGCGGGGAGAAATTCCAGGTGGTTGGGGCGATGATCTGATAATGGCTGATACGGCCTTTGTGCAGACGAATCCAGTGGCCTAACGAGCCTCGTGCCGCTTCGATCAGGCCAACACCTTCGCCATCCGTCAAACGCTCCTTGCGCTGACAGAAGGATTCTTGCGGGTCCAGCTGCAACGCCCATTGCTGCATCTGCGGAATAATCCAGGCCAGTTCCAGCACCCGCACCAGCATGCGGCTGTATACCGTCGCGCCCTGCTCTTGCATCAAAGCGGTAGCTAACGGCCGTCCGGAGATTACCGCACGTGCCAGTGCACCGGTTTCCACCACATGGCCATTCAGGCGCGGGGCCTTGCACCAGCTGTAGGCGTGTTCCTTTTCCGAAGAGTGCAACGACACTTCGGTAATCCCCTGCTGCGGATGCAGGCTGCCTGTGGGTCCGTCGATCCAGCTATGGCTGATGTCTTCGCGAATACCGGCCAGATCCACCGGTGTTGTGCCAACACCCGGCATCCAGTGCCCGGCCTGCACCAGCAGATTGCCATCGGCATCCGGGTGATTGCCAACACTCAGCAGCTGGTCGGTGGCCCGCCCCAGCCGGGCAAACCCGAGATCATCAGCAACGCTCAGAAACGTGCGCAGATCACTCTGTTGCCAGTCCTGCTGCTGTTGCCATTGCTGCAGCTGTTGTGGAGTTTCGAGGCTGTTGATGACATCCAGATCATCACCAAACAGGGTACGTTCCAGAAAGCGCCGGAACTCGGCCAGAATGCTGATCAGCCGCAGGCGCTCCTGTCGGGTAACCGCCTTGCTGCTGCCTCCCGGCTGCAAGGCCAGACTGTGTGGCCAGTGCCCGGCCATCAGGCCCATCAGATGCAGGAAGCCAGCACGTGCCGGTAACACCTCACGGCTGGCATCCCCCCGAATGGCCTGAAATCTGGGCTGCACATGGGCAAACCAGGCTTTGTCCTGATACTGCGGGCGCGCCAGATCGGGCATAAAAAACAGATAAAAATGGGTCAACAGATCCGTCAGGGATTCATTGGCCAGCAACAGGTTCTGACTGAGCACGCCATTCGGTGTGATCGCGACCCCGCCAGCACTGGCCAATGCCCGCGCACAAGCCACCGATTGCGCCAACGAACAAATGCCACAAATCCGCGGGGTGTACACCAGCGCATCCATGGCTGGTTTGCCCACCAAAATCTGTTCAAAACCGCGATAAAGTGTGGAGTTCACACGGGCACTGCGCACCTGGCCCTGATCAATATCAAGGCTGATGTCGAGATCACCTTCGACCCGGTTAAACGGCCCGACCTGAATCCGGCGTGGAGCGCCACTACTGTTCTGTTCACTCATTTATGGTTTTTCTTGTGCAGGGTCGGTGGGTAGATCAGGTGTTCGGAACGGGCATTTTCGCGCAGCCGCACCGGCGTGGCCGCTTTCGACAACGATGCCAGCGCCACAAACCAGGCTTTGGGCATATCGGTTGGCAAGCCGACCGGAATACCGGCGATTTTCGGGGTTTCCACAAACGAATGGCGAGGCTCTTCAAACTCCGGCGCGGTGCAGTTGATACAGGCATAACCGCCACGAGTACAGGAACCGCTGCCGTTCCATAACCGGGTATTACAGTCGGCATGGGCCTGGGTGCCCAGACAGCCCATGTGTTCCATCATACAACCGAGATCGCCCGGCTGTTCGGCGCTGGCCTTGTATTCGTAATACTCGTTACGGGTGCAGCCATGGTGCACGAGCTGGTCGGCGTATAAACGCGGACGATGAAAATCGTCAAAATCGGCGCGCTGCGGCTGATCCAGCACCAGTGACATCAGGGTTTCGGTTACCCAGTCCGGATGTGTCGGGCAACCGGCGACGTTAATCACCGGCAAACCGGCACCACCACGATAATCACTGCCCAGCAGACCACCGCGCAACTCCCCTTCAAACTGCAAACCGGTCGCATCGGTGATGTTATCAGCGGCACTGCTGATGCCTCCAAACGCCGCGCAGGAGCCAATTGCCAGGGTAAAACGCGCCTTGGCTGCCAGCTGCTCGACCCAATGAATCATGGCAATACCGGTGCCACCAAGCAGATGAAAACGGCCAGTACCGGCCGGGCCGCGTAATAACGAACCTTCGATACACAACAGGTCGAGAGGAATCTCATCGGCCAGAATCGCCTGCAGCAACGCCTGCACTTCCGAACCGGTCTGTTCACTGAGGGACGGGTGCCAGAGCAGGTTGATGCCAGCGTTATCGAGAGTCGACAACAGGTCGGGATGTTCGGCGTTTAACAACGACATCGAACAACCGCCGCAACCACCGGATTGCAGCCATAACAGATTAGCCCTGCTCATCGTTTTCTCCTGTGCTGGCGACGGCCACCGGTGGATGTACCGGCAACGCCAGACGCGCCAGCGCACCGCCCCGTTCAGAGTTGGTAATGGTCAGGCTGCCACCGTGTTCTCCAACAATGCCGTAACTGATCGATAACCCCAGCCCGGTGCCCTGCCCAGGTGGTTTGGTGGTAAAAAACGGTTCAAACAGATGTGGCAAATCCTGTGGGCTGATACCGGGGCCGTTGTCTTCCACTTCCAGCCACAACACGCCGTTACGGTGATCGCCCTGAATCCCGGCCCGCAGGGTCAGGCACGGTTCCGACTGCTGACGAATGGCATCGACCGCATTCTGGATCAGGTTCACCACCACCTGGTGAATCTGCCCGGCATGGCCAAGCCCGGCCAGGCTGACCGGTAGTTCACGCACGACCTGAACCCGCGGATGTTCTTTCAGAATCCAGTGCAGGGCCGACTGCGCCACGTGCACCAGATCGTATGGCAATTTTTCGCTGCGTTGGGTCGAGGAGAACTGGCGCAGGTCGTTGACGATTTCACGTACGCGGTCTGCCCCTTCCAGCGTGCCTTCCACCAGTGAATCAAGATCGGCGATGGCCTTGTCGAGACGCAAGCGGGCACGTAATTCCTGCAAGGCTTCACGGCTGGCACCACTCTGGACCGCTTCGAAATACTCCACCAGACGGGTGGTGTAACGCTGCAGGGCGTGCATGTTGCCGTACACAAAACTGATGGGGTTATTCAGCTCATGGGCGACACCGGCCACCAGCCGTCCGAGGGATGCCATCTTTTCCGATTGCACCAGACGATCCTGCGCCAGCTTGAGTTCGGCGTGGGCGGCGTTGAGTTCCTTGAAGGCGGTCTGCAACTCACCTAACAGACGTCCAGCCACAACAACACCAATCAGACGCCCACGCTGGTTAAATCGTGGCGAGCAGTTGAGTGCCAGCGGCACCGGGCCGCTGACTCCGAGAATGGTAATTTCCTGATCCCGTACCGGCTCATGGCGCACCCGGCTCAGGCAGGATCGTAAGATCTGCTGACTGCGTTGTTCACACAGCTGGATTAACGACAGTCCCAGCAGCTCGGACGCTGGACGACCGATCAGTTCTTCACAGGCACGGTTAACCTGCTGGATTCGCCCTTCATGGTCACACGCAATCAGCACGTCACTCATGGCAGCCAGTACACTGTCGAAGAAGGTACGGGCTTCTTCGAGCTGGGCGTTCTGTTCTTCCACCTGCACCTGATAGTCCACCAGGTCAGCGTAGGCCTCATCCATTTTCTGGATCACACTCAGCCAGGCTTCATCACCGCTGCGCGGTGCTGGCAAGTGGTTATCCGGTTGTTCCGTTGGGGTCATACAAAGGGCCTGCATGAAAAGTCTGACCGGCCAACATGCTAGCCTGAACGCGGTTTTTTCCACAACCTTGGCCATAGCCGCCACAGTGGCTGGCCAGCATCCCAAAAGAACAGAAGCAATCACCCGGCTGCAAAGTCACTATCCGAACAGCCCCATTGACTGATCACTCACTTTGCACCCATGCCAGCAAGGCAGCACTTATGAGCGCTGATCAACCGCGATAGCCGCTGCCTTGAGGCAAAAAATCGGCACCATTTACAGCGTGGCACTGCTTTTGCTTTTTCCTGCGCTATACGGTCTTCGGGACCACTGCAAATCAGAACAACAAGAGGATTTTTCATGTCACGTCGTTCCTTGCTGGCCATTGGATTGCTGCTGGCCTCCCCTCTGACCATGGCGCACCCGGCCTCAGAACATGCCGGAATCAGTGCCGGATTGCTGCATGCCTTCACCGGTTTTGATCACCTGCTGGCCATGCTGGCGCTGGGGATCTGGAGTGCCGCCCTGCCCGCACAAACCCAACGTCAGATTCACTTTGGCATGCCGCTGGTACTGATCGCTGCTTTTCTGACAGGTGTTCTGTTTGCGCCACAGAGTGTCGCACTGGCGGATCTGGGCATTGCCCTGTCGCTGGTGATGACCGGTGTATTGATAGCCAACCGTACACTGCCAATCAGTGCTCATGCGGCGCTGCTGATCAGCGGCCTGTGTGTGGCCTTGCACGGATTTGCTCACAGTGAAGCCCTGACCGGTGCGGTTGGAGGCTTTGCGGCCGGACTGGTGATCTCCAGTTCCCTGCTGTTGCAGGCTGGCCGCTGGATTGGTCAGGGCTTGCGGTCATACCGTCCACAAGCCCTGATTCTTGCTGGCACCCTGGTTTCCGGTGCCGGTGTTGGTTTGGCGCTGGCCTGATCAGCCAGGCCATTCTTCGACCTGCCTCGCCAGACTCGTTTCTGGCATTTCTCCCGGCCTGCTGGTTTTATCCCTGTAACCAGCAGGCCGGTTTTTTAGATCGACAATGGCGTGCTCAAGCGAGTTCGCATCAAACGCGATCGGTGGCCAGACGGCTGTACAACACCTGATCAATCCAGCGTTCGTCAAACTCCATCTGTGCAGGCAGGCAGCCTTCGTACTGATAACCCAGCGCTTCAGCATTGGCTCGCTGCTCTGCCGCTTCCGGCACCATACGCAGTTCCAGACGGTGCAGTTGCAGCTCATCAAAGCAGAAGGATTCCACTGCGCTGATCATTTCCGCCAGCTCTTCACGTTTGACATCGTCTGCCAGTTCCCACTGCAAACGCGCTGACGACAACATCCAGTTGATGTTTTGCAGAGTGATACGAGCCTGAAAAGCGGCCAGATCATCAACGTTGTCGGAACGACGCAACACCAGCCAGGTGGCGGCTTCACGCGCCTGGAAACGCATGGTGGCACGGCGCAGTTCATCCAACGACTGCACCGAAACAAACATCGGCAGACGTGGCAGGTGTGCACCGACTTGTGGATTTTTCAGCAGACCAAACAGGGCATCACCGTCCTGATCGGCCAGCGGCAGGCGAATCACAAAGTGTTCGGTTTCAAGATTCCAGTTCACAGTAAATTCCCCCTTATTCCCCGGCCCGGGCCGTTGGGTCCGGTACATCCTGATCAAGCAGACGGTGGTACAGCTCAACGTCCACAAAGGTTTGCTCGGCGGTACGCCAGCCATCACGCTGACGGGCGCTGAGGCTGAAACCAATTCTGGTCAGCATGTCGCGATAGGCCGGGTTCTGGCCATCTACCCACTGGAACGCAAAATTGCGCAGGTGATATTTGCTGGAGAGGAATCCGATACAGGTTTCCAGCGCAGCGGCGCGCAGGTCACAGCCCAGCTCTGGCAGGCCATCAATGCGCAGGGTGATACGTAACATCGACGGTTGCCAGTCAAACGCCCCCACCACACCCAGCAGCTCATAGTTGCCTTCAGAACCAACTTCCAGTGCCCACATCATGCCGCGCTGGGTGGCAGCCATCTGCACACTCAGTTCGATCATACGATCCAGCTGTGCCGGGTCTTGCAGCGGGCGCTGGCCCGGCAGCTCCGGTTGCTGGTAAACGCGGAACAGGGCGTCTCGATCTTCAGCTGCCAGTGGCCGCACACGACCACCGTCAAAGTTCAGTTCGGGAGTAAATTGCATTACGTGCTCCAGTCAGACAACAGCCTTATTCGTCAAAGCTGTCTTCGTAGCCGTGCGCCAGATTTTCAAAGCGCGTGTATTTGCCGATAAAAGCCAGACGGTCAGTACCAATCGGGCCGTTACGGTGTTTACCGGTGATGATTTCGGCAACGCCCTTGTCCGGGGAGTCTTCGTTATAAACCTCATCACGGTAGATAAACTGGATGATGTCGGCGTCCTGCTCGATGGCGCCGGATTCACGCAGGTCGGACGCCACCGGACGTTTGTTGGGACGTTGTTCCAGCGAGCGGTTCAGCTGCGACAGGGCAATTACCGGGCAGTTGAATTCCTTGGCCATGGCTTTCAGGGAACGGGAAATCTCGGAAATTTCCTGGGTACGACCTTCGGATTTACCACTGACCCGCATCAGCTGCAGGTAGTCGACCATGATCAGCGCGAGGTCACCGGCATCGCGGTAAACCTTGCGGGCACGGGCGCGCATTTCCTGCGGCGTCAGGGCGGCGGTATCGTCGATAAACAGCGGCAGGTCTTTCAGCAGGGTTACAGCCGTCGACAGCTTCGGCCAGTCTTCGTCGATCAGCTTGCCAGAACGGATACGGCTCTGGTCGATTCGGCCCAGTGACGACAGCATACGCATCACGATGGATTCGGATGGCATTTCCATACTGAACACCAGACACGGGCGTTTGGTCGCCAGCAGGGCGTTTTCCACCAGGTTCATCGAATAGGTGGTTTTACCCATGGAAGGACGCGCTGCCACAATCACCAGATCGGCCTTTTGCCAGCCCGAGGTACGGTTGTCGATGTTGTTAAAGCCCGACGTGACCCCGGTGAGGCCTTCCGGCTGGTTGAACATCTGGTCGAGCTGATCGAGGGTCGCGCGCAGAATCGGCGCAACCCGCTGCGGGCCGCCGTCTTTGCGGCTGCCTTCGGCAATTTCGGCGATGGCTTTTTCAGCATCGGAGACCAGCGTCAGGGAATCGGCCCCGGCGGGTTCGTAGGCTTTCTGGATGATATCGGAAGCGGCTTCGATCAGGCGTCGCTGCTGTGAGCGTTCACGCACAATCAGGGCATAGGCGGCGCAGTTGTCGATGGACGGAGTCATGTCCACCAGGTGCGCCAGATAGGCACCACCACCAGCGCCTTCCAGCTGGCCACGCTCTTCCAGCTCTTCCGCCACGGTCACCACGTCAATGGCCTGATCGACCGACGACAGGTGGCTGATGGCGCGGAAGATCATGCGATGATCGTGGCGGTAAAAATCGGTGTCTTGCAGGAGTTCACTGACGGATTCCCAGGCACGCTCGTCGAGCATCAGGGCACCCAATACCGACTGTTCGGCTTCAACCGAATGCGGCGGAGTGCGGCGTGACTCGGCGGAGCCGGTATCATCCGGAATGTAGTCGTCGCTCATGATCTGTCTGCCGTGCTGTTACAGGAATAACGCCAAATAAAAAAGGCACCCGAGTATACCTCATGGTGCCTTTTTTAGGGGTTTGAAAACCCCGGTTGTGCCACTGGCTTGCCTGCCGTTACACCGCAGGCAGGACAGAATTACTCGGCAACAACGTGCAGCTTCAGGATAGCTTCCACTTCTGGGTGCAGGTGGATAACAACATCCACTTCACCAACAGCGCGGATTGGGCCGTTTGGCAGACGCACTTCGGACTTGGCCAGGGTAACACCAGCCTGGGAAGCCAGTTCAGCGATGTCACGGTTGCCCAGAGAACCGAACAGTTTGCCTTCGTCGCCAGCTTTAACAGCAACAGACAGTTCGATTTCTTCGATTTTCTCTTTGCGGTCCTGAGCTTCGGCCAGCTTGGCAACAGCCTGAGCTTCCAGTTCAGCGCGACGAGCTTCGAAGTGCTCGATGTTGGCTTTGGTAGCAGGAACTGCTTTGCCTTGTGGGATCAGGAAGTTACGAGCGTAACCAGCACGTACAGAAACCTGTTCACCCAGAGTGCCCAGGTTAGCTACTTTTTCCAGCAGAATGATGTTCATAATAATTCCTCATTACAGGGCAGCTGCGTTAATCGTCAGTGCCTGCCGTGTCTTTTAGTCGCGCGCGGATGTTCAGAATACTGTCCAGCGCCGCCACGAAAATTAGTAATGTATACATGTAGGGTCCGAAGACGAACAAACCTACATAAACAGGTAATAACCAGCCAGGACTGGCAACAGTCAGGTGCACAACACCATGAACCATTGCGATGCCTGCCAGCACCAGAGGTACTGTCAGAATGGGAACCATACCGGCCAGCTCGGGTTGTAGCTCACCAGCGGAGAACACCAGCAACAACGCCGGTAATGCATAAGCCGACGGCAAACGAAGCATCCGGAACTCGGCTGCAAATCCACCGGGGTTATACAAACGGGCCTGCCAGTGCCGCGCCAGAATCAGGCACAACACCATCATTACGCTATGGATAGCAGCCAGGCCACCAACCACAACGGCATCAACGTAGGGTAACAGTTCAGCCAGAAAAACCGGTTGTTCTGCCAGCGCTGCGCTGACTGACTGGCGGGTCGCCTCAATAACTTTCGGCAACAACTCCGGCATCAGAGCCGGAAACAACCAGTACAAAAAAATGCCCGGAACCAGAACTGCCATAACAGCAAGCTCAAGCCGGACACTGGAACGCAGGATTACGGCCAACAGGCTGGTGCCTATGACCATAACCAGAGGCGTTGGATCACCCGCAGCCACCCAGCCAATCGCTGGCAGGCTGGCCCACAGGGCAACCGGGAACGCCTCCCGGAATCCCTGACGCAGGATAACCAGGGCGATAATGGCGGCGCCCAGCCAGAACAGGATGGGAATCGCCAGTAAAAGTGCCGCAACCAGGGTAGCCCGATTACGGCTGCCCATGGCCCACTGTGCCAGGGCTACCATTCAGCAACGATCAGTTGAAGTGACCGTCGGTGTATGGCAGCAGCGCAACGTAGCGAGCGCGCTTGATAGCAGTAGCCAGCTGACGCTGGTACTTGGCGCGGGTGCCAGTGATGCGGCTTGGAACGATCTTGCCAGTTTCAGTGATGTAGCCTTTCAGAGTTTCCAGATCTTTGTAATCGATCTCAACTACGTTTTCGGCAGTGAAACGGCAGAACTTGCGACGACGGAAAAAACGTGCCATGACTCAGTACCCCTTATTCTTCGTCTTCAGAGATTTCGTCTTCAGAATCTTCTACTTCGTCTTCAGCAACCACTTGGGAGCGGTTGTCGTCACGAGATTCGGAGCGACGACGATCTTCACGGCTTTCAGCAGCCTTGATCGGAGAAATTTCGGTAACGGCTTCATCACGACGGATCACCAGGTTACGCAGAATGGCATCGTTGTAACGGAAGTTGGTGGTCAGTTCGTCCAGGGCTTCCTGAGTGCACTCTACGTTCATCAGAATGTAGTGAGCCTTGTGCAGGTCGTTGATTGGGTAAGCCAGGTGACGACGGCCCCAATCTTCAAAACGGTGGATCTTGCCGTTGGTGGCTTCGATGGTAGAGGTGTAACGCTCAACCATTGCAGGCACCTGTTCGCTCTGGTCCGGGTGAACCAGGAATACGATTTCGTAGTGACGCATTGTCAGCTCCTTGTGGGTTTTAAGCCTTCCGGCCCATCCGGTAAGGCAAGGAGTCCGTTTTTCAACAACTGCACCAACAAGAGCGCAGCAGAACCAGTGTACGGATAAAAGGACGGCGGAGACTATCAGATGGTTGCTCACTTTGCAACCAGACTGATTGCAAACAAGCGGGCGCCCAATAGCCATTCACCATCGCTTTTATTTCCGCACCATCGCTGCGGCATCCGGTCGCATTGGTAGAAACCGGCGGCAATGTCAGGATAAACAGCAATGGGGCATGAGGGTGCCCCAGTCTACATCCCCGCTACCACGGATTCCGGTAGCGGCCTGAGCGCCGGACCCACCGTCGGCGCATTTCTTTTTTCTCTTCGGCTTAACGCCTTTGTTTGCCCTGTCGTTCTGATTCAGCTGCTCTACTTGCCTGCCGCATCAACATGCCTGCCGACATCCTGCTGTTTTTCCGACGGCTACTCGGCTTGTTGATTGGCCAGTCCGCTTGCCCTCCTGGGGGACATTGTCCCCCGGCCGGGCAGGCCGTTGTGGTTCAAACCGGCTCGCCCAATGGACATTTGGCAGCCAGCTGAGCTGGGAGAAATCGGTGTGAATCGATGCTCAGTTGTAGCGTGGGCATTGATGCCCACAACAATCGCGCCAGACGCCAGCAGTCTGTAGCCGCTTTGCTAGACTGAATGGGTTAACCGAGGAAACCCGTCATGTCCCGGATTCGTACCCTTTATTGGCGTTTGCTTGATCGCAGCGGTACCCCCCGCCAGCACATGGCTATTTTTACCAGCGGTACCCTGCTGTTTTTTATCGGTATGGGGATTCTCTATTTTGCCAACAGTCGCCTGACGCCTTCGCTGGGGCAGGAACTGGTTGCCTTGCTGGCATTGGCGATTGCGGGAATGGGCGCTTTACTGGCAGCGATCGGGTATATTGCGCTCAGTCTGTTACGCATCCTGAGGCTTGTAAGTAACCATGAGCAACCCGTCCCCATCCGATCTCGAAATCTATGTGCTGAAAGCACCCGCCGATAACGTCCGGCAGTGGCTGGAATCCGAACTTGGCAGCGTAGAGGTGGTGAAGTCCGGCAGTGGCGGCCATCACTGGCGTGTGGCCGATATGGATGTGTTTTATAACGAGCAGGTCGAAGCCAATTTCAGCTGCCTGTGGTTCAAACAGAACAACACCCCATGGACCACCGACCTGGATTGTGCCCGCAGTGCCTATAAAGCGCTGGAAACTGAAATCCGTTGCGCCGCCGTACAGTGGGCCGAAAGTGAAAATGACGATCAGCCTGGCTGGGTCAAGATCACCCGAGGTCAGGAAAAGCCATTCGACTGGAATTGAGTGCTGCCTCACAGGGATCGCATGTCTGACGATCCCTGACACCTCCCCATCTTGCAAATGATAATGATTATCACTAGAGTGTACTCAGTCACGACGACACCGAGGCACTTGTCATGGTCGATTCCGTTCCCGAAGCTCTGTACAGCCACCACGGTAATGAACGCCAACACCGGCTGGAACAACTGGAAAGCCTGATCCGCTCGGCGGGTGGGCAACAACTGGAAAGCTGGCTCAACGAATATCTCGATCTGGGCCTGGAACTGGCCGCCGCTGCTGGCGCACGCCGCTTGCCTGCGCTGCAGGAAAGCTGGCTACGACGTATCTACACCCATATTCGCAACACCGCCATTTGTGATCACTGCAACGATGGCCAGCGCCAGCGTTGCCTCGAGTGTCTGTATCAGCCCTACTTCGCCCTGCGCCATCTGTATTCCGGCAGCCGCGATGGGCAGATGCACCTGCGCCGCCTGAGCCAGGACCTGTCGACCGTTTCGCGTTATCTGTTGTGAACAGCTGACGCCTACCCTGTTCATGGATTGAGGGGAACGCATGGATGCGATTTATCATCCCCACCTGACCGGAAATACCAACATGACCGCTATTGCCGTGCTTTACGACAGCAGCTGCCCCTGTTCGGCTGCCATGAGCTGGCTACTGGAAGAACAGATCCAGTGGGCCACCCTGATTCCCTGTGATCTGCTGACCTGCCAGGCCGAAGATATCCAGCCGTGGAAACACCTGATCATGGCGCTGCCTATCCATGCCATGGGTCACCCGGATGATCCCTGGGGCGATGCCTGGCCAGTGCTGGAACAAGTCAGTTTTGCCGATAAACAGGTGGCCCTGTGGGCGTTGGGGAGTGATTTCTGTTTTGATGAGGATCGCCTGCAGACCCTGAGTTGTCTGCGCCAGCGTCTGTTATTTCGGGGAGCACGTCTGCTGGGCGACGCACCGGAGTTACAGTGGCGGCCACCGGTCAGTCACAATCTGACCAGTAGCCGTCTGATTCATTGCAGCAGTGGCCGCATTTGCCAGCAGGGCATCAGCCAGCCATTACTGGAGCAATGGCTGGACTGTCTGCGACTGGCCACCGACCAGCGTGCACTTATTCCAGTGCTACCACGATAATCGACTGGTAACTCTTCCACTTGGTGGGAATCACTACACAACGGGTGTTATCCGGCAGATGAATGCGCTCGGGTTCACCCTGGATTACCACCGGTACCGAAATCATAAAATCAGCACCAAACTCCTTGCGAGCGTTACCGGCGATGGTATTGGCAATCTCGCCGACCAGATCACACAGATGTTCGCTGGAGTTATCGCGCTCTCCCATTGACGTCAGAATGTAACTCAGCATGGCTTTCGGGCAGCTGAAATAGACACAACCACGACGTTTGCCAGATACTCCGATAATCCCGGTAAAGTCAGACACCATCGGTGTTCTGGAATCCAGCAAATACGGCACTCCGACCTGAACCTCACCGACGCCAACCTGACGATAGAAGTGCGCCAGACTGTCGATAAATACCTCAATTGACTCTTTTTCCATTTCTCAGATATCTCCGTCCACAATCAGCGCGCAGGCAGGTCGGCCGCCAGCTCACTGAGGGCATCATGCAATTCATCATCGGTAAAGGGTTTGCACACAAAGCCATGAGCACCACGGCTGAGGGCGGTAATCGCCGTTGCCTTGTCGGCCAGTGCCGATACCACCAGGATGCGGGCATCCGGGCAGATAGACGCCAGCAACGGAATCGCTTCGATACCATCCATATGCGGCATGGTCAGGTCGATGGTAATCAGGTCCGGCGCGGTCTGGCGCGCCAGCGCTACGGCTTCTTCACCATTGCTGGCGGTTCCCACCACGCTGAATTCATCCAGTCCGTGTGCACGCTTGATACGACGGCGAATAATCAGGGAATCATCAACAATCATCAGGCGTTTCATACTGCCTCCGCTACCGGGTAAGCATCCGCTTCGCCGGGAATAACAAACGAGATTTCACAGTAACGCGATGGGCGGTTGGCCACCCGGATACGACCATTCAGTTGCTGAATCGCCGCTTTCACCATGTCCATTCCCACACCGCGGCCAGAATGCTCATCGGCCTTGTCAGCGGTTGAGAAACCCGGTTCAAAAATCAGGCTGATAATGCGGGTTGGCTGCATGGAGTCGATGTCATCCTGGCTGTACATTCCACGCTGCACCGCACGTTCACGCACTTTGTCGATGCTGATGCCACGGCCGTCATCCCGCACGGATACCCGAATCTGGCCATTGTCCTGCTGCATGCTGATCCGGATTTCACCAGCACCTTCCTTGCCGTACAGAACCCGCTCATCGCGCGGCTCGATACCGTGCACGACGGAGTTGCGAACCAGCTGGACGATACAATCCTGTACTACCTTGCGCTGGCCGGTTGGAATCAGATCAAACGCCGGCGCATCAATCACCAGCTTCACTTCCTTGTCCTGTTCAACCGCAATCCTGGATGCCAGACGCTCCAGCATGGCCACATCCAGCTGCGCCGGGCCTGGCCTTTTTGCAGCTTCACGCAGATTGGCAACCGGCGAACTGAATGCATCCAGAATGTCTTTCATATCGCCGATCAGGCGGAAGAATTCGTTCAGAGCCAGGGTCAGTGGCAAGAAGTCACCACCACGCAGTTTCTCGACGCCTTCCAGAGCACGCAGCTGTTCTTCAAAACCATGCGCCGCCTGCACGATTTGAGGCAGATTCAGACCACTGGCATCCCCCTTGATGCGGTGCATGATGCGGAACGCACTGCGAATCTTGTCATGATAATCATGGGCACCTGTGGTGCGTTCCTTGAGGATGTCGTTGATCGCTGCCAGAGAGCTTTCGGATTCGCGTAGGAAAATCACCAACGCTTCCTTGTCGACATGCAGCAGCTCTTTCAGCGCACTGATCTGCATACCGGAGTTCTGGCTGGCGCGCTCCAGCTCGGCACGCAGGGCCACCAGTTCGGTAATATCCAGCACGGTAACCAGAATGTGGCGAATCTGGCCAGCGTCAATGGCGCGGTTAAACCGGAACGACAGGTGTTTGACCTGATAACCGCCTGAGCGGTCCGGCAGGCTGACTTCGATATCCGACAGTGGATTGAGGGATACCACCAGGTTTTCCTTCACAGAACCGTTCAGCAGCAGCTTGATGTACTCCTCGGCGGTTTTCATGTCGCTTTCCACCACCAGACTTTTCAGCAAGGTGCGGAACGACATACCGGCAAACTCCTGTTGACCGAAAATATCGCTGATAGAACCGGAATACTGGGAACCGATAATCATGTCACGGTCGAGCAGCAACAGACCTTCACGTACGGTACGCAGGATTTCTGCGGTTTCATTACGGGCTTGTTCAGTCTCGGCATCACTGCGACGCAGCTGACCAATGAAGTGGAACAGAATCAGCAAGAAGTTCAGCACCGCGAGGGTAATCGCACCGGCCTGAATCATACGCAGAGTTTCCGATTTCTGACGGGCAACCCCTTCCAGATCCACGGTCAAGTCGTTCATCAGAGTCAGTAAACTGAGGTTGAAGGAACGCTCCTCTCCCACCAGCTTCCTCAGTAAACGCTGGTGTTTTTCGGAGCCGACTTCACTGGCAAACAGGGCATCAAAGTCCTGCTTGAGTGGTTGCCAGATGGCCATACTCTTGTCGACGGCAGTGCGCGATGCTGGTGTGCTGACCGGCTTCAGGAACAGCTGTTCGCCAGAGGCACCCTTGATGTCGCCACCTTTGGCAAAGGCATTCAGGGTTGAGTCAAACAGGGCAACGGCTTTGCGGAGTTCTTCCAGCGACGCATCGGCCGATGCCTTGCTGCCATTGACCTCCAGGTCCTGATAGTCCAGCAGAGCCTTGGCGGTCTTCTGCGACAACATACGCTGGCGGCCTGCGAGGTTTACGTTACTGGCATCTTCGGCCAGCTGGGACGAGATGTAGAAGTTCAGAACCAGAACTCCAGCATCAAGAATAATGAACATGGCTATCGATATCACGACTGCGCGATATTTGCCTAACAGTCCGGAAAACATGGGGGCGATCTCCTTCGCACAAACAGAGGTTACCCGGTTATTACAAGTAACATGCCAGAATTCGGAAGCGTCCCTTATTGGTACATCTCTGACTTATTTGTTAGCAAAACGAGAGTTTTTCTCAGTATTCGCCCTACATACCAATTGTTCTACAAACCACCTTGTAAACTAACGAGCCAGAGCCAGCACCACCAGGGTGCAGGCTTTTTTGAAGCGCATCACGACAATGCAATACAGAACAACTTATCAACGTTTACCAATGCGCAAACCAACGATAACCGGATCGTGATCGGATGAACGCCAGGCATCCGGGCTGGCGTAATGATCGATGGATGGGTAGTCCTGACCATTGGCTTCCGTCTCGTATCCCATCAGATCACTTTCAGCAGCGTTGATATGCCAGGCACCGGCACTGACCACCAGCGCCGCCAGTTCTGGCGAGGCCAGTGCGTGATCCAGACTGCCAAGCATTCCGGCATGAATGTAGGTCCATGGGTGCTCTTCGGTGGCGGCCGCAGAATGTTTGAGATCCACCAGCCCACCACTCACCAGCGCCTTGACCGGGTCTTCCATACGATAGGCATTAAGGTCACCCAGCAACATCACCTTGTTGATGCCACGAGCACTGGCCTGATCTTGCAGGAAACGTGAAACTCCTTTGGCGCCGCGCAGGCGGGTCTGGTTACAGTTGCCCTGACCATCAGCACCTTCGTTCGGCTCGCCGCACGGTGAGCCTTTTGATTTGAAGTGGGCCACAGCCAATAACAGGGTTTCACCTTCGATTCGCACCGCCTGTGCCAGTACCGGCCGGTGTTTACCACTGTCGAATAACTTGCCACGGGCGTCGGTTGGCGACGAAGACGAATCCAGCACCGCAGCATCCCCGATCAGACTCACCCGCGCCGGGCGATACAACAGGCCACTGCGAATAGCGGCACGTTTAGAGGTTTCGACCTCGACCGCCTTGTACTGGCGATCAGCAGGCAAACCGCGATTCACTTCAGACAGTAAACGGGCCATGGCCGATTGCGGGCCAAAACCATCGTTCTCCAGCTCCATCAAGGCCACCACATCAGCATCCAGACCTTTGAGCGCGGCCACAATCTTGGCACTTTGCATCTCAAAACCGGCCTGGCTACGCGCACCTCGTTCTGTCGGGAAACCACCACCCTTGCCATCACCGTTGAAGTAATTCAGCACGTTCATGCTGGCAATACGAACGTTGGCGGTAGCCGCCACCGGCGGTTTGGCCGGGCGCGGATTGGTCTGGGCAAACTGGTAATCAATTGGCACCAGCTGATACCAGTCGTTGCTGGCATGCACCAGCGCCGTCAGACGGGTAACGGAATCGCCAATCCGCACCGGACGGTCAGCGGCAAAACCACGGGCATCCGGGAACGGGATATAAGCCGGATAAGTATCGGTACTGCCGTCATCCAGCAGAATACGGTCGAGCGCCATATCCGCCACCAGCTTGCGAGCCTGCGCCGAACCCGGCGCCATCGACTCGGCAGGCTGATAATGTAACTGCGACGACAAAACCAGCTGACCCTGATTGGCAAAGCTGTAGTTTGAGCCAAAGAAATCGGACACCAGCAGCGGTTTACTGATGGTTACTCGCATGCCCTCCAGTGCTTCCAGCTGTAACAGACTGCTGACCGGCAAACTCAGACTGGCAGCAGGCGGCAGCGGCTGATTGTGAGCACAAATCTGGCGATTGGTCACTTTGGACAGCTGGGTCGTACCCCGGAATTCCGACACCAGCCCCGTCAGACACACCTTGTCACCCACGGCGATACCAGCCTTGTCATCAAACACAAAAATGCCTTCCGAGGTCATTGGATTACCGTCTTCATCGGCCTTTTCTTCCTGCAGCCAGTAACCGCGGTATTGACGAGACTCGCTGCCATCCGGCAGCCGCGTGCCCTGGGCGCTGTAGGTCACAATGGCTTCGACAGTAACCTTCTGACCGGATAACGGGCTGTCACCCAGCTCCGCCTTACGAATTTCGCCCTGCACAGCACTGATCAGGGTCAGCCCCTTGTTATCACCACACTGGGCGGAGGTGCTGGCGGTTTCGTTACTGCCGGATTTACCGCTCACAGGTTTGGAGGATTCAGGTTTTCCAGACTCCCGACTGCCGGTGTCTGTTGAACCGGCTGTACCATCACAACGATTGGCCTGGCCAGGAGTTGGCAATCCCGGTTTGAAGCTGTCGGACGAACGTGCGGCAACGCCACAACGCTGCAGGGAATCACGACTGCTGTTGCCCGCACCGGCTTCATCCAGCCAGTTTTGGCCCTTGGCCAGAAGCGGTTGTAATGCATCGCCACCGGTTTTACCGGAGCGATATAACAACGCATCCACCAGACCGCTTGTGGATGGCTTGTCGAACTGGCGCAGAGGTGTTTTCGACTGATACAGCGCCACGGCATCCGGCCCGTTTTGCAGGAAACCGTCTGCCAGCGTCTGCCCACACTTGAGACCGGCGCTTTTGCCACACAACAGCCAGAGCCCTTGCTTGTCGAGTTTTTGCCCGGCCAGATCAACAATGCGGTACGGCTGACCATTGTTGCCGTTAAACAACACCAGCCACCAGCCATCCAGCGACTCCCCGGCCTGACCACTGAGTTCGATAAACTCGGCGCGGTCCTCACCATTGGTATCAGCATCCACTTCGGAAATCAGCGGCTGGGCATTAACTGTGGCCGTCAGCAACCACAGCAGAGAAGTCATCAGTAACGGGGTTTTGAACAACATGGGCAATCCTTGAATTCAGACCGGCGGATGGTGCCGAGCACAGCCATCATCGTCAACGCCCGTTTCACGGGCGTCAGAGCTTCGGTTCATCCGTGAATTACGGAGCAAGTGGAATTTCACAGGCCAATAACGCCTGCTCCAGCGCGTCGGCATCCACCGGGCTGTGCAGAATCAATTCCAGACGGCTTTCTCCGGCGGGATCACAGGCCACTTCCGACAACACCCCTTCACGGAGGTTGTAGATGCGGCTGCCTTCATCGGTATTCATCAGCGCCTTGCCACGCTCACAATCGAGATTGCCAAGCCAGTCGGCCAGCGCCAGCGCCCGGAAAGTGCGATTGCCAGCCAGCAACCAGCCCACCGAGGTCAGGCCATCGGCCTCTTTTTGTAGCCGTTTGCCGGTTTCACCAGCGGCCAGTGCCAACGGCATTTGCAGATCCACCAGCAGGGCCGGTGCTGACACAGTCTGCACACTCGCCCCGTTGTCCGACGCCACCGCCGACACCGGCTCAGGCAAGGCTTGTAACACATCAATCGATACCTGCCCCTGCTGTACCCGAGCGGAAGCCAGCAGCGGCTGGCTTTCAACCAGCTGATCAAAAGCCTGCAGGTCATCGGCACTGCAAAGATCAATCTTGTTGGCCACCAGCACATCGGCCACCGCCAGCTGATCGGCATAAATCTCATGCTGGCGATAACGCTGCTGGCTCAGATGACGCGGGTCCACCAGAGTTACCGTGGTGCCAATCTCCAGCGTGTTCTGATAGGTCGGCTGACGCAGAATCTGCAGAATCTGGCGTGGATGACCAAGACCGGTTGGTTCAATCAGCAACACATCCGGTTTTTCACGGGCAATCAGCATATTGAGGCCGATCTGGAACGGCAGCCCGGAGACACAACAGAGACAGCCACCTGCCACTTCGCGCACTGCCACGCCATCCCCCAGCTGTTTGAGAATGGCGCCATCCACCCCGACATCACCGAATTCATTAACCAGCACCGCCCACTTCTGATCCTGCGGGCGCTGCTGCAACCAGTGCAGAATGGTGGTGGTTTTGCCGGTACCCAGAAAGCCGGTAATCAGATGAACTCGGGGACGAACAGGCTGGCTCATGACAGACAGTCTCCAGAAAATACGCAGATATAAGCTCAACCGGGGATCAGCAGGCCCGGTTATTCTTGCGAAAAATACGAAAATAATTGCCCAATATTTGCGCTTTTATCGAAAGTTGCAATCGTTAAACTGGCCATCTACCCAGATTCAACGGAGATTCCATGGGCTTGTTAATCAACGGACAATGGCACGACCAGTGGTACGACACCAGTAAAACCGATGGTGCATTCCAGCGTGAGGATGCTGCCATCCGTCACTGGATTACCGCCGATGGCAGCGCTGGCCCCAGTGGTGATGCTGGCTTCAAAGCCGAATCTGGCCGTTATCACCTGTACGTATCGCTGGCGTGCCCATGGGCCCATCGCACCCTGATTTTCCGTGAGCTCAAGGGCCTGCAAGAGCATATCAGCGTGTCAGTGGTATCCCCCGACATGTTGTCACAGGGCTGGGAGTTCGATACCGAACATCCGGACCCACGCTTCCGCAGCAACGGTGATGAACTGTTCAACAGCCGTTATCTACACCAGATCTATACCCGTCACAAACCGGATTACAGTGGCCGTGTCACCGTGCCAGTACTGTGGGACAAGCAACGCAACTGCATCGTCAGTAACGAATCATCCGAGATTATCCGGATGTTCAACTCAGCGTTTGACCAGATTACCGGCAACAGCCTCGATTTTTATCCACAGGCATTGCGTGCCGATATTGATGCCATTAACGAGCGCATCTACCACCGGGTCAACAACGGTGTGTACAAGGCTGGTTTTGCCACCGCGGCCGACAAATACGAAGCCGCCGTTAGCACCCTGTTTGCCGAGCTGGATCAGCTGGATACCTTGCTCGCTGGCCAACGCTGGCTGGTCAACGATGCGCTTGGACAATCCCATCTGACCGAAGCCGACTGGCGTCTGTTTACCACGCTGGTGCGCTTTGATGCGGTCTATTTCGGCCACTTCAAGTGCAACCTGCAGCTGATTCGCGATTACCCGGCCCTCAGCCGCTGGATGAAACGCCTGCAAAAACTGCCAGGCGTCATGGATACGGTGAACCTCGATCACATCAAGCGTCACTACTATTTCAGCCACGACACCATCAATCCGACCCGTATTGTACCGGTCGGGCCTCGTGCGGGGTTTCTGCCGGGCGCACTCTGAGGTGATCCAGCCGATCTGGCCATGGTGATTGATAGCACCACGGCCAGCTTACGATTACTGACAATCCCGTTACCTTTCAGTTTCGATTCAGGATCAACCCGTATCGTCCTCTACAAATTTACGGAGAGACGATATGCCAACACTCCCTCACTCGTATGTCATCGGTGGCTGGATAACATCCAGTCTGCTGGTCAGCCTGCCGGCTTTTGCCGGGCCTGGTTTTACTGAATCCCTGGATGCCGCCTGGTTACACTCACCAGAAGCCAACGAACCACAACAACTGCAACACGCCCTGCAACAGCGTCCATCCGACTGGTTGGCAGCCCAACCGTCGGTGAATGTCGGTTATGCCACTGGTAATCAGGCCAGTGCCATCGCCAGTGAATGGCAGGCTGGAGTCAGTGCCAGTGTTTATCTGCCCGCTGCCGCCCGCACCAACCAGGCGCTTAACAGCCTCGAACAACAGCAGATCAGCCATAACATCAGCGCCCAGCGCTGGCAATGGAGCGGCCGCCTGCAAGACTGGTGGTGGCAGTGGCAAACCCTCAATGTGAACCAGCAACGCCTGCAGCAGCAGGCCAGCGCCCTCGATCAGCAACTGCAATGGCTGGAGGTAATGATTCGCCAGGGCGAACGCCCGGCAGCGGATCGCTTGCCATTACAGCAATCCCGCCAGGCCATCGAAACCAGCCTGCTGCAACTGGCCATGGAACGTCAGCAACAAGCCGCTCGCTTCCAGCAATGGACCGGTTTAACCGAGCTGCCCGATAACTGGAGCTTCCGTCAGAGCCCGGAACAGACCATCGACCAGCATCCGCTGCTGCAAATGGAGTCCGCCAACCGTGATTCCGCCCAACTGCAACAACAGCTGCAGCAACACAGCCGTATGACCCCGGAATTCAGCCTTGGCCTGCGCCATGTTGCGGCGGTTGATCAACTGCCATCGGCGGATCTGGTTGAAGCCGGTATCCGTGTGCCGTTTGGCTCCACCGGTTACCGCGAACGTCGTGATGCCATCCGCCAGATCACCAGCAGCGAACGCGCTCTGCTCGATCAACGCCAGACGCTGGAGCGTGAACGCTCAGCCCTTGCCGCTTACCTGCCCAATCTGCAGACCCAGGCCAGCCATCTGCAAGAACTCGGCAAACAGGCCAGCGCCCAGTACCAGAGCCAGTATCAGGCCTGGAAAAACGGCACCCTGCCCGGCCTGCAGTGGTTACAGGTGCAAGACAGCATCTGGCAACTGCAACAACAAGCCGACGAAGCCCAATTACGTTATTCCCGCGCCATCAGTGACTGGAACCAGCTGCAAGGAGTTATTCCGCAATGACTACCACCGCCATCAACACTGCAAACACCACCACCCACGACAACCGTCGTATTCTGCCGTTAGCAATCCTGTTGCTGACATCGGCTCTGACCGGTATGAGTCCGTGGCAAGCCGCGGAGGCGCAAGCGCTGCCGGTTGTGGATACCGAAGAACTGGTTCGTCTGGGTGTACGTTTTGAAGACTCACCATCACCGGAATCCCTGTTGCTGGCCAACGTGAATGGTTACACCGCCGTCAACAGTCGTGATGAGCGCCAGCTGATGATGCCATTCAGTGCCCGCGTCGAAAGCTGGAAGGTTAACCAGTCGACCCATATCAGCAAAGGCACACCACTGGTGAGCCTGCACAGCCACGATGCCCTGCAATTCCTGCAGCAACAGCGTCGTATGCAAGCCAGCGCCGGACTCTGTCACCAGCGCCTGAAAAACCTCAAGGAACGCCAGCAGAGTGGTATCAGCTCACGTCTGGACGTCGAAGAACAGACCATCAGCTGCCAGCAACTCGATGACGACATGCGCACCGGTCAGGAGGTGCTTGATCACCTGCCAGCCGCCTGGCGCAGCAGTAGCAGCGCCGAATTCAGCATGAATGCCGACACCAGCGGTTGGCTCATCAGCATCCTGCGCGGTAATGGCCAGCTGGCCGATGAAAATACCGGTCTGGCCACTTTCTGGCCTGACGATGCCCTGAAAATCCGTGCCGATATCAGTGTCCATCTGGCTGCGCGGCTGCAACCGGGTCAGACCATGCAGGTAATTGCCCACGACAATCCCCAACAGACTCTGAACGCCGAGATTCTGGAAGTGGGCAACGTCGCCAATCCACAAGGACTGGTGCCGGTATGGCTAAGTGTTGCTGATCAGCCACTGCGCCCAGGCCAGCGCTGGCAGATCGCCCTGCGCAGTGCTGATACCGGCACCGTGGTGCCAGCCAGCGCCCGCATTCGTCATCAGGGCAAATCCATGCTGTTTGTACGGCAGCCATCCGGAGCCATGGAAGCCGTGGCGGTCGAACCCATCGCCGAAGGTAATGGCCAGCTGCTGGTGAATGACCCGCGTCTGAATAACGTTGAAATTGCGGTTCAGGGCAGTGCTGCTCTGGCTGCACTGCTGGCAGAGGCGGAGTAATAGATATGCTCGATCGCTTCCTGCAGATAGTTCTGCAACAACGGATTCTGGTGCTGGTACTGAGTATCGGCCTGCTCGCCGCCGGTGCCATGACCTGGCAAAACCTGCGTATTGATGCCTTCCCCGAAATTTCACCAGTACAGGTAAAAATCATCCTCAAGGCACCGGGTTTACCACCGGAAGAACTGGAAACCCGCGTCACCCGCAAGATTGAAGTGGAACTGCTGGGGATTCCCAAACAGTCGATGCTGCGTTCGGTGATCAAATACGGCATCACCGACATTACCCTCAACTTCGAGGATGGCACTGATATCTACTGGGCTCGCCAGCAGGTGTCCGAGCGTCTGGCGGCGATCTGGCCGGATCTGCCGGAAGACCTCAGTGGTGGTATTGCTCCCATGAGCACACCGCTGGGTGAGCTGTTTATGTTCACCATCGATGGGCCACAGTCACTGGAAGAAAAACGCCGCATCCTCGACTGGCAGATTCGTCCACGTCTGCGCACCGTGGCCGGTGTTGCTGACGTTAACGCTCTGGGTGGGCGTGTCGAAAGCTGGCAGGTGACCCCGGATCTGCCCGCTCTGGCCGCCGCCGGTATGACCCTGTCGGACCTGCATCGTTTTATTCTGGAAAACAACCGTAACGACGGTGCCGGCCGCCTCGCCGATGGTGAAGAAAGCATTATTGTCACCACCACCGGTCGCCTGACCGGGCCTGAAGACCTCGCAACCCGTATTGTCGGTTACAGCAATGGTCAGCCAGTTCGCCTGGAAGACGTTGCCAGTATTGAACTGGGTAGCCTGACCCGTTACGGCGGCGTAACCGACAGCGGCAAGGGTGAAGCGGTGGAGGCTCTGATCATTGCCCTCAAGGACAGTGATGCCCAACAGCTGATCCGTGATGTTCGCAGCCAACTCGACCAGATCAGCCAAAGCCTGCCACAAGGCATGTCGATCAATGTTTTCTACGACCGCAGCAACCTGATCGATCGCGCCGTTGGCACAGTAACCGAAGCCCTGTGGGTCGCCGTGGTGTTGGTGATCCTGCTGCTCGGGTTGTTTATTGGTAACGTCCGCACGGCATTGGTGGTGGCGGTGAACCTGCCAATGTCAGCGCTGATGACCTTTATCCTGATGGACAGATTTGGCATGAGTGCCAACCTGATGAGCCTCGGCGGTCTGGCAATTGCCATTGGTATGCTGGTCGATGGCGCCGTGGTGGTGGTTGAAAACACCGTTACCCGTCTGCAGCAAGCCAATCGCAAACTGCCCCGCCTGCACGTGATTTTCCGCGCCGTGCGGGAAGTTACCATTCCGATTCTGTCGGGCACCCTGATTATCCTGCTGGTGTTTTCACCGCTGGTCACCTTGCAGGGACTGGAGGGCAAACTGTTTGCGCCGGTGGCTCTCACCATCATGTTTGCTCTGGCATCCAGCCTGGTGGTGTCGTTGACCCTGATCCCGGTGTTAACCACCCTGCTGATCAACGCAGACAAGGTGGCCACGCCAAACTGGGTGATCAAACTGCAGGAGCGTTATCGCGCCAGCCTGCAAAGCGTCATGAACCGTCCAATGCCACTGTTTATTGCTATTGCCGTCGGTCTGCTGCTGTCGGTGGCGGCCTTTATGAACACCGGCAAAGCCTTTATGCCGGAAATGGACGAAGGAGACCTGATCGTTCAGCTGGAGAAAATCCCGACCATTAATCTCGAAGCTTCATTGCAGCTGGATCAGCAGGTCGAACGGGCGTTACTGGCGGAAATTCCGGATATCAAACGTATTGTCGCCCGCGCCGGTTCAGACGACCTCGGTATGGACCCGATGGGCCTCAACGAAACCGATATGTTCCTGCAACTGAAACCACGCGAAGAATGGCAAGCGGCCGACAAGGCAGCCCTGCAAGAGCAGATTCGGACCGTGCTGGACCGCTTCCCGGGCCTGAACTATGGCTTTACCCAGCCGATTGATATGCGGGTATCGGAAATGATTTCCGGCTCCCGTGGTGACCTGGCCATCAAGGTATTTGGCCCGGAGCTTGGACAACTGCAATCACTGGCGGAAGCCATCGCCGCCAAAGTGGGTGAATTACCGGGAGCATCAGAAGTGTTGTTGTCGCAAGCCGACGGTATGCATTACCTGCGTCTGACACCGGATGACTACCAGATTCGCAAGGCTGGACTGAGCACTGCCGAGGTGCAGGAATCCTTGCGGGCTGCACTGGAAGGACTGCCTGCCGGTAACCTGATTTACACCGATCGCCAGATTCCAATCCAGCTGAAACAGCCAGCCGCAACTCAGGTCCAACAGCTGCTGAACAATCACTGGCTATCCACAGCCGATGGCCAGTCGGTGCCACTGTCAGTGCTGGTGACGGCAGAGGAACAGCCCGGCCCGGTATTGATTCGCCGTGAAGGTGGCCAGCGTTTTGCGGTGGTAACCATTAACGTTGATGGTATGGCGCTGAGCGATTTTGTTAACAATGCCCGCCAGGCGGTAGAAAACGATATCAAGGTGCCAGCCGGTTATAACCTCGCCTGGGGTGGTGAATTCGAGAACCAGCAACGCGCCAACGCTCGTCTGGCCCTGATGATCCCACTGGCCATTGCCATGGTACTGCTGGTGTTGTTCAGCACCTTCGGTAACCTGCGCGAATCCCTGCTGATCCTCTGCAACATTCCTTTTGCCATGATTGGTGGCGTGATTGCACTGGCGATCAGTGGTGAATACATGTCGGTACCGGCGTCCGTAGGTTTTATCGCTCTGCTGGGTGTGGCAGTGCTGAACGGTGTGGTATTGGTTGACCAGTTCCGCCATCTGGCCAGCATTGGCATCGAAGGCGCCCGTCAGGTCATGGATGGTGCCGTCAGCCGTTTACGCCCGGTTTTGATGACCGCCAGCACCGGTGCCATCGGCTTGTTGCCACTGCTGTTCGCCACCGGCCCTGGCAGTGAAATCCAGAAACCTCTGGCCATCGTGGTGATTGGTGGTCTGGCGACCTCAACTCTGCTGACCCTCTATGTACTGCCGATTCTTTACCGCCGTTTTATTCTGGAGGTGCGTGTATGAACCTGATCATGTTAACCGTTTCGGTTCCCCCTTCCCGTGCCGATCTGTTCACTGACTGGCTGTTAGGTCAGGGCTGGCCAGGATTCACCTCCTGGCAAGGTTGGGGTCATAGTGATCGCACCGATCATCTGAGCCTCGATGAGCAGATTCAGGGTAAACAGAAACGAACCCTGATCAGCCTGCATATGCCGAAAAACCACGGCGAACAACTGATCGCACAAATGCATCAGGAATTTGCAGGACAAGATATTCACTACTGGGAAACGGCGGTTTTATCCGCCGGCAGCCTGAATAAAAACCCTGACAATAAAAGCCACTAAAAGGGTCTGAATCCGATCGTTCGCGAGGGTATGACCATTCTTTACACCGCCAGTCACTATCTGACAGCGACTTGGAATACTGTAGCGGAGTAGCCCAGCTACATCATGATCGTCACTCATGGATGAGTACCTTCTTTGCCAGGCGAGTCCCCCGGACTCGCCTTTTTTTATGCCTGCAAAATGGTGGTAACGAACGAACCAATCACTCTGCAGCCAGCTCATACGAACGGTTGAACCCGGTAGCTGGGGATTAACCAAGCCAAGTGTGGAATAAAAAGCTGTGATTCTGCCAGCGCAGCTTTCTGAGTAATAAACAACCAATAGAGGGCAAATCGCTCGGGTAATATCAGGATTCACAAGCCATGGTGTGATAAGGGCTTAGGACAGGAAAAGGCGGAGAAGCAATGTGCTCAACGATTTCGGGCACAGGGTAGCAACAGGCTAGCCAAGACTAGGGTATATCAGCAGGCAAACACTGAGGTCTGACCAGACAGCGTCTTCATAAAGGGCTGAATAACAGGCATAAAAAAACCCGCTCGAGAGCGGGTTTCTTATGGTCGAAGCACTGATTACTCAGCAGCTTCGTCCTGTACTTCTACCACGTCGCTTTCTGCTACAACAACAGGGCGATCAACCAGTTCAACAAACGCCATAGGAGCGTTGTCACCGGCGCGGAAGCCGCACTTCAGGATACGGATGTAGCCGCCTGGACGGGTCTGGTAACGCGGACCCAGTTCAGTGAACAGCTTGCCAACCGCTTCTTTGCTGCGGGTACGGTCAAACGCCAGACGACGGTTTGCAACTGAATCTTCTTTAGCCAGAGTGATCAGTGGCTCAGCAACGCGGCGCAGTTCTTTTGCCTTAGGCAGAGTCGTCTTGATGATTTCATGCTCGAACAGGCTCACAGCCATGTTCTTCAACATGGCTTGACGGTGTGCGCTGGTACGATTGAAGTGACGACCACTTTTACGATGACGCATGGTTTAATTCCTTACTAACTGAACGCTCAGCTTACGCAAGCACTTTGTCGTCGTTACGGAGGCTGGCTGGCGGCCAGTTCTCCAGGTGCATACCCAACGACAGACCGCGAGAGGCCAGAACGTCTTTGATTTCAGTCAGAGACTTTTTACCCAGGTTAGGTGTCTTCAACAGCTCTACTTCAGTACGCTGGATCAGATCACCGATGTAGTAAATATTTTCTGCTTTCAAACAGTTGGCGGAGCGTACGGTGAGCTCCAGGTCATCAACAGGACGCAGCAGAATCGGATCAATTTCCTCTTCTTCACGAACCTGTTCAACCACTTCGTCATTTTCGAGATTAACGAAGATAGCCAACTGTTGTTGCAAGATGGTCGCGGAACGACGGATCGCTTCTTCTGGATCAATAGTACCGTTGGTTTCCAGATCAATAACCAGCTTGTCCAGGTCAGTACGCTGTTCCACACGAGCGCTATCTACGCTGTAAGAAACACGCTTGACCGGGCTGTAAGTAGCATCGAGCTGAAGTTTACCAATGGCCTTGGTTTCCTCGTCACCCTGGTAACGCGCTTCCACAGTTTCGTAACCGCGGCCTGAAGCAACCTTGAGGTTCATCTTCAGAGTAGCGCCTTCACCCAGGTGAGCGATGACATGGCCAGGGTTGGCAATGTCAACACCGTGATCCAGTTGGATATCGGCAGCTGTTACTGTGCCTGGACCAGTTTTGGTCAGGCTCAGATTGGCTTCATCGCGTTCGTGCAGTTTGACTGCAACGCCCTTCAGGTTCAGCAGGATTTCAATTACGTCTTCCTGCACGCCTTCGATAGCGCTGTACTCGTGCAACACGCCGTCGATCTCGCATTCGACAATCGCTGCACCAGGCATGGACGACAGCAGAATCCGGCGCAAGGCTGCGCCAAGAGTGTGGCCGAAGCCACGCTCCAGTGGCTCAAGAGTTACCTTGGCGTGGGTTCCGCTGACTTCTTCTACCTGGATGTTACGAGGTGTCAAAAATTCATTCACTGCACGCTGCATAGCTGCCCTTAAGCTCCTCTATTACTTGGAGTAAAGTTCCACGATCAGGTTTTCGTTGATCTCGGCTGGGAGATCAGCGCGTTCCGGAGCGTTGGTGTAAGTACCTTCCATCTTGCTGGAATCGACGTTGATCCACGGGCAATCAGCACGCTGACCAGCCAGTTCCAGAGCAGACTTGATACGATCCTGGTTTTTCGCCTTTTCGCGAATTGCAACCACGTCACCAGCTTGAACCTGGAAAGACGGAATGTTTACGGTACGACCGTTAACAGTTACAGCTTTGTGGGATACCAGCTGACGAGATTCGGCGCGAGTAGAACCGAAGCCCATGCGGTAAACCACGTTGTCCAGACGGGACTCCAGCAGTTGCAGCAGGTTTTCGCCAGTGGCGCCCTTACGACGAGCAGCTTCTTTGTAGTAGCTGCGGAACTGCTTTTCCAGGATGCCGTACAGACGACGGACTTTCTGCTTCTCACGCAGCTGCAGACCGTAGTCAGACAGACGGCCACGGCCAGCGCCGTGAACACCTGGTTTGGTTTCCAGTTTGCACTTGGAATCCAGTGCACGAATACCGCTCTTCAGGAACAGGTCAGTTCCTTCGCGACGAGACAGTTTACATTTTGGACCAATATAACGTGCCATTCTTCAGACTCCTTATACGCGACGCTTCTTAGGTGGACGACAGCCGTTATGAGGAATCGGAGTCACGTCTGTAATGTTGGAGATTTTGTAACCACAAGCATTCAGAGCGCGAACTGCAGACTCACGACCTGGGCCTGGACCTTTAACTTCAACGTCCAGATTCTTCAGGCCATACTCTTTTGCCGCTTCACCGGCACGTTCTGCTGCCACCTGAGCGGCAAAAGGAGTGCTCTTGCGGGAACCACGGAAACCAGAACCACCGGCGGTAGCCCAGGACAGGGCGTTACCTTGACGGTCGGTAATGGTTACGATGGTGTTGTTAAAAGAGGCGTGGATATGGGCAATCCCGTCCACCACCTGCTTTTTAACTTTTTTCTTCGTAGATTTTTGTGGCTTAGCCATTTTTAAATCCTGCTTTTAATATCAACACTGCAACAAGATGAATGCAGCTACACTAAAAGTCCGTTCCGGGTAATCAGGAGATTACTTACGAATCGGCTTGCGCGGACCCTTACGGGTACGAGCATTAGTTTTAGTACGCTGTCCGCGGAGTGGCAGGCTGCGACGATGACGGATACCGCGGTAGCAGCCCATGTCCATCAAACGTTTGATGCTCATTTGCAGCTCACGACGCAGGTCACCTTCAACGGTGTACTTGGCCACTTCGTTACGGATCAGATCCAGCTGTTCTTCAGACAGAGTACCAATTTTGGTGGTCTCTGCGATTCCGGTTACAGCACAGATCTGCTTGGCAGTGGTTTTACCAATCCCGAAAACATAGGTCAGGGAAATCACTGCATGCTTGTTGTCAGGAATATTGACACCGGCAATACGGGCCATGTCTAACTCCGTTACACTTTACTTGATGAAAGGGCGCGGAATACTACAGCCGCTTTGCGTAAATTGCAAGCAGCTCGAAGTTTCCACACCCGCCGCGTCAGAAATTAACCCTGACGTTGTTTGTGCTTCGGATCAGCACAGATCACGCGAACGGAACCGTTACGACGAATGATCTTGCACTGACGGCACATTTTTTTAACAGACGCACGTACTTTCATGACAGTCTCCTAAAATGGAATCAGCGCAGGGCTGACCCCATATTCTTCAAATTTGCTTTCTTCATCAGGGACTCGTACTGGTGCGACATCAGGTGTGACTGAACCTGGGCCATAAAGTCCATTACTACCACCACCACGATCAGCAGAGAGGTACCACCAAAATAGAATGGCACGTCAGCAGCCATCACAAGGAATTGAGGCAACAGACAAACAGCTGTGATGTACAGCGAACCAAACAGCGTCAGACGACCCAGAACACCATCAATGTAGTTGGCGGTCTGGATGCCAGGACGGATACCTGGAATAAAGGCACCTGACTTCTTCAGATTCTCGGCTACATCTTTCGGGCTGAACATCAGCGCGGTGTAGAAGTAGCAGAAAAAGATGATGCCAGCAGCAAACAAAACGATGTAAAGGGGCTGGCTTGGTGCCAGCGCCATGCTGACATCCTGGAGCCATTCCATACCCTCACCCTTGCCGAACCACTGACCCAGGGACGCTGGGAACAGCAGCAAGCTGGAGGCGAAGATCGCTGGAATAACACCGGCCATATTCAGTTTCAGAGGCAGATGACTGCTCTGTGCTGCCATCTGGCGGTTACCCACCTGACGCTTGGCATAGTTGATAGTGATACGACGCTGACCACGCTCGACGAATACGATAAACGCAATCACCGCCACAGCCAGAACTGCAATCACCAGCAACAGCAGGATGTTCAGGTCGCCTTGACGGGCAGACTCG
Source organism: Parathalassolituus penaei (assembly GCF_026626885.1). Classification (GTDB taxonomy): domain Bacteria; phylum Pseudomonadota; class Gammaproteobacteria; order Pseudomonadales; family Oceanobacteraceae; genus Oceanobacter; species Oceanobacter penaei. The sequence goes on from NZ_JAPNOA010000019.1 coordinate 211,386, forward strand.
AACGCCTGACCGACCGCTTTTGGCAGACCAGCAACGATACCGGAGAAAATCAGAATCGAAATCCCGTTACCGATACCACGCTCAGTCACCTGCTCACCGAGCCACATCATGAACACCGCACCGGCCACGAAGGACGGTACAGATGCGACGTAAAAATCGAAGCCTGAAGAGAAGGTAACGCCCTGGCCAGCCAGACCGGCGGACACGCCGACGGCCTGAATGCTGGCAAGGAGTACAGTCCCGTAACGGGTGTACTGGGTAATTTTGCGACGACCCGCTTCACCTTCTTTTTTCAGCTGCTCAAGCTGAGGGCTCACCGCCGTCAGCAGTTGCATAATGATAGAGGCGGAGATGTACGGCATGATCCCGAGCGCAAGAATACTCATGCGTTCGAGAGCACCACCGGAGAACATGTTGAACATCTCCAGGATTGTCCCCTGGTTCTGCTCGAACAGTCTCGCCAACGCTTCCGGGTTAATCCCTGGCACCGGGATATGGGTGCCAATCCGGTATACAACAATTGCCAGCAATACAAAACGGATACGGGCCCAGAGTTCTGCCAATCCTTTTTGCATGCCTTGTGGAAGTGAGCCTTGAGTAGCCATTAGTCTTCGACCTTACCGCCCGCTGCTTCAATGGCAGCCTTGGCGCCTTGAGTGACTTTCAGACCTTTTACGGTTACTGCCTTGGTGATTTCACCAGACAGAATCACACGGCCTTCCTTGATCTTTTCACCGATCACGTCAGCCGCTTTCAGCGCTGCCAGGTCAACAACATCACCCTCAACCAGAGTCAGTTCGTTCAGACGGATTTCCGCCACGTACTGAGCTTTGCGAGAGTAGAAGCCGAATTTAGGCAGACGACGATGCATTGGCATCTGGCCGCCTTCGAAACCGAAAGCAACACCACCGCCAGAGCGGGACTTCATACCTTTGTGACCGCGACCACAGGTCTTGCCCAGACCAGAGCCGATACCACGACCAACGCGCTTGCGAACTGGCTTGGAGCCAGGAGCTGGGCTCAATTCGTTGAGACGCATATTACTCCCCTTCTACCTTAACCATGTACTGAACCTGGTTGATCATACCGCGTACTGAAGGAGTATCTTCCAGTACAACAGTGTGACCGATGCGACGCAGACCCAGACCTTTCATGGTCTCACGGTGCTTAGGCAGCTTGCCGATGGTGCTGCGGATCTGGGTAACTTTTACAGTTTTCTTTTCCATAATGAATTACCCCAGGATCTCTTCAACAGTCTTGCCACGCTTTGCAGCCACCTGTTCAGGGGACTTCATTTTGGCCAGAGCGTTAAAAGTTGCACGCACAACGTTGTTCGGGTTGGTAGAACCGTAGCACTTGGCCAGTACGTTCTTCACGCCAACCATCTCCAGAACGGCACGCATTGCACCGCCGGCGATGATACCGGTACCTTCGGAGGCAGGCTGCATGTAGATCTGGGAACCAGAGTGACGAGCGCGTACTGGGTACTGCAGGGTGTTACCATCCAGCTGTACAGTGATCATGTTGCGCTTGGCCTGTTCCATTGCCTTCTGGATAGCCAGAGGAACTTCACGGGATTTGCCGCGGCCGAAGCCTACACGACCATTGCCATCGCCAACCACAGTCAGAGCGGTAAAGGCGAAAATACGACCACCTTTTACTACTTTGGCTACACGGTTAACCTGGACCAGTTTTTCCTGGAACTCGCTTTCGGTACGTTCAACGCGGTCGTTATTACGATCGTTGTTACGTTCGTTACGTTCGTTATTTGCCATGATCATTAACCCTTAGAATTCCAGGCCGTTTTCACGAGCCGCGTCAGCAAGAGCTTTAACACGACCATGGTATTTGAAACCGGAGCGATCAAACGCAACTTTGGTGATACCAGCAGCTTTCGCACGTTCGGCGATCAGCTGGCCAACCTTGGTAGCGGCAGATACGTTGCCGGTAGTTTCGCTACGCAGATCAGCTTCAACAGTGGAAGCAGCAGCCAGGACGCTAGCGCCGTTGGCAGAGATAATCTGAGCGTAGATGTGTCGTGGCGTACGGTGTACGCACAGACGGACCGCGCCTTTCTCACGGATGTGACTCCGTGTTTTAGCGGCACGGCGCAGACGAGCTTTTTTCTTCTCAATCATGGCCTAGCCCTTATTTTTTCTTGGCTTCTTTACGAAGTACGATTTCGTCAGCATAGCGAACACCCTTGCCTTTGTATGGCTCTGGTGGACGGTAGCCGCGGATCTCGGCAGCAACCTGACCTACTTGCTGTTTGTCGATACCTTTCAGTACAACTTCAGTCTGAGTAGGAGTCTCAGCGGTTACGCCTTCCGGCAATTCGTAATCGATCGGATGGGAGAAGCCCAGGACCAAATTCAGGGTTTTGCCGGATGCTTTGGCACGATAACCAACGCCCTGCAGAACCAGTTTCTTTTCAAAACCAACGCTAACACCGGTAACCATATTGTTTACCAGGGCACGGAAAGTACCGGCCAGAGCGTCAGATTGCTTTTCAGCATCTTTTGGAGCAAACAGCAGAACATTGTCTTCCTGCTTGATCTCAACAGCGTTGTGCACTGCGAGTTCCAGCTGGCCCTGCTTACCCTTTACAGAGATCTTTCCTGCTTCCAGAGTGACTTCAACGCCAGCTGGAATTGCTACAGGAGACTTGGCAACACGAGACATGGTATCCCCCTTAGAATACGGTCGCGATAACCTCACCGCCCACGCCCGCAGCACGGGCAGCGCGATCGGTCATAACGCCTTTAGAGGTGGACACAATGGCAACGCCCAGACCGGCTTCCACTTTTGGCAGCTCGGAAACGCCTTTGTACTGACGCAGACCAGGGCGGGAAACGCGCTGGATACGTTCAATAACTGGCTTGCCTTCGTAGTATTTCAGAACGATGGTCAGAGATGGCTTGGCAGCCTCATCGATTGAAAAACCAGTGATGTAACCTTCTGCTTCCAGAACCTGGGCAACAGACTTCTTCATTTTAGAAGACGGCATGCTCACAGTCGTATGACCAGCTTGCTGGGCATTACGAATGCGGGTGAACATATCCGCCAACGTATCTTGCATACTCATTTAGGATATACCTCGGTTGTGCAGCGTTCCCCCCACTTGCGCGGGGGGAGATTGCTTACCAACTAGCTTTCTTCAGGCCTGGCACGTTACCTTTCATGCCTTCTTCACGCAGTTTGATACGTGACAGCTTGAACTTGCGGTAAACGCCGTGCGGACGGCCAGTCATTTGACAACGACGCTGCAGACGGCTTGGTGACGAGTCACGTGGCAGCTTTTGCAGAGACTGTTGTGCATTCCAGCGATCTTCATCAGAAGAAGCTGGATTCTGAATGATAGCGCGCAGTTCTTCACGCTTTGCAGCGTACTTGGCTACCAGTTTTTCGCGCTTCAGTTCACGATTCTTCATGCTTACTTTAGCCATGAGTCAACTCCTTAGTTGCGGAACGGGAACTGCAGCGCTTTCAGCAGAGCGCGGCCTTCTTCGTTGGTTTTGGCTGTGGTGGTGATAGTCACATCCATACCACGGACTTTGTCTACTTTGTCGTATTCAATTTCCGGGAAAATGATCTGTTCTTTCACGCCCATGCTGTAGTTACCACGACCGTCGAAAGACTTGCCGTTGATGCCGCGGAAGTCGCGAACACGTGGCAGAGCGATGTCGATCAGACGATCCATGAATTCCCACATACGATCGCGACGCAGGGTAACTTTACAGCCGATTGGCCAGCCTTCACGAACTTTGAAGCTCGCTACGGACTTACGTGCCTTGGTAACAACAACTTTCTGGCCAGCGATCGCTTGCAGTTCAGCAACGGCGTTGTCCAGCAGTTTCTTGTCGCCCAGTGCTTCACCAACACCCATGTTCAGGGTGATTTTGGTGATGCGTGGCACTTCCATGATGTTCTTGTAACCAAACTCTTGTTGCAGCTTGGCTACTACTTCTTCTTTGTACAGGTTTTCTAAACGTGACATAGCAGTATCCCAGCCCCTATCAAGCGTCGATTACGTCGCCAGTGGATTTGAAAATACGTACCTTGCTGTCACCTTCAACCTTAAAGCCAACGCGGTCGGCTTTCTGGGTTTTCGGGTTCCAGATGGCAACGTTGGAAGCCTGGATACCAGTTTCTTTCTCAACGATACCGCCTGGTTGCTGCAGGTACGGGTTTGGCTTCTGGTGTTTTTTCACCATGTTTACGCCGGTAACAATCAGGCGGCCATCGGTCAGAACTTTCTGAACGGTGCCACGCTTGCCTTTGTCACGGCCGGCGATGACGACTACTTCGTCTTTGCTACGGATTTTCAACATAACCATTCCCTCCCTTACAGCACTTCTGGTGCCAGGGAAATGATCTTCATGAACTGCTCAGAACGCAGTTCACGAGTCACTGGGCCAAAGATACGGGTACCGATTGGCGACAAAGAGTTGTTCAGCAGAACAGCAGAGTTGACGTCAAAGCGGATGATTGAACCATCTGGACGACGTACGCCTTTACGGGTACGTACAACCACAGCGTTCATTACCTGGCCTTTTCTTACTTTACCGCGTGGAATTGCTTCCTTCACGGATACCTTGATCAGATCACCGATGCCGGCATAGCGACGATGTGAACCGCCCAGTACTTTAATGCACTGTACGCGCTTCGCGCCGCTGTTGTCGGCAACGTCAAGCATGGTTTGAGTTTGGATCATGCCTCTCGCTCCTAACTACATGCGCCCGGTCGTTAGACCTTGGCGGCGCGCTCGTCGATGGTTACCAGCGCCCAGGTCTTACGCTTGGACAGCGGGCGTGACTCTTGCACGGTTACCAGATCACCGATCTGGCACTCGTTGTTGGCATCGTGTGCCATAACTTTGGTAGAACGCTTAACGAACTTCTTGTAAATCGGGTGTTTTACAAAACGTTCAACGACTACAGTGATGGACTTGTCCATCTTGTTGCTTACTACGCGACCGCTCAGAGTGCGAACAGCTTTGGTGTTCTCAGTCATGATTATTCACCTGCCTTCTGTGCCAGCACGGTTTTTACACGAGCGATATCACGACGGATCTGACCAATCAGGTGGTTTTGACCCAGCTGACCGGTAGCTTTTTGCATCCGCAGCTTGAATTGTTCGCCCAGCAGTTCGAGCAGCTGAGAGTTCAGCTCAGCTACTGACTTGTCTTTCAGTTCACTTGCTTTCATCACAGCACCGTCCGTTTAACGAATACAGTTTCGAAAGGCAGCTTGGCAGAAGCCAGCGCGAATGCTTCGCGAGCCAGCTCTTCAGGCACACCTTCGATCTCGTACAGGATACGACCTGGTTGGATCTGGCATACCCAGTATTCCACGTTACCCTTACCTTTACCCATACGAACTTCGAGGGGCTTTTCGGTAATCGGCTTGTCCGGGAACACACGGATCCAGATTTTACCACCACGCTTCACCTTACGGGTCAGCGCACGACGTGCAGATTCAATTTGACGCGAAGTCAGACGGCCACGGCCAGTTGCTTTCAGGGCGAACTCACCGAAGGAAACCTTGGAGCCACGAATGGCCAGGCCACGGTTACGACCGGTCTGTACTTTGCGGAATTTCGTACGTTTTGGTAACAACATAACTCAAATCCCCTTATGCGCGACCGGTTTTTTTCTTGCCCTGGTTCTTGGCACGTTCGCGGACTTCCTGGATGCCGCCGAGGATCTCACCTTTGAAGATCCACACTTTCACGCCAATAACACCGTAGGTGGTGTGTGCTTCGTAGGTTGCGTAGTCGATATCGGCACGCAGGGTGTGCAGAGGCACACGACCTTCACGGTACCATTCGCTACGAGCAATCTCAGCACCGCCAAGACGGCCGCTAACCTGGATCTTGATACCTTCGGCACCACCGCGCATGGCGTTCTGTACGGCACGCTTCATAGCGCGACGGAACATAACACGACGCTCCAGCTGGCTGGCAACGCTCTGGGCAACCAGTTTGGCATCCAGATCAGGCTTACGAACTTCTTCAATGTTGATGTGAACCGGGATACCCATCACATCGCTCAGGTCCTTACGCAGAACTTCAACGTCTTCACCCTTCTTGCCGATCACGATACCTGGACGGGCAGTGTGGATGGTTACTTTGGCGTTCTGAGCTGGACGCTCAATTACTACCTTGCTAACAGAAGCTTTTTCCAGACGCTTCTCAATCAGAGAGCGAACTGCGATATCAGTCAGCAGGTTGTCGGCATATTTGTCTTTACCAGCATACCAAACGGAGTTGTGGTCCTTGGTGATACCGAGACGGATACCTGTGGGATGTACTTTCTGACCCATCTGACCAACTCCTTATTCTGAAACTTTCACAGTGATGTGACAGGTACGCTTGCAGATGCGGTCAGCACGGCCTTTGGCACGTGGCTGAATACGCTTCATGGTCATACCTTCGTCAACGAAGATGGTGCTTACACGCAGCTCATCAACGTCAGCGCCATCATTGTGTTCGGCGTTGGCGATAGCAGACTCCAGAGCCTTCTTGACCAGATCAGCACCTTTTTTAGGGCTGAAAGCCAGAATGTTCAGAGCCTCATCCACTTTCTTGCCACGGATTTGATCCGCAACCAGGCGCGCTTTCTGCGCGGACAAGCGAGCACCACGTAATACGGCGGCTACTTCAGACATGATTCACCCCTTCTTAGCGTTTGGCTTTCTTATCCGCTACGTGACCCTTGTAAGTACGGGTCAGAGCGAATTCGCCGAGTTTGTGACCAACCATGTCTTCAGTTACGAAAACAGGCACGTGGGTTTTGCCGTTGTGTACGGCCAGAGTCAGGCCCACAAAATCCGGGAAGATTGTGGAGCGGCGAGACCAGGTCTTGATCGGACGCTTGTCGTTCTTCTCAAGAGCGGCCTCTACCTTCTTCATCAAGTGATGGTCGATAAACGGACCTTTTTTCAATGAACGTGGCACAGTTCAATCCTCTCTAATTATTTCGCAGAACGACGGCGTACGATCAGATTATTGGTACGCTTATTCTTACGAGTCTTGTAGCCCTTGGTTGGAACGCCCCATGGAGATACAGGGTGCTTACCAAAGGTGCGACCTTCACCACCACCGTGTGGGTGGTCAACCGGGTTCATGGCAGTACCACGTACGGTTGGGCGAATACCGCGCCAACGCTTGGCACCAGCTTTACCGAGCTCACGAAGACCATGTTCGGAGTTACCAACTTCACCGAGGGTAGCGCGGCAATCGGCCAGTACTTTACGCATTTCACCGGAACGCAGACGCAGAGTGCAGTAAGCACCTTCACGAGCAACCAGCTGAGCAGAAGTACCAGCGGAGCGAGCCAGCTGGCCGCCTTTACCTGGCTTCAGTTCGATGTTGTGGATAACGCTACCTACAGGGATGTTACGCAGAGACATAGCGCTACCGGCTTTGATCGGTGCGTCTTCTCCGGAAATCACTGCATCACCAGCAGCCATACCTTTGGCAGCCAGAATGTAACGGCGTTCACCGTCTGCGTACTTCAGCAGAGCGATGTGGGCGCTACGGTTTGGATCGTATTCCAGGCGCTCAACAACAGCTGGAACGCCGTCTTTGTCACGCTTGAAGTCAACCAGACGGTAGTGCTGCTTGTGACCACCACCCTGATGACGAACGGTAATACGACCGTTGTTGTTACGACCGCTGTGTTTGGACTTCTTTTCAACCAGAGCTGCAAAAGGAGCACCTTTGTGCAGATCGTTGTTTACGACTTTAACAACGTGGCGACGGCCAGCTGAAGTCGGTTTAGTTTTCACCAATGCCATGACTTAGCTCTCCTTATTCCGCGTCAGTAAAATCGATGTCCTGACCGGCAGCCAGAGTAACGTATGCTTTACGCACGTCGTTACGCTTGCCCACACCACGGACAGTACGCTTGGTTTTACCCTTGATGTTAACAACACGTACGGAGTCAACTTTGACTTCGAACAGTGCTTCAACAGCTTCTTTGATCTCTGGTTTGGTAGCATCCGGAGCAACACGGAAAACGTATTGGCCGTATTTTTCAGCTACCCAGGTTGCTTTTTCAGAAATCTGTGGAGCAACCAGTACCTTGTAAATGCGCTCACGAATCATGCGTATGCCTCCTCGAGTTGTTTCAAGGCTGGCACAGTCACCAATACTTTTTCGAACGCAATCAGGCTAACCGGATCAATAGCAGCTGCTTCGGTAACACCCACGTGCGGAACATTGCGAGCAGCCAGGTACAGCTTCTCGTCAACTTCGTCAGAAATAATCAGTACGTTGTTCAGTTCCAGCTCTTTCAGCTTGGCTACAAATTCTTTGGTCTTGTGGCTTTCAACGCCAAAAGAATCAGCAACCACCAGACGACCCTGACGAACCAGTTCAGACAGAATGACCTGCATTGCTGCACGGAACATCTTCTTGTTAACTTTCTGTTCGTAGCTGCGTGGCTTGGCAGCGAAGGTCACACCACCGGAACGCCAGATAGGGCTGTTTGAAGTACCGGAGCGAGCGCGGCCAGTACCCTTCTGACGCCATGGTTTGATACCACCACCAGTGACTTCAGAACGAGTCTTCTGGGCTTTGGTGCCCTGACGACCGCCAGCCATATAGGCGGTAACGATCTGGTGAACCAGAGATTCGTTGTATTCACGACCGAAGGTAGCGTCAGAAACCGCTACCGCAGTACCTGCGTTAGTTTTCAGTTCCATCGCTTACCCCTTTGCCTTTACTGCTGGCTTCACAATGATGTCAGAACCAGTAGCACCAGGAACGGCACCCTTAACCAGAATCAGGTTGTTTTCAACATCAACCCGAACGATTTCGAGGCTCTGGGTGGTTACTTGTTCAGCGCCCATGTGACCGGCCATTTTCTTGCCTTTCCACACGCGACCTGGGGTCTGACACTGACCGATAGAACCAGGAGCACGGTGAGATACAGAGTTACCGTGAGTAGCGTCCTGGGTACGGAAGTTCCAGCGCTTAACGCCACCCTGGAAGCCTTTACCTTTGGAAACACCAGTAACGTCTACTTTCTGGCCAGCTTCAAACTGGGCAACAGTCAGTTCATCACCTGAGCTGAAGGATTCTTCAGTACGGAATTCCAGCACGCCACGGCCAGCTTCAACATTCGCCTTGGCGAAGTGACCTGCTTCCGGCTTGGAAACGCGGGATGCTTTTTTAACGCCATAAGTAATCTGAATAGCGCTGTAACCATCGGTGTCAACAGTTTTAACCTGAGACACACGGTTCGGAGTTGCCTCCAGAACGGTCACAGCAATAGATTGACCTGCTTCGGTAAAGATACGGGTCATACCCGCCTTTTTACCGACAATACCAATTGCCATTTAATATACCTCTCGTGTACGGGGCTTTTACCCACTATGGCCGCCCGTTATGGGCGTTACACAGAGCACTGTGTAAGGTCAAGAAGGGAGGGTTTCTTAACCAAGACTGATCTGAACTTCCACACCGGCAGCCAGATCCAGTTTCATCAGCGCGTCAACAGTTTTTTCAGTTGGCTCAACGATGTCGAGCATGCGCTTGTGAGTACGGATTTCGTACTGATCACGCGCGTCTTTGTTAACGTGCGGAGAGATCAGAACGGTAAAACGCTCTTTACGGGTCGGCAGCGGGATTGGGCCGCGTACCTGAGCGCCCGTACGTTTAGCGGTATCGACAATTTCCTGAGTCGAAGTATCGATCAGGCGATGGTCGAACGCCTTTAAACGAATACGGATACGTTGGTTCATTACCAAACTCCAAATTTATGTGCCAGAGCTCGCTTCCCCCCAGTTCAAGGGGACGCGAATTGTATGCGGCTGTACAAAAAGTGTCAACTGAATAAATTAAAATTCAGTCAGACAACCTGGAGGTGATAAAAAGAGCGGGGAAAAAGAACAGAAGATGAAAAAAGCCACCACAGGGCAGCGGCTTTTTTGAGCGAGAGAACATCGGGCGATGTCCTCTCAGAGTGCAGTTATCACTCGATAACTTTGGCTACCACGCCAGCACCAACAGTACGGCCGCCTTCACGGATCGCGAAGCGCAGACCTTCATCCATCGCAACTGGGTGGATCAGGGTAACAGTCAGACCAA
>NZ_JAPNOA010000018.1 GCF_026626885.1 Parathalassolituus penaei
CTCATCTCAACGGCTGATCGCTTGAATTCCAGTGAGTACTGCTTTGTCTTTTTCTGGTTCTTGTAGGCTGGCATTGGGCACCTTCTGTAACGTCAAAAGGTGTCCGTTAAAACGGGGCAAGATCACTCCCATGCTCATTGACGCGGTTAGAAGGGCAGGTGTGCCATATTGTATGAATAGTAGCGGCGTAAGAATATGGGGTTACTTACGCCCCGGCGTCAGTCCCGAATGGGCCGGCACTTAACCAGGCGTTGCAGTGGATGGCCTACACTTCGCGCCTTCTTGCACAATGTGTTGCGCACATTTTATTGTGTAAGCTGGCACTCCGTTCCGGCCACCACTGAACTTGGCGTTAATTGTCTTTCTAAGTATGACTAATATTTGTGAGAAATTTGCGATTGTCTTGGCAATGATTATGTGTTTGCCAGTTTGTGTTGCTATTTCGGGGTTTGTTGCTTTCCTGAGTAAAGATAATCCAGTGTATTATGAGGGGTTGTATGTAGTTGGTTATATGGTTGTTTTTTCCTCGGTAATTTGGATTCCGTATCTAATATTGAGTGCATTAAAGTGGAGAATAATAAGTAGAAAAGTTCAGGTGGTAACATTTATACCTATTGGCTTAATGTTGGTTTTAGCTCTTTTGGCAGAAATCAATGGTGTGCCGTGGTAAAAATAATTAACAAACGCATGTTGGCTCAGCGGCTACGCCGCTTGGACCTCCGGTCCGTTGCACCGCAACTGCACTACGGCCCCAAATGCGGACGTTATAAGTCATGAATACGTATGCGTACTGCAATCACTAAAGGGCTTATTTTTCAGCATCAGTTCGTTCTGGCTTTTCATGGGGTGTGCCATAGCGTCATTGGTCATAATCCGCTTCTATCGTGGGAGTAAGAATGCCTTTTAACATCATAATCCAGCGGATCTTTGGCAAGCTGCGCTTAACTTCGTCCGGTGATTTTCAACGCTTCCCCCAAACCCAAATAACTCATAAGCAGTAAGAACCAAATCCTCGATTCACCATCCGCTCCTCAATCCCCCACATTCCGGCAACAGGCTGATCGAACAAAGATAAAACCCCGCTACCAGTCTCGGCCGGTAGCGGGGGAGGTATCAGTCTTTACGTACAACGGCCAGTTGCATGCGTTGTTTCAGGGCGAGGCGGGTGATGCCAAAGCCGCCGAGCATCAGCAGGCTGCTGGACAGTACGAGGCCTACGACGGCCATGGTCATGCCGGCGGATTCTGCGCCTTGTACCGCGCCGTGGGCGAGGCTGAACAGCAGGGCGGCGCCGATGGCGCTGTTCTGTACGATCTGGTTGCCGCGGTGGCTGATCAGCAGTACTGGCATGGCCAGCAGTGACAGGCCGAGCATAAATTCCAGTGCCAGCGCGGAGGTGGTCATGAGGCCGCCGATGGCGCCAGCGGCGACGGTGGCGATCAGGGCCAGCAGCAGCTGGTGGACTTTGCGAGTGGCTGCCAGTGCGGCCATGGCACCGAGGCCGGTGAGGGCGAGCATGTGGTCCATGCCGGTGAACGGGTGCAGCAGGCCGTTGAGCAGGGCATTGCCGGTCACTTCGTGGCCTGGGTGGGCCAGTGCCTGGGAAGAAATCAGGGTCAGGGAGCCCAGTGCGGCGTAAGTTGCAACTTTCATGTTCAGTCTCCTTGGGGCAGACAACAGCGGCTTATGCCGCTGGCAGGGTTACGTCGCGACGGGCCAGCATGCCCTCGGTGACAATAAAGTCGATGATGGTTTTAAGGCCATCAGCGCGGATCAGGTTGGTGAATACAAATGGCTTTTCACCACGCATCTTGCGGGCGTCGCGGTCCATGACATCCAGTGAGGCGTTTACCATCGGTGCCAGATCGGTCTTGTTGATGATCAGCAGGTCGGAGCGGGTGATGCCGGGGCCACCTTTGCGCGGAATCTTGTCGCCAGCACACACGTCGATCACGTACAGGGTGATGTCGGACAGCTCCGGGCTGAAGGTGGCGCTGAGGTTGTCGCCGCCGCTTTCGACCAGTACCAGTTCGAGGTCTGGATGGCGTTCCATCAGTTCGTCGATGGCGGCGAGGTTCATGGAGGCGTCTTCACGAATGGCGGTGTGCGGGCAGCCGCCGGTTTCTACACCCATGATGCGGTCGGCCGACAGGGCTTCGTTGCGCAGCAGGAATTCGGCGTCTTCCTTGGTGTAGATGTCGTTGGTGACCACGGCGATGTTGTAGTGATCACGCATGGCCAGACAGAGCTGGCGCAGCAGGGCGGTTTTACCTGAGCCCACTGGGCCACCGACTCCGACGCGCAGACATTGTGTACTCATGTTTTCTCCTCGCAGTTCCGGCCATGGCGCGTTGGCCAGTGCCTTTTCAATTGGGTTGTATTCGTTTGAGCGGGATGGGCCGCTCGTGCCGTCAATGTTGCTCCGAGTCGGATAACGCCTTCGGCGCTTCCGACCTGCGGGTTTATTCGTCGGATAACGCCTTCGGCTCTTCCGACCTACGGGTTTACCAGTCGGATGACGCCTTCGGCTGTTCCGACCTGCGGTTTGTGTTTTGGGGCTAGCTCCGGAACAACCGCGAATACTGGTATTCGTGGCGGGCGGAGGCCATTACCAGTCCCGGCAGGGTGTTGCCGATGTCGTCGTCCGCCAGCTGGCGGCTGAATTCACAGCTGCGCACCAGTACGGGCAACATGGTGTTTAACACCTGCTGGGCGTGGGTCTGGCCCAGCGGGATGGTTTTGCAGGCCACCAGCACCTGATTTTCCAGCCAGCCCCAGCACCAGCCGAGTTGGGCGGCGGCGATGCTGATGCCGCGCTGACTGGCTGCCAGTGCGTAGTAGCCGCAGTAGGTTGACTGTTCCGGCAGCTGGTCGGGCAGTTGGCCCAGCTGTTTCAGCAGGCGCTTGAAGGTGCCGCCGATCTGGGTTTCTTCGTCCAGCAGCTCGCGGGTTTCGCGGCTGGCCAATAACCACTGTTGCCAGTGATTGACACTGTCGACGTCGTGGCGCTGCCAGGCGTCGTAACAGCGCGCCATGATCGGTAATTCCAGCCAGGCCAACCCCTGTTCACAGACAGTGGTCAGCCAGGCTTGCAGCTCTTCGGCGTTGCTGACCTGGCCCTGATCAATCGCCGCTTCCAGACCCTGACTCCAGGCAAAGGCACCAATCGGCAGAGACGCACTGCTCAGCTGCAACAGCTGCAATAACTCCAGCGGGCTGGTGGTTGCTGCAGACAGGCACAGCAGGCTGTCAGTCATGACCAAATTCCTGTCCCAGATTCACCACGCCCTGAGAGCGTTGCTGGCCAAAGTCCATGCTGCCGACCGTATTGGTATCGTGATGATGGTGATGGCCGCCGCTGTAAGCGCCTTCTTCCGGGTTAAAACCGGCTTCAACACTGCTGGTTTGCAGGCCCAGCAGTTCCACCATTTCCTGCAGCACATGATCCGGCTGGAAGCGCACCCACAACTCGCCGATTTGCAGTGGCACATGGCGGTTGCCGAGGTGGTAACAGACCCGGCTGAAGGTTAACCAGTCGTTGGCGCGTGCTTCGGTAAGGCGTTCCGGACGTGCGCGCACCTGCAGCACCTTGCCGCATTCGGTTTGCAGCAGTTCACCTTCGCGTAACACGCCGCCGCGCGGCAGGAACACACCGGTTTCTTCACCCGCATCGGTAAAGGTGCGGAAGCGACCTTTCTGACGAATTTCCCACGGCAGGGTGAGAATGCCGCTGATCTCGGCCGGGCCGGTGTGTTTATCAATTACCTTGAGCATGAAAAATCCTCAGAACAGGCTGTACAGCTGTGCCAGCGGCAGACGTTCAGCCGGTTCACAAATCAGCGGAATACCGTTGGCCTTTACCTCGTAGGTTTGCGGGTCAACTTCCACGGTTGGGCGCCAGGCGTTGTGCACCATGTCTTCCTTGGTCACGGTACGGCAGCCTTTTACGGCTTCGAGCTGACGGTTCAGTTTCAGACGCTGGCCGAGGCCGTTATCAATGGCGGCCTGGCTGACAAACGCCAGCGAAGTTTTGCCCGCAGTCACTCCAAAACCACCAAACATCGGGCGGTAATGCACCGGTTGTGGGGTTGGAATCGAGGCGTTGGCGTCGCCCATCGGCGCGGCGGCGATAAAACCGCCTTTGAGGATCAGCGATGGTTTGACGGCAAAAAACGCCGGTTTCCATAGCACCAGATCCGCCAGCTTGCCGACTTCGATGGAGCCAATTACATGGCTGACACCGTGGGCGATGGCCGGGTTGATGGTGTATTTGGCGATGTAACGTTTGGCGCGGAAGTTGTCGCAACCCAGCGTCTGGTCTTCGTCGAGCAGGCCACGCTGCACTTTCATCTTGTGGGCGGTTTGCCAGGTACGAATGATCACCTCACCGACACGGCCCATGGCCTGGGAGTCGGAGGAGATCATCGAGAACGCGCCGAGGTCATGCAGGATGTCTTCGGCGGCAATGGTTTCCTTACGGATACGGGAATCGGCAAAAGCCACGTCTTCCGGAATCGCCGGGTCGAGGTGGTGGCACACCATCAGCATGTCGAGGTGTTCGTCGATGGTGTTGATGGTGTACGGCCGGGTCGGGTTGGTGGACGACGGCAATACGTTCAGCTCGGCACAGGCCTTGATGATGTCCGGCGCGTGGCCACCACCGGCACCTTCGGTGTGATAGGTGTGAATGGTGCGGCCTTTGAACGCGGCAATGGTGTCTTCCACAAAGCCGGATTCGTTGAGGGTGTCGGTGTGAATCGCCACCTGCACATCGTACTGGTCGGCCACGGTCAGGCAGCAGTCGATGGAGGCCGGAGTGGTGCCCCAGTCTTCGTGCAGCTTGAGGCCGCAGGCACCGGCTTCGATCTGTTCGGCCAGTGCTTCCGGCTGGCTGGCGTTACCCTTGCCCAGAAAGCCGACGTTCATCGGGAACACGTCAGTGCTTTCGAGCATACGCGCCAGATGCCAGGCACCCGGAGTACAGGTGGTGGCGTTGGTGCCGGTGGCTGGGCCTGTGCCACCACCAATCAGCGTGGTGGTGCCTGCCATCAGCGCTTCTTCGAATTGCTGTGGGCAAATAAAGTGAATGTGAGCGTCGATGGCTCCGGCGGTCAGAATCTGGCCTTCACCGGCAATCACTTCGGTGCTGGCACCGATGTCCATGGTCACGCCATTCTGGGTATCGCTGTTACCGGCCTTGCCGATGGCGGCGATTTTGCCGTCCTTGATACCAACGTCGGCTTTGACGATGCCCCAGTGATCGAGGATCAGGGCGTTGGTGATTACCAGATCCATGACCTCGGCGCGGGTCAGCTGGCCTTGGCCCATACCATCACGAATGACCTTGCCGCCGCCGAACTTCACTTCGTCGCCGTAAACAGTGAAGTCTTTTTCGACTTCGATAATGATCTCGGTATCGGCCAGACGCACACGGTCACCAGTGGTGGGGCCAAACATGTCGGCATAGGCCTGACGGGAAATGGTTACCATACAATTCTCCTTGAGCGGGTTATCCGGTTAGGGGCTGGGGGCAACTTACAGGTCGCCCATCACCTCGCCACGAAAGCCGAATACCCGGCGTTTGCCGCCAAGGGCAACCAGTTCAACGGTACGGGTCTGACCCGGTTCAAAACGCACGGCGGTGCCAGCGGCAATGTTCAGGCGCATGCCACGGGCAGCTGCGCGATCAAAATCGAGCGCCGGATTGGTTTCGAAAAAGTGGTAGTGCGACCCCACCTGAATCGGGCGGTCGCCGTGGTTGATCACACGAATGGTGCAGGTTGGCAGGCCTTCGTTCAGTTCGATGTCGCCACTTTGCAGAATGTATTCACCGGGAATCATGTTCGCTCCTTGTCCGTCGGGCCTGAGGCTTATTGCAGCGGGTCGTGGATGGTCACCAGCTTGGTGCCATCGGGGAAGGTCGCTTCCACCTGTACTTCGTGGAGAATGCCGCAGACTTCCGGCATCACCTGATCGCGGCCCAGAAACTCACGGCCCTCACTCATCAGTTGCGCCACGGTTTTGCCGTCGCGGGCACCTTCCAGTACCAGCATCGAGATGTAGGCGACGGCTTCCGGGTAGTTGAGTTTCAGGCCCCGGTTGAGGCGACGCTCGGCCACCATTCCTGCGGTGAACAGCAGCAGTTTGTCTTTATCGCGTGGTGAAAGCTCCATGCAGGGGCTCCTTGAAAAATGGGTTAATCAGGTGTTCCAGATACGCGGCGCGCAAGGTGGCTTGTGCCACAGCAAAGGCCGCAGCTGCGCCCATACCCGGCGCAGAATCTGGTTACCGTATTCACTGTTATTACCGAGATAACGCACCAGTAACAGGCCCAGACGTACGCTGATGCTGAACTGTTCCGGCTGCTTTAGGGCTGCCAGTTCGGGAATCTGTTCACGCAGGGATTCAGCGATTTGTTGAGGCTGGGGCAGACCGGCGGCCACCAGAGTGGCGGCAACGTGGCAGCCGTTAAAACCGGCCGCCTGTTGCCAATGCGGTTGATTGGCGTCGAGTAACAGGCGTTCGATCAGTACCGGTTTGCCGTCTTGCAGAATGTGCAGGCGCTGTTCGGCGCGGCCACTCAGAAACGGCAAGGCACTGTGCGGGCGGCCAATACAGATCATGTCGAGGCCAATAAAGCGGGCACCTGTGGCCAGTTCCACCCGGGTGGATAACTGGCCATTGGCACCGTCGTAAATCAGGGTTTCCATCGGCAGCCATTCGAGGCTGGCACCGGCTTCGAGAGTCAGCTGTACCTGTTGGCGCTGTTGGCCATTCTGGCTGTCGGAGCGGTAAATCTTGCCCGCAGAAGGGGTGGTGATCAGGCCGTGGGCACCAGCAGTGACATGAACATCAATGCCCAGGCGGTCACCGGATACCAGCCCGCCGGGCGGATGTAACAGATACAGATGGCAAACATCGCCTTCCGGATAAAAAGGGCGCTGAACCCGTAATGGGCCATGAAATGCCATACGGGCCAGACGGGTGCGTTGCTCGCCCGCTTCCAGACGCAAGTGCAGGGAAGCGGGCCAGCTGCGTTCAGCAACTTCGGGTACAGCAGGTGGCAGCTCGGCGGCTGCACTCAGCAGGGTCATACCGTGAGGTACTCCTTGACCAGGCGTTCATCCAGTTCATCCATTCGACCGGCGGCAACCGCGCGTCCACGGTCGAGGATGCAGAAGGTATCTGCCACCTTACGGGCAAATGGCAGCTTTTGCTCGACCAGAATCACGGTCAGGCCGATTTCGCGGTTAAGTCGGCGGATAATGTCGGCAATCTCGGCCACCACGTTGGGCTGAATCCCCTCCGTGGGTTCATCGAGAATCAGCAGCTTGGGATTAATGGCTAACGCCCGTCCAATTGCCAGCTGCTGCTGTTGACCGCCCGACAGGTCTCCACCACGACGATGCAGCATTTGCTGCAACACCGGGAACAATTCAAAAATAAACGGCGGAATGGTTTTCAGACCATCGCCACGGGCAGGCAGACCAATCAGCAGGTTTTCTTCTACGGTCAGTAGTGGAAAAATCTGGCGGCCCTGCGGCACAATCCCGATACCCAGCGGGGCGCGAGCCTCGGCGCTGAGTTTGTGAATGGGCTGCCCGTCAAACTCGATGGAGCCCGACGCCAGTGGCAACAAGCCCATGATGCTTTGCATCAGGGTGGTCTTGCCGACGCCGTTACGGCCCATAATGCAGATACAATCGCCTTTGTTGACCGTAAGGTCAAGATCCCAGAGGGTGTGGCTCTGTCCGTAAAACTGGTTCAGGCCCTTGATGGCTAACAAACTCATGCCGTTATTCCCCCAGATACACTTCAACAACTTTCGGATTGGACTGCACCTGATCCATGGTGCCTTCCGCCAGCACGCTGCCCTGATGCAGCACGGTAACGTGGCGGGCAATGGAGCGTACGAAGTCCATATCGTGTTCCACCAGCACAATGCTGTGCTCACCGGCGAGGCTGGTTAACAGCTCTCCGGTGCGGTCCATTTCCTGATGCGTCATACCCGCTACCGGCTCATCCACCAGCAGCAGACGCGGCTTTTGCATCAGCAACATGCCGATTTCCAGCCACTGTTTCTGGCCGTGTGAGAGGGCACCGGCATTCAGGAAACGCTGATCCTGCAGGCCGATCAGGGTCAGCACCTTGTTGATCTGGTCACGCTGTTCACCGTTCAGACGGGCTTTCAGGGTGGTGAACACGGTTTTTGGGGCGGCCATACAGAGTTCGAGGTTGTGCCACACCGACAGTTGCTCAAACACGGTCGGTTTCTGGAACTTGCGGCCAATTCCGGCTTTGGAAATGGCCGGTTCGTCCATTTCCAGCAGGTTGATGTTCTGGCCGAACCAGGCGCTGCCGCTGTCGGGGCGGGTTTTACCGGTGATGATGTCCATCATGGTGGTTTTGCCCGCACCGTTAGGGCCGATGATGCAACGCAGCTCGCCCTCGCGGATGTAGAGGTTGAGGTTGTTGATGGCCTTGAAGCCATCAAAACTGACACTGATGTCTTCCAGATACAGAATCACACCCTTGTCGATGTTGAGGTTGGTCGCCCCCTGCGGTTGCATGAAACTGAACACCTGATCGGTCTGGCGCAGTTCGTTAAACAGGCTGGAAACACTCATGCGGCTTTCTCCTCAACCTTGTCAGCACCACCGTTATTGCGGGCGGCTTGCTGGCGCATATCGCGGTACTGCTGCACCAGACCGGCAATACCTTTTGGCATAAACAGGGTAACCACCACAAACAGGGCTCCCAGTGCGAATAACCAGGCGTCGGGCAGGGCACCGGTCAGCCAGGTTTTGGCGTAGTTCACCAGCAGGGCACCAATCACGGCACCGTACAGCGTGGCACGACCACCCACGGCCACCCAGATCAGCATTTCGATGGAGTTCAGCGGCGAGAACTCCGACGGGTTGATAATGCCCACCTGCGGTACGTACAACGCACCCGCCACACCGGCCAGCATGGCCGACACACAGAACACAAACAGCTTGATGTGCTCGACCCGGTAACCAACAAACCGTACACGGTTTTCAGCATCCCGCACCGCCATGGCCACGCGGCCGAGGCGGCTGATGATGATTGCCCGGCAGATCAGATAACCCAGTGCCAGTGCCAGCACGGTCGCGCTGAACAGGGCAATGCGAGTGGTATCTGCCTGCAGGCTGAAGCCGAGAATGTCCTTGAAGTCGGTGAGGCCGTTGTTGCCACCAAAGCCCATTTCGTTACGGAAAAACGCCAGCAGCAGGGCATAGGTCAGGGCCTGGGTAATGATCGACAGATACACCCCGGTGACCCGTGAGCGGAACGCGAACCAGCCAAATACAAACGCCAGCACACCCGGTGCCACCAGTACCATCAGCATGGCAAACCAGAACTGGTCAAAGCCGTGCCAGTACCATGGCAGCTCGTTCCAGTTCAGGAACACCATAAAGTCCGGCAGGTCGGGGTTACCGTACACACCACGATCACCAATCTGGCGCATCAGGTACATACCCATGGCATAACCGCCGAGGGCAAAAAACGCACCGTGACCCAGGCTCAGAATGCCGAGGTAACCCCAGACCAGATCCACAGCCAGCGCCAGCAGCGCATAGGCCAGATACTTGCCCAGCAGGGTAACGGTGTAGGTCGACAGGTGCAGGCCACTGGATTCCGGCACCAGCAGGTTGAGCACTGGCACCAGTACACCCACGGCGATGAGCACCAGCAGAAAGCGCTGGCTGCCTTTATCCAGCAGACGCGGCTGGATCAGGTTGAGTTCGTTTGCTGCAGTCATGGATTAACCCTCCGCCGACCGGCCTTTTTGCGGGAACAGGCCACGCGGGAATTTCTGGATAAACAGAATGATAAAAACCAGCACCAGGATCTTCGCCAGCACCGCACCGGCCGTAGGCTCCAGCACCTTGTTGGCAACCCCCAGTGACAAACCGGCCACCAGCGTGCCCCACAAATTGCCGACTCCACCAAAGACCACCACCATAAAGGAGTCGATGATGTAGGCCTGGCCAAGGTTCGGACCAACGTTGGTGAGCTGGCTCAGCGCCACCCCGGCGACCCCGGCAATACCGGAACCCAAACCAAAGGTGAGTGCATCCACCCGCGCCGAACGCACACCCATGGCGCGCGCCATGGCACGGTTCTGGGAAACCGCACGCACCTGCAAACCGAGGCGGGTGCGCTTCAGCAGCACAAACAGCAGCGCAAATACCATCAGGCAGAAGATCAGGATGTAGATACGGTTCCAGGTCAGCGACAGCACCGGGCTCAGCTCCAGCGAGCCGGTCATCCAGTCCGGGGTTTGTACGGTGCGGTTTTGTGGTGACACAAAGGTGCGCACCAGCTGTTGCAGGATCAGGCTGATACCAAAGGTCGCCAGCAGGGTTTCCAGGGGACGGCCGTACAAAAAGCGGATCACCGACCGTTCAATCAGAATGCCCATCAGCCCCGACACCACAAACGCTGCCGGAATCGACACCAGCACCGACAGGCCGATATGGTCGGGCATCAGCAGCTGGATACCGTAGGTGGTGTAAGCGCCGAGCATGATGAGTTCGCCGTGCGCCATGTTGATGATGCCCATCACCCCGAAGGTAATGGCCAGACCAATCGCCGCCAGCACCAGCACCGAGCCGAGGCTCAGGCCAAAAAACAGGGTTTCGATATAACCGGACCACAGAATCTTGCGTTCGATATTGGCCAGCGATTTGGCCGCCAGTTTGCCTTCGGCCGCTGCCGGGTTGCGGTCGTGTAATTGCTGCAGGGCGTTACGGGCTTCCGGTTCGAGGCTGTCGCCCAGCACTTCAATGGCATTACGGCCCGGTTTGCTGGCGTTACGCACTTCGTTGATGGCCAGCGCTACGGTCATGGCGTCACGCACATCGCTATTGGTTTCCTGCAGCTGCAGGCTGGTCAGGCGTTCGGTCAGCGCCGGGTCGGGGCTGCCCATCAGTGAGCGCACGGCGGTCAGACGCACCTGACTGTCGGCGCTGGTGAGTGCCAGCGATGACAACGCCACCCGCAGTTCCTTGCGCAGGGCGTTGTTGATCATGATGCGTTTGAGATCACTTTTGCTGGAGCTATAGGTGCGGCCACTGACCAGCTCCTGCACGGAAAATTCGGGTTGTTCGGCCACCAGCAGAACCACCTGGTTGCTGGCTTTATCGGTATACAGATTGCCGTCGAGCAGGGCTTGCAGCCATACCGAGGTCTGGTCATGACCAACGCTCATCAGGTTCTGAACGGCGGTGGATTTGTCGTTGAAGCTGCCATTCAGCAACGCCACGGATTCATCCAGAGTGGCGGCGCGGCTGCCAAAACTCAGGCATAACAGCATCAGGGTGAGTACCAGCTGACGCCAGCCGGTGAGAGCAGGATAAGTCACAAGGGACCTCCTTCCAGGGTTTTTCCGAGGGTGTTGTCCGGCTTGAGCCGGGCTAACGAATACGCGGGTAAGCAGGGAAACGGCAGCCGCAGGGCGCGGCTGCCGGTGCCGGATCAGAAGTTCTGACCAGAGCAGGTTTTGGTAACGGTGTTGTAGTTGCCGCACTTGATTGGAGCAGTCCAGTCGGCAATCAGGTCTTTGGAGCCTGGCAGGAAGTCAGACCAGGCATCACCCGGAACCACACCTTCGGTTTGCCATACCACCGAGAACTGGCCATCGTCCTGGATTTCGCCAATCAGCACTGGCTTGCTCAGGTGGTGGTTCTTGTTCATCACCGCAGTGCCACCGGTCAGGTTTTTCACTTCCTGGCCAATCATGGCTTGCTCAACCTTTTCGACTTCAGTGGTCTTGGCTTTTTCAACGGCCTGGGCCCACATCTGGAAGCCGATGTAAGTGGCTTCCATCGGGTCGTTGGTTACGCGATCCGGATTCTTGGTGTAGGCCTGCCATTGCTTGATAAAGGCAGCGTTTTCCGGGGTATCCACGCTCTGGAAGTAGTTCCAGGCAGCCAGGTGGCCAACCAGAGGTTTGGTATCGATACCGGACAGTTCCTCTTCACCCACGGAGAACGCTACCACCGGAATGTCTTCGGCGCTGATCTGCTGGTTGGCCAGTTCCTTGTAGAACGGTACGTTGGCGTCACCGTTGATGGTGGACACTACCGCGGTTTTCTTGCCTTCAGAACCGAACTTCTTGATGTCGGAAACGATGGACTGCCAGTCGGAGTGACCGAACGGGGTGTAGTTCACCATGATGTCGGATTCCGGCACGCCCTTGGCTTTCAGGTAGGCTTCCAGAATCTTGTTGGTGGTACGTGGGTAAACGTAGTCAGTACCGGCCAGAACCCAGCGTTTTACGCCGACATCGTTCATCAGGTAATCCACGGCTGGAATGGCTTGCTGGTTAGGCGCCGCACCGGTGTAGAACACGTTTTTGGAAGACTCTTCACCTTCGTACTGAACCGGGTAGAACATCAGGCCGTTCAGTTCTTCCAGAACTGGCAGGGCTGATTTGCGGGATACAGACGTCCAGCAACCGAAGATCACATCGACTTTGTCTTTGGTCAGCAGCTCGCGGGTTTTTTCCGCAAACAGCGGCCAGTTGGACGCCGGGTCAACCACCACCGCTTCCAGTTTTTTGCCGAGCAGACCACCTTTCTTGTTTTGCTCTTCCACCATCATCAACACGGTGTCTTTCAGAGTGGTTTCACTGATGGCCATGGTGCCGGACAGTGAGTGCAGAACGCCCACCTTGATGGTATCGGCTGCTTCTACCAGGGTGCTGAACAGGGTGCCTGTCATCACAGAGGTCGCCAACAGCACGGACTGTACGGAAGTCTTCAATTTCATCCGGTAATTCCTCTTCTCGGTTGCGGTCTTTGCGTAAATAAGCGCGTGAATAGACGCGGAAATAGGCGTCTGGACTGCCTTCCCCACCGACCGTATGCGGGCGCATCAACACAGGAGCGCAGGAGTGTCGGGGGCAGAGCCTGCCGGTCGGGGCAGCCAGACTGTCGAGGTTCATAGTGAGGGGCAGGGCGGATTTACCCAATGCGCAGAAGACGCGCGGGGATGGGGTGATGTGCGTATACGTCAAATGACGTAGTTTGGTCGGGCCGCGATCGGATCTGGCGTCTGGTGTCTATCTCGTTCCAACGCTCCTGCGTTGGAATGCAACGGTGTCTGCGGGGTCATGTTTGATGTTGTTCGTCCGACTTCTGGCGGCCACTCGGCTTGTTAAATAGCCTGGCCGTTTGCCCTCTTGGGGGACCTTGTCCCCCGGCCGGGCGGGCCTCCCCCTGCTTTTGCCCTGCTGGGCTCGTGTCTCCGGTTTTCACCGACAACGGCGTTTCGACCCCGGCCCGATGGCACATCCCTGTGCCAACGGGCCTTGCGGGGCATCCATGCCCCTGCTGGGTCGGCCGTTGCGGTGAATCCCGGCTCGCCCAGATGGGCAATTAACGGCAGCCAGCTGCGCTGGGTGAAAGCGGTGTGCTGGTGGATGCTGTTCTTCCGACGTCCGGCGCTTTGCGGCTACTCGGCTTGTTAATTGGCCAGGCTGTTTGCCCTCTTGGGGGACCTTGTCCCCCGGCCGGGCGGGCCTCCCCCTGCTTTTGCCCGACTGGGCTCGTTTATCCGGTATTCCCCGACAACGGCGGTTCGACCCCGGCCCGATGGCACGTCCCTGTGCCAACGGGCCTTGCGGGGCATCCATGCCCCGGCTGGGTCGGCCGTTGCGGTGAATCCCGGCTCGCCCAGATGGGCATTCCGTAGCCAGTTGCGCTGGGTGAAAGCGGTGTGCTGGTGGATGCTGTTCTTCCGGCGTCCGGCGTCCGGCGTCCGGCGCTTTGCGGCTACTCGGCTTGTTAATTGGCCAGGCTGTTTGCCCTCTTGGGGGACCTTGTCCCCCGGCCGGGCGGGCCTCCCCCTGCTTTTGCCCGACTGGGCTCGTGTTTCCGGTTTTCACCGACAACGGCGTTTCGACCCCGGCCCGATGGCACGTCCTTGTGCCAACGGGCCTTGCGGGGCATCCATGCCCCGGCTGGGTCGGCCGTTGCGGTGAATCCCGGCTCGCCCAGATGGGCAATTAACGGCAGCCAGCTGCGCTGGGGAAATCCGGTGTTAATGGATGCTCTGTTGTAGTGTGGGCATTTATGCCCACAAGAACGGCCCCGATGCCCGATGCCCGATGCCCGATGCCCGATGCCCGATGCCCGATGCCCGATGCCCGATGCCCGATGCCCGATGCCCGACGCCCGACGCCCGACGTCCGACGGTTACTCGCTGTCAAACTGGCTGGGGCGTTATGATGGCGCCGTTTTTTCAGGAACCAATGGAGCGGGATATGGTTGGCAAGCTGGTGGGGGTGTTGTTGGGCAGTTTGTTTATGGTGGCTTGTGCGGGTAATCGCCCGGTCGAGACGCTTGCTGTCACTGTCGATAAACCGCTCGAAGCAACGGCCGATATGCTGTTTACACGGGGAATGTTGTGCTGGTCGCGGAACGAAAGCGATCGGGAAGGACGGTTGGTTCAATTGGTTGGTGTTTCAGCGAATGTCGCGTCGATTTCGGTATTGAACTACACCCGGGAAAATGGACCCGGAGACAGCGTATTCTCGATGAATCTGTCCCGTCAGGGCGATCGTTCCTCTCTGGCGATGTATGAAAATCGTCATGACTGCTCGTTGTTCAAAGGCTGTCAGACCGGAATTTACACGGCCGATGTCAAACGCTGGATCACAGGTGATGCCACTTGTTCGTCCATCGATTTGCCGCTTCGCTAAAAGAATGCGACTAAAGTACTTGTCTGGTTAACATCACTCTGCGTGGTTAATTTCGCTGCCAAAAATCCATTGCATAAGGTTTGTGCAATGCTTTTTTGATAATCAAAAGCCTTTTCTGAAACCCTGGTCAAATCACGGCTACGTTAAATAACGTAGTGACCGGATTGCGCTGGCGTTATTCCCTGCCACAGGCGTTAGAATCCGGATACCCAGGGCCATATGACTTCCGACTCCCGCATGAAAGCCAACACCGTGGTGGCGCCGCGGCGTACCTACAACAAACTCATCGCCAACGAGATGATGGAAGATTTTGCGCTGCGCTTTACTGCCCGGCGGGTTCGGCGCTGGTCGATGGGGTGGGTGGCGAACACCGCGTTGGGCACTGTTGCGTTTTTGGTGCTGGAGGCGCTGGGCGGGGCGATTACCCTCAGTTATGGTGTGCCGAATGCGCTGGCTGCCATTGCCGCGGTGAGCCTGATTGTGCTGCTGAGCGGTTTCCCGATCAGTTATTACGCCGCCCGTTATGGCGTGGATATCGATCTGTTAAGCCGGGGGGCCGGTTTTGGGTATTTGGGCTCGACCATCGCCTCGCTGATTTACGCCTCGTTCACCTTTATCTTTTTTGCCCTCGAAGCCGCGGTAATGGCGACGGCCTTACAGCTGTTGCTGGGGTTGCCGCTGGTGGCGGGGTATATCTTCAGTGCACTGGTGGTGATACCGCTGGTGACCCACGGTATTACCAACATTGGCCGTTTTCAGCAGTTGTCGCAGCCGCTGTGGTTACTGCTGCAGTTGGTGCCGCTGTATTTTGTGTTCACCCATCCCGACAGTGGTGTCGGCGAATGGCTGGATTACACCGGATTGGGTAGTCAGGAACAGGCGGCGCATTTTGATTTTCTGCTGTTTGGCGCGGCGTCGGCGGTGTTGTTGTCGATTGTGGCGCAGATCGGCGAGCAGGTGGATTTTCTGCGGTTTATGTCGCCAGCGCGGCCGGGGCGCGAGTGGCAATGGTGGGTATCGGTATTTGCCGCTGGCCCCGGCTGGATTGTGGTGGGTGCCGCCAAAATGGTGCTAGGGTCTTTCCTCGCTTATCTGGCCTTGCAGCATGGGCTGGCGGCGACCGAAGCCGGGCAGCCCGCCTATATGTACCAGATGGTGTTTGGTTACCTCACCGACAACAAAACCCTGGCGTTATGGCTGGCGGCCTCGTTTGTGATTGTGTCGCAGGTGAAGATCAACGTCGCCAACGCCTACGCCGGATCACTGGCCTGGTCGAACTGGTTTTCACGTATTACTCATAGCCATCCTGGCCGAGTGGTGTGGGTTCTGTTTAACGTCACCATCGCCCTGATGCTGATGTTGTTGGGCGTATACGAGGCGCTGGAACGCACCCTGCAGATTTATTCGGTGCTGGTGCTGGCGTGGATCGGCTCGATTGTGGCCGACCTTGTCATCAACAAACCCCTCGGCCTCAGCCCTAAACACATCGAGTTCAAACGCTCGTGCCTGTACGACATCAACCCGGTGGGGGTTGGTTCGATGCTGCTGGCATCGGTGGTCGGCCTGCTCGGACACCTGTCGGTATTTGGCGACACCTTCCGCGCTGCCGCCTCGTTTGTGGCGTTTTTCCTGCCCTTTGTGACTGCGCCACTAATCGCCTGGGCCACCGGCAGCCGTTATTACCTGTTGCCTCAAGCCCCCGAGCCAATTGCCACTGACAGCCCGATTCAGGAACAGACCTGCAGCGTTTGTGAGATGGCATTTGAACCGGAAGACATGCACGCGTGCCCGGCTTACGGCCAGCCGATTTGCTCCCTGTGCTGTTCGCTGGACGTGCGTTGCAACAACGGTTGTCGCACCGAAGCCACCGTTTCCAGCCAGTTCCGCCAGTTGCTCAGCCCGTGGATGCCAACACGCATCATGAGTTGGTTGTGGTCGTCGTCGGGGCAGTTTGTGATGATTCTGGGCGGCCTCAGCCTGCTGGTGGCCTTTATCCTGATGCTGGTATACGTACAGATTCCGCTGCCCATGGACGAACACCAGTTGCTGGGAGCGGCGTTTGTCAAAACCTTCTTCCTGCTCACCATCCTGATTGGTGTGGTGAGCTGGCTGTTTATTCTGGCGCGCAGCAGCAACCAGGCCGCCGTCAATGAATCGCGCCTGCAGACCATCCTGCTCAACCAGGAGATCGAAGCCCACGAACGCACCGCCGCCGAACTGCAAAAAGCCAAAGAGACCGCCGAAAACGCCAACCAGGCCAAGAACCGTTATCTGGCCGGGATCAGCCACGAGTTGCGTACACCGCTGAACATCCTGCTGGGGTATGCCCAGCTGCTCAAGAACGATGGCACGGTGACCACCGACAAACGCCAATTCGCCGACATCATTCATCGTAACGGTGAACACCTTGCCGATCTGATTGAAGGCCTGCTGGAGATTTCCAAAATCGAAGCAGGACGGCTGGAGCTGGAGCGCGATGATATTCCGCTGCGCAACTTTATCGACCAGATCGCCGACATGTTCCGCCTGCAAGCGGAGAGCAAAGGCCTGACCTTCGAGTACGTGCGTCCGCAGAACCTGCCGGAGCGGGTCAGTGGCGACAAAAAACGCCTGCGCCAGATTCTGATCAACCTGCTGTCGAACGCCATCAAGTTCACCCCCAAAGGCAATGTCAGCCTGCAGGTGCACTACCGCAACGAAATCGCCAGCTTTGTGGTGCGCGACACCGGTATTGGTATCGACCAACACGACCTCGACACCATCTTTGTGCCGTTTGCGCGGGTACGTTCGGAATCAACGCGGTCGATACCCGGCACCGGCCTTGGGCTGACCATTTCGCGGGCGTTATCGCACCTGATGGGTGGTGATATTGCCTGCCGTAGCGAAAGCGGCAAAGGCAGCGAGTTCACCCTGACCCTGTTGTTGCCGCGCCAGCTCAATACCCGCCAGCCGGTGATCAGCGACTTCAGCCGCATTACCGGCTACCTCGGACAACCGCAGACCCTGCTGGTGGTGGATGACGACCCGATACAGCGCCAGCTGGTGGCCGACATTCTCGAACCGCTGGGCTTTGTGATTGTGCAGGCCGAAGACGCCACCAGCGCCCTGAGCGTTCTGGAACAACGCAAAACCGAACACCCGATAGACCTGGCCTTGCTGGACGTACTGATGCCCGGCATCAACGGCTGGCAGCTGGCTATTCGGATACGCGAACTGGGCTACCGGATGCCGATAGTGATGCTGTCGGCCAACGCCACCGAAGCCGACCAGCACCAGCTGCGTGGCCGGTATCACAACCATTACCTGGCCAAACCGCTGGACATCAACCAGCTACTCGACACCCTCAGCACTTTCCTGAATATCGACTGGCAACTTCGTGCGCCGGAGCCGTCTGCCTCTGGCCAGCAGGCCGACCATCCGGTTAATCTGCAGGCACCCGATAGTCGCTATCTCAACGAACTGAAACGCTGGGCCGAGATTGGTTACCTGACCGCCTTTAATGAAAACCTCGACCAGCTCGAAGCCAGCCAGCGTTGCAGCCCGGAATTTGCCAGCTGGATGCGCAAACTGGCAGCCCAATGCGACTTTGAAAAAATCCTCAGCAGCCTGGATACCCTGATTGATGAACAATGACCCTTCACTCAGCACCATCGTACTGGTGGTGGACGACTCACCGGATTCTCTCGGCCTGCTGAACCAGACATTAAACGCCGCTGGCCTCACCGTACTGGTGGCCCTCAGTGGCCAACAGGCACTGGCGATCCTGCAACGCATCACCCCCGATGTCATCCTGATGGACGCCCTGATGCCGGGCATGGACGGTTTTGAAACCTGTACCCGCATCAAACAGCAACTGCCCATGGTGCCGGTGATCTTTATGACCGGCCTCACCGATGTTGAACACGTTGTGAAAGGGTTTGATGCGGGAGGGGTGGACTACGTCACCAAGCCGATCAAGGCCGAGGAAGTGCTGGCGCGCATTCGTGTGCACAGCCAGAACGCCCGTTTGATGCTGAGCGCCCACAACGCCCTCGACCAGGCTGGCCAGTTTCTGCTCTGTATCAACCAGACCGGACAGCTGTTATGGGCCACACCCCATGTGCACGGATTGGTCAGCCAGGCCGAAGGAGAAGACAGCGACCTGTGGTTATTCCTCGGCCAGCAGCTGGTGAACTGGTTACAACAAGGCCCACAACCGGCACCGGTATGGCTCGAAGGGTTCGGCAGCCCGGTGCAAGCGCACTTCGGCGGCGAACACCAGAACGGCCAGTATCTGGTACGCCTGGAAACCTGCTCCGACGAAGGCAAACCCGAACAACTACGTGAAAAACTCGGCATCACCCGCCGCGAATCAGAAGTGCTTTATTGGCTTTCTTACGGCAAAACCAACTGGGAAATCGCCCAGATCCTCAACATGAGCCCCCGCACCGTCAACAAACACCTCGAACTCATGTTCCGCAAACTCGGCGTCGACAACCGCACCGCCGCCGCCGCCATGTCGATCCGCATCCTCGGCGATAGCGCCGTTGACCTGTAAGAGCGGCGCAATAACCGCCGCTCTTCGGTACAGACAACTGTTCATGTGTAAGAGCGGCTGTTAGCCGCGAAAGTATTACGGCATTCACCGGCGTCGGTACAAACAACCATTCATGTGCAGGAGTGGCTGTTGGCCATGAAGGCGTTACGGCATTCACTGGCGTAGGTACAGCCAACCGCTCATGTGTAGGAGTGGCTGTTAGCCACGAAAGCGTTGCGGCATACACCGGCGTTGGCACAGACAACCGTTCGCCACTTTGGATGGACTGGCGCCCGCAACATTCCTTCTTCTGCCAACAACCAATCCGCTGATGTAAATCGTTGCCAGCGTAAAGAAAACACCGATACAGTGTGCTCTGGTTCACAACAAGGATGTGCTGAATTGACCACTGCCTCTGGCGCTAACGCGCCGCATGTAACCCCCAACCCGCGCTGGTGGTTGATTGAACTGCTCGCCTGGTGGGAAGGTGGTATCAACACCACACATATCACCAGCACCTTTGACATAGGCCGCCAACAGGCCAGCAAAGACATCAACACCTACCTCACCAGCTTTCCGCAACAGCTGTGGTACGACAACCGCAGTAAATGTTATCGCCCTGCACAGACGTTTCAGCCGGTGATCATCAGCGGTGACGTCGACGAATACCTCAACCATATCCATGGCTGGCAGCAGTTACCAACGCATACCAACCTGCCCATGGAAGCCTTGCCTGTCGCCAAACGCACCATACCGGTCGACGTCATCCGGCCAATGGTCAGCGCCCTGCGCCAGCAGCAACGCCTGGAAGTGGAATACCTGAGCGTCAGCAACCCGGAACCTCATGGACGGGTAATTGTTCCCACCTGTTTCGTCAAAACCGGCTTGCGCTGGCATCTGCGTGCCTGGTGCGAAAAAAGCAGCGACTACCGCGACTTTGTACTCAGCCGCTTTCGTGGCAACCCGGAGCTTTCCGGCCCGCCAATAGCGCCACTGCCAGCCGATGAACGCTGGAACACCTTGGTTGAAATTGTTCTCAAGCCCGACCCGCGACTACAGCCACTGCAACAAGAAGTCGTGTGTGTGGACTACAGCATGACCAACGGCGAACTGCGCATTCCAACCCGCGCCGCACTTGCTCATTACCTCCTTCGCGACATGCAGGTGAACTACAAAATGCTCGACGGCAACGCCGCCGCCCAGCAACTGGTGCTGGCCAACCTCAATGAAATCCGGCAGTGGCTGCCGTGAATGTAGTTTGGACGGTGTCGAGATGGGATGAGTTGGATATGTCGCCTGAAGCGACATGTGCAGACATACAGGATTGGCAGGAAGTTTAAGGTCGGCAACAGTAACGGAATATGAGGAGTACGAAATGGACGATTTCAGCCCATCAGAATTAAAAACCATCCTGCATTCAAAGCGGGCCAATCTGTATTACCTGCAGTATTGCCGGGTGTTGGTGAATGGCGGTCGTGTTGAATACGTCACCGAAGCTGGTAAAGAGTCTCTTTACTGGAATATCCCCATCGCCAACACCACGGTGATTCTGCTCGGAACCGGCACTTCGATTACTCAGGCCGCTGTGCGTGAGTTTGCCAAAGCGGGTGTACTGATCGGATTTTGCGGTGGAGGTGGAACACCGTTGTTTGCTGTGAATGAAGTACAAGTCGACGTGGAATGGCTGACCTCCCAAAGTGAATATCGTCCGACTGAGTACCTTCAGCTCTGGTGCCGGTTCTGGTTCGACGATGATTTGCGCCTCGATGCAGCCATTCACTTTCAGACCGAACGGTTGAAAAACCTCAAGGAAATCTGGGGCAAACTCTCGAAAAGCCGCGAGCTGGAGTTTCCGGTATCCCTGTCGCAACTCGACGGCGTTATCCAGTCCTTCGAGCAACGCCTGGCGGACTCCAACAACAGCAACGACGTGTTGAGTACCGAAGCCAGCATGACCAAGGCGCTGTACAAGCTGGTCTGTCAGGCCACCAATTACGGTGACTTTACCCGCGCCAAACAAGGCGGCGGCACCGACCTTGCCAATCGTTATCTCGACCACGGCAACTATCTGGCGTATGGCCTCGCGGCCACTGCCTGTTGGGTGTTGGGGCTGCCGCATGGCCTGGCGGTTCTGCATGGCAAAACTCGCCGGGGCGGCCTGGTATTTGACGTTGCCGACCTGATCAAAGACGCCATCGTTATGCCGATTGCTTTTACCTCGGCAATGGCTGGCCACGACGAAACAGAGTTTCGCCAGCAACTCGTCAGCCAGTTCCAGAAATACGATGTGCTTGACCGCATGATCGACGCCATCAAGGCCGTTGCGGAGCAAACTGGCAAGACAGAGCAAACTGGAAAGCCAGAGCAAGCTGGCAAGCCCGAGCAAGGAAGCAGCAAAGCATGATCGTTACCATCAAATCCCAATGCGGTAAAAAAGCCCTGATCGAAACCCGTCGCGTGCTTGATCAGTTTTTTGAACGGGCAGGTGACCGTACCTGGGAAGGGCCGGTCACTCTGGAAGGGCTGCAAACCGTACGTATGCTGCTGCGCAAAACCGCCCGCAGAAATACCGCCGTTGCCTGCCACCGGGTTCGCGGCACCCAGCAACTGGAGCTGGAATGGATTGTCGGCAACGCCCGCAGATTCAACGCACAGGGCAGGGTGCCGACCAACTCGACGGAGAGGGATGTGTTGAAATCCGATTCTGAAAACCAGTGGCACACCGCCGAAGTCATTGCCTTGCTGGCGGGCATTGCCGGGTTATTTCATGATTTTGGCAAGGCCAATGCGTTGTTTCAGCTCAAGCTGCGTGGACAACGTGGAATGCAGGAGCCTTTGCGTCATGAATGGTTATCGCTGCTGATGTTTGTGGCCTTTGTACGTGGCAAATGTGACCAGCAATGGCTGGCTGCTCTGGCCAGTGTTCAAACCGCTGACGACCAACGGTGTCTGGATCAGCTGGCTGAGTTCCGGAAAAATCGTGAAGCCGCCCTGAAAAATCCGTTTGTTCAGCTGGAAGGCAAACCTTTGGCGCAGACCATTGGCTGGTTGATTCTCAGTCATCATCGTTTGCCGGTATATCCAACTCGTGAAGCCAGCAAAGCCGATGAAATCGAAGACGAAAGCTCAAGAATCCCAAAGCTCGAACTCACTGGAATCACCCTTGACCACCGGGATTGGTTTGCGCCCTGGAACTCCTCCCAATGTCTGCGTAATGACTGGACTGCCGACGAGTGGGAACAGCTGTTTACCTTCGCCAGAGGCACGCCAATCGCCAGTCAGCGCTGGTGTGATAAAGCACGGCAATTGGCCCAGCGGGCGCTGAAATTACCGGCCTTGATTGATGCTGAGCATCATTGGCTGCTGCAGGATCACTTCAGCAGTCATCTGGCACGCTTGTCGCTGATGCTGGCGGATCACAGTTACTCCGCTGCAGACAAACAAACCAAATGGTGGGACGACAGCTACCAGGTGTATGCCAATACCGATAAACGTGATGGCAATGGCAAGCGTCCACTCAAACAGCGGCTGGATGAGCACAACATTGGGGTTGGCCAGAACGCCTTGTTACTGGCGCGCCAGCTCCCTAACTTGCGTTCTAGTTTGCCGGTGCTGGTATCACATAAAACCCTGAAAGCCAGATCCAAAAAACCGGCCTACCGCTGGCAAGACAAAGCATTTGATGTGGCTGTGGGGTTGTCGGTCGCATCGGCCAGACAGGGTTTTTTCGGCGTGAATATGGCATCCACCGGCAAGGGCAAAACCTTTGCCAATGCCCGCATTATGTATGGCCTTGCATCAGAGCAGCAGGGTTGTCGTTTCAGTGTGGCGCTGGGCCTCAGAACCCTGACTCTGCAAACCGGCGATGCATTAAAAGAACGGCTTAAGCTGGATTCGGATGAACTGGCGGTGCTGGTCGGTTCTCAGGCGGTGCAGGAGTTGCATCGTCGCCGTAGCGAGTCGGATAAGCCGACCGACGCGCAGCAAAGTGGCAGTGAATCCTCTTCGGATCTGCTCGATGATACCCAGCACGTCAGCTATGACGGCACCCTCAATGACGGTCCGCTGCGGCGCTGGCTGGGGCAGAGCCCGGATGGCAAACCCTCCAAAGTCCTTCAGCTGCTCAGTGCCCCCGTGCTGGTGTCGACGATCGATCACCTGATGCCCTCAACGGAAGGCGTGCGCGGTGGCAAGCAGATCGCTCCGATGCTGCGCTTGCTGACGTCTGATCTGGTGCTCGATGAGCCCGATGACTTTGACTCAACGGATTTGCCCGCCTTATGCCGTCTGGTGAACTGGGCGGGCATGCTGGGCAGTCGTGTGTTGTTGTCATCCGCCAGTATGCCGCCTGCCATGCTGACGGCCTTGTTCAGTGCCTATCGGGCCGGTTGGGAGCAATTTGACAAAGCCTGTGGCAGCCCTGGGCAAGTCACTCAAATTTGCTGTGCCTGGTTTGATGAGTTTGATTCATCGTCAGCACAGTGTCTGGATCAGCAGGCCTTCAAGACAGCCAACGCCGGTTTTGTTGAACAACGGGTGAAGCATCTGCAAGCGGATTTACAGCCCGGCAAGGCGTTACGTTGTGCCGAGGTGCTGGATGTTGCAACGGCTGCGGATAAAAACGGCATCATCGCGGCTATAGCCGAGAGCTGCTGGCAAGGCATGCAGCGCCTGCATCAGCAGCATGCAGAAACTGACCCGAAAACTGGCAAGCGGGTATCTCTGGGCCTGATTCGTATGGCCAATATCAACCCGCTGACCGCTGTGGCCAAACATCTGATTGAGGGTGACGTTCCGGCGGATGTACGTCTGCATCTTTGTGTGTATCACAGTCAGCATCCCTTGCTGGTGCGATCCCAAATCGAGGCGCGGCTCGACAGTACCCTGAGTCGCCATGAGCCGGAAAAGCTCTGGGAGCAACCGGAAATTCGAACAGCGCTGGATACCTATCCGGAGCAAAACCACCTGTTTGTCGTGCTTGGCTCCCCGGTTACCGAGGTTGGGCGCGATCACGATTATGACTGGGCGATTGCCGAACCCAGCTCCATGCGTTCGCTGATTCAGCTGGCCGGGCGGATTCAGCGCCATCGCAAACAGCCACCTGCAACAGTCAATATGCTGGTGCTGAATTACAACTACCGGGCTCTTAAACAGCTTGTTGATCACCGCTCCGAATCCGGATTGGTGTTTACCCAGCCAGGCTTTGAAGCCAGGGCAGCAGGACAAGCAAACCGGTTATGTCTTGATGCCGATCACCGGGCAATACGCCGTTGTGTGGATCAGCAAGACTTGCAGGCGGTTTCATCCATCCCCCGGATTGTGCAGCCTGCCAGAGCTGAGGACGGCACCAGTCTGGTTCAGATCGAGCACCTGCATCTGATTGCCTCCCTGTTTGAAAACAAGGCCGTTCAGATTGCAGGCAGAACCCCCGCTGATCGCTGGTGGCAGTTATCTCCGTCCCCGGGCTGGCATGCCGAAATGCAGCGGCGGACACCATTCCGCAAATCCAGCGCTGATGATGCATATGTGCTTTTTCAGGAAGACGAAACCGCAGAACCTGAATTTCATCGTATTCGTGAGAGCGACGGGCTACTGCTGCCCAGCCACAGCACGTTCGACTACCCGGAGCTCAATGCCAATAAACGTTGCTCGGCATGGATCGAAACCGATGTAAAACAGCTGATCGCGCAGTTGGCCGAAGACATGGGGCGGGAAGTTTCAGGCATCAGCAAACAGTTTTGCGAGATTCGGCTGCGCAGGCTCAACGACAGCGGGGCTGAAGTGTGGCAATACCATCCGTGGTTAGGGGTCTTCCGCGAAATTCAGTAACAAGCGCTATATCAAACGACATTTCAAACTCCAGGGACCTGAAAGGAGGTGCAATGGAACTGACCGATAAAATCCGCCAATACATCGCTGAGCGATGTGCGGCCAAACTGGAAGCCTTGGAAAAAGAACTCGCCAAGGCTGAAAAAGAACTAAGCGCTGATGCGTTTGCTGTGTTTCGTCTGGACTGGCAGCAGCGCAAGCAGGCTTTGCTGGATTCGTTCAAGCCGGATGCATGGCTGACCGATGCTGCAAGCCGAGCCAAGCAGATCAGCCTTGTCAGTCATGCCATCAAATACACCCACAGTGATGCCAAAGGCACCAGCCTGATGCTGGTGGCTGACAAAATCTCTGCAAGTGGCTATCTGTCATCCTGCAGCCTTGATGCACTCAAGGCGGATGTAGTGGGTAACGCAGCGGCGCTGGACGTGGCCAACCTGTTATTGCTGGAGTCCGATGGCGTTCGTTTGCTGGATATGATCAGCAAGGATGACGTGGCGGCTCTGCAAGCATTCGGCTCCACTGAACAACAGGCCGGTTGGCTACAAGGCTTTAAAGAAGCGCTCAAAGTGCTTGATCCGGCCAGCCATACATTGGCCAAACAGCTGTATTTCCCGGTTCCGGAATCTGAATCCGGTTATCACTTGCTGGCACCGCTGGCGGCATCGTCCCTCAATCACGCGGTTTATCAGCAGATTCAGCACAGCCGCTTCAGTGACGAAGCAAAAGCGGCCCGTGATGCCCGACGCAAGGACCTGTATTGGCACGAGGGTACTTGCGATTACCTGTCGCTGGCGATTCAGACCTTTGGTGGCACCAAACCCCAGAATATTTCCCTGTTGAATAGTCAGCGGCGCGGGCGCAGCTATTTGTTCAATGCCCAGCCTCCAGTCTGGAAAACTCTGGATAAACCGCCCAAAAGTATCGAAGACTTCTGGTTCAAATACCGTCGGCATATTCGTGCTCAGGTACGGGATCTGAAAGGTTTTCTGGAGTGGGCGGATGTACAGCAGCTCAACAACATCCACATTCGGGAAAAACGGGCAGAGATGGTGTCTGCTCTGGTGGATGAGTTTTATCAGTATTCGGCGCGCATCCAGTTGATGTCTCCGGGCTGGAGTGCCGAAGCCTTTGGCGTAAAACCTGAAGCCTGCTGGCTGGACCCCGGCCGTACTGATGATGACTTCTTGTGTGAGCGCGAAGGTAAAGGCTGGTGCAAGCCGCTGGCTTTGACCTTCGGCCGTGTACTCAGTAAGGCGATGGAAACCAAAAAGCTGTCGATGACGGATGCCGAAACAGCGCATTTCAAACAACAGATTCAGCGCGAAGCCTACCGTTTGATGATCGACCTGGAGGAGCTGGTATGAAGCATTTGCTGTTACTGAAAAATATCCGGGTCGAAAACGCCAACGCCATTTCCGGCATTACCTGGGGCTTCCCGGCTCCAACGCATTTTCTCGGCTTTGTGCATGCCTTGTCGCGCAAGTGCCAGGCGCGCTGGGGAGAGCATGCCAGTTTGGGAGGCGTCGGCATTATTTGCCATTCCCATCAGGTGCAAACCCAGCAGCCCAGCGGTTATGAACATGTGTTTGCCCTGAGCCGTAATCCTCTTGTTCAAGATAAAAAAGACACAACGAAATGGATCCCAGCTCCCTTTAACGAAGAAGGCCGCATGCATATGACGGTCAGCTTGCTGGTGGAGTGCGAGTTTAATCCGCTGGATCTCGACCTCGGTGATGGCATGCCTGAGCAGCGGATTCGGGATCTGGAAAACTGGCTGCTCGACAAGCTGGTTACCCAGCGTTTGGCGGGGGGCACCATCACCCATATCGAACGGGTGCGCTACTGGTCGGTGGATGCCGATACCGACGATGGCGCCCGGTTTTTCCGTCGTCAGATGCTGCGGCTGATTCCCGGCTTTGTGCTGCTGGATCGTTCCTCACTCCTGACTGAGCATCATCAGGCCCGCCAGGAGCAAAGCCCGGACACCTCATTGCTCGACAGCTGGCTCGACTTTGTGGCGCTCTGTTATCAGCCAGAGCCTGTCGGACTGGAGGAGGGAGAGCAACCGGTCCCAGGAGAAACCAAAGCCGAATGGCAACGTAAAGCCAAACCAGCATCCGGTTATCTGGTGCCCTTGTCGGTCGGTTATCAGGCCATTTCCGACCTGTACGAACCGGGAGCCGTGGCGCGAGCAAGAGACAACAGCGTGCCGTTCCGCTTTGTTGAAAGTGCCTACAGCATTGGCGAGTGGTGCAGCCCGCACCGATTGCAAGCCCCCGAGCAACTGTTATGGCGCTACCGCTACAGCGGTGATGCCTACTTGTGTGAAATCCCCGACCCGGCGCTGGCCGTTACGGAAACCAACGCATCTGACGAAATTGATATTCCAGATAGCGACTTCAACTCATTAGACGAATTGTATTAATCAAGGAGAGACCTCATGGCAGCTAACAAATTGAAAACCGCCTCCGTACTGGCCTTTGAACGTAAACACGCCAACTCGGATGCCGTCATGTTCGCAGGACGCTGGGATAACAAGCAGCAGCAAGAAGGCTGGAGCCCGATCAATATTCTGGAAAAATCCGTGCGGGGCACGATTTCCAACCGTCTGAAAACCGCCATTGCCAATGACCCGCTCAAGCTCGATGCCGAGATCCAGAAGCCTAACTTGCAGACCGTCGACATTGCTGCGCTGCCGCAAGACTGCGACACCCTCAAGGTCAGCTTTACCCTGCGTGTTCTGGGCGATCTGGCGACACCATCGGCTTGTAACGATGCGGAATACCAGCAAGCTCTGGCGGATGTTATTAACGGCTATATCGAGCGTGAACAGTTCAGCGAGCTTGCGGCTCGTTACGCTGAAAACCTCGCCAATGGCCGTTTCCTGTGGCGTAACCGGGTCGGTGCAGAACAAATCGAGATTCAGGTGTCCCAACTGGCAGGCAACAAGGTTGCCAATAGCTGGACCTTTGATGCCCACAGCTTCGATCTGCGCAAATTTGGTACTCAACCAGCAGCCATCAAACCACTGGCGGATTTGATTCAGACCGGTCTGAGTGGCAAAAGCTTTGTGTTGCTGCGCGTAGAAGCCTTTGTGCGTCTGGGGGCAGGGCAGGAGATCTTCCCATCCCAGGAGCTGGTGCTGGATGGCTCAGGTAACAGCAAAAAGAGCAAGTTCCTGTATCAGGTCGATGGTCAGGCGGCCATGCACTCCCAGAAAATCGGTAATGCCATCCGCACCATCGACACCTGGTATCCGGAAGCAAGTACCTATGGCCCGATTGCCATCGAACCCTACGGCTCTGTCACCAGCCGAGGCTCTGCTTACCGTCAGCCGAAAGACAAGACAGACTTCTATAACCTGCTCGATAAGTGGGTATTGAAAGATGAGGCTCCAGAATTGGGTAACCAGCATTATGTGATGGGGATTCTGATTCGTGGTGGCGTCTTCGGCGAAGCGGGTTGAGGAGAGTGTATGGATTATTACCTCGACATAACCCTCTTACCCGACCCTGAGTTTGAAGAACAGGTGCTGCTGAATGCCCTGTTCTCCAAGTTCCATCGAGGAATGAGCCAGACCGTACCCGGCCAGGTTGGCGTCAGCTTTCCGGATTTCGGTAAACGGCTGGGTGCTCGTCTGCGCTTGCATGGCAGCGCCGCAGCGCTCGATAAACTGATGGCCGCTGGCTGGATGAAAGGGCTGGGGGATTACACCCAAATCTCTGGCATTCAGGCTGTACCGGCAGTCTGCCAGTATCGAACCGTGCGACGGGTTCAGGCCAAAAGCGTCTGGAACAAGCGCAGGCGTTCCATCGCCAAAGGCTGG
Source organism: Parathalassolituus penaei (assembly GCF_026626885.1). Taxonomy (GTDB): domain Bacteria; phylum Pseudomonadota; class Gammaproteobacteria; order Pseudomonadales; family Oceanobacteraceae; genus Oceanobacter; species Oceanobacter penaei. The sequence continues at coordinate 28,903 of NZ_JAPNOA010000018.1, forward strand.
CTGACCGAGGAAGAGGCTGAAACCCGCATCCCCGACAGTCAGCAAAAAGACCTGAAACATCTGCCTTTTTTACAGATTAAAAGTCTGTCGAATGGCAACAGCATGCGCGTGTATATCGAACATGGTGAGATTGTCACGGCTCTGGTGGATGGCACCTTTAACAGCTACGGACTAAGCACTACCGCCACCATCCCGTGGTTCTGACCCTTTTTTGAGGGCAATTGCCAAGTCCTTGATTTTAAAGGGCTTGGTAAACTGCCTGAAAAATAGGGTTTTGGAGTTAAAAGCAGGGAAGCTCTTTAACAAACAGGAAGTTAGGTGTAACTTGCTGCAGTTCACTGCCGCACAGGCAGCTCAGAAATACATCCGATTTCGGAGCAATGCACGTCAGATGTTCACTGCCGCACAGGCAGCTCAGAAATGATCCTGACTGAGCTTGAGCTCCTTGGTGGCGTTCACTGCCGCACAGGCAGCTCAGAAATGGAGGTTGATTAGTGACAGATCAAATTGAACGTTCACTGCCGCACAGGCAGCTCAGAAAAGCAGAGCAAACCACAACAACCGGAGCAAGCCGTTCACTGCCGCACAGGCAGCTCAGAAATGTTCGGCCATGTTGCGCAGTTCGCCGGTACCCGTTCACTGCCGCACAGGCAGCTCAGAAAAAACAACGATCAACAGAATCGTGAAAGGCCAGGTTCACTGCCGCACAGGCAGCTCAGAAATGCACAACCAGCAGATCCAGCGTGCAGCGGTAGTTCACTGCCGCACAGGCAGCTCAGAAAGCCCGCACCCGTGGCACTCAAACACCAGGCAGGTTCACTGCCGCACAGGCAGCTCAGAAAATCATCTACCGCGCAGCCACCTGCAACATGGGGTTCACTGCCGCACAGGCAGCTCAGAAACAAGTGCTCACCAATCACCTGCACCTGAGTAGGTTCACTGCCGCACAGGCAGCTCAGAAAGCTGTGCCCAGGGGCCAGCTCTGGCAACCCCCGTTCACTGCCGCACAGGCAGCTCAGAAACTGACGGCTGCTATGTTGCTGAAAGACACCACGTTCACTGCCGCACAGGCAGCTCAGAAAAGTGCAGTGCGCGGGTGGTTTCTGATTCAAAAGTTCACTGCCGCACAGGCAGCTCAGAAAATTGCAGTGCCATCAAACCGCAGATAGTCAGTGTTCACTGCCGCACAGGCAGCTCAGAAAAATGCCGAAGCCGACCGCATGGCCGCTGAACTGTTCACTGCCGCACAGGCAGCTCAGAAAATAACCGCTAGCCGGAGACGCCACATAATTCAAGTTCACTGCCGCACAGGCAGCTCAGAAAGCCAGATCAAACACCAGCGGCTGCAGCGGCGAGTTCACTGCCGCACAGGCAGCTCAGAAAAGCAGGTGCCAACAAACAACACTGACTCGCAGGTTCACTGCCGCACAGGCAGCTCAGAAAGTGATCGAAGAAGCCCAGGACAGACTTAAAGAGTTCACTGCCGCACAGGCAGCTCAGAAAAAACGCCTGCCGCCGTGTCAGCAAAACTGGCCGTTCACTGCCGCACAGGCAGCTCAGAAAAACAAGCCTTTTGTAGGCTTCTACACCACCAAGTTCACTGCCGCACAGGCAGCTCAGAAAGGTGACTGTCCGGTTATCACAATTGATCTGTCGTTCACTGCCGCACAGGCAGCTCAGAAAAAAAACCAAAAGGTTTCCTGGCCTACACCCTGTTCACTGCCGCACAGGCAGCTCAGAAAACAAACGGCAGAGCGTTAGCTGTGTCTACAGAGTTCACTGCCGCACAGGCAGCTCAGAAAAAACGATGATGCAAACCGAGATAGCCGACGCCGTTCACTGCCGCACAGGCAGCTCAGAAAATGGACTACGCAAGCAAACTGGAGGATGAAGCGTTCACTGCCGCACAGGCAGCTCAGAAAACTAACATAACCATCAGTGCAGTAAAGCAACAGTTCACTGCCGCACAGGCAGCTCAGAAACCGACTGATCCAACGACTCCGACTGATCCAACGTTCACTGCCGCACAGGCAGCTCAGAAAAAGGTGCTGTGGGAGCAGCATCATGGCCACAAGTTCACTGCCGCACAGGCAGCTCAGAAACGTGAAACGGACACAGAGCCGAGTATTCATTTTGTTCACTGCCGCACAGGCAGCTCAGAAATGTGCAATGTCTACAACATCAACGACTATCAAGTTCACTGCCGCACAGGCAGCTCAGAAAAGTTCGCTGCGCCGATCGCAAGTTCGTCATCTGTTCACTGCCGCACAGGCAGCTCAGAAAAAGGCGCGGCACGACCAAGGCTGGCGAAAGGCGTTCACTGCCGCACAGGCAGCTCAGAAATTCTGAGTAACTGCCGGTAACGGCCACTTTCCGTTCACTGCCGCACAGGCAGCTCAGAAATCCCAGTTCTTCAAGACCCTGAATTCCTTATCGTTCACTGCCGCACAGGCAGCTCAGAAATTGATCCGATCGAACTGATCACGAGTCATTGGGTTCACTGCCGCACAGGCAGCTCAGAAAGTGGTGAAAGCCGGAGCGCATCGATTCCAGCTGTTCACTGCCGCACAGGCAGCTCAGAAAAGCATCTGACGCAGTGGGCCAGTGCCGGTGATGTTCACTGCCGCACAGGCAGCTCAGAAATGCGCAGCGCGCGGCATCATCCGCCGTTCAGCGTTCACTGCCGCACAGGCAGCTCAGAAAACAATCTCAAACAGCCTGGCCTTTTTCTCGGAGTTCACTGCCGCACAGGCAGCTCAGAAAACTGCAGTAGGCAGCGTAATGGCACACGTTTAGTTCACTGCCGCACAGGCAGCTCAGAAAACTGGCGCTGATGCGCAAGCAGCGCCAGCTGGGTTCACTGCCGCACAGGCAGCTCAGAAAATCATTACAAACAACTGGCTGACACGATGTCCGTTCACTGCCGCACAGGCAGCTCAGAAACTGTAGGAAAACCGGACTGGTGCCATACGCGAGTTCACTGCCGCACAGGCAGCTCAGAAAAACAGGACAATTGTTTGCATGCGCACTCGCAGGTTCACTGCCGCACAGGCAGCTCAGAAAAGACTCGGAGCCATCACCGCACGGAGTTTCAGGTTCACTGCCGCACAGGCAGCTCAGAAAAGAAGTTGTGCCAGTGGCTGGCGGATAATCACGTTCACTGCCGCACAGGCAGCTCAGAAAGATGGCTGCGCCATCAATCGCAGCTTTCGCAAGTTCACTGCCGCACAGGCAGCTCAGAAATTCTGAGTAACTGCCGGTAACAGCGACCTTCCGTTCACTGCCGCACAGGCAGCTCAGAAATGCCGCGCACCAGACGTACCATCCGCCTGCTCGTTCACTGCCGCACAGGCAGCTCAGAAAGCTGTTGTCGCGGTAGCAGGCAAAGTAAAACCGTTCACTGCCGCACAGGCAGCTCAGAAAGCAACGCGCGCGCGATTGATGTTGCTGTAGTCGTTCACTGCCGCACAGGCAGCTCAGAAATACCGACTGGATGTTTTACCCTTAAACTACAGGTTCACTGCCGCACAGGCAGCTCAGAAATGCCAGACTCGTGGAAAGTCTGGTATATGCTCGTTCACTGCCGCACAGGCAGCTCAGAAATTCAACCATGGCCTGCACCTGGTCGTAGCTGTGTTCACTGCCGCACAGGCAGCTCAGAAATGGTGTCGCAGCCAGCGGTACCGCGGCGCATGGTTCACTGCCGCACAGGCAGCTCAGAAATCAGCGAAAACGGGGCCCTGCAGGTCCAGACCGTTCACTGCCGCACAGGCAGCTCAGAAAAGACGATCACCGGCCGTACCGTCACGCACAATGTTCACTGCCGCACAGGCAGCTCAGAAATTCTTGTGAGCGACATCTGCTGCCCGTTGCTCGTTCACTGCCGCACAGGCAGCTCAGAAAGTAGGCCGACGCTCCCTGAACTGGACCAGCTGGTTCACTGCCGCACAGGCAGCTCAGAAAGTATGAACAGTGGAAGGATCTGTAATGGAACTGTTCACTGCCGCACAGGCAGCTCAGAAAAGTATCGGACAAGCTGTTCACCTTTGTGGACGGTTCACTGCCGCACAGGCAGCTCAGAAACGATTTGGCAGAAGCTTCGCGATGATGTGCGGGTTCACTGCCGCACAGGCAGCTCAGAAAACTGGTTGCATATACCAGCGACTGGAACGACGGTTCACTGCCGCACAGGCAGCTCAGAAAATTGCCATCGTCGATTACAGAGTTAACAACGGGTTCACTGCCGCACAGGCAGCTCAGAAAATGAATGATGACGCATTCAGAAGCCCGTGCTGGTTCACTGCCGCACAGGCAGCTCAGAAAGATACAACCGGCCTGCAAGCTGCGCTCGACGGGTTCACTGCCGCACAGGCAGCTCAGAAAATCCAAACACGTCTTCCTCAGCACCCTGAAAGTTCACTGCCGCACAGGCAGCTTTGCAATCCTCAGCCATTACCCTGCGACATCGGGCTTCTGTCATTCCTCCGCACCTCATCCCCAAGCCCCATTCTCCGTTGCCATTTCTTCCGATACTGTGCCGTTGCTACGCCTTTGTTTTCTGGCTTGCGGGTATGCTTGTTACCCGGTCGGGAATTCTTCGGGCCGTTGTTTTACCCATACACTCAGGAGTTTTTACCGTGGCTGGAGCCAGTCTTCTTACTTTGCTGGATGATATTGCGACTTTGCTGGATGACGTGGCGGCGATGACCAAGGTGGCGGCGCATAAAACCACCGGGGTGTTGGCGGATGATCTGGCGCTGAATGCGCAGCAGGTGGCGGGTGTGCGTGCCGAGCGTGAGTTGCCGGTGGTGTGGGCGGTGGGTCTTGGTTCGCTGCGCAACAAGGCGATTCTGGTGCCGGCGGCGTTGTTGATCAGTGCGGTGATGCCGTGGCTGATTACGCCGTTGCTGATGCTGGGTGGTGCGTTTTTGTGTTACGAGGGTGCGGAAAAGCTCTGGCATCTGTTTGCGCACTGGAAGTTCGGTGCGGCGGAGGCTGATCACAGTCATATCCAGGCGTTGGCTGATCCGGCGGTCGATCTGGTGGCGTTTGAGCGTGAGAAGATCAAGGGGGCGATCCGTACGGATTTTATTCTGTCGGCCGAGATTATTGTGATTACGCTGGGTACGGTGGCGGATGCCGGGTTCTGGTCGCAGCTGATTGTGCTGGCCGGTGTGTCGGTGCTGATGACGGTGGGTGTGTACGGTATTGTGGCGGCCATTGTGAAGATGGACGACGTGGGGCTGTATCTGAGCCGTAAGCCGTCGGCCGGTTTGCAGGCAGTGGGTGGTGTATTGCTGGTAGCAGCTCCCAAGCTGATGAAGCTGTTGTCGGTGGTGGGTACGGCGGCGATGTTTATGGTGGGTGGGGCGATTCTGGTACACGGTGTGCCGGTGTTGCATCATCTGATTGGTGATTCTGCGGATGCGGCGGCGGGTGTGTCGTATCTGCCGGTGTTGTCGATGGTGGTGGGCGAGCTGGTGACGGTGTTGCTGAATGCGTTCAGTGGGCTGTTGGCGGGGGCGTTGCTGGTGGCCGCTCATATGGGTTTTGAGCGGGTGCGTGGTTCCCACGAGTAATGTGTTGTGACCGGTTGGCGTTATTGGCGGCGGTGTAGCTGTTGGTTGCCAATAATGCTGCTGAACAGGCTGGTGTGAATGCCAGCCCAATAAAAAAGGGCCTGAATGTTCAGGCCCTTTTTATTTGCGTTTACACGCTCGCACGCTTAAACGTTTTCACGGTTGGCAGCGGCGGCGAGGCGATTATTTGTGTTCGCACTCGTCTTCGGATACCAGGCCAGCCATTTCGTACAGTTTTTCCATGTCGAGGATGATGACTTCCTTGCCCTGGGTGTCGATCAGCTCGTTTTTCTGGAAACGGGTGAATACGCGGCTGATGGTTTCTACCGCCAGGCCCAGGTAGTTGGAAATATCCACGCGGGACATTGGCAGGCGGAAGTGGCTGGAGCTGAAGCCACGACGCTGGTAACGGTTGGAGATGTCAATCAGGAAGGAGGCTACGCGCTCTTCGGCGTTTTTCTTGCTGAGCAACAGCATCATGTTCTGGTCGTGACGGATTTCAGTGCCCATGGTGCGCATCAGCTGTTTGCGCAGGTCTGGCAGTTCGTCGGTCAGGCTTTCCAGCTGGTGAATCGGGATTTCACAAACGGTGGTGGTTTCCAGTGCTTTGGCGGTGAGCGGATAGTTGCCGGCATCGTAGCCAGCCAGGCCGATCAGTTCGCTGGCGAGGTGGAAGCCAGTGATCTGTTCTTCACCGTTGGAGGCCAGGGTATAGGTTTTCAGGGCACCGGTGCGCACTGCAAATACGGACTGGAACTCGTCGCCTTGCTGGAACAGCAGCTGTCCTTTCTGGATCGGACGGCCGCGGCGAATGATGTCATCCAGACGTTCCATGTCGCTGTCGCTGAGCGACAGTGGCAGACACAAGGCGTTGAGTGAACAGGTCTGGCAGTGGGGTTGGTTGCCGCGCAGTGGCGGATGAGCAACTGGAGTCGTTTTCATGGTGTTCACCGTGTCTGTCCGGCTTTGTCAGAATGCCTGACAAGGCCGGTTTCCTTAAAAGATTCCGTATGGTCTTCCGTCACTGGTTGCCTGTCAAGGCAGCCATAAGGCGATAAGTGTCCAGATGCCGTAACTGATAAGCAGCAAGCCAGCCACGTTACGGGTTGCTGTTCCGTTCAACCATTGCGAGAGGCTGGTGGAGGCCAGTTGCGCGGCGAACAGGGCAGGCAGGGTGCCGAGGCCAAAGGCCATCATGGTGAGTGCGCCTTGTACGGGTTGGCCGTTGGCGGCTACCCAGCTGAGGGTGCTGTAAATAAGTCCGCAGGGCAGGAATCCCCATAACAGGCCAAGGCGAAAACGTGCGCCTGCGCTGTGGTTGCCCATCAGGGTTACGGTGGCGGGTTGCAGGCGTTTCCAGAGTATTTGGCCAATCTGTTCAATACGTGTTAACCAGGTGGCCCAGCGGGCGATGTAGAGGCCCATGAGTACCAGTAGTACACCGGCGAGAGTGCGCAGGCCAAACATCAATGACTGGTGCAGGTCTTGTAACCACAGGCCGAGGCTGGCCACGGCAAGACCGGCGAGGCTGTAGCTGGTGATGCGGCCGAGGTTGAACAGGATCAGGCCGCTCAGCGGTGCTTGTTGGGTGCGGCTGCCAAGGGCGGCGGCAATGCCGCCACACATGACCAGGCAGTGGCTGGAGCCAAATAGCCCTAGGAACAGGGCGGTGATCAGGGATAGGGGTTCAGTCATTGGAATTCTGTTGTGCGATGGTTCGATGACCGGGCTGGGGTGTCAGGCTCAGCCCTGGTTCTTTGGACTATTTTGGTTTTTTTGGGGAAATACTGGTGTCGGCATCAGATGACTTTTGGCCGTTGTCGTCTTCATCAAACAGGATGCGGTGAGCGGGGGAATCCATGTCATCGAATTGTCCGCTACGAACTGCCCAGAAGAACACCACAATGGCGATGCCTAGAAGCACCAGCGAAAACGGCACGAGGGTGTAGAGCAAATCCATAAATCAGTTCTCCGCGGTTGAAATGGCCTTCATGCGCAGCAGGCGCATGGCGTTGGCAACCACCAGTACGGAACTCAGGGACATGCCAATAGCAGCTTGCCAGGGTTCGACCAGTCCGGATGCCGCAGCGGGCAGGGCAAGAATGTTGTAACCAATCGCCCAGGCGTGGTTTTGGGTGATGATGCGTCGGGTTTTGTGGCCGGTATCAATACTTTGCAGCAGCACTTCCAGCTGGCCGTTGGTCAGCAGGGTGTCGGCGTTGGTTTTGGCGAGGTCTGATGCTTCGTTGACCGCCAATGACAAATCGGCACCGGCCAGTACTGGTACGTCGTTGATGCCGTCGCCGACCATCATGACTTTTTCACCGGCTTGCTGCCAGGCGGTAACCGCTGCCAGTTTGTCGGATGGTGTCATGCCGGTACGCAGGTCGGTAATGCCCAGTTGGCTCGCAACCAGTGCGCCAGAATCGCTGGGGTCGCCAGTCAACAGGGATACAGAAATTCCACGTTGTTGCAGACCTTTTACGACAGTGGCTGCACTTCGGCGCAGTGTGTCGTTCAGCAGGAACCATCCGAGTGGCTGATCATCACGGGTCAGCAGCAGCCATTGGCCGGAACCGGAGGGGGCGTTGACGGGGTGGCTGCAGGCGAAGTCGGCGCGGCCCAGGCGCAGTTGTTGGCCTTGCCAGATGCCTTGTACGCCTTGGCCGGAAATCTGTTCCGGTTGTTCTATCACAACACCTTCAAAGCTGCTGAAGGCTTTGGCGATCGGGTGCGTGCTGTACTTTTCAAGGCCAGCGGCCAGTGCCAGCAGGGTATTGCGGTCCACATCGGTAATTTCGACTACCTGATCAAGGGTCAGGCGGCCCTGCGTCAGGGTGCCGGTCTTGTCGAAGACGACGCGGTTAATTTGCGGCAGTGTTTCCAGTACATGGCTTTTGCTGATCAGCAGGCCGCGTTCGCGCATGGCGGCAGTGGCGGCCGTAAGGGCTGTTGGAGTAGCCAGTGCCAGTGCACATGGGCAGGTGATCACCAGCACCGACAGGGCAACAAAGAAGGCGTGTTCAACGCCGCTTGGCATCCATAACAGGAAAACCAGCAGGGAAATGACAAGAACGGCCATTACGAAATAACTGGCCACCCGGTCGGCAATCAGGGCTGCGCGCGGTTTTGCCTGTTGGGCGCGGTCGAGCAGGCGCATGATGGTGCTCAGCTGGGCGTCGGCTCCGGTGGCGGTTACTTGCATCAGTAATGGGCTTTCGACGTTAACCGTTCCGCCGATGACTGAGGCGCCTGGGCCTTTTGTCACAGGCATGTATTCTCCGGTGAGGGCGGCTTCGTCAACGGAGCTGTTACCTTCGAGGACGACGCCGTCGGCAGCGATGGCCTGACCCGGTTTGACTCGCAGGATGTCTCCTACGTTGATGTCGGTGGAGGCAATCAGGATGTCTTCGCCGTTTTCGACTCGAATCGCGAGGTTGGGCAATAGGGTTAGCAGGTTGTTACCGGCACGGCTCATCCGGTGGCGGGCGCGCATTTCGAAGTAGCGGCCAACCAGCAGGAAGAAAATAAACATGCAGATTTCGCTGAAATACACATCCTTGCCGTTGTTGAATGTGCTCCAGATACTGGCTCCAAATGACAGACTGATGGCAAGTGTAACTGGTACATCCATAGTCAGGTGGCGGGCTTGAATGTCACGGTAGGCGGCGCGAAAGAAGGGCGCGCCACTGTATAAAATCACTGGCAGTGCGAGCACCATTTCAGCCATACGCAGGAAAAATTCCTGCAGTACTGTCATGTTGGAGTAGGTCGGGATGGCCATCATCATGATTTGCATCATGCCAAAACCGGCCAGTGCCATACGACGAATAGCGGTTTTGTTTTCTTTCTGGCGGCTTTCTTCCTGAGAGCTTGCCGAAAACGGTGTGGCTTTGTAGCCAAGGCGCAGCAGGGTTTCGATCAGACTGGAAACCTTGATGTCGTTGTATTTCCAACGCAGGAACAGGCGGTGGTTCGAGAGGTTGAGGGTGGCTTTTTCTACACCGGGCAATTGTGTCATACGGTGTTCGATCAGCCAGCTGCAAGCGGCACAGCTGATACCGTCAATCACAAAGGTAGCTTCGGCGCCGTAGTCCGATGAGTTCGGGGCTGTGCTGTCAAAACCCCGGGATTCTGAAGGTTTGTCAAACGCGACGAACTGTTTCTGCAAGGCGTCGCTGTCGTAAAACAGCAGAGTTTCGCGAGCTTCCAGCGTGCTGTTGTCAAAATCGGCGGGGGATACATCCGGCAGCTCGGTACGGTGTCGGTAGTAGTCCTTGAGGCCACTGGCAACAATGGTTTCAGCTACTGCCTTGCAGCCAGGGCAGCACATGGTCTGCTCTTCGCCGTTGATCAGAGCTGTCCAGCGCTGGCCGTCTTTGACGGCTTCACCACAGTGGAAACAGTTGGAGGTCGCGTTGATGGTCATTGTGCAGACAGCTGAATAACCTGATCAGGCTGGATAGTGTCGGTCAGACGTACGCGCCAGCCTTGCTCCGGGCTTTGCAGCCAGATGTGGCGACGGGATGGCAGTTCGATTTCTGGCATGCCAACGTAGGTGCCATCTTCGGTACGCTGCAGGAGAACCGTTACGTCACGGTCTTGCAGGGTCGGATGAATCAGTTGCAGTGTCAGTACATCCGGGTATTGGTCAAAATAACCGGACAGTTGCAGGCGGGCTTCGTCATTGGTTAATACCAGTTGGGCTTTTACCTGCAGGCGTTTTGCTTTTGCGTCGATTTCGACGTTTTCAGTGTAGCTGACACCATCCTTGTAATAACTGTCACTGACCAGTGAGTCCTTACTCTTGACCGCGAGGGTCAGCATCACACCTCCCCAGAACACGGCGATCAGCGGAATGCCGGCGACCAGCAGCATGATGGGTTCTTTGTACCAGGGACGATGAGTTGGCTCTTGAGGGGTCATGCGATTCTTGTTTCCTTGGTTGGACGCGAGATGCGTTTGGAAGCGGAGCCGTACTGCCATCGGAAGCTGAAAAGTATGCAGGGCAGGGCGGGTCGAAAAAAGAGGCACAAGTTTAACGGCAACTATCCGGAGTCTCTAGGGGTATCCGCAGCAGGTCAGGCTGCGGATAACGGTGAATTGCTGGCTCAGAGTGGCTGTGCGGCAATATGTCGCACAGCCGTGGTGGTGTGTAGCTGTGGTGGTGTACAGATGCGCTTACAGCTGTGGTGCGATAAAGCGGCTTTCTGAGCGTGCTACTTCTTCTCCGGTAGTTTCATCAACCACAACGAAGTCGATATCCACTTTGCCTGGTTTGATACCGGCTTTGACCGGATCAATTTCCAGGTTCAGAGACACTTCTTTTACTTCGTTTACGCGTACTTCGTATTCATCTGGTACGTCCATGGTCACTCCAGGCAGACCGTCAACACTCAGGCGGTAAGTCTTGGTGGTCTGACTCATGTTCAGAAGCTTCAGGGTGTAAGCGTTCTGGACAGTATCGTTTGGTGTTACACGGTACAAAGCGCCACGATCACGTTCGATATCCAACTGGAACGGAGTCCGTGTGGCGATGGCGTAAACCAGGGCGCTGACCATTACCAGTAACACGGTGGCGTAACCGATCAGTCGTGGGCGCAGGATGTGGGTTTTGCCTCCGTCCAATTCGGCTTCGGTGGTATATCGGATCAGCCCTTTGGGCTTTTCCAGTTTCTCCATGATGGAGTCACAGGCGTCGATACAGAGTGCGCAACCAATGCATTGGTATTGCAGGCCATCGCGGATGTCGATGCCGGTTGGGCAAACCTGTACACACAAGGAACAATCCACACAGTCGCCGAGACGGTCTGTATCCGTTTCTTCCTTGGCTTTTTTACTGCGCTTGCCTCGTGGTTCTCCACGGTTGAAATCGTAGGATACGGCCATTGTGTCGTGGTCGTACATGACAGACTGGAAGCGGGCGTAAGGGCACATGTAAATACAAACCTGCTCACGCATCCAGCCTGCGTTTACATAGGTGCCAACGGTGAACATCCCGATCCAGAACAGGGCCCAGCCACCGACTTCAAGTTGCAGCAGGTTGGGTACCAGTTCGCGAATAGGGGAGAAATAACCAACAAAGGTCAGGCCGGTCAGAAAGGCGATAAAAATCCATGCCAGGTGTTTTAACGCCTTTTTGCGCAATTTCTCACCGGTCATAGGTTCTTTGTCGAGTTTCATACGGGCGTTACGGGTGCCTTCAATGCGCTCCTCGACCCACATGAACATAAAAGACCATGCGGATTGTGGGCAGGTATAACCACACCAGAGTCGCCCGGCAAGGTTGGTCACCGTAAAGAGTGCAAATGCTGAGATGATGAGTGTCCAGGACAGCAGCATGAAGTCCTGTGGCCAGAAGGTGATGCCAAAAATGTTGAACTGGCGCGCTGGCAGGTTGAAATACACTGCCTGGCGACCATCCCACTGCAGCCATACTACGCCGTAATAGGCGAGCATCAGTGCCCACAGGGTCTTGGTTCGTAATTTCTGGAAGAAACCGATGATCTCTCGCACGTAGATCTTTTCGCGCTTGGCGTAAAGACTGTCGGATTTGGGCGTGACGTCTTTGACAGGAATATTACTCATAGCGGCTCATCACTTTGGTTGAATGGGGTGCTGGCGCTGTTCGCGGAGCCTCTGACTTGAAGCAGGCAACGGCTTGTTGGCCAATCTATATAACGCTGCGATTATATAGTTGTTGTTACAGTTGTTAGAATGAAAAAAAGCGGCCTAAAGCCGCTTTCTTCGTGTTTATTGCCTCAGCTCAAACTTGTGGCTTTTTGAGCCTTGGGTTGTGTGCATGAGGCAATGTCCACCTTACTTGTGAGACAGGGAGTACACGTAGGTAGCCAGCAGGTGAATCTTGGCGTCAGCGTTGTCGCCCAGAATTTCCTTGTGTGCTGGCATCTTGCCGGCACGGCCGTGACGCAGAGTGAACTCGATCTGTTTGCTGGAGCCACCGTACAGCCAAATGTTGTCAGTCAGGTTGGCAGAACCAACCATGATGTTACCTTTGGCGTCAGCACCGTGACACATGGCACAGTTCTGCAGGAACAGTGGTGCAGCAGCGTCAGCAGCGGCTTTGTCATGTTCCAGACCAGACAAGCTGCGAACATACTGAACCATGTTCTTGATGCCTTCGTCACCCAGGATAGCTTCCCAGGCTGGCATGGCGCCCTGACGACCGTTGGTGATGGTTTGTACGATCTGGGCAGGTTCGCCGCCGTACAGCCAGTCACTATCAGTCAGGTTAGGGAAGCCCTGAGCACCTTTGGCGGTAGAGCCGTGGCACACGGAACAGTTGCTCTTGAACAGACGCTGACCAGTTTGTACTGCATCCTGGTTTTTGATCAGTTCTTCAATTGGAGTGGCAGAGTATTTGGCGTACAGAGGAGCAATTTCCTTTTCGAACGCCTGTACTTCTGCTTTCCACTGGTTTTGAGAGGTCCAGTTAACTTCCTGTCCATCAACTGTAACAGTCAGGAAGCCTTTGAAGTTACCCAGACCGTAAGAGGCCAGGTAACCAAAGCCAAACACAATGGTGCCCCAGAACATAAACACCCACCAGCGCGGTAGCGGGTTGTCAATTTCTTCAATGCCGTCGTAATCGTGACCAGTTGTTTGAGTGGTCTCTTCTTTACGCATGCCTTTGCTGGTGTACATGATGAGTACACCGCAACCGATGATGGATCCCAGCACGATGGCGGAAATCCACAATTGCCAGAAAGTAGTTAACATTTTTAATTACTCCGATCTTTATCGCCGCGCGTGACAGGGGATTCGTCATCTTCAAGGAAGGGGATTTCCGCATCCTTGTCGAAGCGTTGCTTGCGGCTGGAGCCATAGGCCCACCAGAAAACACTCAGCATTGCAGCAAGTGCAAATACCGAGCCCAGACCACGCACGTCGTTAATATCCATTGGGATTACCGTTTAGTGACCACAGTGCCCAGGTGCTGCAAATAAGCAACCAGAGCTTCGATTTCACGCTTGCCGTCTACGGCAGCCTTGGCACCTTCAATGTCGGCTTCAGTGTAAGGAACACCAACGATGCTCAGGGCTTTCATCTTCTTCGGAGTCAGACGACCATCCACGGTGTTTTCGAACAGCCATGGGTAGGAAGGCATGATGGACTCAGGAACCACGTCGCGCGGGTTGTACAGGTGAGCGCGGTGCCACTCGTCAGAGTAACGACCACCAACGCGTGCCAGGTCTGGGCCAGTACGTTTGGAACCCCACAGGAATGGGTGTTCGTAAACAGATTCGCCAGATACAGAGAACGGGCCATAACGCTCGGTCTCGGCACGGAATGGGCGAACCATCTGGGTGTGACATACGTGACAGCCTTCACGGATGTAGATGTCACGGCCTTCGAGCTGGAGTGCATTCAAAGGCTTCAGGCCTTCAACAGGCGTAGTGGTTGGTTGGTGCCAGAACAGTGGAACAACTTCCACCAGGCCGCCCCAGCTCAGTGCGATAACAATCATCACCACCATCAGCGGGAGGCTTTTCTCAATAGTATCGTGCTTGATCATTCTCAGAACTCCTTAAGCCTGCGGTGCCAGAGTGCCTGCGGCAGCTGCCTGGTTGGCAGAGCGCACAGTCATGTACACGTTGTAGGCCATGAACAGCATGCCCAGCAGGAACAGAGCGCCACCCAGTACACGAGCTGCATAACCCATGTGAGAAGCTGCTACAGAGTCCACGAAGCTGTAAGTCAGGGTGCCGTCAGCGTTAACTGCACGCCACATCAGACCTTGCATGATGCCGTTTACCCACATGGCAGCGATGTACACAACGGTACCAATAGTAGCCAGCCAGAAGTGAACGTTGATCAGAGCCTGGGAATACATGTCGCCAGCCTTGCGGCCGAACATAACAGGGATCAGGTGGTACATAGCGCCGATTGACACCATGGCAACCCAGCCCAGAGCACCAGAGTGTACGTGACCGATGGTCCAGTCAGTGTCGTGAGACAGAGCGTTAACAGTCTTGATAGACATCATCGGGCCTTCGAAAGTAGACATACCGTAGAAGGACAGGGATACAACCAGGAAGCGCAGGATAGGGTCGTTGCGCAGTTTGTGCCAGGCACCAGACAGAGTCATCATACCGTTGATCATACCGCCCCAGCTTGGAGCCAGCAGAATCAGAGACATAACCATACCGGCAGTCTGAGCCCAGTCAGGCAGCGCGGAGTAGTGCAGGTGGTGACCACCGGCCCATACGTAGATGGAAATCAGTGCCCAGAAGTGCACGATAGACAGACGGTAAGAGTAAACAGGACGACCAGCTTGCTTTGGAACGAAGTAGTACATGATACCCAGGAAGCCTGCAGTCAGGAAGAAACCTACTGCGTTGTGGCCCCACCACCATTGGATCATGGCGTCGATAGTGCCAGGCCAGATAGAGTAGGATTTGGTCAGGGATACTGGGATTTCCAGGTTGTTACCCACGTACAGGATCGCAATCATGATCATGAATGCAGCGAAGAACCAGTTGGCCACGTAGATGTGACTTTCTTTACGCTTGGCAACAGTACCCAGGAAGTTTACTACGTAGGAAACCCAAACCAGAGTCACCAGAATGTCGATTGGCCATTCCAGTTCGGCATATTCCTTGGCGGAAGTCATGCCGAGTGGCAGGGTGATGGCGGCTGCTACGATGACAACGTTCCAACCCCAGAAGGTAAAGGAAGCAAGAGTGTCAGAGAACAGACGGGTGCGGCAGGTGCGCTGAACGATATAGTAGGAGGTGGCGAACAGGGCGCAACCGCCGAAAGCGAAGATAACCGCGTTGGTATGCAATGGACGCAGACGTCCGAACGATAACCAAGGGGTATCAAAGTTCAGAGCAGGCCATGCCAGCTGGGCAGCGATGAGAACACCGGCTGCCATGCCAACAATGCCCCAAACTACGGTCATGATGGCAAACTGTCTTACCACCTTGTAGTTGTATTCGGGATGGTCAAATGCTGTGCTCATGATTGGATTCCATTAAACAGCGAGGGATTGAGGGTTTTAATTTTGGCGGCACATTATCGGGCGCTTACTTGCTGTTTGCAAATATTCTCCCGGCAACTGCCTGATTCTACTGCGGAATATACGCCTTCAGTCGTACGTTCTGCATGGCGCCACCAATGAAGCCGTCCTGGCACTGTGGTTTTGCCCTACTTTCCCTGCATCCTTGCTGAATCGGGGGTTTGTAGTGTTGCTAATGATAAGGTGCACCTGTCAAACAGCCTTGATTTGGCGCAATGAACAAAAACAGCTTCTACCAGAGTTCCATAAATGGGCGAAAAAATTTTGGAAAACAAATACCAAAGAACGATAAATGAACGTTTTTTTGTCGATGGATATTTGACGGATCCCTGCGTGTTGCTCCTTCATGGCTCTGGGGCTGGCTGTGAGCATGAGTGGATGGTTTCGATGGCACGGCGATTGGCTGCTCAGGGACTGCTGGTATTACGCACCAATTTTGCCTGGATGGAAAAAGCCGTAGCGAGAGGCAAGCCTTGCCCACCACCCAGGGCAGACAAGCTGGTTCTGGAACTGGAGTTGCTGGTGCTGGAAATTGGGCGGCCTCTGGTGATTGTTGGCAAGTCGTTGGGAGGAAGGATTGGTTCAATGCTGGTGGCGGAGTCTGCCTCGGCTGCGAGTGGCTATATAAGAGGAACTGTATGTCTGGGATATCCGTTTCATTCTCAATCAAAACCGGAGCAGTGGCGTACGGCACATTGGCCTCTGGTGGGTGTTCCGATGCTGGTGATGCAGGGCGAGAGCGATCCGTTTGGCAGGCGTGACGAGGTGGAAGCGCATCTGGGCTCTGGGGAGTGTGGGAAGAATGCGCACATCCAATTGCAATGGTGGCCGGATGGTGATCACGACTTGTTGCCGCGCAAGCGTTCGGGCATTTCCGGGGAGGGCCAGCTGCAAGCCTGCGCGCAGCAGATTGGGGATTTTGTGCGGGCATTGTCAGTTTGAGTTGACGGCTTCAACAATCGGTGTTTCGAGAATATCCTGCAGGCGCACGGATACCCGACGGGTTTGCAGTACGACGGAGCCTATGTTGGCATTAACGTCTGTGGCAATAGCCAGAACGGCGTTATTGCCAATGCAGGTCAGGTGCATCACTCCTTCCGTACCCAGGACCATGACCTGACGCAGTTCACCAATGGCAATTTCACGCGAGGAACGTTGCGCCAGAACCAGCAGGGAGGCGTTCATGGCCGCAAAGACATCCTGATTGGTGTCGTCACGTAACGCTGAACCAATGATAAAGCCATCGGTACTCATCACGGCGGCGGCAACCATTCCACAATCGTTGTGACTGATCAAGCTACGCAGGGTAGCGGTGATTCGGGGGGCTAGTTGTTGACGGGTGCTGGTGTTCATAGTGAGAGTTCCTGAAAGTTTCTCTGGCCACTGTACGGAATGTGACTACTGTCGCTGTGAACCGTTTCTCACCACAGAATTGGCTGCTACGCGTTGCCTTGAAATGAGGATTGGTTCACAGCCGTTGGAGGTTATGCGCTGAGTATGGTAATTCGTTCTTCGCGCATCAGGATGGGCTGGATGGAGGCTGTTACGGAGCGGCGCGAATCGGATGTCGACCAGTGGTTCCAGGCTTCAACACTGGCCCAGTTGGTCATGATGATTCGGTGATTGGGATCTTTTTCGTCTTTATAGGACGCGCCGGATATGTATCCGGGGGCTTCGAGAATGGCGCGAAGTGTTTCCTTGATAGCGGCTTCGTAAGTGGTTTCCATGCCATCGGCGATCTGACGATCGATGAGTACCTTGATCATGCGTTGGAGTTTCCTTGTCTGATTATTATTGGAAACTCCGACGTTAATTCCTGATTTCTACGGGTGCAAGGATTCAGATCAATCCATTGGTCTTAATGTTTGGGCCATGCCATGCCGGTTGCTCGGGCCGGTTTGTCGTCCAGGATTTCATATAACTTTTGAACGGTACGGTTAGCATCCAGCAATACTTTGCCAAGATTGGCGGATGGATCTGTCGCCAATGCCAGAACTGCATCAAGGCCTATATGGGTAAGCAGCATGACGCCGCGAGTGCCCATTACCATTACCTGTTTCAGTTCGCCAATATCGACTTCACTTGAGGCTCGGTCTGCCAGGACCAGTAACGAGGCATTCATGGCTGCGAATACGTCTTCGTCAATGTTGGCTCCAAGAGCGGATCCGATAATCAATCCATCGGTTGTCATGGCTGCAGATGCCTGGATGGCTCCACCTGAGCCACTGATCAGTCCTCGCAGAGTGGAGCGAACCTGGCTGGCCTTTGGATGGCCGTTATCCTGTGTACTCATATTGTGTTTTTCCTTGCTTGTGCTTGGGGGTATTTGAGTCGGATAAAACGATGGCGGCTATTATGCCGCCATCGTTGAATCAAAATACCTGTCCCAGGTAGAAGCTGTTATCAGACAGATGCTTCCAGTAGTGGCATGGCTGAACGGGACTTGCTCAGTACCATACCCAGGTTTGCAGTCAAGCGGCATACAAAACAGGCTACGTGGTCAGGGTAGGTTTTGCTACGAATGAACACGTGGATCAGATTGTCAGAGTTAACAATTATTTCCTGAAAGTAATGATAGTTGTCCAGAGCCAGGCCGCGGGCTTTTTTGAAAATATGCTCAATGGTCATGACGTTTGACCCTTGGAACAGGTCGGCTGTTGCTGCAGCTAGCAGATCCAGAACGTCATTAGGGTGAGAATCGACAGTTTTGATACCCAGCAGCATGCCGCTGGACAGATCTACATAGCCGGCAGCAACGCATTCAGGAATGCTGACGGTGGCTTTCTGCAGTGCTTCGTTGAGGCTGGACATTGTTATGTTCTCCACTAGTAAAACGATTGCGTATCTTGCCGTTTGTTGTTTTGGATAACCCGTTGAAAAGACAGGAATATCAGTAATTATCGAGCATGTATTCGAGACAGATAGTCCTCGTAGGCCTCCAGAAAATCAACCTGTTTCTGGGATTGAACCCATCTGGGCTCAATATTTCTTACGGTCTCCAGTGCTGAAAAAGCATCGAGTCCCTGCCAGATGAGATAGGTCGCCAATATGGTTCCCGTTCGCCCCATTCCTGCTCGACAATGTACGGCGACCGCCTCGTTTGTACTGAGATGCCTGTATATGTGTTGGCATAAGTCAAGTGCCTGTTGTGGTGTAGGGGCGTCCATGTCTGGGATAGGGCACCAGTGGGTGCTGATGCCATACCGGTCATTTTCTTCTATAGGGGGGGCTTGTTCCAATAAACACACCAGATGTCTGATGCCAACCCGTTGTAATGCCTTGAGGTCGTAGTCAGAGTCGAAAAAAATACCGGGCATTGGAGTGCCGGCCAGTACACCCTTGATCAGCCATAAAAAACCTCGTGGTCCAAAGCTTTCGCTGACGTAGGAGCGAGCTGCTTCCGGGAGTGGTGGCGGTGGTGGCACATCATCGGCTAATGCTTCTGGTGGGGTGTCGGGAGCTGGAACTGCGCAGGAGCCGGTAGCAACGTATTTCTGTGCCACTGTTGTTTCTGGTGTGGTGAAGAAGGCAGGGGTGTCCGCTTCTTCCTGAATTCTGCCGCCCGCCAGCAATGCCGTGCGTCCGCCAAGGCGGCGCGCGTGTTGTTGGTTGTGAAGAGAAATCAATATGGATCTGCGTTTGCCTTGTAGTGCTATGTAATCAAGCACCAGGGATTCGTCGTTGCTGGACAGTCCGCTAGTGGGTTCATCCAGGCAGAGCAGGCGAGTGCCGGTAGCGCAGAGGCGAATAATGGCAATCAATCTTTGAATAGCCAGTGGTTGGTCAATCACGGATGTGGACAGGTTGTCCGCGAGATGACCAATGCCGGCTTCCTCCAGCATGCGCGTTGCCAAATCGCGTTGTTGAGCAACGGTCAGTGAGCTACGTTCCGGCAGGTCGTGAATCAGATTTTCCAGCAGGCTAGACATCAGCAGGCGTGTGCTTTGCTGCACCATACGGGGGCGACGTCCTCCGCTCCCCAGTGTTTCACCACAATAGATAGCGGTGCCCCAGGTGCGAAAGTTTGGGTTGGCTTCGTTAAAACCGGCAAGGGTGCGCAATAGCGTGCTTTTGCCAACACCGGTTGGTCCCATCAGGCACGTGATCTGTGTGGGATATATGTCGAGATCAACGGAGCTGAGTATAATCCGGTCGGCGAAGCCTGTTCCAAATTCACGCAATTGTAGCAGGGGTTGTTTGGTGACGTTGGTGTCTTGCTGTTCCGCCTGATCCGATGGCTGCATTATTTCAGGCCCAGCTCCAGAATGGAGAGCAAGCTCATTAACAGGATTTCTACGTCCTCTGCCTTGCGTGCATCAACCTCATACACTGGTGCATTAATGCCCATTTCATGCAGTTTGTTTATATAGGTTGTGAGCGGTGGCTGGGGAGCCAGATCCATGCGAGTTATCCCTACGACCACTGCATTGCGATCAATAAAGGAGCGGAATGCATTGATATAGAACTCCATATCCGCAACAGGGTCAGGCTGTTTGTTGTCAATCAGCAAAACCAGGCCCAGGCCACCGACTGTCAGAACATCCCACATAAATGAGAAGCGGGTTTGACCAGGAGTTCCAAAGAGGTGGACTTTTTCTCCTCCTGGTAGCTTTAGCATGCCGTAGTCCATGGCAACGGTTGTGCTTTCCTTGCGTTTGGCTACGTCATCAGAGGCTTTTGCTTCGGTCGTGGCAACCGGTACGTCACTGATGGCGGCAATTGCTGTGGTTTTTCCTGCGCCTACCTGGCCGCCAAAAATAATCTTGTAGTCCATTCCGAGCGGGTTTCCCAATATGTTGCTGGAGTAATAAGTGTGTTCTTGCGAACTGTACGCGAATAATCGACGCACTCTTGTGCAGATTCAAGCAAATTTGCCATGAGGCCTGATTTGACGTCTGAATTGGTTTTGTCTGATGGTTGTTGATATGTCGGATGGTATCGAGCGTTGTTCGCAGAGTGATTGTGTGCATCCGGTCCGGATGAAAAGCGTTTGGCAAATGAGCGGATATGGTTTGTTGGTGGTATGTGTGCTGTGGCCGTTTTTGCTGATGACTTGGTTGTATTGATGATGTTGTGACTGTTTTTTGCTGGTGGAGAGTGTTCTTTGTCTGACCCAATCCGGTGCGGCGACATTGCGCCAGAGTGTCCCCAGGATTCAGGTATTCGGGCTATCAAGCCGACTTTGTGATTCATCACCATCCTGATAGGTCAGAGCGGACACCGAATTATTCAGAGGCCCTGGTGGTTGCCAATACGTGTGTCAGTATTGGCTTCTTGATGAGTTGCAGTGCTTGATGGTGTGTTCGATATCAAGGAAGCGCTATCCGATTTGAGGGGGCTGCCAGGTTTGATTATTTTGACAGGAAGCGAGTGATTAATTTGCCAATAATGGACTGGTGTTTATGCTCTTGGCGCTCAATAACGGCTGGTGTTGTACGGTTGATAATGCGGGTGTATCCGGCAGCATTGGCGGCGCTGTAAAAACGGTTCAGTTCCGGCTCGTCGGTTTTTAGTACGCGTGATGCCAGTACCAGAGATGTTGCCCGGCGCGTAAAAAGTGCGGCAATACGCTGGTCTGCCAGTTCGTGTGGCAAACGAGTGAAGTTCGGCCAGCGGATCAGTTTGACTACGTCGTCTCGGCGGCATTGACCCAGCAGCGATCCATTGGATTGGTAATAAGCGAGAATCCATTGCAGTTCACTAATGGGATGCTCGCGATTCAGATGTGCCGGAGGGGATTGGCCAGGAATAAAGCTCAGGTTGCGGTAGTCATTACCAGTCGCTTTGAGGTGTTCATTGTCCTGGGTGAAAAAACTGCGGCGAGTGCCATTCAGGAAAATGTCGCAATTATTACCCAGCTTGATTAACAGGCTCTGCTTTTGTTCGAGCGCGCGAGTAACAACACTCAGGTGATCCTGTGTCGGGATTGAGGGCTTCAGGGTGGTTTCGACGCTCATCAGGGTTCAATCCTTGGGTTGAGTGGCTGCACAATATGAGTGCGGTAGATCCTATCGGAAAGCATGAATTCTTCAATGCTGTGATGAATGTCGCATTACAGGTATTTCAGATTTCAAGAATGAGATAGAGTTTGGTTGTGTTGCATTTATGAATGTTTTTTCTGGTGTATGAGGGAGTTATTGTTGCGGTTCACAATGATTCGACCTTAAATGCACGCTTTTCCCATGCGTTGAGGTTTCAAAGTGTTGCTTTGGGGTGGTTGTTTGTGATCTGTGGCAAATCTCTCGTTAGAGAGTCAGGTGGATATTTTTAATGGATAGCATTGTGGCTACTCAAGAAATGATGATTATTTTGTATTGAGGTTGCCATTGTGGTACCAGGGACACTCTGAATAACTCTGCACAGCTTTCGGCTCTGGCTCCTGCTTCGCTCTGCATCCATGCAGTCGTGCGCGGGTGCTGCAGAGTGTGTGAGCGAGGCGACGAACGCAGCGAAATGACGAACCAACCTGGCCGGGGCCTTTTCAAGTCGGGCCGCGCAGGTTCGTCAACACCGCTCAAACCTTGAGTTCTGAAAATAAAAAAGCTCTTGGATGTCATGCCGATCAGTTAAGAACATTTCAACACTGAGCGGCACCTTAACTATCCTCTGCGCAGGTTTTTATGGTCGCGAGGATGTCGGGCTTGCGATTGTGTATCCGATTCTTTCCTTCGGTCATTGCCTGATCATTGATTGTTGAAGTTGCACGGCGTTGCTGGCTGCATCATGCCCATTTGGTTGGGGGCGAAACGCCGTTGTCGGTGACAACCGGAGACAGGAATCCAGTCGGCAAAATCAGCGGGAGGCCGGTCAGGCCGGGGGGACAAGGTCCCCCATGAGGGGCATACGGTTGTGCCCATTAACAAAAGCCGTGCAGATTGTGCGGCATTCGACGCTGGAGCGAGGCGTAAGAATGCCCACGGGTGCTTGACTGATCGGTCCTTTGGATGGGCTTTTTGTTTTGTCTGCAGTTGTGTTCAGGTTTGTCAGAGCTCGACAGGCTTGTCCCAGCCACGGATATAGATGTGGGTATCGCTGATGGTCAGATCATGCGGTTCCAGAACATCGGTGCCGAAGTGGTAACGAGGGCTGGTGTTGCCTGCGGTGGTTTCGGCATCAAAGCGCTCGCTGGCGGCAACGATGGCTTCGTTGCGGCCTGCCCAGGCGCTCAGTTCCTGTTCGGAGTAGCGATTTTTCAGCAGGGTGCGGGTCATGTCCGGAGAGATGATGCTTGCTGAAGCGTTGTTACCACCAAAACCTTTGGCATTAATAAAGGCTATCGGCAGGCTGGTTGGATCGATTTCGCGGTGCTTCAGAACGAAATCGAGGCGCTCGCGGTGTACGTCATCGGCTATGCGTTCGGTGGTGGTAATGCCCGGCATGATACCTTCCGCCCATGTCCCCAGCGTCAGAGTCAGCTGGTCGGCAGATGCAGCAGCCAGAGAGTGGCCCAGATGTGCCTTGGCGGCAGTGATGGTCCAGTCTTCGATACCAAACGCTTTTGCCAGTTCGGCGTAAATGTGCGATTCGGTTACGCGGTTCTGTGGGGTGCTGCTGCCGTGAGCATGAATAAAGGTGCCGCGACGCAGGGTTTCTTCACCCAGCAGGCGACGCGCAGATGCAACGGCTTTGCCCATGGTCAGGTAGTTGCCAACTCCGGGGTTGGAGATTGACTTCTTGTAGCCGTCGGCGTTAACGAACACGTCACCAATACTGCCGTGAATGCTCAAGCCCAGTTCGACGGCCAACTTGTCGTCGGTCAGTACAAAGAACTGTGCAGATTCGGCGATGGTGAAGCCGGCGTTTTCGCCAAATGGACGACTGGCACGACGCAGGTCGGCTGGTTCGTCAGCGCTGCGGTTGTCCAGTGCGCGGATGTTCTGTTCGGTAGCCAGTGCGGTCATGGCGTTGTAACCCTCGACAATCTCCGGCACCAGCGGTGCTTCGGCGTTGCCAACAATCACAATACGGCGACGGCCGCTTTCGATGTCTTCTTTTGCCAGGCGCAGGTTATAGAGGAAGGTGGCGCAAGCGGCGGTCATGCTGCCGGTGTTGCCAATGTTGCCCAGAACATAGGCATTGATAAAGTCGGCTGGCATTTCGCTCAGGCCCATGGCGCACTGTTTGGATGATGTGCGTTTGCCGAGCAGGGCTGCTTGCATCATACCGCCATGAGAGTTGTAGTCTTGCTGCCCCATGGCAGAGCCGGCGTAAACGCCAATTTCATCCGGGCCTACATGACGGCTCAGGGTTTCCCATTCGATCCCCAGTTGGCCAAGTGCGTCGCTGGCGGCATAAACCGCCATCTGCAAACCGCGCGGGTGATGCAGGGAGCGGTACAGTTTGGCCGGGTCAAAACCTTTTGGCATCTGGCCCGCGCTTTGTACGGCAAGGCGCTTGTGGCCCTGGCGCCAGCATTGGACTCCATTCTCATCCTTGAAGGGCTCGTGGAAAGGGACGGCTTTGGCGTCCCAGTCGACGTTGTCCCATTCCCGTACCAGGGTGCCATCCAGAATGGCTTGTTCATCGCTGGTGCCCATCATGGCGGCGAGGCTGGCAAGGGTAGCATTGCGCTTGTCGGCGCTGAGGGCATCGAGCACGATGCGGCGGAAAGCATGGTGGCCAGAGCTGCGGCCGGCGGCATTGATGCCACCAAAAGCGGTAATAACGGCCAGGTTTTTCATTATTCGGTAATCCAACTGGTGTTTGGGTGCATCTTATCGGCTGTTTTTTATTGAATAGTAGTATGATCCGGTCAATTCATAGAAGTTTCCTGTCGTTTGCTGGTGTTAGAGGAGAGACAACATGTTGCAGCATGTGACCGTATTGGTGCTGGAACAGATGCTGAGCTCCAGTGTCGCCATTCCCATGGAGATGGCGGAGGCTTTGCGCGCGCGATTGCGGGCGAGTCACCGGGATGATGCTGATTTTGTTATTCAGCTGGCGGCGGTGCGGGAAGGGGAGGTAACGGCGCTGGGCGGCTTGCGATTGCAGCCAGATTGTCTGCTTTCGGATATTTCCCATACCAGTCTGGTGGTAGTGCCAGCGTTGTGGCGTAACCCCAGGCGCACGCTGGCCCGTAATGCGGAAGCAATTCATTGGCTGGCAAGGCAGTATCGCCTTGGCGCAAGTGTGATAGCGGTGGGGACGGGGGTTTGTCTGCTGGCGGAAGCTGGCATTCTGGATGGCAAGCCTGCCACGACTCACTGGCATTACCAGGATCAATTTGCGCGGGATTATCCGGCGGTGCAGTTGCAGCGTCGACATCTGCTGACTCAGGCTGGGCGAATCTACTGCGCCGCGAGTGTTAACTCGGGTGCCGATATGGTGATTCACCTGATAGGCCAGATGTACGGTCGTGAGTTAGCGTTACAGGTTGAACAGCAGTTTTCTCCGGAGGTTCGTAACCCGTTTGAGAAGCAGGTGTATTCAGCCGAAACCAGTGCACGGCATCCGGATGAGGAAATTGCACTGGCACAGGCATGGATGCAGCAGAATTTGCGCGAGCCCGTTACTCTGGCCCAGTTGGCGCAGCGTAGCGGGTTGAGTGAACGTCAGTTTTCACGTCGATTCCGTCAGTCGTGTGGAGTTGCGCCGATCGAGTACCTGCATGGATTGCGCTGCAATGCGGCGCGTGAGTTGTTGCAACACAGCAACCTCAGTGTGGCGGATATTGCTGCCAGTGTTGGTTTTTCAGACAGCAGCTACTTCATTCGCATCTTCAGACGGCTGGCAGGGCAAACGCCCGGTGCTTACCGAGACAAGGTGCGCGGTAAATTATTTACCAGTAGCTAGTTTTTGCACGCCTTTATTGTTGCCAGTTGCGACATCGGCATGCCGGAATCGTCCATGTATATCGTTTCCGGAATAGGCTTTTATTCGAAACTTTCCCATTTACCCCAGTGTTTTCAGGGGTTTGGGTGGGGTGTTACCCATTTCTTTCATAACCTTGCAGCAAAACCTGTCAGGCTGTAAAAAAACTACAGGAAGCCGTTGTTTTCTTTTTCCGGACAGGTCAGACTGTCGCCCGTCTCGGTACTATGCTCCTTTGGACGAGCCCTGGGAGTAATACCAAAGACCAGAATTTCAGGCCCATAAATGGGTTTAGTTATTGTCACTTACCGTAAAGGGATAATAGGTAAGACCAATTTGGGGTTCACAGGCTCAAAAGGCCTCCACCCGCGCCTGATCCGGGCGCATGTATAAGAAGACCGGGAGTTCCGTATGACACAAGATGTCGATATCTACGAAACACAAGAATGGCTGGATTCCCTGCATGCCACCATTCGTCACTCTGGCCCAGAGCGTGCCGCTTTCCTGTTGAAAGCCCTGTTCGACCACGCTATGGCCAAAGGTGTGGATCTGCCAGCCGCCATCACCACTCCGTACCGTAATACCATCCCAGTCGACAAAGAAAAGCGTATGCCAGGCGACCTGTTCATGGAGCGTCGTATTCGCTCTCTGATCCGCTGGAACGCTCTGGCGATGGTTATGCGTGCCAACGATAACGACGAAGGTCTGGGCGGCCACATCGCGTCATTCTCTTCCGCTGCGACTCTGTACGACGTTGGCTTCAACTACTTCTTCCGTGGTAACGAAGACGGTCATCTGGGCGATCTGATTTACTTCCAGGGCCACTCTGCTCCTGGTATCTACGCCCGTTCTTACCTGGAAGGTCGTTTCGACGAAGCTCACCTGGACAACTTCCGTCGCGAAGTCGATGGCAATGGTCTGTCTTCCTATCCACACCCATGGTTGATGCCGGATTACTGGCAGTTCCCAACCGTATCCATGGGTCTGGGCCCAATCCAGGCAATTTATCAGGCGCACGTGATGCGTTACCTGTCTGCCCGTGATCTGGTGGCTCGTGGTGATCGTAAAGTGTGGGCGTTCCTGGGTGACGGTGAGTGTGATGAGCCGGAAACTCTGGGTGCTATCTCTCTGGCTGGTCGTGAGCAGCTGGAAAACCTGGTCTTCGTAATTAACTGTAACCTGCAGCGTCTGGACGGTCCTGTTCGTGGTAACGGCAAGATCATGCAAGAGCTGGAAGGCGTGTTCCGTGGCGCTGGCTGGAACGTGATCAAGGTTGTCTGGGGTCGTCATTGGGACGTACTGCTGGAAAAAGACAAGTCCGGTCTGCTGCAGAAGCGTATGGACGAAGTTTGCGACGGCGAACTGCAGAACTACAAAGCCAACGGTGGTGCGTACACTCGTGAGCACTTCTTCGGCAAGTACCCAGAGCTGCTGGAACTGGTGAAAGACATGTCCGACGAGGACATCTTCAACCTGAACCGTGGTGGCCACGATCCATTCAAGGTGTACGCTGCGTACGCCAACGCGATGGAAAACAAGGGTTCTCCAACCGTTATTCTGGCGCAAACCGTTAAAGGTTACGGTCTGGGCGAAGCTGGCGAAGCCGCTAACCCGACTCACTCTGTGAAGAAACTGGATACTGCGTCCCTGCGTCAGTTCCGTGACCGTTTCGGTATCCCGCTGACCGACGATGAACTGGAAAAAGTTCCTTACTACCGTCCGTCTCCGGATAGCCCGGAAATGAAATACATGCGCGAACGTCGTGCCAAGCTGAACGGTGTTGTACCGTCCCGCCGCGCTGACTTCGAAGCCCTGAACGTGCCAGCTCTGGAAGCCTTCAAAGGCCAGCTGACCGGTTCCGGCGAGCGCGAAATGTCTTCTACCATGGCGTTTGTACGCGTGCTGTCCCAGCTGGTGAAAGACAAGGAAATCGGCAAGCGTATCGTTCCGATCGTTCCTGACGAAGCCCGTACTTTCGGTATGGAAGGTATGTTCCGTCAGCTGGGTATCTACTCTTCCCAGGGTCAGAAGTACACCCCGCACGATTCCAACCAGATCATGTACTACAAGGAAGACAAAAAAGGTCAGATCCTTGAAGAAGGTATCAACGAAGCAGGTGCTATGTCTGCGTGGGTGGCTCTGGCTACTGCGTACAGCAACAGCAACTGCCCGATGGTTCCGTTCTACGTGTTCTACTCCATGTTCGGCTTCCAGCGTATTGGTGACCTGGCATGGCTGGCAGGTGACATCCAGGCTCGCGGCTTCCTGATTGGCGCGACTGCTGGTCGTACCACTCTGAACGGTGAAGGTCTGCAGCACCAGGACGGTCACAGCCATCTGATGGCTCACACCATTCCTAACTGTAAGTCTTACGACCCAACCTATGGCTTCGAAATGGCGGTGATCATCCAGGATGGTCTGAAGCGCATGTACGAAGACAAGGAAAACTGCTTCTACTACATCACCGCGATGAACGAAAACTACGTTCACCCGGAAATGCCGATTGGCGCCGAAGACGGCATCATCAAAGGCATGTACATGCTGAAGGAAGGCAAGAAGTCTGATGCACCACGCGTTCAGCTGATGGGCTCCGGCACCATCCTGCGCGAAGTGGAAGCAGCTGCTGTCATCCTGCGCGAAGAGTACGGTGTAGAGTCTGACGTGTGGAGCGTAACTTCCGTGAACGAACTGGCCCGTGACGGTCAGGCTTGTGAGCGTTGGAACCTGATCAACCCTGAAGCGGCTCCAAAAGTTCCATACATCACCCAGATGCTGTCTTCCCAGGAAGGTCCAGTGGTTCTGGCTACTGACTACATCAAGGTATATGGCGAACAGCTGCGTACCTTCGTACCAGGCGACTTCAAAGTGCTGGGTACTGATGGTTTCGGTCGTTCTGACACCCGTAAGAAACTGCGTCACTTCTTCGAAGTGGATCGTGGCTTCGTGGTGCTGGCCGCCCTGACCGAACTGGCCAAACAAGGCAAGTTCGACAAGGCTCAGCTGCCAAAAGTGCGTGCCAAGATGGGCATCGCTGCGGACAAAGTTGACCCAACCACCGTTTAAGCAGGAGGCAGACACATGAGCAAGATCACTGTAACTGTACCTGACATTGGTGGTGCAGAAGAGGTTGATGTAATTGACGTAGCCGTGAAGGTGGGTGACATCATCGCGGTGGATCAGGACCTGATCACCCTGGAAACCGACAAGGCTTCCATGGACGTACCAAGCTCTCACGCTGGTAAAGTGGTTGAGATCCTGATCAAGGTTGGCGACAAAGCCAACGAAGGTACTGCCATTCTGGTAGTTGAGACCGAAGGCGGTGCAGCTGAGCCTGCACCGGCTGCGGCCGCAGCGCCTGCACCAGCCGCGGCTCCTGCCGCCGCTGCTGCGCCAGCTCCGGTTGCTGCTCTGGCAGCAGCGGGTGGTACCCAGGCTATCGAACTGAAAGTTCCGGATCTCGGCGGCGCTGATGAAGTGACCGTTATCGAGCTCTGTGTGGCTCCAGGCACCAAGGTGTCTGCAGAAGAGTCCCTGGTCGTGCTCGAGAGCGACAAGGCTTCCATGGACATCCCTGCTCCGCAGGATGGTGTGATTGTAAGCTTCAAGGTTGCTGTTGGTGCCAAGGTCAAGGAAGGCGATGTGTATGCAGTGATTGAAGTGGGTGCTTCCGCTTCTGCCGCTGTACCCGCTGCTGCTCCGGCAGCAGCGGCAGCTCCGGCTGCTCCTGCACTGGTTGCTGCGCCTGCGCCTGCTGCTGCTCCAGCGGCCGCCGCTGCTGAAGTTGAACTGCCACTGCCTGACCTGGGCGGTGTTGACGGTGTGACCGTTATTGAACTCTGTGTGGCTCCTGGTACTGCCGTTAAAGCAGAAGAGTCCCTGATTGTTCTGGAAAGCGACAAGGCTTCCATGGACGTTCCGGCTCCTGCAGATGGCGTGCTGATTGGCTTCAAGGTCAAGCTGGGCGACAAGGTTAGCCAGGGTGACATCTACGCCGTGTTCCGTACCGGTGGTGCTGCTCCTGCCGCTGCGCCAGCCCCGGCTGCTGCTCCTGCTCCTGCTCCAGTAGCCGCTGCTCCGGCACCGGTTGCTGCTGCTCCGGCACCTGCCGCTGCTGCTCCGGCTGCTGCTGAAGAACCCGTGGGCAATGTGTCTGGCGTATACGCTGGTCCATCTTCCCGTCGTATGGCTCGTCAGCTGGGTGTGGATCTGTCCAAGGTTAAAGGCACCGGTATCCGTGGCCGTATCACCAAGGATGACATCCGTGCTTACGTGAAGTCTGCTCTGGAACGTGCTGAAAAAGCTCCAGTAGCGGCTGCTGCTGTGACCGGTGGTTCTGGCATTCCGCCAATTCCTGCCGTTGATTTCGCCCAGTTCGGCGAGATCGAAATGGTCAAGATGAGCAAGATCAAGAAGGTGACTGCGGCGAACATGACTCGTGCCTGGCTGAACGTGCCACACGTGACCCAGTTCGACGACGCCGACATCACCGATCTGGAAGCGTTCCGCGCCAGCATGAAAGCCGAGTCTGAAAAGGCTGGCGTCAAGCTGACCCCGCTGCCATTCCTGATCAAGGCAGTTGCCATGGCACTGCGCGCTGAGCCTAGCTTCAACGTGTCTCTGCATCATGACGGTGAGCACATCGTTCAGAAGAACTACGTGCACATCGGTATCGCTTGCGATACACCAAACGGCCTGATGGTTCCGGTTCTGCGTGATGCCGACAAGAAAGGTATCTACCAGATCGCCAAGGAAGCCAACGAGCTGATCAAGGCTGCCCGTGATGGCAAGCTGAAGCCTCGCGATATGCAAGGCGGCTGCTTCACCATCTCCAGCCTCGGTGCTATGGGTGGTAATGGCTTTACTCCGATCGTTAACGCGCCAGAAGTGGCCATCCTGGGTGTATCTCGTGCCCAGATGAAGCCAGTCTGGAATGGTAAGGAATTCGTGCCGCGCAACATGTTGCCGCTGGCGGTTTCCTACGACCACCGTGCGATCAACGGTGCTGACTGTGGCCGCTTCTTCACCACTCTGGTGGCGCTGATCGGCGACATCCGTCGCATCCTGCTGTAACCCGAAGCCCCGCACCTGATCAGTGCGGGGTGTCGGTTCCTCGTTCGGTTTTCCGATGGGGAGTAACAGGGTCTGTATATTTGGGGCGGACCCTGTCTGATCATTAGCAACTGCTTTCACCGGCCTCTGGCCGGTTTTTTTATGCCTGTTTGCAGGCCCTGTCGTTTGATTCGTTGGGCAATTCCTTTGCCGTTTTCTTTTGCCGATTTCTTTTGCTGTTTCCCGTTATTGTTTTTTCTTTGCCGGATTTCCTTTTCTGTTGCTGTGCGGCTGACGCTGGTTTGGCAGGTGCTGGTTCGGCTGACACTTGATGCGGCCGACTCTGGTGCCTTGCTGAGTGTTTACATCCTTAGACGACACTTGTGATTGGTCGGCGATTCTCCGGCACTTCCCATCGGAAAATAAACCTGGGGCCGTTTGGGTCTTTCTCCGCCTCAACTCCCGGATTGCAGCGCCATACTGTGCAACATACAAGCAAGACAATGGCTCATTCAGCTGCCCCAGTCATTGCCCACTGTTTTTCTTCACATAGCGATTCTGCGAAGGTTCGTATTGATCATGACCATTGATTCTCACTGGCCGCCCTCCTTGGTTTTGGCAACCCGTGCAGCCGCTACTCGTTCTGGTACACCCCGTTTTTTCAGAGAGTATTCAGGATTGATCAGGTGTCCACCGTTGTTGAGATAGTATTTGGTGTCCATGCCCAGCTGCAGTGCTTGCCACAGCAGGTCTTCGACCGACTCTGGCAGCATCAAGTCGTTGTTCCGGGTGGGCTTTGCCTCGCTCGCAATCACATACAAAGCATCGACTGACGTCAAAATGGCGGATGCATCCATGGACAAGTCGTCAGGCAGGCAATGCAACGTCGAGCTGCGACAATAACGCGTGGCATGGACTACAGAATCACGGGACGCCAACGAGCTTGGAGCAATGATCAGAGCATGCATTCCAATCATTTGCGCCAACAAGTTAGACGCCACGGCAGACGCTGACTCGCTACAAAACACTACGCCGACCGTTTTGCGAGATGTCGCAGGCAGGTATTGCAACCGACAGGCACCGACAGCTTCCAGTCCTATAAAGGCATGATTCATCCGGAACGGCTGGGTGTAACTGGCGGGATCAATCAACGCCGCCTTGAGTGCTTCAGTGTCGCAGGCACCTGTGACCTCTAACAGGTAGCGAACAAACGTTGATTCCGGCTTGTATGAGCAACACCAGTGCAGCAGCAGCCAGCGGTGAACACTGTCGTCGTCGGTCTCGCAATCGAGATCGGCAAAATCATAAACAGGTTCACCGAGGGCAGCTTCCAGACGTTGAGCAACAGGGCGCATGGATTCGCGCCATTGCAGAAATGGATTGTCGCCCGTTTTCCAATCGTCCCAGTCCTCGTCATACCAAGGCGGGCCTGGTACAAATTCAATGAGGGCTTCGGCGGGTGAGAGTTCCGACAAACGCCGCAGTGACCAGCGCTCATCCCCGCGATTGTCTGGCCCATCGAATATTGGCGTAACAGCGCTGACCTCCGCCGAGCGCGCTAGAAAGTCGACCATATCGGTGGGGAACAGGGCTTGGTTGCGAAGCCAGTCAATAAAATCGGTAACAGGCAGACAGGCTGGAGTATCCGGATCAAAGTTATCAAAAAAATGTACCCAGCCTGCATCCGCGACAGAGGCCCTGAGCTTCGCCGTCAGCTCGATCGCCAGCGGGCCTGCATCAACGGGTGCCACTTCCAAGCTCTGCAACAGCACGGTCAGCGACGCCAGTGGGTTAATGTACGGCCATTGCTGACCCGCGGGGGGCTCCAAAAGCTCAATGCTACCGCCCTCAAAACCACTCAGCAGAGCCACCCGGTCAGGTGCCAGCGCCGACGTTGGCAGCACTTTTATCAGCTTCTCGATATCTACCATTGTCCATCCTTGAATACTTCATCAGCCAAGCGATTCTTCCCCTTTGGACGACATGCATAAGGGCATTGAAACAGAAGCCGCGAACAGCTTTTTATGTGTCATCTCCTATGCCCTGCAAGTACGATCAGTTCAAGTCGCCTCAATCCAGATATATCGACAACCCAATAACGGCAAGCAGTGTTTTGAGCTGAGACTTCATGGGAGGTAAAGACTTTGATGCCTTTGGGGTTAACCTCGTTCTGATCCCGCAAATCCGCAATACCAGAATTACAACCAGAATGGGAATGACTATGGGAATCAGAGCAATGCCTGGGGCTATCCAGAAAAGTAGCGCATAGACTGGCATGATAAAAACCAGCAGAGGACCAAGTTGGAAAATCAGGTAGAAGACTTCCATAAACAAAACGGTTGCCACAATAACTTCTTCTGGAATTTGAATCGATCGAGCTGGAATGCGCCGCTCTTTATTTGGCTTCATCTGTCATCCCTTCCTGTTGTGGCATCCGGTTTAACATGTCAGTACGACATATTGTGTCGTACTGGTTGAATGGCAATTTCAGAATTACTACATGCCGCGCTGGCCTTCCATGAGAAGTACTATTCCATGGTAGCGGGCTGGTTTCGGTGCAGCTGCAGGAGCGAGGTCTGTGATGAGTACTGGAACCTCTCAGAATTGATTTTTGGGGTGCTAAAGGGGCCAGGTCGCTCCCGAATGGATTTGGCGGCGTTTGGTATTTGTCGAATGCAGAGAAGCTTCTACTTACAGCAGTGGTCGTGAGTGATAGAGGGCCGCGGCACCCCGTAACAATGCAATGATCAACGTCGGTTCAGTCATTAACACCTGCCGAAGCTGATCTGACAGGGCGGTCGTTCATAAACTGAGTCAAGCCTGACCGTGCAGATTGGGAAAATAACGTCTGCAGCATTCGCCTGGTCTCGGATACGCAAATCCTGTGACATCCTCGCCGCGCTCAATTAAGATAAATTCACTTTAAAAGTGATCTTTTGATCTCCTTAAGATCAAAAATCACAATAATCTTCAGCAAGCGCTTTTGCCGTTTTGCAGATCAAAAAGGGCTATGGGGATGATCAAATGTCACCTGTCTCGCATTATGGGCGAGAAAAAACTGAAGATCGCAGACGTTACCAGAGCCACTGGTATCAACCGTGGCACCATCACCCGCTTGTATCAGGAAACCGCGCTTCGCGTGGAATTCGACGTACTGGAGCAGCTGTGCCGGTATCTCGATTGTGACATCAAGGAACTGCTGGAAATTCAGCCAGACACCTGACATTGCCAGAGCGTTTACCATTCAAATTCCAAAAGGCTGTTGCATGCAGCGGCAGCCTTGAGCAAGGACCAATATGGCCATCAAGAAAACAGATCTGTACGCTCGTTTATGGGCCAGCTGTGACCAACTGCGCGGTGGTATGGATGCCAGCCAGTACAAGGATTACATCCTCACCCTGCTGTTCGTAAAGTTCGTCTCCGACAAGGCAAAAAACGACCCTTACGCCATGATCGATGTACCAGAAGGTTGTTTCTTTGAGGACTTTGTTGCCCTCAAGGGCAGCAAGGAAATCGGCGAACAGATTGATATCAAAATCGCGGCCATAGCAGATGCCAATGATTTGGTTGGTGTTATTACCCAGGCCCACTTCAACGACGAAGACAAGCTTGGCAAAGGCAAGGAAATGCAGGACCGCCTCAGCAAGCTGATTGGTGTGTTCGAAGGGCTGGAGCTGGCGTCCAATCGTGCCAATGATGACGACTTGCTGGGTGATGCCTACGAATATCTGATGCGCCACTTCGCTACGGAATCCGGCAAATCCAAGGGCCAGTTTTATACACCTTCAGAAGTGTCTCGCGTACTGGCACAGGTGGTGGGCATTACCAAAGACACACCACAGGATGTCACTGTATATGATCCGACATGTGGGTCAGGTTCCTTGTTATTAAAAGCCAGTGATCAGTCTTCGAATAGCTTGAGCCTTTATGGGCAAGAAAAAGACTCCAGTACATCAGCCCTGGCCAAGATGAACTTCATCTTGCATGGACATGAATCCGATGTGCACTGTGTAGTCCATGCCAATACGCTGTCGTCCCCTGCGTTTATTGGCGAAAATAACCAACTCAAGACCTTTGACTTTGTTGTCGCCAACCCGCCGTTCTCTTCGAAGAACTGGACGGATGGTGTCAGCCCCGACAACGACGAGTACGGACGCTTTGAATGGGGTGTTCCGCCCGAGAAAAACGGTGATTTCGCCTTTTTGCTGCACATCATCAAAAGCCTGAAAAGCAACGGCAAAGGCGCCGTGATTCTGCCCCATGGCGTGCTGTTCCGGGGTAATGCCGAAGCCCGCATCCGCGAAAACCTGCTCAAGCAGGGTTATATCAAGGGCATTATTGGCCTGCCTGCCAACCTGTTTTACGGCACCGGTATTCCGGCTTGTATCATCCTGATCGACAAGGAACACCGCACCGCCGCCCGTTTTGACGACGACGGCAAGCCGATGGCCGGGCGTGATCTGTTTATGGTCGATGCCAGCAAAGGCTTTATGAAAGACGGCAACAAAAACCGTCTGCGCAGCCAGGACATTCACAAGATCGTGGATGCCTTTAACAACCAGCTGACGCTGCCGCGCTACAGCCGTCGGGTCAGTTTTAGCGAAATTGTCGCCAACGATTACAACCTCAATATTCCGCGTTATATCGACAGCAGCGAGCCCGAAGACCTGCATGACCTCACGGCCCACCTGCAAGGCGGGATTCCGGACAAGGATCTGGATGCCCTGCACGCCTTCTGGCAGGTATTCCCATCCTTGCGCAGCAGCCTGTTTGAACCGGCTCGTGAAGGCTACAGCCATGCCAAAGTCGCCGCCTCCGAGGTAAAAACCACCATCCTCAATCACCCGGAATTTGCCGCCTTTGCCAGCGCCAGCCTCCAGCCATTCAGCGACTGGGCCAACAACGCCCAGCTGGATGAAATCCGCCAGGGCGACATCCCCAAGGAACTGATCCTGCGTTGGTCCGAAGACCTGTTGCAGCGTTATGCCGCCGTGCCATTGATCAGCAAATACGATGTTTACCAGATTCTGATGGACTACTGGGCCGATACATTACAAGACGATGTCTACCTGCTAACGCAGGATGGCTGGCAAGCGGGCAGTGTCGTGCGCGAGCTGTTCCAGATCCTCGATGACAAAAACAAACCGAAATGGCCTGAAGCTCACGATTTCGAAGTGGGTACTGCCAAGGCCAAACGCCGTTACAAGGCCGATCTGATTCCCCGTGAGTTAGTCGAACAGCGCTTTTTCAGTGATCGGATCAAGCAGCGAGATGCTGCCCGGCAACAACTGGAGCAGGCCGAACAGACACTGGAATCCCTGCTGGAAGAACACAACAACGAAGACGACCTGCTAGCCGCCGCCAAAGACGACGCGGGCAAACCGACCGACAAACTGATCAAGGTCCGTCTGAAAGAGCCTGGCGTTGATAGCGAAGAAGCCGCTGCATTAACCCTCTGCCAGGCGGCGATCAAAGCCATTGCCACCGCCAAAGCCACGCTGAAACAGGCACAGGAAGCGCTGGATATCGCCACCTTCAACCAGTACGCCGAACTCGACGAAGACGACATCAAGGCGCTGCTGGTCGATGACAAATGGCTGGCGACCCTGCAACGCCAGGTCGAAGCCGAAATTGAGCGCGTCACCCAGCAACTGGCCAGCCGCGTCAAACAACTGGAAGAACGTTATCACCAGCCGCTGCCACAGATCGAACAGTCGGTAGAACAGCTCAGTAACCGCGTGGCAGAACACCTGAAAGCCATGGGGCTGGAGTGGACGCTATGACAGACACACCCGCGAACCTCACCGCAGCCAGCCTGAAGCAACTGGTTCAGGCCATCAGCGCCCGCATCGAGCAGGCCCGTGCCCAGGTCAAACAGGCCGTTAACAGCGCTATGGTCGACAGCTACTGGGAAATTGGCCGCCTGATCGTTGAAGACGAACAGCAGGGCCAAACCCGCGCCGCCTACGGCAAACAGCAACTGCAACAGCTCTCGCAACAACTGACGGAACGGCTGGGCAAGGGTTTTGACGTCACTAACTTGCGTAATATGCGCGCCTTTTATCTGGCCTTCCCGATTCGAGAGACAGTGTCTCCCGAATTAAGCTGGTCGCATTACAACCGCCTCAGCAAACTGGAAAACCCTGCCGCTCGCGACTGGTATCAGCAAGAAACCATCAGCCAGCACTGGAGTGTGCGGGCGCTTGATCGCCAGATCAGCACGCTTTACTACGAACGCCTGTTAGCCAGCCAGAACAAAGCCCTGGTGGAACAGGAAGCCACCGGGCACACCCGGCCATTGGCTGACAGCGCCCAGGATTACCTGCGTGACCCTTACGTGCTCGACTTTCTCAACCTGCAAGACAAAACCTACCGCGAAAGCGAACTGGAGCAGGCCATTATCAGCAACCTGCAACACTTCCTGCTGGAGCTGGGCAAAGGTTTTGCCTTTGTTGAACGCCAGCAACGGCTACGCTTTGACGATCAGGACTTCTACATCGACCTGGTGTTTTACAACTACAAGCTCAAGTGTTTTCTGCTGGTCGACCTGAAACTGGGCAAACTCAGCCATCAGGACGTAGGCCAGATGGACACCTACGTGCGCCTGTACAACGAACAGAAAAAAGAACCCGGCGATAACCCCACCATTGGCCTGATCCTGTGCAGTGAAAAAAGCGAAGCGGTGGTGAAATATTCGGTACTGGCTGATAACCAGCAACTGTTTGCCGCCAAATACCTGCCGTACCTGCCCAGCGAAGAACAACTCCGCGCCGAACTGCAACGAGAGCGCCAACAGGCCCAGCAAACACTGGCAACCCAACCCGACGCAGGAGAAGACCTATGAACCCCGGTATTGCCGATCGCTCGGTTGGCTATCAAACCCTGGAGAACAACGGTGCTGCAACCCCGGCGCTGGAAACCGCCAACGACTGCCCGAAGGGATATAAACGGACAGAGGTTGGGGTAATACCCGAGGATTGGGATGTCCAAAAATTTGGAGATATTTGTTTGCTGATAAACGGTCGAGGATTCAAACCGTATGAGTGGGGTATTGAAGGATTACCAATTATCCGAATTCAAAATTTAAATGGCTCTGATGAATACAACTATTACCAAGGCATCTACGATTCAAAAATATTTATTAAAACTGGTCAGCTTCTTTTTGCATGGTCAGGAAGTCGAGGAACGTCGTTTGGCCCTCATGTTTGGAAGGGCGGAGATGCGCTTCTTAATTACCATACATGGAAATTAGTGGTTCGAAACGAGTCGATTGATGAGCAATATTTTTTTCATATCCTTAAAGATTTGACAAAAAGAATTGAAGAGGCTGCACATGGTGCATCTGCTCTAGTACATACTCAAAAAGGAGAAATGGAAAATTTTTATGTTCCATTTCCCCCAAAGAAAGAACAAACCGCTATCGCCAACGCGCTTTCCGATATCGACGCCCTAATCTCCGAGCTGGATACCCTGATCGCCAAAAAACAGGCCATCAAAACCGCCACCATGCAGCAACTGCTCACAGGCCGCACCCGCCTGCCTACCTTTGCCAAACGGGAAGATGGGACGGACAAGGGCTATAAACCGAGCGAGCTGGGAGAAATACCGGAGGATTGGGAGGTTATACCTCTAGGAAAAATAGCAATAATTGAAAGAGGTAAATTTACCGCTCGGCCACGAAACGACCCAAAATATTTTGGAGGGTCGATACCATTCATTCAAACTGGCGATATTTCTAGGTCAAATGGTTGGGAAGTATCATACAGTCAAACTTTAAATAAAGATGGTGTGGAAGTGAGTCGTCTTTTTCCTGGAAACTCCCTTTATTTTACTATTGCAGCAAATATCGGAGACGTTGCAGTTGTTAAATTTGAAGCAGCTTGCCCCGATAGTTTGGTTGTTTTAAGTGAATATAATGATTTTTGTAAAATATGGCTTTTTTATGCTTTATCAAGAGAAAAAGGTAATTTTGAGTCCTTGGCAACATCAAACGCTCAATCAAACCTGAATTTAGAAAAATTAAATCCATATTTAATAGCTGTCCCGCCATTAAATGAACAAACCGCTATCGCTAATATCCTCTCCGATATGGATACCGAAATCACCGCCCTGCAACAGCGCCAGCAGAAAACCCGTCAGATCAAACAGGGCATGATGCAGGAGTTATTAACCGGCCGGACGCGGTTGCTGTGATTTACACCAGCATGAATCCTCAAAAGGCTCTGATCTGGCGGATTGTTCATCGCGATAATCTGCCGTGGATTCTGGCCAATGGTCTGTATGCCGGAAACCACGCTCACAAGGCCGAGCGCTGGTGCATCAGCATTGCCCGGTATCGTCATTACTTGGGCTGGTGTGTTACAACGAAGCGATGAAAGCTCAACTAGAACAACAGTTACAACAGGCGGGTGTGTCGCTTCCGGTCGAAGTGCGCCCAGGGTGGTATTTCTGATGATCCGATACACAACAGGCAACCTGCTGGAAGCGGATGTCGATGCACTGGTGAATACCGTGAACACCGTAGGGGTAATGGGTAAAGGCATCGCCTTGATGTTCAAGGAGCGTTTTCCCGCCAACATGCGTGCTTACGCATTGGCCTGCAAACAGCAGCAGGTGCAAACCGGCCAGATGTTTGTGACCGAAACCGGCGAGCTATCCGGGCCTAAATGGATCGTGAATTTCCCCACCAAACAGCACTGGCGTAGCCCGTCCCGAATGGAGTGGATAGATACAGGTCTGCAAGATCTCAAGCGTTTTATTTGTGAACAACAGGTGCGCTCTATTGCTATTCCTCCACTTGGCGCAGGCAATGGAGGATTGGCATGGGAGCAGGTAAAGCCACGAATCGAACAGACGTTAGCTGATCTCGATAACGTTGATGTGCTGATCTACGAGCCGACCGCCAGATACCAGAACGTTGCCAAACCTCAGGGCGTTAAAGCGCTTACACCGGCCCGCGCCATGATCGCTGAGCTGGTACGACGTTATTGGACGCTGGGCATTGATTGCAGCCTGCTGGAAATCCAGAAACTGGCCTGGTTTCTTCAACGAGCGATTCAGCAGAATGGTCAGCAGGATGTGCTGAAACTGAATTTTCAGGCGCTGAACTACGGCCCATATGCCAATAATCTGGATCACCTGCTGAATGCTCTGGATGGCAGTT
Organism: Parathalassolituus penaei; assembly: GCF_026626885.1. GTDB lineage: Bacteria > Pseudomonadota > Gammaproteobacteria > Pseudomonadales > Oceanobacteraceae > Oceanobacter > Oceanobacter penaei. The sequence continues at coordinate 68,546 of NZ_JAPNOA010000018.1, forward strand.
ACCTGAAAGCCGACAAGCGCATACCGGACAGCGACCCTCTGGATGTGATCTGGTTTCGGGATGATCAAAAAGCCACACTCGATGCCTGGTTTAAATCTGAAGGCAAAGATTGGATTCCAACGCTGGATCAAGCCGCTCAAACCATTGAGGGCTTTGAATCGCCGTTCGGAATGGAGTTACTGTCGACCGTCGACTGGGCCATCAGCCGCATGCACGCAGACCCAACGCTTGAAGGTATCCGGACAGCGATCAGCCAATGGCCTGCGGGGCCGCAATGGGCAGCACGCAAACAACAGCTGTTTGGCGACCAGCATTTGCAAATGGCGTTGGACCGGCTTGTTGACCAGAGCCGCCAATTGGGTTGACTGTCTGGGTGATTGCACGCCTGAAACGGCTAAAAAATACCTATAACCATTTGAAATTAAAAACAAAAATTTGGTTGGCTAATGGTTGACTGGGCAGGCCAATGCCGGGTTTGTTGGCAACTTTATTTGGCACGATTTTCTTTGATCGTTGTTTGACTGAATGAGTTAAAACAGTCTGAACTTCTGGTTTTTTAAACCTATATTTTTGATTTTATTAGAAAATTTCAGACTTATTTGTTTGATGGTTGTTTGATTCCACGTTCGTACAGGGAGTAGAAGAATGAGCGATGTAGGCCAGCGTGAACGAGTTACCCAAAACCGTGTGGTACAACTTTTCTGCAAGGATCTGGGCTATCGCTACCTGGGCAACTGGCACTCCCGCGAGGGCAATCGCAATATCGACAACGAGTTACTGACTCCCTGGTTAAAGCAGCGTGGTGTTGGTGAGGTGCAGCTGAATCGTGTGTTTCGCGAGCTGGAGTCGGCGGCGGCGCTGGGTGAAGGTAAACAGCTGTACGACGTGAATCGGGCGGTTTATCAACTGTTGCGTTACGGCGTGAAGGTCAGTGAAGGCGCTGGTGAAAAAAAGCAGACTGTCTGGCTGATCGACTGGAAAAATCCTGAGGCCAATGACTTCGCGCTTGCTGAAGAGGTGTCTATTCAGGGGGAGCTGAAAAAACGCCCGGATCTGGTGTTGTATGTGAACGGCATTGCGCTGGCTGTGATCGAGCTGAAGCGCTCGTCGGTGAGTGTATCGGAAGGCATTCGCCAGAATCTGGATAACCAGAGTCAGGGATTTATTCGCAGTTTTTTCTCCACCATCCAGTTAGTCATGGCCGGTAATGATAGCCAGGGCTTGCGCTACGGGGTTATCAATACGCCGGAGAAGTTTTATCTGGAATGGCAGGAGGAGGCTGACAGTCTCTTCGACTACAAGCTGGATCACGACCTGCAGTGCCTGTGCAATAAACGACGTTTTTTGCAGATTATTCATGACTTTATGGTGTTTGATGCCGGAATCAAGAAAACCTGCCGCCATAATCAGTATTTCGGCATTGAGGCCGCCAGGCGATTTATAGACCGCCGTGAAGGCGGCATCATCTGGCACACGCAAGGGTCCGGCAAGAGCCTGACCATGGTGTGGCTGGCCAAATGGATTCGGGAAAATGTTACGGATTCCAGAGTGCTGCTGGTGACCGACCGAACCGAGCTGGATGATCAGATCAAATCGGTGTTTGAGGGGGTAGGGGAAGACATCTACCGGACTCGCAGCGGTGCCGATCTGGTGGCCCAACTTAACCGCAACGAGCATTGGCTGATCTGTTCGCTGGTACACAAGTTTGGCCGTTACACGGATGACGACGATGACGACAGGGTGTCAGAGCAGGCGACCCAGGCGTTTATTGCCGAGCTGAATGCATCCTTGCCCGCCGGGTTTGCCCCCAAAGGGCGGCTGTTTGTGTTTGTGGATGAGTGCCACCGGACCCAGTCTGGCAAGTTACACAAGGCGATGACGGCCATTTTGCCGGAGGCGCTGTTTATTGGTTTTACCGGCACTCCGCTGATGAAAAAGGACAAGAAAAAGTCGCTGGAAGTGTTCGGCCAATATATTCATACCTACAAATTCGATAAGGCGGTCAAGGATGGTGTGGTGCTGGATCTGCGCTACGAAGCGCGTGATATTGACCAGTACATCAGCTCGCCCAAAAAGATTGATGCCTGGTTTGAGAGCAAAACAGCCGGTCTTTCCAATATTGCCCGCTCCCAGCTGAAGCAGCGCTGGGGGTCTATGCAGACGCTGTTGTCGAGTCGATCGCGGCTGGCGCAGATCGTTGATGACATTCTGATGGATATGGAAACCAGACCACGTCTGAAGAGCGGCCGTGGCAATGCCATGCTGGTGTGTTCCAGCGTTTATCAGGCGTGCACCGTTTACGAGATGTTCAGCAAGACCGAGCTGAAAGACAAATGCGCCATCATCACCAGTTATCAGCCAACGGCATCCAGTATCAAGGGTGAAACGACCGGTGCGGGCGATACTGAAAAACTTCGGAAATATCAGATTTACCGGAAGATGCTGGCTGATTTTTTTGGCCAGACCGAGGACGAAGCCTCGGGTCGGGTTGCCGAGTTTGAACAATTGGTAAAAGAGAAATTTATCAAACAGCCAGGTCAGATGAAGCTGCTGATTGTGGTCGACAAGCTCCTGACCGGGTTTGATGCCCCTTCGGCGAGTTACCTTTATATCGACAAGCAGATGGCCGACCACAATTTGTTTCAGGCGATCTGTCGGGTTAACCGTCTTGATGACGATGGCAAGGAATATGGTTACATCGTCGACTATAAGGATCTGTTCAAATCCCTTGAAAAGTCGATCAAGGATTACACAGCCGAAGCCTTTGATGGATATGACCAGGATGATGTGGCGGGGTTGCTGAAAAACCGTCTGGAGCAAGGCCGGGAAGATCTGGAAAACGCTCTGGAAATGGTCAGGGCCTTGTGTGAACCGGTACCGGCACCACGAGACCTCAAGGATTATCAGCACTACTTCTGTGGCGTATCGGGCGAGAATCAGGATGATCTGCCGGAGAAAGAGGCCTTGCGTCTGTCCCTGTATCAGTTTGTCGCCAAATTGCTGCGTGCCTGGGCCAGCCTCGCCAATGAGATGAAGGAGGCCGGGTTCTCCGCGTCTGAAACCGAGGCCATTCGTGCCGAAGTGGTTCATTACGAGAAAATGCGCGATGGGATAAAGCTGGCCAGCGGTGACGCGTTGGACATGAAGCGTTTCGAGCCGGACATGCGCTATTTGCTGGACCAATACGTACGGGCGGAAGACAGTGAAACCCTGATGGACTTCGAGGAACTGGGGCTGCTGGAGTTGATCGTCGAGCGGGGCATCACAACGGGTACGCAGGGTTTGCCTGCGGATATTCGCAAGGATCCGGAAGCGATGGCAGAAACCATCGAGAACAACGTTCGCAAAACCATCGTCGATGAAAACCCGGTTAACCCGCGCTACTACGAGAAAATGTCGGCCTTGCTGGAGGAGTTGGTTCAGCAGCGACGCCAGAATGCCATTGCCTATCAGGAATACCTGGAGCAGATCCAGGCGTTATCCCGACAGGTTCTGCACCCGAACACCGCGCGAAAAGCCTACCCGGGTACGATTCAATCCTCGGCCCAGCAGGCACTGTATGACAACTTTGGTGAGGATGAGGTACTGGTCAGCAAAATTGATTTGGCGATTCGTTTCACCAAAAAAGCGGATTGGAAAGGCAGCCGAATGAAAGAAAAAGAAATTGCCAGAGCCATCAAACAGGAAACGGCAGGCTACGACATCGACATTGATAAGGTGATCGAACTGGCCCGGAATCAGCGCGACTATGACTGAGCAGGTGACCAGAGTTGTCTGAGTTGGAAATTGCTGGTCTGCGCATGCAGGTCAACCGCAAAAATATCAAAAACCTCCATATCAGCGTATTACCACCAGACGGCAGGATACGGCTGTCGGTGCCTCAGCACATGACGGACGTCGCCTTGAGAATGGCCGTGGCTTCCCGAATCCCGTGGATACGCAAGCAACAAAAAGACTTTGCCAACCAACCCCGCCAGTCAGACCGCCAGATGGTGAGTGGTGAGTCTCATTACCTGTGGGGGCAAAACTACCGGCTGGATGTGATTGAGAAACGTGCGAAGCACCATATTGCACTGGGTGGCAAACACATGCGCCTGACGGTGTCGCCAGCGACAACGCTGGATAATCGTGTGCTGGTGCTGACCGAGTTCTATCGGGCCCAGTTGAAAGAGCGTATCGAAAACCTGTTGCCGAAATGGACAGCGCGGATGGACCTCGGCGATGTCAGTTGGGGGGTCAAAAAGATGAAAACCCGATGGGGGAGTTGTAACGCCAAATCCCGTCGGATCTGGATAAATCTGGAGATGGCCAAAAAACCACCGGTTTGTCTGGAATACATCCTGGTCCATGAGTTGGTGCATTTACGGGAGCGTCATCACAACGATCGGTTTCGCGATCACATGAATCGCCTGCTTCCCGATTGGAAAGAGCGTCGACAGCAGCTGAATGCAACGCCATTAGGGTATGAAAACTGGCATTACTGAATGGTGTTTGCGGTGGGCCTCGGTCTGGTGCGATTTGACGCCGTGCGGCTATTACCTGAGGAATGAATCCTGCTGAGTTTCGAGTAGGCTGATTGTTGTAAGTCAGGCCTGATGTAGTGGTCAGCCAATTCTGGACACTAGGGACACTCTGAATAACTCTGCACAGCTCTGCGCGAGTGCTGCAGCGCGTGTGAGCAAGGCGACGAACGCAGCGAAATGACGAACCAACCTGGCCGGGTCCTTTTCAAGTTCGTCAACACCGCTCAAACACGCTGCAGCCCGCGCCCTTTGGGGCTTTCGGGATGGTGATGACTCGGTGTCGCCGGTTTTCAACGTAGCCCGCTATGCCATCAAACCGGCTTCGTGATTCATCACCATCCCGATAAGCCAGAGCGGGCACCGAGTTATTCAGAGGGTCCCTAGGTTCTTCTTCCGCAGCATGAGGTCTGATTCTTGCTGAGTGTTTACATCCTTAGACGACACTTGTGATTGGTCGGCGATTCTCCGGCACTTCCCGACAGCTCCTGACAGCACCTGACATCGCCTGCAGGCAGAATCAGACGATACAGTCCTGCATGAGATCGATGAATGAAAAAGCTGCTTACCAGTGTGTTGATGGTGTCCGGTGTGCTGATGGCCGCTGCGGTCCAGGCTGAGGATACTCCACCAAAACCACCAAAGATTCCGACCTTTGGTGAGCTGGATACCAACGGAGATGGCAAGATCAGTCGCAAAGAAGCGGAAGCAGATCACATGTTGTCAGACCGCTTCAGCAAATTTGACGAGAACGGTGATGGTTATCTGGTATGGTCAGAAATGCCAGCGCCGCCAGCTGGCGATAAAAAGCCAAAAGGGTTGGCCTCTGAATAATAAAAAAGGCGTCTGTGACGCCTTTTTTATTGAACTTCCTGTGGTCGTCTGAGCTGCTTTGAAAGCAACGACCGCTGTCTGAATGGAAGAGTGGCCTGGAGGTGCTGGCGAGACACGTTGTAACGTCTGGAGGTTCTATGCCTATTCCTGTTTCAGTCCCGCTTGACCCGCTTGAGGGATGGCAGGTACTGGATGATCTGATTCTTGATGCGCTGACTCGTCGTGGTGCCACTGGTGTGCTGATCGAAGAAGTGCGCTCCCGTATGAAGCTGGCGTGGGACGCCCATTGTTTCGAACATGTGCTGGATGTGGATGAGGCCGTTCTTGATTCGGTGGTGCAGCTGCAGAATGCCATGCAGGCTTATGTCACCCATCTGCTGTTTGATCGTTTGTTGCTGGAGATTGAGCTGGCGCGTCTGCGTGGCTTGCGTTGAGTTCTGTCTGGTCGTCTGAATGGCTATTGCATAGCCGATTGAATAACCTTCTGAGTTTTCTGGGTATTATATCTCTGACTGTCCGCTTTGCCGGGTTTTGGGGATTGTCAGACGATTTTAATCGGCATTATCACATCTTTGCGTTGTATTGTTCAGGAATCTGCAACGGATTTCCCTGTATGATGGGCATCTGTCCCATCCAGCAAGGTGAAAGATGGATCGTTTCCAGGAAATGCAGGTGTTTGTATCCGTGGTGGATGCCGCCAGTTTTGTTCGTGCGGCAGAATCCCTGGATATGTCAAAAGCAGCGGTATCCCGCTATATCAGTGATCTTGAAAGCCGTCTCGGCGTGCGTTTACTGCATCGTACGACCCGGCGGTTATCCCTGACGGGCGAAGGCTCGTTATTTTATGAGCGATGCAAATCCCTGTTGCAGGAACTGGATGAGGCCGAACGTGAGCTGTCCTGTTCCGCTGCCGAAGTCGGTGGAGTATTGCGCATCAATGCCCCCGTGAGTTTTGGTGTGTTGTATCTGGCGTCGGCCTGGGCCGGATTTCGCAAGCTGTACCCGAACGTGCAACTGGATATCACTCATAGTGATCGTGTGGTGGATCTGGTCGAAGAGGGTTATGACCTGGCGATCCGTATTGGCCAGCTGACCAGTTCCAGTCTGATTTCCCGTCGTCTTGGCACCACCAGTCTGGTGTTGTGTGCATCTCCTGAATATCTGCAAAAATCTCCGACGGTGACCTGTCCGGATGATCTTTTGAATCATTCCCTGCTGAGCTACAGCTACGCCAGTGGTGGTAACGAATGGCATTTTACCGGCCCTGACAGCGAGTCTCAGACTATTCGTTTCCAGCCTGCGGTACGCAGCAATACCGGTGATGTTTGCGCCACTCTGGCGCTGGAAGGTCAGGGGATTACCCTGCAGCCGCAGTTTATTGTGTCAGAGCATTTACGCTCCGGGCGTCTGGTGCCGATGTTGCCGGAATACACCGCACGTGAATCGGGGGTGTATGTGGTGTATCCAACGCGTCAATTCCTGGCACCCAAGGTGCGTGTGCTGATCGATTTCCTGGTGGAGTGGTTCGAGACTCCTCGCTGGTAAGTTTATGTAACCCCGAAGTCGGCCTGAGGGTCGTGTGGAGTAAAAGGTATGCCGGATTACGAACCCCAACATTCATTAGTGCTGAATCAGCCACAGCGCCCTCATCGCCTGTTGCTGCTTTTTCATGGTGTTGGATCATCGGCGCAAGATCTGGCTTCCCTCGGCACGCTGCTGGGGAATGAGGACCGGGACTGCATGGTGGTATCGGTGAATGCGCCGTTTCCGACCGATTTTGGTCAGGGCTGGCAGTGGTTTTCAGTCGGTTCTGTTACTGAGGAAAATCGCATTCGCCGGGTGGCAGAGGCCATGCCGCTGTTTGTGCAGTGTGTGCATTACTGGCAGAAGATGGCGCGGGTGTCCGCTGCTGATACCTGGCTGCTGGGTTTTTCCCAGGGCAGCATCATGGCGCTGGAGTCGCTGCGTGAGTCTTCGTTGCTGGCAGGGCATATTCTGGCAATTGCCGGGCGATTGGCCCGACCTATCGATGCTGCCACCGCGGATACCCGTGTGAGTCTGTTTCACGGCGAAAGCGATGGTGTGATTCCGGTGCAGCACAGTCTGGATGCTTGCCGTCAGCTGTGTGCGTTGGGTTTGACCGCCTCAGTGCAAACTTTCAGCAAACTTGGGCATGGCATCAATCAGGAGATGTTGCAGGCGCTGGTGTCGGCTTTTCTGGATGATCCGCACCGCGCCTGATTATCTGTGTTTCAGGAGGTCCCTGTATCGAACAGATCCTCCAGTGTAAAAACCTCGCCGCTGTGCTCGGCGCTATAACCGGCCAGCGCGTTCACGGACTGTCGAAACTCCTCACTGGCCAGCCGTTGCAGAAAGTTTTGCACGGTTGGCCATTCCAGTGTGCGCTGGTGACAGGCCAGCAAATACTGCTCACGTTCGATCGGAATAAACTCCAGGCCAAACTGGCTGGCAGCGGCTTGTACGCCAAAGCCGACATCGGCCATCCCCGCTGCCAAATGAGCCGCAACGGCTGAGTGGGTGTACTCCATCGGGCTGCCTTCCATGCGTTCAGTCAAATCCAGTTGTTGGCGACGCAATAACTCTTCCAGCAGCAGACGGGTGCCGGAACCGGGTTCGCGATTGATAAAACGGATGTCGGTGCGCTCCAGATCACTCAGATGATGAATTCCAAGCGGATTGCCGGCTTGCACCATCAAGCCTTGCTGGCGGGTGATAAATCGGATCAGCCGATGCGCGCGTGGTTTCAGTACCTTTTCGACGCGGGCGCGCATCTCGCTGCTGACGGCTTCTTCGGGCAGATGGAAACCGGCGATATCACATTGATCCCGTGCCATCGCCGCCAGTGCGTCCGAGCCGTACCGGTACTGCAAATCCAGATCAAACCCTTCTGCAAAACGTGGCAGCAGTTCTACCGCATAACCGTGGCTGGCGTGCAGGCGCAGGCGTGGGCGGCTGCCTTCCAGCAGGCGCGACAATTCCAGATTGAGTTCCGAGGTGATGTTGTCGAGTTGTGGCTCAAGGCGGGCGATCACCCGTTTTTCGGCCCATAACAGTTTTTGCCCGAGGGCAGTCAGGCTGGCGCCGCGGCCTTTTTCGAGATCAACCAGCGGGGTGCCAAAAAATTCGGCCCATTTGTTGAGCTGGTTCCAGGCGTGCCGATAGGAGATGCCAGTCTGACGGGCGGCGCTGGTGAGTTTTTTATCCTGCTCAATATGTCGCAACAGGACAAACAGCTGCGGGTCCAGTGTGCGACCCTGATCATCGCGAAACGACCATGTCGGAACAATGCTGATGCGGTGAATGGGTTTAGGCTCGGACATCGGTATAGGCACTTTTTTTCATATTTTGAATAAATCCGGTCGATGGTAATTTGAGCGCCACAATAATAGCAATGCACCAGCACTACTTCCGTGTATATAGGAACAAAAGTTCATATATAGCTGGCAGGAGGGAACTCAATGCACAAACCCGGTAGCGCACCCTGGAACGCCAGTGACGCGCAACACATCATCGATCAACACAAGTCCAGGCCGGGTGCACTGCTGCCCATCCTGCATGCCATTCAGGATCACTTTGGCTGGATTCCTGATCAGTCGGTAGCCATGATTGCCACCGATCTGGGTGTCACTCGTGCCGAAGTTCATGGTGTGATCAGTTTTTACCATCACTTCCGCACCAAAGAGCCGGGTCGTCACGTGGTAGAAGTCTGCCGTGCTGAAGCTTGTCAGGCGCAGGGCTCGCGTGCTCTGGAAGCACATGCCAGGGCTTCGCTGGGCGTGGATTACCATCAGACCACCGCCGATCAGACCATTACCCTGGAGCCGGTGTATTGCCTCGGCAACTGTTCCTGTGGCCCGTCTGTGCGTATTGGTGACGAGATTCATGCCCGTGTGGACGCCAAACGTTTTGATGCACTCGTGGAAGAGCTGCGTACCGAACCGCTGACGCTGGCCTCTCTGGCTGCGCCGAATCTGGCCGTTTCCGAGCAGGAGGTGCCGTCATGAGCTGGACCATTCATGTTCCATCGGACACCACCGCCCGTGCACTGGGTAGTGATCGTCTGGTATCCGGCATTCAGGTGCTGGCACGTGAAGCCGGTGTTGAGCTGCACGTGCGTCGCAACGGTACTCGTGGCCTCTACTGGCTGGAGCCGCTGATTGAAGTCGATACCCCGAACGGCCGTTATGGTTTTGGCCCGGTGAATGATTCCGACCTTGATTCGCTGTTTGCCAGTGAATTCTGGAAGGGTGAGGTGGATCATCCGTTGGCTCTGGGACTGGTGGAAGAGCTTCCCTACCTGAAGCGTCAGCAGCGTCTGACGTTTGCCCGTCTGGGTCGTATTGATCCGCTGTCGCTGGACGATTACCGCGCCCACGCCGGTTTCCGTGGTCTCGAAAAAGCCCTGACTCTGGCGCCACAGGCGATTGTGGATGCGGTTAAAGAGTCCGGCTTGCGTGGTCGTGGTGGTGCAGCGTTCCCGACCGGCATCAAATGGCAGACCGTACTCGGTGCCAGTGCCGATCAGAAATACATCGTTTGTAACGCCGACGAAGGTGACTCCGGTACTTTCGCCGACCGTCTGGTGATGGAATGTGACCCTTATATGCTGATCGAAGGCATGACCATTGCTGGTCTGGCCGTTGGCGCAACCCAGGGTTATATCTATCTGCGTTCCGAATACCCGCAAGCCTTCCGTACCCTCAACAGCGCCATCGAACGCGCCTGTGAAGCCGGTTTGCTGGGCGCCAATATTCTCGGTTCCGGTTCTGATTTCCATCTGGAAGTCCGTCTGGGTGCCGGTGCCTATATTTGTGGTGAAGAAACCGCATTGCTGGAAAGCCTTGAAGGCAAGCGTGGCATGGTGCGCGCCAAGCCGCCGCTGCCGGCACTCGTGGGTCTGTTTGGCCGTCCGACGGTGGTGAACAACGTGCTGTCGCTGGCGGCTGTACCGTTTATTCTCGATCAGGGTGCGGCTGCTTATGCCGAATACGGCATGGGTCGTTCCCGTGGCACCTTGCCATTCCAGCTGGCGGGTAACGTCAAGCAGGGTGGTCTGGTGGAGCTGGCCTTTGGTCCGTCGCTGCGCGAGCTGATGTTTGAATTTGGCGGCGGTACCCGTAACGGTCGTGCGCTGCGTGCGGTGCAGGTGGGTGGCCCGCTGGGTGCCTATCTGCCAGAAAGCCAGTGGGATACTGCGCTGGATTATGAAGCCTTTGCCAAGGTCGGAGCGGTGCTCGGCCACGGTGGTGTGGTGATGTTTGACGATACCGTTGATATGGGCGAACAGGCTCGTTTCTCAATGGAATTCTGTGTGGCGGAGTCGTGTGGCAAGTGCACGCCGTGTCGTATCGGTTCTACCCGCGGGGTAGAAGTGATCGACCGCATTCGTGCTGGTGAACAGGTAGAGGCTAACCTTGAACTGTTGTCCGACCTCTGCGACACCATGCTGAATGGTTCATTGTGCGCCATGGGTGGCATGACACCGTTCCCGGTGCAAAGTGCGATGAAACACTTTGGTGAAGACTTCGTCAAAAACGCATCCGCCGCTGAGCTGGAGGCCTGATCATGCTGCAGTATTTTGATCCCAAGGTTAACCCTGTGGTTGACCACAACCGTGATTACGGCACCAAACCTTCGCTGAGCGAAAAACAGGTTGTGCTGGAAATCGACGGTATTGCCATTCAGGTTCCGGAAGGCACCTCGGTGATGCGTGCGGCAGCGATGGCCGATATCACCATCCCGAAACTGTGTGCCACCGATAACCTCGATGCTTACGGCTCCTGCCGTTTGTGTGCGGTGCAGATTGAAGGTCGTCGCGGTATGCCGGCTTCCTGTACCACACCAGTAGAGCAGGGCATGAAGGTCTGGACCCAGACCGATGCGCTGGCCAAGCTGCGTCGTAACATCATGGAACTGTACATCTCCGATCACCCGTTAGACTGTCTGACCTGTCCGGCCAACGGCAACTGCGAACTGCAGGATATGGCCGGTGCGGTGGGTCTGCGCGAAGTGCGTTATGGCTTCGAGGGTGAGAACCATCTGGAAGCGCCGAAAGATACCTCCAACCCGTATTTCACCTTCGATGGCAGCAAATGTATCGTCTGCTCCCGTTGTGTGCGTGCCTGTTCGGAAGTGCAGGGTACCTTTGCCCTGACGCTGGATGGTCGCGGTTTTGCGTCGAAAATTGCCGCTGGCCAGGATGAAGGTTTCCTCGATTCCGAGTGTGTGTCCTGTGGCGCCTGTGTGCAGGCGTGCCCAACCGCAACCCTGACCGAAAACTCGGTAATCAGCATGGGTCAGCCGGAACACAGCGTCGTCACCACTTGTGCCTACTGTGGTGTTGGCTGTTCGTTCAAGGCCGAAATGAAAGGCGACAAACTGGTTCGTATGGTGCCGTTCAAGGGCGGTGAAGCGAACCACGGTCACTCCTGTGTGAAAGGTCGTTTTGCCTTCGGTTACGCCACTCACAAGGATCGTATCCGTGTGCCAATGATCCGTGACAGCATCGACCAGCCATGGAAAGAAGTGAGCTGGGACGAAGCCATCGGTTTTGCGGCCAACCGTCTGCGCGCCATTCAGGCTGAACATGGCCGTGAGAGCATCGGTGGTATTACCTCCTCCCGTTGCACCAACGAAGAAGCCTATCTGGTTCAGAAACTGATCCGTACCGCGTTTGGTAACAACAACACCGACACCTGTGCTCGTGTGTGCCACAGCCCGACCGGTTATGGCCTCAAGCAGACCCTGGGTGAGTCCGCCGGTACCCAGACCTTTGACTCCGTGTTGAAGGCGGATTGTGTGCTGGTAATTGGTGCCAACCCGACCGACGCCCACCCGGTATTCGGTTCGCTGCTGCGTCGCCGTCTGCGTGAAGGTGCCAGCCTGATTGTGGCCGACCCGCGTCACATCGACCTGCTGGATACGCCGCACCTGACCAGTGCCATGCACTTGCCACTGCGTCCGGGTTCCAACGTGGCCATGGTGAATGCTCTGGCGCACGTGATTGTGACCGAAGGTCTGGAAGACCTGGATTTCATTCGTGAGCGTTGTGACAACGCTGCTTACCAGCAATGGCGAGCCTTTATTGCCGAAGAACGTAATTCTCCTGAACAGATGGAAGCGGTCACCGGTGTTAACGCCGAGCTGGTACGTCAGGCTGCCCGTGCCTACGCCAATGCCAACAACGCTGCCATTTATTATGGTCTGGGGGTGACTGAACACAGCCAGGGCTCCACCACGGTAATGGGTATTGCCAACCTCGCACTGGCGACCGGCAACATTGGTCGTGACGGTGTGGGTGTGAACCCGCTGCGTGGTCAGAACAACGTGCAGGGTTCCTGTGACATGGGTTCTTTCCCGCACGAGCTGCCAGGTTACCAGCACGTTGCCGACGACGTTGCCCGTGGCCGTTTTGAACAGGCATGGGGTGTCACCATTGATCATGAGCCGGGTCTGCGTATCCCGAACATGTTCAACGCGGCGATTTCCGGTCAGTTCCGCGCCATGTACGTACAGGGAGAAGACATTGCCCAGTCCGATCCGAACACCCAGCACGTTGAACAGGCGCTGCGTTCACTCGACTGCCTGATTGTCCAGGATATTTTCCTCAACGAAACCGCCAAGTTTGCCCACGTGCTGCTGCCGGGTTCTTCGTTCCTGGAGAAAAACGGTACTTTCACCAACGCCGAACGCCGTATCAACCGCGTACGCAAGGTGATGCCGCCGGTGGCGGGCAAGGAAGACTGGGAAGTAACCCAGATGCTGTCCAACGCCCTTGGTTATGCCATGAACTACCAGCATCCGTCTGAAATCATGGCGGAAATCGCCAGCCTGACGCCAAGCTTTGCCGGTGTCAGCTACGAAAAACTGGAAGAGTTTGGCAGCCTGCAATGGCCATGTAACGACGAAAACCCGCAAGGTTCGCCGATCATGCACGTGGAATCTTTCCCGATTGGTCAGGCCCGTTTTGCGGTTACCGAGTTTGTGGCGACCACTGAGCGTGCGACCCGTCGCTTCCCGCTGTTGTTGACTACTGGCCGTATCCTCAGCCAGTACAACGTGGGCGCCCAGACCCGTCGTACCGAGAACCAGGTATGGCACTCGGAAGACGTGCTGGAAATCCACCCGCACGATGCTGAAGAACGTGGCGTAAAAGACGGCGACTGGCTGGGTATCAGCAGTCGTGCTGGTCACACCGTGCTGCGCGCGCGCATCAGTGAGCGTATGCAGCCGGGTGTGGTGTACACCACTTTCCACCACCCACACAGTGGTGCCAACGTGATCACCACCGATAACTCCGACTGGGCAACCAACTGTCCGGAGTACAAGGTGACCGCGGTGCAGGTCGAGCGTGTAACCCAGCCGTCGGAATGGCAGAAGAACTTCCATGACAATCACCAGCGTCAGAACAAGTTCCTGAAAGACGCCACGACTGCGGTGGACCCGTCGTAATGAGCGGACGGGCGACTGACAACCCGGCACATACCGCGTTTGCGGTCACTCGCTGGCAGGGTTCTGCGCCGTTGGCGGCGCAGGATCAGCTGGCCGACGAAGTAGCCGTGGCGCTGGTGTTTAACGGTTTGTCGCATGTCGTGATGATGGCCAGCCCCACCGCATTGGCAGACTTTGCGTTGGGGTTCAGCCTGTCGGAAGGCATTGTCAGCAGCCCTGAGCAAATCTACGGCATCGATATCGTCAGCCGAACCGTTAATGGTGAGTTGGGGATTGAGGTTCAGGTAGAGCTGGCGACCGAGTGTTTTGTGCGTCTGAAAGAAAAGCGCCGCAACCTCGCCGGTCGTACCGGTTGTGGTTTGTGTGGGGCGGAATCGCTGCAACAGGCGGTTGCTGCTCCCCAGACTGTTCCGGTACAAGCGCTACCAGCATCGGAGTCCATCGAACGGGCGCTCGGTCAGCTGGTGGGGCAGCAGCCTTTGCAGGCCCTGACCGGAGCGGTACATGGCGCTGCGCTCTGTGATGCGGACGGCAATATTCGCCTGTTGCGTGAAGACGTTGGTCGTCACAACGCCCTCGACAAGCTGATTGGTGCCATGACCAGTGCCCGACTGCGTGATGCCGGTGACTTGCCGGTCGCTGAGCAGTCGTTTGTGCTGATCTCCAGTCGTGCCAGTTACGAAATGGTCAACAAGTGCTGCTCAACCGGTATTTCAACACTGGTGGCGGTATCGGCACCAACGGCGCTGGCGGTGAATCACGCTCGTATGGCTGGGCTTAACCTGATCGGCTTTGCTCGTCCGGGGCGTCATGTGATTTACAGCGAAGCGCTGGCAACCGATAACCACCCGCAACGTTCCTTACATCCAGAACAAGCACAACAATCCGTCTGTGGTCTGGTTTCCTGACCGGAAGCCGCCGCACTGGGAGGTGTATATGAGTGATAAACAACACGAAAGTGAACAGGACCATCTGGTTCGTATGATCAACCAGATCGCCCACAACAACAGCGCCGCTGGTGATCATGAGGCCATCGCCGATGTGGTGGCTGGGCATGTGAAAAAATTCTGGCCACGTCGTATGAAAGGCCATCTGGCTGAATGCCTTGATAACGGTGGTGACGTATTGCACCCGGCGGCTCGTTTGGCCGGTGAGCGTCTGCGTGATGATGGCCATCTGCAGGATGTGCAACCGCACGAACGCGGATAAGCACCGCCTCCGGTGTTAGTTCCAAACCCGGTGTTAGTTCCAAACCCGGTGTTAGTTCCAAACAAAAAGGCCCGGCTGATTTCTCAGCCGGGCCTTTTTGTTTTATCGCGATACGGTCAGACGGTGCAGTGGGTTGGCACGGCACCGTCATGTGCCGGTTATCAGGCGAATACGAAGTACTTGCGAACGGTTTCAACCACTTCCCAGGTACCTTTCATGCCTGGTTCGATCACAAACACGTCACCGGCTTTCAGGTGTTTAGGCTCTTCACCTTCCGGGGTGATGATGCAGTAACCATCCAGAAAGTGGCAGAACTCCCACTTCTCGTAGTTCACCTCGAACTTGCCTGGGGTGCAGATCCAGGTACCCATGATCTTGCTGCCGTCGGCTGACAGGTAAGCGTTCAGGTTCACAGTGTGCGGGTCGCCGCCGATACGCTTCCACTTGGTGGCATCCACCACCGGAGTCGGGCAGGTTTCACGCAGAACGGTAATAAAATCAGACATCTCAGCTCCAGAGCGAAGGATAAGTGATTGGTCATTCTAGGGAGGAAGGATAGGGTGGGTTTGTCTGTTGCCGACCTGCTCGTGAGGGATGACGTCGGTAATGTGTAAATCGCAAGCGAGCCGTCGGGCGTCAGTTTCAGAGCGGGAATCTGGTTTATGATTCGGCTCATTGGCGCTGTCTGGCGCAGTGTTCGCTTTTACAGGATCTGACATGGAACTGATCAGAAAACGGATTGAAGCCCAGGTGATGAGCCTGACCGGCTTGTCGTTGAATACCATTGATTACGAAAACCCGCCGGGTGATCCCGGCCTGTTTGGGCAGGATGCGGTGTGCTGGCGGGTGCACAGTGATTTCCCCTCAATGCTCTGTGGCGGCATCGGTGCCCTGATGCTGCAGATGATGCATCCGCTGGCGCTGGCGGGCGTCTGGGATCACTCCAACTTTCGCGCGGATATGCTCGGGCGACTGCGGCGTACCAGCCAGTTTATTGCCGGAACAACCTTTGCCGCGACCGCTGATGCCAATGCCTTGATCAGCCGGGTGCGGCGAATGCACGATCAGGTGTCTGGTATGCATCCGGACGGTCGCTCGTATTCAGCCAACGACCCGGAATTACTGACCTGGGTGCATGTCGCCGAGGTGCGCAGTTTTCTGACCTCTTACCTGCGTTACCGTAATCCGGATATGAGCCTGGCTGATCAGGATCGGTATTTTGAAGAAGTGGCCCTGATCGCCGAGCGGCTGGGGGCGGTGGATGTACCGAAATCCCGCAAGGCGGTGGATGACTGGATCCAACAACGCCGTCCACAGCTGGTGTTTGATGAACGCACGGCTGAGGTGCAGCAGTTGTTGTTGAATGCCCCGGCTCCGAATGTGATGGCCAGGCCGGTGGGGTATCTGATGACGCAAGCCGGTTTGTCGTTGCTGCCGGATTGGGCGCAGGACATGGCCAGAATTCGTTTTTCCCCACGTCAGCAATGGCTGATTGATACCGGCATGAAAGGGTTGGGTGGCACACTGCGCTGGGCGATTCGTAATGGTGCCTCGAACCGGGCGAGACGGCGGATGGCTGCGCGTCCCGGATGACGCCTTCGGCTCTTCCGGGCTACGTGTGGTGGTTCAGTGGCTGGGTTGTCCGCTTGTTAATTGGCCAGGCCTTTTGCCCTCTTGGGGGACCTTGTCCCCCGGCCGGGCGGGCCTCCTCCTGCTTTTGCCCGCTGGGCTCGTATTCCCGGTATTTCCCGACAACGGCGTTTCGACCCCGGCCAGATGGCACATCCCTGTGCCAACGGGCCTTGCGGGGCATCCATGCCCCGGCTGGGTCGGCCGTTGCGGTGAATCCCGGCTCGCCCAGATGGGCAATTAACGGTGGCCAGCTGCGCTGGGTTAAAACGGTGTGTTGCTGAATGCTGCTCGCCCGACGCCCGACGCCCGACGCCCGACGCCCGATCCGAGCGCGGCCCGGCCCGACGATTATTTGATCAGCGCAATTCTTCTCAGCGACCGCTTGGCGTTGCTTTCAAATCTCGAGCTCTGTTGCAGGGTTTCTTCTACAAACGCGAGGTGGTTGTTGACGGCCTGGCGGGCGGCGTTGGCGTCGCGCTTGAGGACGGCTTCACACAGCGAGCGGTGTTGTTCGAGGATTTCTTCGCGGCGACCTTCTTCGGTGTAGAGGTAGGTGAGGTTGGTGGCGATGGTCTGTTTGAACAGGCTGAACAGCGCCCGCATGCTGTGGAGCAGGACGGCGTTGTGGGAGGCTTCGGCAATCGACAGGTGAAAGCGCCAGTCGAGTTCGGCTTCGGCTTTGGCGCCGAGGCGTTTGTTATGGCCGTCGAGCCATTCGTTAAAACGACGCTGGATGATTTCGTGGTCTGATTCGGTGGCGCGTTCGGCGGCGTAGTGGGCTGCCACTTCTTCCATCGCGTGGCGGAATTCCAGCAGGTCGTAGTTGAACTCCGGGTGGGTCTGGAACAGGCCCATTAACGGGTCGGCCAGCGACATTCCCAGTTGTTCGGTTACAAACGTGCCGCCGCCCTGACGGCGCGTGACCAGTCCTTTGGCTTCAAGCTTCTGCAGCGCTTCTCGTACCGAGGGACGCGACACTTCAAACTGGGTGGCCAGATCACGCTCAGGTGGCATTTTTTGCCCCGGTTCCAGGCTGCCTTCAATGATCATGGATTCCAGACGCTCGGCGATGATTTCCGAAATCTTGCGACTCTGGATACGTTCAGACATGTAGGGCACTCCGCGTCAGGCGTTGGGTTATTTGGATCATGGAAGGACAGATAGCTGCAAAAACACGTTCCGTGGTTGACGGAAAAGAGTTGCGGCGCTAACGTTGCTTTATGAATTTGGGTAAATGGTAATACCAATTTTAAAAAAAGCAACCCTGACGAGTGCATACCCATGAGTCTTCCTGATCGAATTTATCCCTCTCGCCCTGAACAGGTGTACCTCGTTGGTACTTGCCTGGTTGACAGTTTTTATCCCGATGCTGGTATGGATGCCATTCACCTGCTGCAGTCTTGTGGTGTGCAGGTGATTTTCCCGCAAGACCAGAGCTGCTGCGGCCAGCCGGCCTGGAACTCTGGCTACGAAGACGAAGCCCGTGCGGTGGCCCGTACCCAGCTGGAGGCCTTTGCGGCGGACATTCCGGTGGTGGTGATGATGGGTTCCTGCGCCGGCATGATGCATCTGGAGTACCCGCGTGTGTTCGCCGGTCAGCCAGAAGAAAAGCGTGCATTGGCGTTGGCGGCGCGTACCTATGAGTTCTCGGAATTCATGGTAAATGTGCTCAATTATCAGCCAATGAAAGATGGTAAGACCAGTTATCAGCCGCTGCGTGTGGCGCTGCATACCTCCTGCAGTGCCCGTCGTGGCATGCAGGTGGCGGCTGAACACAAGGCGCTGGTGGAATCCCTGCCGGGTGTGCAGGTGGTGGAACCGGCTCGTGTCACCGAGTGCTGTGGTTTTGGCGGTACGTTCTCGGTGAAGCAGGGCGATATTTCGGCGGCGATGGCGGCAGACAAGGCTGATGCCATGGCGGCGACCGGTGCTGATTGTATCGTCAGTGCCGACTGCGGCTGTCTGATGAATATCGGTGGCACGCTGGAGAAACAGGGCCGTCCGATGGCCACCAAACACCTCGCCACCCTGTTGTGGGAATCTGCTGTGGAGGCCGGGAAATGAGCGAAAACCGTATTGAAATGCAGCAGATCGTGGATCAGGAAGAGCACGATTTTGCCGATATGAAAGCCCGTCATTTCAAGGCGCGGGCGAAAATGGCGCTGGAAAACGAAACCCTGCGCGCCAGTTTTCGTGGTGCCAGCGATTTTCTGATGGCCAAACGCAAATCGGTATTCCCGGACGACGAAGAGCTTGAGGCTCTGCGTGATCGTGGCGAAGCCGCGCGTCAGCGCAGCCTGCAGGATCTGCCCGAGCTGCTGGAAATGCTGGAAGCCAACCTCACCCGTAACGGTGTGCAGGTGCACTGGGCGGAAACCGCCGATGATGCCTGCAAGATCATTCACGGCATTATGGAAGCCGGTAATGCCAAAACCCTGGTGAAGGGTAAATCCATGGTCAGCGAGGAAATCGAGCTGAACCATTATCTGGAAAAGAAAGGCATCGAATGTCTGGAAAGTGATATGGGCGAATACCTGGTACAGCTGGGTAACGAAGCGCCATCCCATATCGTGATGCCGGTGATCCACAAGAACAAACGCCAGATCGCCCGTCTGATGCACACCCGTGCCACCACACCCGATGGTGAGCCGGTGCCGTACAGCGAAGACGTGGATGATCTGATTGGTAACGCCCGGGCGATTCTGCGCGAGAAATTCCGCAACGCCGACGCCGGTCTGTCTGGCGTGAACATGGCCATCGCCGAAACCGGCACCCTGTTGCTGGTGGAAAACGAAGGCAACGGCCGGATGAGCACCACGGTGCCGCCGATCCACATCGCCGTGACCGGTATCGAAAAAGTGGTGCGCAGCCTCACCGACGTGCCGGAGTTGCTGACCCTGTTGCCGCGCTCGGCCACCGGCCAGCTGATCACCACGTACGTCAATATGATCTCTGGCCCACGTCAGCCGGGCGAGCTGGATGGTCCGCAACAGGTGCATCTGGTGCTGGTCGATAACGGCCGTTCCCGTATGTACAACCACCCGCAGTTAAAACCGACCCTGCAGTGTATTCGTTGTGGCGCCTGTATGAACCATTGCCCGGTGTACGCCCGTGTCGGTGGTCATGCCTATGGCTCGACCTATCCGGGGCCGATTGGTCAGGTGGTCACGCCGCAGTTGGGGAACGCCGGTGGTCTGGCCGCCAATGGCGACATGATCAACGCCTGCTCGCTGAACGGTGCCTGTGGTGAAGCCTGTCCGGTGCGGATTCCGCTGCCGGATCTGATTCGTGAATTGCGTGCCGAAGCCGCCCGTCCGGCCACCGCGACCGCACTGGGGATGCCCGTTCCGGGCACCGGTAGCCGTCGTAACCTCGGCGAAAGCCTGATCTGGACCGGCTGGAGCACCATTTACAAGGTGCCGTTCCTGTACCGCACCAGCACTCGTCTGATGGGACTGGGCCGCAGCCTGATGCCGGGCAAACTGGCGCCATGGACCAATACCCGTTCCATGCCGAAACCCGCTGCTCGCAGTCTGCACCAGCTGGCGCGTGATGCCGGTGTGCCGTCCACAGCAGAAGAAGCCCGTTACCAGAACAAGCAGCGTCAGGCGGAGGAAAAATAATGAGTGCCCGTAACAATATTCTCAGCCGTTTGCGTGCTGGCAAGGCCAACCAGCAAGTGGCGTCCAGTCGTGCGGAATTACCGCCGCTGGCACGCCTGCCGGAAGCCCAGCGCAAGGCGCGCTTTATGGAGCTGATGACCGCCAGCCATGCCGACATCGTTGAGTGCACGGATGCCAACTGGCAGCAGGTGCTGCAGAACCTGTTGGCTGAACGCGGCGTGCGTCATCTGTTGATGGGTGACTCCGACGCCAACCGCGAGCTGCAAGCCGCACTCGATGCCGGTCTGCCAGCTCTGGAAATCCGTCTGTATCAGAGCGCCATGCAAGCACCACAGGATCAAAGCCCGGTGCGCGGTGAATTGTTCACCAACACCGATGCTGGCTTCAGTCGCGCTATCGCAGCGCTGGCGGAAACCGGATCGCTGGTGGTCTGCACCGGTCCGGAAGAGCCGCGCACGGTGTCGCTGGTGCCACCACTGAGCATTGTGCTGGTACGCGAAGCCGATCTGTTGTCGGGTGTGACCGAGCTGATGACCAGCCGTCCGTGGAATCCCGACCAGTTTGGCGCCAGTGGTATGCCCACCAACCTGCTGCTGATTTCCGGCCCGAGTAAAACTGCCGATATCCAGCAGACCCTGGCGTATGGGGCTCATGGCCCGAAAGAGCTGGTGGTGCTCTGGATCGGAGATTGAACCACGCATAAGGGCGCCGGGCTGTGTTGCGTCCTCGCGAGCCCCTTCGCCTACCACCTGGTATGTCTCGGGTGCTCGCTGCGGGGCGCCTTGCCCGGCATCCCTTCTGCTGTGTTCCGGGACTACAGGCTTTTCCTGAACGCAGCGTAGGAGTCCGGCGCAGCAGGTTCCACTTCTGGCTCCCGCGCCGGAACGAGGAAAAAGCGTCTGGCGTCCGACCTCAGGCGTCCGGCGACTAAAACAAGCGTCAGGCGTCCGACCTCAGGCGTCCGGCGACTAAAACAAGCGTCAGGCGTCCGACTTCAGACGTCTGACCCCAAAAAAAGCGTCTGACTTCTGGCGTCAGACGATAAAAAAAACAGCAGGAACACACCATGAAAGCGGAATATCAGGCCTTTATTAATGACTTGTCGCGGGTAGTTGATAACGCTCGCATCATTACCGATCCACTGCGTACGCTGGCGTTTGGCACCGATGCCAGTTTCTATCGCCTGATTCCGCAGGCGGTGGTGATGGTCGATAACGAGTCAGAAGTGGTGCAGCTGCTGTTGCTGGCTGCCCAGCACAAGGTCCACGTCACCTTCCGCGCGGCGGGCACCAGCCTGTCCGGGCAAGCGGTGACCGATGGAATCCTGGTGCGCCTGTCTGCCAACTGGAACGGTTCGGAAGTGCTGGATAACGGTGCCCGTATTCGCCTGCAGCCAGGTGTAGTGGGGGCACATGCTAACCGCAAACTGCTGCCGTTCCAGCGCAAGATTGGCCCGGACCCAGCGTCGATCAACGCCTGTAAAATCGGCGGTATTGTTGCCAACAACGCCTCCGGTATGTGTTGTGGTACGGCCCAGAATACCTATCAGACACTGGCCTCCATGCGTCTGGTGCTGGCCGACGGTACTCGTCTGGATACGGCCGATCCGGCCTCTCGTGAAGCGTTCCGCAAGGCTCAGCCAGAGCTGATTCAGGCACTGGAGCAAATGCGCGATGAAGTGGCGGCCAACGACACCCTCAATCAGCGTATTCGCAAGAAATTCGCCATCAAGAACACCACCGGTTACAGCCTTAATGCGCTGCTGGATTTTAACGATCCGATCGACATTCTGATGCACCTGATGGTGGGCTCTGAGGGCACCCTCGGTTTTGTCTCCGAAGTGATCTACAACACCGTTGAAGAGCATGCCTTCAAGGCCTCGGCACTGCTGATGTTTGCCGACATTGAACTGACCAGCAAAGCCGTAACCGCGCTGTCTACCGCTCCGGTCGCCGCGGTGGAGCTGATGGATCGTCCGGGTTTGCGCTCGGTACAGGACAAGCCGGGGATGCCGCCTTACCTGAAAGAGCTGGGTGACGACGTGGCGTGTTTGCTGGTGGAAGTGCGTGGTTGTACCGCCGCCGAGCTGGATCAGAAACTGACGGCGGTGATTCTGGCACTGGAGCCGTTCGACTGCCTGTACGGCAAGGAATTTACCACCGACGCCGCGACCTGCCAGCTGTACTGGAATATCCGTAAGGGTCTGTTCCCGGCGGTGGGGGCGGTGCGTGAAAAAGGCACCACGGTCATTATTGAAGACGTGGCGTTCCCGGTGGAAGCACTGGCACCCGCGGTGCTGGAGCTGCAATCGCTGCTGCGTAAATACCGTTACGACGAGGCCATTATTTTCGGCCACGCCCTGTCCGGTAACCTGCACTTTGTGTTCACCCAGAACTTCACCGATCCGGCTGAAATCCAGCGTTATGCCGATTTTATGGATGAGGTATGTGTGCTGGTGGTGGGTCGTTACGACGGTTCCCTCAAGGCCGAACACGGCACTGGCCGTAACATGGCACCGTTTGTGGAAATGGAGTGGGGCGCTCAGGCCTACGACCTGATGTGGCGCATCAAGGAAGCCTTCGACCCGAAAGGCATTCTGAACCCGGATGTGGTGTTAACCCGCAACCTGCGTTCCCACATTGAAAACCTCAAGCCGATTCCGGAAGCCGATGATCTGGTCGATCCTTGTATCGAGTGTGGTTTCTGCGAGCCGGTGTGTCCGTCCCGTAACCTGACCCTGACTCCGCGTCAGCGCATTGTGGTGATGCGTGAGCTCAAGCGTCAGGAGCGTGAAGGCAAAAACGCCGATTACGAGCAGCTGCTGGGTGATTTCCAGTACATGGGGATTGATACCTGCGCTGCCGACGGTCTGTGCAGCACCGCCTGCCCGGTGTACATCAATACCGGTGATCTGGCGCGCAAACTGCGCAGCCAGCGTAACGCCGGACATGCTGGCACCGCGCAATGGCTGGCCGATCACTTTGAAGGCGTGTCTTGTGGTACCCGTACTGGCCTGAAAATGGTGGATGTTACCCGTTCTGTGGTAGGTGACACGGTGCTGGAAGCGGTCAGCAAGGTGGCGACGGCGGTCAGTTTTGGCAAGCTGCCAACCTGGCACAACGCAATGCCGCAGGCGGCGGATAAACAGGAGCCTGCCCATATTCCGGCGGCATCGTCCGATCTGGTGTATTTCCCGAGCTGTGCCAGCCGTGCCATGGGCCCGGCCAAACAGGATGCCGATCAGCGCAGCCTGCAGCAGGTAACGCTGGAGCTGGCCCGCAAGGCTGGCCTGACATTGGGTCAGCTCGATGATCAGGATGGCCACTGCTGTGGTATGCCGTTTGAATCCAAAGGCCACTTCGCCCAGGCCGATGAACTGCGTGAAAAGCTCAATCAGGCGCTGCTGAAGGCATCGGATAACGGTCGTATTCCGGTGCTGATTGATACCAGCCCATGTGTATTCCGCATGAGCCAGAAGCTTGATCCGCGTATCCAGCTGCTCGACCCGATCCGCTTCGCCAACCAGTATCTGGTGCCGCGTCTGGATATCCAGCCAACGGACGACCGGGTCGCAGTGCACGTTACCTGTTCGACCACCAAGGCAGGTCTGGGTAATGAGCTGATTGAACTGGCAAAAGCCTGCTCGACCCAGGTAGTGGTGCCGGAAGAAATCACCTGCTGCGGGTTTGCCGGTGACAAGGGCTTTGTGATTCCGGAACTGAACGCGTCGGCGCTGAAGCCTCTGAAGGGCCAGGTGCAGGAGTGCAAGGAAGGGATTTCAACCAGCCGTACCTGTGAGATTGGCCTGGCCAAAAACAGCGGTATTCCGTATCACTCGATGTTCTATCTGCTGGATCGGGTCAGCTCGCCTCGCAAGGGTTGAGCATTGATTGCCGGCGTTGCCCGGCGTAGCTGGCTGCTCACGATCTGCACGGCTTTTTAATTTGCTGCACCGCTTGCCCTCTTGGGGGACCTTGTCCCCCGGCCGGGCGGGCCTCCCCCTGCTTTTGCCCGACTGGGCTCGTTTACCCGAAATTCCCCGACAACGGCTTTTCGACCCCGGCCCGATGGCACATCCCTGTGCCAACGGGCCTTGCGGGGCATCCATGCCCCGGCTGGGTCGGCCGTTGCGGTGAATCCCGGCTCGCCCAGATGGGCATTTTGTAGCCACCTTCGGTGGGGTAAATCGGTGTAAATAGATGCTCTGTTGTAGGGTGGGCATTTATGCCCACCAAAATCACGCCCGACGCCCGACGCCCGACGCCCGACGCCCGACAGGCATCTGATCGACATCCATTGCCAGCTCAGGCCTTGAGTTCTGTTACGGTCATAACATGACGCTGGATTGCTGACATTGTTGTGATCGACAGCTGCGGTATCGACCGTCTGGCGCTCTTGATGGTGGATGCAACACTTGCTCCGGAATGCCTGCTCTATACTGGTTGGGTTATCAACCAGGAGTGGGTGGATATGGCAAGGACTTCCGTTTTCAAAGAGCGTGAGCTTCTGCGGGATCGTGCTCTGGATACCATGTTGGAGCACTCGGAAACCGGCATCGCTGTCATTGATCGGCAGCTGATCTACCGCTTTATCAATCCTACTCTTGCCCGCTTTAATGGCCCGTCGGTGGAAGAACACGTCGGCCGTTCTATTCATGAAGTGCTCCCTGAGCTTGCCCCTATGGCTGCCCCATTATTGCAGCGGGTGCTGGACCATGGCGAACCTCTGCGTAATTTTGAAATTCGTGTGCCAACTCCCAGTGTGCAGGAAGAAGATTCCCTGTGGCTGGCATCCTATTTACCTATCTGGTCGGAAGACAAGGAACAGTCGGAAGTTATCGGAATTCTGGCAATTGCTGAAAACGAAACACTGGTGAAAAAACTTGAACGCTCACGGCGTGAAGCGAGCGAGTTGGTGCAGCGAGTGATCGACAGTTTGTATGCTTTTGTTGGCATTCTGGCGTTGGACGGTACTGTTCTGGACTGTAACCGTGCTCCATTGGAGGCGGCCGGTATTGATATAAAGGAAGTTGCTGGTCACAAGTTCTGGGAATGCTTGTGGTGGAATTACGACCAGGATCTGCAGGCTCAGTTGCAGTTCTGGATTCAGGCTGCTGCCCGCGGCGAAATCATCCGTCAGGATGTGGTGGTGCGGATGGCGAATGACTCCCGCATGACTATCGACTTTATGCTGGCGCCCCTGCGCGATGCCAATGGCCACATTACCCACCTGATTCCTTCAGCCAGTGATGTCTCGGATCGAGTTGCCAGTGAACAGCAGTTAAAAGCCAGTGAAGACCGTTTTCGGAGGGTGGTTGACAGCACACTAAACGCACTGCTGCTGATTGATAATGAAGGCAACATCCACCTTGCTAATCAGCGTGCGGCCGAAATGTTCGGTTATCCCATGGAGCAACTTATGAATCTGCGGGTGGATGATCTGGTGCCGATTGAACGTCGTCATCATCATAAGGGATTACGCAGCGGATATTTCCAGCATCCGGAGGCACGGGCCATGGCGCTGCGTCAGGAGTTATTTGCCTGTCGTCAGGATGGCAGCCTGTTTCCGGTGGAGGTGGGGTTAACGCCGTTGTGGTTCAGTGAAGGCATGCGGGTGCTGGCCACCGTGGTGGATGTATCAGTACAAAAGTCCAATCAGGCCGAACTGGTGCGGGCGCTGGAAGAAAAAACCGTCCTGTTGAATGAGGTGCATCACAGGGTAAAAAACAATCTGCAGGTGGTGTCGAGTCTGCTCAGCCTGCAGGCCCGTAATGTGCCGGAGGATGCCAGGGTCTATTTGCAGGAAAGCCAGGATCGTATTCGGGCCATGGCCTTGATCCACCAATTGTTGTACGAGCAGAAAAGCTTCGATCGGGTGGATATTGCCTCGTACGCCCAGCGCCTGATGGGATTATTGCGTCGCAGTTACCTGACCGGTCCGGGTATTCGGGTCGTGATGGATGCACCCGAGCAGCTGTTTGTGCCCTTGGAAGTCGCCCAGCCCTTCGGTTTGTTACTGAACGAGCTGGTGACCAACTCCATCAAACATGCCTTCCGGGGGCGTGACAGTGGCGAGATTTGTCTGACCATGGAAGAAGCGGGGGATCTGGTGCGCATTCGTATTGCTGACGATGGTGTGGGTTTGCCGGGTGGCGTCGAAATTGGCAAAGGCCGCAGCCTCGGCTTCCAGCTGGTGCCAGGGCTGGTGGAGCAAATGGGCGCACAACTGGCGCGGCTTGATGTGGCAGGAACCTGTTTTGAGCTGACCTTTTCACGCGGGGGTGTATGAACATGCCGTCACATCGCATCCTGATTGTTGAAGATGAAAAAATCACTGCACTCGATCTGCGGATGACTCTGGAAGAGCTGGGACACGACGTGGTCGGGTCTACCGGGCGCGCGGAATCGTCAATCGATATGGTCGCCAGTTTGCAGCCCGATCTGGTGCTGATGGATATTCATCTGGATGGTCCGATGTTGGGCACGGAGGCGGCGATGCTGATTCGTGAACGGTTTGCCACACCGGTGGTATTTCTGACGGCCTACACTGATGACAAGACCCTCGACGAAGCCTGTCGCAGTCTGGCCTATGGCTATATGGTCAAACCCTTTGAAAAGCGCGAGGTGGAAGCGGCGATCCGCATCGCCATGACCCGCGCCAACCTGCACCGTGATCTGCAGTTGTCGGAAGAGCGTTTGCGGCTGGCGCTGGAAAGCGCCCGTATGCGTATCTGGCAGTGGCAGCCACAGCATGCGCTGGAGGCCGAACCTGCTGAATCCGGTGGTTCCGGTCAGTTTTATACCGAGTTCGAGCAATTGCTGGCGCACGTTCACCCGGACGACCGCAGTCAGTTGCAACAGGAGCTGGGTCGCAACAGCCGCTATCGGTGTCTGGTGCGTTACCGCAATGATCTTGGTGATTATCGCTGGACCCAATTGATGGCCAGTGTGGTGGCGGGGCGCGATCTTCCTCGCAGTGTGCTGGGTGTTATGCACGATGTTCATGAAGATCAGCTGGCGCGCGAACGGCTGCAACAAGCGGAAGTGGTGTTTAACTCCACCTCGGAAGCGCTGGTGGTAACGGATACGGAGTTCCGCATTGTGCGGGTGAATCCGGCATTTACCACCATCACGGGCTATAGCGCCGACGCTGTGATTGGCAAGTTGGCCGACATGCTGACGCGCGCACGTCGTCAGGAAGATTTGTCCGAGCCTCTGCCGTTGTCTGAGCATTCCTGCAGTGGGGAGGTGTCCTGCCAGCGTAGTGATGGTGAATTGTTTCCGGCCTGGCAGCACGTCAGCACCATTAGCGACGATGATGGGCTGCTCAGCGGTTATATCGTTACGCTGGCCGACATCAGTGCCCTGCGCCGTGCCGAAAAACGCCTCGAACAGCTGGCGTTTGTGGATTCCCTTACGGGTCTTGCTAATCGGGTGCAGCTAGAGCGGTCGCTGGTCTACCGCCTGGCGCAAAGTGACGATCGCCATCCGCTGGCGGTGGTGTATCTGGATCTTGATGGTTTCAAACGGGTGAACGACACCCTCGGTCATGGTGCGGGTGACCAGTTGCTGGTGGAGATCAGTCAGCGGTTGCGGGCAACCCTGCGTGACCGCGACCTGATTGCCCGGGTGGGTGGAGACGAGTTTGTCATGCTGCTGGAGATTCATACGGAATCTGACCTGCACATTGTTGCCCGCAAGGTGCTGTCTGCTATTTCCCAGCCAGTGGCGCTGGAGCGTGAAGAAGTGCAGGTGTCTGGCAGTATTGGCCTGGTGATGGCAAATGACCAATCGGGCAGTGCCGAAGCTCTGATTAAAGCGGCGGATGCCGCCATGTTTGAAGCCAAAAAACAGGGCAAGAACAGTTACTGTTTTTACGACATCGACCTTGATCGTGAATTGCAGCAGCGGCTGCAGATCGAGCAGTCATTGCCGGCTGCGTTGCGCAACAAGCAGTTTGTGCTGGGCTACCAGCCGCTGCTGGATGCTGCCAGCGGACGGGTGCGCGGCGTAGAAGCCCTGATTCGCTGGCAACACCCGCAGCTGGGGTTGTTGTTGCCCGAGCGCTTTATTCCGTTCGCTGAGCAAAGCCAGTTTATCAACG
This sequence comes from Parathalassolituus penaei, assembly GCF_026626885.1. Classification (GTDB taxonomy): domain Bacteria; phylum Pseudomonadota; class Gammaproteobacteria; order Pseudomonadales; family Oceanobacteraceae; genus Oceanobacter; species Oceanobacter penaei. The sequence goes on from NZ_JAPNOA010000018.1 coordinate 96,939, forward strand.
ATATTGGTGACTGGGTGTTGTGCGAAGCCTGCCGCACCTTGCGTGACTGGGAAGCCATTGGCCTGACTGGCCTGACCATGTCGGTGAATGTGTCGCCTCGGCAGTTGTCCGATCTTGGTTTTCCGCAACGGCTGGAAGCCATTATTGCCGAGTATCAGGTGCCACCGGATCAGCTGGAGCTGGAAATTACTGAAAACGCCCTGCAAGCCAGTGAACCGCTGGTGGAACAGCTTGGGCGCATCCGGGCGCTGGGAGTGCACCTGGCCATTGATGATTTTGGCAGCGGTTATTCGTCACTCAGTCGTTTGAAAGAGCTGCCATTTGACCGGGTCAAGATTGATCGGGCTTTTATTCGCGACTTGCCGGACAACAGTGACGATGTGGAGATCTGCAAAGCCATTCTGGCGTTGTGCCGGGTATTGGGAATGCGGGTTACGGCAGAAGGTGTCGAAACACCATCACAACGCGATCTGTTGATTTCACTGGGTTGCGACACTTTGCAGGGATTCCTGTTCAGCCGTGCCATGGTGAGCGCCAAGGTGCGGGAATGGGTAGAGAATCTGGCTGACAGCAGTGGTGATCAGCAGACCGGTTCTTGCTGAAAGCAGTGTTCAGATTTCTGACGCACAGTTGTCACGGTATTTGTTTGCGTATTCAGGTATTGTGTCGCTCCAGCCAGCTGCACCGGAGGGAGCCGCAATGAATAATCTCAGTCAATACGGACAAGGGGTCGTTAATGACCTGTCCTGGCGTTATGGCCTGTCGGCCGATACCGTCATCAACATGATTCAGGCCGTGATCAACGGCAATGGCACCATGGCGCAATTCTACAGCCCGGAACTGGGCGGCAGCGGTCAGTGGATGTCCGGTGGCATGACCATGGTTGGCGACATGTTCAATCAGGGGCTGAAAAACACCGTGAACAATCTCTGTTCCGAGATTTCCGGCATTCTGATGAGCGGCCAGCTGATTTTTGAGCCTGCTCCTGTCACCACCTTTGATAACAACGGTAATCAGACCGGCACCTACCAGAGCAATGGCAACTGGTGGCCTGCGGAACTGGGTTGGCCGTCATCGTCCGGTGCCCAGAACTCGATCCGTTATGCCATCTTCCCGGACAGCCATCGTCTGGCGCTGGATATCAACGGACAGGTAACCGTGTATGACACGCTGGATCATCAGATTGGTGGTGTTGGTCAACAGCAGGGCAACGGTTACTCCCTGACCTTCAGTAGTCAGTACGGCACGGTAGCGGTGGATTCATTGCCGCTGGCTGCCGGATTTGGCGGCAGTAACCAAAGTGGCAACTCAGGTTATAACCAACCGGTGTACGAACAGCCTGCACAAAACAGTTCGTTGGTGGATAACAACGGTTATACCAATAACGCCGGAAACGGTTCTGTCGCCAATACCTCGGGTAATACCTCGCAGGATGGTTCTGGCGACATCATCGCGACGATCGAACGTCTGGCGGAACTGCATAACCGTGGCATTCTGTCGGATGCTGAGTTCTCCTCGAAAAAAGCCGAGCTGCTGCAGCGCCTGTAATTGCACCAGTTGTCACCCTGATGGCCACCGACGCTGGTTTGTGGCCATACCTCAAGCCATTACCCGTTAACGGGTGATGGCTGTTTTGTTATCGATTTTGCCTTGGGACCCTCTGAATAACTCGCGCAGAGCTGTGCAGAGTTATTCAGAGTGTCCCTTGGTCTTGTCTTCGCTAGTTAAGCCAGCCCCGTTCGTTTGTTGACGGTTGTTTGCTGATTTTATGTACAGAATTGGCCGGTGCCGGGCTTTAACGGCGCAAATCTGTGCTGCATTTGTCTGCCGGTACCGGGTTTTCCCAATAGTTTTATGACAACATAACGCGTTTGTAATGGATAACTCGCTACCGTTGCCGAGGTTCTCGATGCTGCAGGGATTGCCTGTTCTTCTTCTGATGCTGTTGCCACTGACTGTTTCTGCCCAAGTATACCAATGGGTAGACGAGCAGGGACGCACCCATTTTTCCGATAAAGTCCCATCGGATAAAAGCGCCAGACCGACGACGGAACAACAAGCCAGTGTTGGTTTGCATGCGCCAGTTCACCACGATGGTGTGGCCTTGCGAGGTCTTACATGGGACGAAATGGCCTACTTGCGGCAATTGCTGCGAGCGCGCCAGTTCGAGGTGTTAAACAGCCGTCTGGATGAATACCGCCGTAACGCCGATGCGGACGCCGCTGCTGAGCCACTGTTGTGGGGGGCCTATCAGGCGTTCGATCTTGGTGTGGCGTCTGCGGAAGAATATTTCAACGACTGGGTGCGTCTGCATCCGGGTGTTGAGGGCAGTTATCTGGCGCGCGCCAGTTATCAGTCTGGGGTTGCCTGGCAGCTTCTGCAGGAAAAGGGCCGATCCGCCAATGCTGATGACCGCAAACGTATTAACGGTTATTTCTTCGCAGCGCTGGGTGACCTGGATGCTGCCATTCGTATCAACCCCAGCTCTGCCATTGCCTACGCCCTGCTGGTGAGGATGGGTGGGGCGTTGAATGAGCGTGAACAGCTGAAATCCTATCTGGACGGTGCCGAACGTGATGTTCCGATGTCGTTTGTGGTGGCGCGTATGCGTTTGCAGATGTTGAGTCCGGCCTTTGGTGGTTCGGAGCGTACCATGGCAGATTATGCCAAGCGTGTGGCTGCACGCAGCAAACAGAATCCGCTGCTGGCGTTTTTGCCGGGGTATGTCGACCTCTACATGGGTGATCTGGCCCGCCAGCAGCGTAACAACCAGGCTGCCCTTGAGCGTTATAACCGTGCAATAAACTCGGCGGGTGATAACCACGAATTCTTCCAACATCGTGCTGAACTGTTGCTGGAGATGCGTGAATACGAGGATGCCATTCGGGATTTCTCGTCGGCGGCCCGTTACAACACCGCTGACTCCAGCCTGTATGTGGGGGAGGCCAAAGCCTTTGCGGCCATGGGCCAGTACCGCAATGCGGCATCTGAATTACAACGAGCCCGCAAAATTGATCCATCCAGCCTGCCGTTGGCCGAATTCAGTCAGCAAGTGGTGAAAGCTCTGGTCAAGGAAGGACAGCAAACCCGTAAAGCGGGTGATGCCAAAGAAGCCGCGACCTTTCTGGAAGCCGCAATTGGCCTGAGCCCTAAAAACGGTGATGCGGTATACGAATACTCGCAGGCATTAAGCGATCTGCAGCGTTTCTCGGAAGCCCAACAACAGCTGGAAGCCGCTTTTGAAGGTCACACTGACGAGTTGAAACACTATCGTCTGATGGAGCAACTGCTGTTGCGGCGTTACCAGTGGGATGAAATCGTGGGTTACTGGTCGATGTATATCGACCGTCACGGTGAAGATGCTGCCAGCCTTGAAGCGCGTGCCCGTGCTTATTATGGCAACCATCAGTATGAAAAAGCGTTGGATGATGCTGAAAAGGCAGCGGCTCTTGGTAACAAGTCGGCCAAGGCACTGGTGAAGGAATATTCTGCCAAGGTGAATCGTTAAGCGCGGCCGGGCCGCGATTGGATCTGATGTCTGGCCGGATGTGATCGGATCTGGCGTCTGGCGCTTTGCGGCTACACCGCTTGTTAATTGGCTACTCCGCTTGCCCTCTTGGGGGACCTTGTCCCCCGGCCGGGCGGGCCTCCCCCTGCTTTTGCCCGACTGGGCTCGTATTCCCGGTTTTCACCGACAACGGCGTTTCGACCCCGGCCCGATGGCACATCCCTGTGCCAACGGGCCTTGCGGGGCATCCATGCCCCGGCTGGGTCGGCCGTTGCGGTGAAACCCGGCTCGCCCAGATGGGCATTCGGTAGCCAGCTGCGCTGGGCTAAATCGGTGTGCTGGTGGATGATATTCGCCCGACGCCCGACGCCCGACGCCCGACGCCCGACGCCCGACGCCCGACGCCAATGCGCTATTGCCCTGACTGTTTCTGGCGCGCCAGTGCATTGCTGGTTAATGCGGTGGCTTCGGCTCCGGTTGGGTCTTCCGGCCATGGATGTTTCGGATAACGGCCGCGTAAATCCTTGCGGACTTCGGCGTAGGAGTTGGACCAGAAGCCCGGTAAGTCGCGGGTGATCTGTACTGGTCGTCGGGCCGGTGATAACAGGTGCACCAGCACGGGCAATCGGCCATCGAGAATTGTCGGGTGGCGGGTGCTACCAAACATCTCTTGCAGTTTGACCGCCAGTACCGGCGCTTCCTGACAGTAATCCAGCGTGATACGCGAGCCGCTGGGCACTTTGATGGTGAGCGGTGCCAGCTGGTCGAGGAGTTGTTGCTGCTCCCAGTCGAGTTGCTGTTTGAGGATGTCGAACCAGTCGAGGCGGGCGAGGTCACGCTGGTTGCGGACCTTGTCGAGCCAGGGCTCCAGCACGGCGTACAGGCGTTGGGCGAGCGCCTCGTTGCGGCAGTCGGGCCATTTGCTGAATTGCATATGTTGCTGGCTGTCTGTCGGAAATCCCTGCAAATACTCATACACCAACACCATTCGTGCCTGTAACTGGCGGCTGCTGTCTTGCCAGTCGAGGCATTCCAGCGCCTGTTGCGGGTTGTCAGCCATCCAGTTCTTCCAGATGCTGAGCCATTGTTCCGGCTGCGGGCTGGCCAGTTTGCGGGCTTTCCAGACCAGTTTGCCAAGGCGTTGCTGTTGTTCGGTGAGCAGGGTGCCGTTGTCGAGCCAGCGAATATCCAGCACTTCCCGGAACAGATGTGGTTGCCATTCCTGCAGCTGCGCCAGCTGCTGGTCGTCCAGTGCCACTGCCAGACGAATACGATTCGGATTGCCACCGGTCATTTCGGCAATGGCCAGCCACGGGCTGTCGTTCAGGCGCGAGTCCTGCCCAAGTTCCGCACCGCTGCCGTTGGCCAGCTGATAACGACTGTTGCCGGAGCCTGAAGGCGCACGCAAGCGGGCAATCCGGTCCGGAAAGGCGAGGGCTGCGATCAAGGCTGGTTGTAGAGGGCTACTGTCGCGGGGTGGCAGGTTCAGGGCATCGGCCCAGCGTTGCGCCAGTGGTTGAATACGGCTGCGCCAGAATCCTTGTTGGCGGGCGTAATGCAGGCGTTGGTCGAGGTCGTCCTGATGACCGGGGTTGCGTGGGCCATCCTGAATCAAGGCCACCAGTTCGCTGGCGGCACGGCCCATGCCGTAACGTCCTGACAGCAGCAGGGCGTGTGCCCAGCGCGGCTCCAGACCAGCGGCGGCACACTGGCGGCCATGATCCGTCAGCTGTTGGCCATCGCTGATACCCAGCTGTTGTAACAGGTCGGACGCTTGCGCCAGAGCCGGAGCCGGTGGTGGTGTTAACCACAGCAGTTCATCGGCGGCAGCACCCCAGGTAAGTAACTCCAGCAACAGTGATGACAGATCCTGTTGGGCGATTTCCGGGCTGATATGAGCCGGGCGGCGGCTGTGTTCACCTTCGCTCCAGAGCCGGTAACACAGGCCGGGGCATTGGCGTCCGGCACGGCCTTCACGCTGAGTCGCAGAAGCCTGGCTGATATTGCGGGTCTGCAATTCACTGAGGCCACTGGCCGGGCTGAACTCCATCCGCCGTTCCAGGCCAGAGTCGATCACCAGGGCAACACCGTCAAGCGTGAGTGAGCTTTCGGCGATATTGGTGGCCAGCAGCACCTTGCGAACCCCCTCAGGGGCGGGTGCCAGTGCGGCTTTCTGGGCACTGTCATCAAGCTGGCCGTGTAGCGGCAGAATCGCCAGCTGTGCTGGCAATTGCCCTTGTTGCTGCTGCTCGGTCAGCAGTTCCTGCAAGCGACGAATATCCCCGGTGCCGGGCAGAAACATCAGCACGTGGCCAGGGCTGCCAGTCGGAATCGGTTCGTTCAGAGCTTCCCGTAATACTCGGGACAGCTGCTCGGCCAGGCGCTCGTTACTGTTACGAGCCGGCCGGTAATGGGTGACCACCGGAAAACCACGCCCCGGACAATGCAGGGCAGGGGCATCGAGTGCGGCGCTGAGGCTGTCGGTATCAAGGGTGGCTGACATCACCAGCAGACGCAGGTCCGGACGTAGCAGCTGCTGGCTCTGATGTGCCAGCGCCAGCGCCAGATCCGACTGCAAATGGCGTTCGTGAAATTCGTCGAACAGGATCAAGCCAACGCCGGTCAGTTCCGGGTCAGTCTGCAGCATTCGCGTCAGAATCCCTTCGGTGATCACCAGAATCCGCGTTCTGGCGCTGCTTTTCTGCTCCAGACGAATGCGATAACCGACTCGCTCGCCGACCGCTTCCCCCAGCTGTCTGGCCATAAACAGCGCCGCGTTGCGGGCTGCCAGTCGCCGTGGCTCTAGCAGCAGAATCTGTTGGCCGTCGAGCCAGTCGGCATCCATCAGCGCCAGTGGCACCCGGGTGGTTTTACCGGCACCGGGTTCTGCGGTCAGCAACAGGTTGGGGTGCTGGGCCAGTTGCTGGCGGATGTCGTCCAGCATGGCATCAATGGGCAACGGAATGGCGTTGGTGGAGTCGGTCATGGGCGCAATTGTCGGTATTTTTGCTCGATCATCGGAAGCGGGATGTTACCATTAACCGCAGAGGGCTGGCTGCTCTGGTGCCTGTGAGCAGGCCCGGAACGGCCCTGAAAGCTCGTGGTCTTACACGGGTAAGGCTGGTTATGTGGGCTGGTCCCTGATTCAGGAGTATTGCGGATGTCTGATTCAGACAAGGTTATCGACTTCGCCAAAGCCGGTGAACGTCATCGCCATTCCCGTATGCATCGGGAAAAAGAAGAGAAAGTGGATGAGCTGCGGGAACGTTTTGCGGCCGCCTTGCCGGACCGTAAAACCCCGGTGAAAGACTATTTGCGCAAGAAAAAAGCGCGCAAGAAAACCTGACAGGAGTTGTCGGCGATGCTGACCGGTATTCACCATGTAGCCATCATTTGTGCGGACTACCCGCGCAGCAAGGATTTTTACCAGCGGATTCTGGGGCTGACGGTACTGGCTGAAACCTACCGTCAGGCGCGCGACTCCTGGAAGCTCGATCTGGCCTTGCCGGATGGCAGCCAGCTGGAGTTGTTCAGTTTTCCCGGAGCACCGGCGCGACCAAGTTACCCGGAAGCGCAGGGCTTGCGCCATCTGGCGTTTGCCAGTGACGATCTGGATGCCGACGTTCACCATTTGCGGTTGCATGGGGTGGAATGTGAGCCGATCAGGGTTGATGAACTGACCGGGCGACGTTTTACCTTTTTTGCCGATCCCGATAACTTGCCGCTTGAACTGTATGAAGTGCTGCCAGAAGCAGCCGGAGAGAATTGAATGTCTGACGTATACCAGCAACTGGATGCCCGTGGTCTGTACTGCCCGGAGCCAGTGATGATGTTGCACAACCTGATGGCGGATGTTCCGACCGGAGTGCTGGTGGAGGTATTGGCGACGGATCCTTCTACCCGTCGTGACTTTCTGAAGTTCTGCAATTTTCTGGGGCATGAGCTGCTGCAGTGTGAGGAAGTGAACAACGAGTTTCATTTTCTGATTCGCAAGGGCGAAGAGGGCTGATCGGATCTGGCCGGGCCGCGATCGGATCTGGCGCTTTGCGGCCACTCGGCTTGTTAATTGGACATGCTGCTGGCCCTGCCTGGGGGACCTTGTCCCCCGGCCGGGCGGCCGTCCCCCTGCTTGGCCCTGCTGGGCTCGTGTCTCCGGTATTCACCGACAACGGCTGTTCGACCCCGGCCAGATGGTACATCCCTGTACCAACTGGCCTTGCGGGGCATCCATGCCCCGGCTGGGTCGGCCGTTGCGGTGAATCCCGGCTCGCCCAGATGGGCATTCTGCAGCCAGCTGCGCTGGGCAAAACCGGTGTTATGGATACTCTGTTGCAGGAGCGCGCCGTTGGCCGCGATGGCGTTGCGGCGTGGCTCCGATGCTGGGCACGCTTCGCTGTGCACCAGCCTACTTTTAGTGATAATCGCGCCTGGCGTCTGGCGTCTGGCGTCTGGCGTCTGGCGGCCACTCGGCTTGTTAATTGGCCACGCTGCTGGCCCTGCCTGGGGGACCTTGTCCCCCGGCCGGGCGGCCGTCCCCCTGCTTAGCTCTGCTGGGCTCGTGTCTCCGGTATTCACCGACAACGGCTGTTCGACCCCGGCCAGATGGTACATCCCTGTACCAACTGGCCTTGCGGGGCATCCATGCCCCGGCTGGGTCGGCCGTTGCGGTGAATACCGGCTCGCCCAGATGGGCATTCTGCAGCCAGCTGCGCTGGGTGAAATCGTTTCAAATTGATGCTCTGTTGTAGCGTGGGCATTTATGCCCACAAAATCGCACCCGACACCCGACACCCGACACCCGACACCCGACACCCGACACCCGACACCCGACACCCGACACCCGACACCCGACATTCAGCGCTCTGTCGGTTGCAGTCGAATCAGTTTGCCGTCGGTTTCGTCGGTGAGCAGGTAAACCAGGCCGTCCGGTCCTTGTTCCACATCGCGTATGCGTTCGCCAATCCGGTTGGCAAACAGCCGTTCTTCGCCGCTGACGGTTTCGCCGTCCAGTGTCAGTCGTACCAGTTGCCGGAATTTCAGCGAGCCGACCAGCAGGTTGTTATGCCAGCCGGGGTAGCGGTCGCCGCTGTAAAACAGCATGCCGGAGGGGGCGATTGAGGGTAACCAGTAAAACAGTGGTGACTCGGTGCCAGCCTTGATCGGGCCTTCGCCGATGTCGCCGCCGGTGTATTCCTTGCCCCAGGTGGTCAGTGGCCAGCCGTAGTTGGCGCCGGGCTGGATGATGTTGATTTCGTCGCCGCCTTTGGGGCCGTGCTCATGAATCCATAACTGGCCGGTGCTCGGGTTTAGCGCTGCGCCTTGTGGGTTGCGATGCCCGTAAGACCAGATTTCCGGGCGGGCACCGGCTGTGTGCACAAACGGGTTGTCGTTGGGCACGCTGCCGTCCGGGTAAATCCGCACTACCTTGCCGAGGTCGTTATCCAGCGTCTGGGCGCTGTCGCGGGCCAGAAAGCGTTCGCCAAGAGTCACAAACAGATAACCATCCGGGGTGAATACCAGTCGTGAACCAAAGTGGGCGGTGGAGAGTTTTTTCGGCTGCTGCCGGAAGATGACCTGCTGGTCGACCAGTCGGAAACCACTGGTGTTGTCGCCTTCAAGGCGGGCCGACATCACGGCGGTGCCGTTGCTCAGCAGCTCGCCGGGTTCGGAGTAACTCATGAATACCCGGTCTTGCCAGATCGCTACATCCAGCAATCCGCCCTGACCCATGGCCGATACTTCCGGAACCCCGGCAACCGGAGTGCTGACTTGCCAGCGGTTGTTCGTGGCCGTTAATACCCGCAACTGGCCGGAGCGTTCGGTTACCAGCAAACGGCCATCGGCCAGAAACGCCATTCCCCAGGGATGATTGAGGCCCGTCGCCAGAACTTCCGGCGTCGCAACACTGCTGTCGGATTCCATAATCTGGTTGCCCGTAAAGGTCTGGTTACGCGGGTGATCGGCAGCGTTGGCTGGGCTGGATAAAAGGGCGGTGCTGGAGAGAAGCGCGGTGCTGGAGAGCAGGGTGGTGGAAGCAGCAAGGCTGCACAACAGGCTGGTGGCCAGTACCCGTGCGGATATCAGGCGGGGATGCAGTACAGGAAAAACCATAAGACTGACTCCTTGGCTGGAGTCAGGCATTGTCCCCCCATGCGGGGGACAATGCCAGCGGGTCGTACGGATGCACGACCACGGGGATAGCTTACAGGCTGGCGCGGAAGCCGCGCAGGAAGCGCTCTTGCTGGTCAGCACTGGCGCTGGTAGTCAGCCATTGTTGCAGCAGGTCCTGACGTTCCTGATCCACCGACTGGGATTGACCCAGCCCCTGAGCCAGACGCTGTACCTGCAGCTCCATACGACGAGCCTGATCGGCACCGCTGGTTTCGATACCGGCCAGCACTTCCATACGGATGCACAGGTCGCGGGCGGCGGCGGATTCGCTGTTCAGTTCTTCACGCTGGGCCCAGGCTTGCTCGAAATCGAGGTCACGGTATTCGCGTGGCAGTGCAGCGGCGTTGTCCCAGTCACTGGCGCTGTTGTCAGCCAGTGCTTGCAGGCGGTCAATCACACCCTGCCAGCGGGCCTGTTCAGCCAGTTTCTGTTGTTCCTGCTGCTGGTCGTCCAGAGCATTGGCCGCATCGGTGAAGCCTTTGCGAACACGCTGGAAGGCGGCGCGTGGCAGATCCAGAGTGGCAAATTCCTGCTCCAGTTCTTCCAGACGCGACAGCTTGTCGGCAACGGACAGCTCCAGCTGGGACAGACCCAGGGCTTCGGCGACCAGCTGTTCGGCATGCAGTACGGTATCGTCCAGACGGGCCTTGCGTTCGGCGCGGGCCTGATCCAGACGGGCGAATACGGCATCACAGTGGGTGCGGAATTGCTTCCACAGCTTCTGATCGGCTGCGCGTGGCGTAACCCCCACGGCTTTCCAGTCTTGCTGCAACTGCTTGATCACATCAATGGCGGCAGTCAGGTCTTCGGCTTCAATCTGGGCGGCCGCTTCTTCCGTCAGGGCTGCCTTGCGGGCCAGATTGCGGTCGTATTCGTTCTGCACGTGAGCGTAGATACGGTCACATACGGCGCGGAAACGTTCCTGGGTATTGTTGTGCGCAGCACGTTCCACCGGTGAATAGGTACGGAAGGTTTCGCGGGCGGCTTCGAGGGTTTTCTGTACGACTTTCCAGTCGGCATTGGCCCAGTCGAGACCGGTTTCGTAGCGATCCAGTTCATCAATCAGCTGGTTGCGACGCTCAACATTGAGTTCGCGGTCGCGTGCCACGCTGGCGAAGTATTCACGGCAAGGCTCAAAGGCACGGTCACCGGCGGCCTGGAAACGTTCCCACAGTTCGCGGTCGGGTTGGGTGCTGTTGAGGGTTTTCCACTCGTCCTGCATCGCCTGGATCTTGTCGGCCAGAATGTCCGGAGCAATATCGGCTCCGACCAGGGCTTCCATGGCTTCGCACAGGGCTTCTTTTTTCGGCGTGGTCACAAAACCCTGCCAGTCGCGCATCTCGCTCAGACGGGCACCGAGCGAGCGGGCCTGACGTTGCAGGTTGCGGGTGGCACGGCTGTCGACCTGACGCAGATTGGTGGTGATCTGGCCGTACAGCTTGCTGGCTTCTTTCAGGTGACCGTCCTGGATGTGTTGTTCCAGCTGGTCGATCTGGCGTTGCAGGCCATCAATACGGTTGGTTTGCTGCTGGTCGAGGGCACGGATAGCTGCTTCGGCCTGCAGTTGGCGTTCGGCCAGTTCACGCAGGAATTCCGGACGTGGCTGGGCATCGGGCCAGCGAATCTGTTGCAGGAAGCGGCTGGCGTCTTTCACGGTTTTTTGCAGGGATGGCAGGTCTTCGGCTTGCGGCTGGGCCAGCAGAGCCTGAATGGCATCACCGTGGGCAGCCAGCTGTTGCAGGCTGGAGTGCAGGGCAAAAGCGCTTTGCAGGCCGTTTTCGAAGGCACGGGCCTTGTCGGCAGATGGCTTGTTATCCGCCAGAGTGGCACGCCACTGCTGATCCAGATCCTGGGCTTGCTGATGCAGTTCTTCTGCTACGGTGGAGGCATTGGCCTGGGCCAGCAGTGCTTCCATACCCAGCAGCAGACGGAATTGGGCTTCAGCCGCCGCTTCGGCACGGGCGCGGCTTTCTGCCAGGCGACGTTCTTCTTCTTCGTGCTCACGCAGCACGCTGGCCGCTTTGGCAAGCTCGCTGGCCATCTCGGCCTGACGCTCGGCACTCATGGCGGCGTTCAGCTCCTGAGAAGCCTTGCTGATGACCTGCAGGCGACCGTTGAAGTCCGGGCCATAACCCAGACGGTTCAGCTGGCGTACCTGCTGGAACAGTTGTTCGATGCGCTCGGCCTGAGCGGCTCGGGCTTCTTCTTCGGCCTTGTATTCGGCCAGACGATCCTTGCACAGGCGATAGACAGCTTTGTCCTTGCCCTGGGCAATGTCTTGCAGCTGTACCAGCAGTTCAGCTTTCTGGATGCCTTCGGCGGCGGCCAGACGCACACGCGCCACCGGGTGGCTGCTGGCGATGTTGAAACGTTCCTGCTCGTCAGAGATCAGGGCGATGGCTTGCAGACGCAGATCCTGATCTTGGGTCAGACCGGCAATACGTACCAGCGTCTGGCTATTAATACCATCGAGGCGCTGGCCTGCCGGCATCAGCAATGACAGCCAGTGCTCACGAGCGGTCTGACGCACGTCATCCTGGTTGTGGCCCAGCAGGTTTTCCAGAGTGGCTTCGTCACGGATACGCACGACGGCGGCACGACGTAAATCGGCAACAGTTTCGGCGGCAATAAAAGTCAGCAGCTGCTCGACGGAGTTGAGCTCGCTCAGTGCCTGGCGGCGAACGTCAGGGTTAGCGTGTTGCCACTTGGGCTTCAAAAACTTCTTGATAAATTCCATCGAGCAGATCCATACCACTTGTCAGAGAGGATTGAGGCGCGACCATTGTACAGACCAGCCGCCGTTAGGGAAGTGGAATCGAATTGAGCCAGAAGCCGGGTATAGAGCCTTTTCATTCCGGGGCTTGCCATTGCTGGCGCTGAACTGGCAGGCATCTGGTGATACCATGCACGGTTTGTAAAAGGCTGTGAAATTGGCACAGCCGGCTATTTCGGAATCTCGGGAGCCCCCTGTGAACAGCATTGTCTGGCATGACTACGAAACCTTTGGTACCAGCCCGGCGTGGGATCGTCCCGCCCAGTTTGCGGCGATTCGTACCGATGAAGATCTCAACGAGATCGAACCACCGGTGGAGATTTTCTGTCGCCAGGCGGATGACTATTTGCCGCACCCGCAAGCGGTTCTGACCACCGGGATTACCCCGCAGGACTGCAATCGCAACGGTATGCCGGAAGCCGAGTTCGCAGCCGAGATCAACCGTGTCTTCAGCGTGCCGGGTACCTGTGGTGCTGGTTACAACAGCATCCGTTTTGACGACGAGTTCACCCGCAACATTCTGTATCGCAACTTCCACGATCCGTACGCCCGTGAGTGGCAGGGTGGCAACAGTCGCTGGGATTTGCTCGACGTGGTGCGTTGCGCCTACGCCCTGCGCCCGGATGGCATTGAGTGGCCAACCGGTGTGGATGGCAAAACCAGCTTCCGACTGGAGCTGCTGACGGCGGCCAATGGTCTGGATCACGGCAAGGCCCACGATGCGGTATCCGACGTGCGTGCCACCATCGCGCTGGCGCGCCTGATTCGTGATCGTCAGCCCAAGCTTTACCGTTACCTTTATAACAATCGCAGCAAACAGGCCATTGGTGACCTGATCGACGTTCATCAGCACAAACCGCTGGTGCATGTATCGGGCATGTTCCCGGTGGAGCAGGGTTGTATGGCCATTGTGGTGCCGCTGTGCTGGCATCCAACCAACAAGAATTCGGTAGTGGTGTTCGACCTGAATCAGGACCCGACGCCGCTGTTTGAACTGACCGCCGACCAGATTCGCGAGCGCATATTTACCCGTGCCGACGAACTGCCAGACGGCGTCAGCCGTTTGCCGATGAAAGAGTTGCACATCAACAAGGCACCGGTGGTTGCGCCTGCCAATACCCTGACCCCGGATCAGGCCGCACGCTGGAATCTGGATGGCGAACGCCTGCGTCGCCACCGCGCCATGATCGTGAACGGCCCGGATATCACTGCCAAATTACATCAGGTGTTCAGTGGTCGTGAGTTTGCCGACAGCGGCGATGTGGATGCCGGTATCTACTCAGGCTTTTTTGGCCCAGGTGACAAGGCGCTGATGAACGAACTGCATTCCCTCAGCCCAATGGCATTGGCCGGGTGGGGCAAGGCCTTCAAGGACAAACGCGGCGAAGACCTGCTGTTCCGTTTCCGCGCCCGCAGCTGGCCTGAGACTCTGAATGGTGAGGAACGCGAGCGCTGGGAGCAGCATCGTCAGGAGCGCCTGTTTCATACCCGCAGTGATATTCCGGCGCTGAACTTCGAGCAGTTTGCCAAAGAGCTGCAGCTGGCTGCTCAGCAGGTGGCGCACGATCCTCGCAAGATGGGGTGGCTGCAGGATTTGCAGTTGTATGCCGAGGCGATTTATCCGGGGTATTGAGGTAGAGGCCCGCTGAGTGAAAACGGCATTCTCTTGTAGGAACGGCTGTTAGCCGCGATAGCGTGGCGGTTATACGCGGTGTTGATGGATGCTGTTCGTCAGACGTCAGACGTCAGACGTCAGACGTCAGACGTCCGACGTCCGACGTCCTATGCTTGGCGCTTCGCGGCTACTCCGCTTGTTAATTGGCCAGGCCGCTTGCCCTCTTGGGGGACCTTGTCCCCCGGCCGGGCGGGCCTCCCCCTGCTTTTGCCCGACTGGGCTCGTTTCTCCGGTCTTCACCGACAATGGCTTTTCGACCCCGGCCAGATGGTACATCCCTGTACCAACTGGCCTGGCGGGGCATCCATGCCCCGGCCGGGTCGGCCATTGCGGTGAATTCCGGCTCGCCCAATGGGCATTTGGTGGCCACCTTCGGTGGGTGAAATCGGTGTGCTGGTGGATGCTGTTTGTCCGACGTCTGCTGACTGCTACTCCGCTTGTTAATTGGCCAGGCCGCTTGCCCTCTTGGGGGACCTTGTCCCCCGGCCGGGCGGGCCTCCCCCTGCTTAGCCCTGCTGGGCTCGTTTCTCCGAAATTCCCCGACAATGGCTTTTCGACCCCGCTCAGATGGCACATCCCTGTGCCACCTGAGCTAGCGGGGCATCCATGCCCCGGCCGGGTCGGCCATCGCGGTGAATCCCGGCTCGCCCAGATGGGCATTTGGCAGCCAGCTGCGCTGGGCGAGAGCGGTTTTGTGGTAGGAGCGCGCCGTTGGCCGCGATGGCGTGGCGGTTATGCGCGGTGTTTATGGATGCTGTTCGTCAGACGTCTGACGCTTCGCGGCTACTCGGCTTGTTAATTGGCCAGGTCGCTTGCCCTCTTGGGGGACCTTGTCCCCCGGCCGGGCGGGCCTCCCCCTGCTTTTGCCCGACTGGGCTCGTATTTCCGAAATTCCCCGACAATGGCTTTTCGACCCCGGCCAGATGGTACATCCCTGTACCAACTGGCCTGGCGGGGCATCCATGCCCCGGCCGGGTCGGCCATTGCGGTGAATTCCGGCTCGCCCAATGGGCAATTGGCAGCCACCTCCGGTGGGCAGCGCCGGTCTTAACGGTTGCTATGTTGTAAAAGGTGTCCGTTAAAACGGGGCAAGATCATTGAGAGGGTTTTTTCTACAGCTTCAACTTTGACTTAAATGGCGGCACGTAGTGCCGTCCAGTTTCAAGTTTTTGTTAAATGACGATCAACTCAGCCAATGCGCAATAGTGAATAAACTAACTGGAATGGCTACCATCATTGCTAGAGCGCCAAGGCAACCACCGCTGCGGCTCGAAGCCGAGTAAGAAGCATCATCTGTAATCTCACGGTTACGTAACCATTCAGCATGGCAATTTGAACAGTAAAGTTTCAGCGTACCCATGTTCCATGCACGAATAGTGCGATTATCAAACGGAACATTGCAACGACAACGAGCGCAGGTAAATAATTTACTTGTAGGTGTTTTTTGGCGGTTATAAACGGCAAAAAATATAATTGCTGGTAGTGCGAACGGAATGGCCGTTGTCAGATTTTTAGAATTAAAATAACTAAACCCAGCCACAGCGATCAATATGATGGCAATAACTAAAAAGACATAATCAAGACCTGTTTTTCTGGCGGGTTCAAGAATGATCTTTTTGTCATTTGATTGATGATGGCTTTGATAATTTTGCTTAGAAACTGATTTGATAGGGCGAAGCGTCAAACCTTCATAGTAGACTTCTGTTGCTCTCATTCTTTGCTGATTATCTACTGTAGCCTCGAATAGCACAGCATCATTGATTTGAGGTCTTCTATTTTTTGGATTAACAACAGAGATATGGAAGAAGATCTTGTCTGAATTATCATCAGGAGTAATAAAGCCAAAACCTTTATCATCATTCCATTGAGTGATTTTACCTTTCATCGAATTCCTATAAATATCGAATAGTCATTTAACAGTTTATTCATGCGCATGCGCGTTTTTCTGGTGGCGTTATTTGTTGCAAAAGGATGGTAGGAATTTGAATCGATTGGTAATTTCCATTTTCATCAAACTCTCCTCCCTGGAAATACACGCATGCTCGTTTTTCTGGTTTAACGTGCGCATTAATTTTGCGCCAAAAACGCAAAACCTTTGAACTTCATGGAGTTACGCTAACAGCATCCGGAAAAACGCGCAACCGCTCTGGAAATACGGGCATGGTTTTTTCTTTTTCCTGATTATGCTGGTTATCCATACAGCTCTTCAGGAGGGGGAGGTTCATGGGGAACGGTCCGTTTTTGAACCAGATTATTCGCTTCATGCGGCTGAATGGATGCAGCCTTGGAGCAGAAAAAACTGACCTTTACTGGATCAAGGTCTCTGCATCGAACTCAGGAGCACATTTTTTCCATACGCTCGACGCTCGACACCCGACACCCGACACCCGACACCCGACACCCGACACCCGACACCCGACACCCGACGTCCGACGCTCGACGCTCGACCCGACTTGAATTCTCCTTCTGCCATTTTTTGCATAAGCATTCCATTTTAAATTGGTTTGTTCGTTATAGCGCCTTTGCCAAACTGTGCTTATTCGATCAACGGGAGCACGGTGGTGAGTGTTGTTTATATGCGGCTACGTTATTCAGTAAATCATTTGCGGGTTATCGCGGCGGTTTTGCTGGTGGTGCTGATTGGTGGCGCCTTTGGGGTGTCGGATAAAACGACTATTTCCTCTCCTGAAGTCGGTGGCTATTTGATGAGGGCTGTCTGTGCTGAAGTCTGTGCCTCTGTTGATTCGTTAACGTTATCGGTGACGGTTGCTGCGAATGATGATTCGAGTTTTCGTATATCTGCGCCGGTTGCTGATTTGAATATAAAACCCGCTGTTGCGGTTTCGTTTTGAGTGATATCGACAGGAGTCTGAATATGGTATTTGCATTTGATAAAAAGCTGGCGGCTGCGGCAGTGGTGGTGAGTGTGCTGGCGGGTTCGTTGCCTGCTCAGGCGGCGCAGTTGGAGTTGCTGAACGTTTCTTATGATCCGACCCGCGAGTTGTATCAGGACTACAACGCCGAGTTTGCCCGTTACTGGAAAACCCGTAGCGACGACTCCCTGACCTTTCGGCAGTCGCATGGTGGTTCGGGTAAGCAGGCACGGGCGGTGATTGATGGCCTTGAGGCCGATGTGGTGACGCTGGCGCTGGCCTATGACATTGATGTGATCGGCCAGGAAACCGGCAAGCTGGCGAAGGACTGGCAGGCCCGTTTGCCACAGAACAGTTCGCCTTATACCTCGACCATTGTGTTTCTGGTGCGCAAGGGCAATCCCAAAGGCATCAAGGACTGGGGTGATCTGATTGCGCCGGGGGTTGAGGTGATTACGCCGAACCCGAAAACCTCGGGCGGTGCACGCTGGAACCATCTGGCGGCATGGGGATTTGCGCGTCAGACCTACGGTTCGGAATCCCGTGCTCGTGATTTCGTGACCAAGTTGTATCAGCACGTGCCGGTGCTGGATTCCGGTGCCCGTGGTGCCACCAATACCTTTGTGCAGCGTGGCATTGGTGACGTGTTGCTGGCATGGGAAAACGAGGCGTTCCTGGCGATTAACGAGCTGGGCCCTGACCAGTTTGAAATTGTAGTGCCGTCGGTGTCGATTCTGGCGGAACCACCAGTGGCGGTGGTGGATGAAAACGCCCGCAAACACGGCACGCTGGAAGTGGCACAGGCGTATGTCTCTTACCTGTATTCACCGGCCGGGCAGCGTCTGGCGGCGCAGCATTATTACCGTCCGGCCTTACCAGCGCTGGCCGATCCGCAAGACGTCGCACGTTTTCCGGCGATCCGGACCTTCACCATTGATGAAGCCTTTGGTGGTTGGGACAAAGCCCAGCGCGAGCATTTCGCGGACGGTGGCATCTTCGACACGATTTATCAGCCACGTTAATTCGACATTTCTATCCAACGATTCAAGCCGCCGGGTGCTGGCCCGGCCAGGAGATTTTGCATGACCATCAAGGCGATCAACGTACGTAACCAGTTTCAGGGCACCATCAAACGCATTCGGCGAGGTGATGTGGTGTCGGAAGTTGAAGTGGACATCGGCAGCGGTCTGATTACATCCATTATTACCACCGGTTCGATCGATGAACTCGGTTTACGGCCCGGCAGTCAGGTGATTGCCCTGTTTAAATCCACCGAAGTGGCGCTGGCCAGCTTTGCACCGAGTTAAGGGGGATGTTATGTCGATTCTGATTGTGCCCGGTTATCAGGGCAGCGGAGCGGCTCATTGGCAAAGCTGGTTGCACCAGCAACATACCGATAGTCGCCGGTTGACCGGTGTTGATTGGCAGCGGCCGGTGTTATTCCGCTGGGCGCGTGCCATTCGTGATGAGTTGTTGGCGGCGCGTGAGCCGGTGACAGTGGTGGCACACAGCTTTGGTTGTCTGGCTGCCGCCGTGGCGGTGGAGCAGTGCCCGCAAAAAGTCGCGGGTGTGGTGATGGTGGCACCGGCCGATCCACAACGGTTTTCGGTATGGGGCAAGCGTACCCACTGGCGCGCCTTTGCCAAGGGTGTGGATCAGCATCTGCCGCTAAACGGGCTGGGTGTTCCGGGGGTTCTGGTGGGCAGTCGTAACGACCCGTGGATGGCGCTGGATGATGCTGCGGCGTTGGCCGAACGCTGGCGGTTGTCGTTCTACGACGCTGGCCTGGCGGGTCATATCAATGCCGATTCCGGTTATGGCCCGTGGCCGTGGATAACCGATTTGCTGGCCAACACTGATCTGGTGACCCGCAGTCGTCTGGTCGATCGACAGCAACCGGTGCGGTTTTATTCCTGACAGGAGCACATCAATATGGCGATGCAACAGCCACCGCGGAGGCAACTCCCCGGTGGCTTTTTTGTATGCGGCATTCCTGCGTTGCGTTCCTGCATTCGATAACTGCATTCGATAATTGCACGACCTGCACGGCTTTTTAATTTGCCAGGCCGCTTGCCCTCCTGGGGGACCTTGTCCCCCGGCCGGGCGGGCCTCCCCCTGCTTTTGCCCTGCTGGGCTCGTGCCTCCGAAATTCACCGACAACGGCGTTTCGACCCCGGCCCGATGGCACATCCCTGTGCCAACGGGCCTTGCGGGGCATCCATGCCCCGGCTGGGTCGGCCGTTGCGATGAATCCCGGCTCGCCCAGATGGGCATTGGGCAGCCAGCTGCGCTGGGCAAAATTGGTGTGCTGGTGGATGCTGTTCGTCCGACTTCTGGCGGCTGCTCGGCTTGTTAATTGGCCCGGCCGCTTGCCCTCCTGGGGGACCTTGTCCCCCGGCCGGGCGGGCCTCCCCCTGCTTTTGCCCTGCTGGGCTCGTGTCTCCGAAATTCACCGACAACGGCGTTTCGACCCCGGCCCGATGGCACGTCCTTGTGCCAACGGGCCTTGCAGGGCATCCATGCCCCGGCCGGGTCGGCCATTGCGGTGAATTCCGGCTCGCCCAGATGGGCATTTTGTAGCCACCTTTGGTGGGTGACATCGGTGTGCTGGTGGATACTGTTCGTCCGACGTCCGACGTCCGACGTCCGACGTCCGACTTCTGGCAGCTGCTCGGCTTTTTAATTTGCCTGGCCGCTTGCCCTCCTGGGGGACCTTGTCCCCCGGCCGGGCGGGCCTCCCCCTGCTTTTGCCCTGCTGGGCTCGTGCCTCCGAAATTCACCGACAACGGCGTTTCGACCCCGGCCCGATGGCACATCCCTGTGCCAACGGGCCTTGCGGGGCATCCATGCCCCGGCCGGGTCGGCCATTGCGGTGAATTCCGGCTCGCCCAGATGGGCATTTTGTAGCCAGCTGCGCTGGGCAAAATTGGTGTGCTGGTGGATGCTGTTCGTCAGACGTCAGACGTCAGACGCCCCAGCATTAGCTGTTTTGTGGCAAAGCTTGTGATTTTTTCTTATTTCCACCGCCGCAGGCCGATCGATAGACTTTTGAAATTGGTTATCAGGGGGTGGTTATGTCAGATCTGGAAGTTATAAAAAGCACCCGGCCGGGTGTCAGGGAGCGGTTATGAGCGGGTTGTCCCGACATTCGGTTTTACCCGGTTTTGGCCTGTCGTTGGGTTACACGCTGGTGTACCTGTCGCTGATTGTATTGCTGCCACTGGCGGCGGTGTTCGCCAAAACCATGAGCCTGTCGTTTGTTGAGTTCTGGGCGATTGTTACCGAGCCACGGGTGCTGGCGTCGTACCGGTTGTCGTTTGGCACGTCGCTGCTGGCGGCGTTGATCAATACGGTGTTTGGCCTGCTGCTGGCGTGGGCGCTGGTGCGTTATTCGTTCCCCGGCAAAAAGCTGGTGGATGCCCTGGTTGATCTGCCGTTTGCGCTGCCGACCGCCGTGGCGGGGATCGCGCTGACCGCTCTGTATGCTCCGAACGGCTGGCTGGGGCAGTTTATTCAGGGTGATCTCGGGATCAAGGTGGCGTTTACGCCGCTGGGGATTCTGGTGGCGCTGGTGTTTATCGGTTTGCCGTTTGTGGTGCGTACCGTTCAGCCGATTCTGGAAGACCTCGACAGCGAGTTTGAAGAAGCCGCGGCCAGTCTGGGAGCCAGTCGCTGGCAGACCATCCGTTATGTGGTGTTGCCGGTGTTGTTGCCCGCCTTGTTAACCGGTTTTGCGTTGGCCTTCGCGCGGGCGGTGGGGGAGTACGGTTCGGTGATTTTTATCGCCGGTAACATTCCGATGGTGTCGGAAATTACCCCGCTGATGATCATCACCAAGCTGGAGCAATACAACTATGCCGGTGCTACGGCGATTGCGGTGGTGATGTTGCTGTTGTCGTTCCTGATGTTGTTGCTGGTGAATGGTCTGCAGGCCTGGACGGCCCGTCGCACCGGGAGGAATCGTTGATGAATGCGGTTGTTGCAAGCCTGCCGGGTGGCCGAACCTCGTCGCAAACCCGTTTTGAACGCAATTCCGCCACCGCCGAGCAGTCGTGGGTGCGTGCCGTGGTGTTAACGCTGGCGTTGGTGTTTTTTGGTCTGTTCCTGTTGTTGCCGTTAATCGCCGTGTTTGTGGAGGCGTTACGCAAAGGGCTGGAGGTGTACTGGACGGCGCTGGCCGATGCCGATGCGCTGGCGGCGGTGCGTCTGACCTTGCTGACGGCATTGATCGCCTTGCCGCTGAATCTGGTGTTCGGGGTGGCGGCGGCCTGGGCGATTGCGCGTTTCGAGTTTCGTGGCAAACACCTGCTGCTGACCCTGATTGATCTGCCGTTTTCGGTGTCGCCGGTGATTGTGGGCCTGATGTATGTGCTGCTGTTTGGGGCGCATGGCTGGTTTGGCAGCTGGCTGGCCGAACACGATATTCGCATCATTTTTGCCGTGCCCGGCATTGTGCTGGCGACTGTGTTTGTGACTTTTCCGTTTGTTGCACGCGAGCTGATTCCGCTGATGCAGGCACAAGGCAAGGAAGAGGAAGAGGCCGCAGTGGTGCTGGGAGCGCGTGGTTGGCAGGTGTTCTGGTACGTCACTCTGCCCAACATCAAATGGGGGCTGCTGTACGGTGTGATTCTCTGTAATGCGCGGGCGATGGGTGAATTTGGTGCGGTGTCGGTGGTATCCGGCCATATCCGCGGCCTGACCAACACCATGCCGTTACACGTCGAGATTCTCTACAACGAATACAACTTTGCGGCCGCCTTTGCGGTGGCTTCCCTGCTGGCGTTGCTGGCATTGCTGACCCTGGTGATCAAGACCTGGGTTGAACATCGCACCCACACCAGCGGCCATCGCCACTGAGGAGTTGAGCATGAGTATCCAGGTACGCAACCTGCAAAAACGTTTTGGTGACTTCACCGCGCTGGCCAATGTCAGCCTTGATTTTCCGGCTGGCGAGCTGGTGGCACTGCTGGGGCCGTCGGGCTGTGGCAAAACCACCCTGTTGCGGATCATCGCCGGGCTTGAACAGGCGGACTCCGGTCAGGTGTTGTTGGAAGGTGCCGATGCCTCCGACACCCATGTGCGGGAGCGTCAGGTCGGTTTTGTGTTTCAGCACTATGCCTTGTTCCGCCACATGACGGTGTTCGATAACGTCGCGTTTGGCCTGAGAATGCGCCCGCGCAGCACTCGTCCGGATGAGGCGACGATCAGACGCAAGGTCATGGAGTTGCTGGAGCTGGTGCAACTGGCCTGGCTGGCCGACCGCTTCCCGGCCCAGTTGTCCGGTGGTCAGCGCCAGCGTATTGCGCTGGCACGGGCCTTGGCGGTTGAGCCTCGGGTGTTGCTGCTGGATGAACCGTTTGGCGCGCTGGATGCCCAGGTGCGCAAGGAACTGCGGCGCTGGTTGCGCAAGTTGCACGACGAGCTGCATATCACCTCGATTTTTGTGACTCACGATCAGGAAGAAGCGCTGGAAGTAGCCGACCGCGTGGTGTTGATGGATCATGGCAAGGTTGAGCAGGTGGGCTCGCCCGAGCAGGTGTATAACCAGCCTGCGACGCCATTTGTGTATGGCTTCCTGGGTTCGGTTAACCGGATTCACGGCCAGTTTGATGCAGGCCATGTGCGGGTAGGGGATGATCGTTTGCCCCATAGCCCGGCCAGCCACAACGACATTCGCCACGGCAGTGATGTACAGGCATTTGTGCGTCCCCATGAGCTGGACATTGTGACCGACACCGACAGCCGTGCTGGTATCGCTGCTCGTGTGGATCGGGTGCTGCGTTTTGGCAGCAGCGCGCGGGTAGAGCTGGACGGTGTCGACAGCCTCAGCGGCCAGCGGTTTGAGGTGGAATTGCCAGACTCCCGCCTGTATGCACTCGATTTGCAAGCAGGACAGAATGTACGACTGCTGCCCACGCGGCTGGCAGTTTTTGAATCCAATCCGGGCCTGCCAGGAGGCAAGACGGCATGAACTTTCAACAGTTGCGGATTATCCGCGAAACCGTGCGGCGTGATTTTAATCTCACCGACGTTGCCAATGCCCTGTTTACCTCACAGTCCGGTGTCTCGCGCCATATCAAGGATCTGGAAGACGAGCTGGGTGTTGAGCTGTACGTGCGTAAGGGTAAGCGTTTGCTGGGGCTGACCGAGCCGGGCCAGCAGATGCTGAAAATCGTTGAACGTATGCTGCTGGACGCCAGCAACATCCGTAATCTGGCTGAACAGTACAGTCAGCAAGACACCGGTCAGCTCACCATTGCTACCACCCACACTCAGGCGCGTTATGTGTTACCAGCGGTGGTGACGCGCTTTCGTCAGCAGTTTCCGGGCGTGCACCTGAAATTGCATCAGGGCAGTCCGGGAGAAATTGCGCGGATGCTGCAACAGGGCGAGGCGGACATTGCGCTGGCGACGGAAGCGCTGGCGGATTTTGATCAGTTAACCGCTTTTCCGCTGTATCAGTGGCATCACGCTGTGGTGGTATCGGCTGGTCATCCGCTGGCATTGCAGGTGCTGGAGCGGGGCGAAACGCTGTCGCTGGAGGCGATTGCCGAACATCCGATTATTACCTATCACGAAGGGTTTACCGGTCGTGGTCGTATTGAACAGGCATTTCGCGATGCGGGCGTAACACCGGATGTGGTGATGTCGGCGCTGGATGCCGACGTGATCAAGTCGTATGTCGAGCTGGGGTTGGGCATTGGCATTATTGCCTCGGTGGCGTTTTCGGCCGAACGTGACCACAACCTGCGCCTGTTAGCTGCGAATCATCTGTTTCCGGTCAACGAAACCAAACTGGCCCTTCGCCGTGGCCATTTGTTACGTCAGTACGCCTATCGGTTTATCGAAATGTGCTCACCCGAGCTGACTGAAACCTATGTGGTTCAGCAGCTGGCAGAAGCTGCGGATGTCGGGATTTAATCGGACGTTCGTACGGGAGTGTTTTGGGGGTAGAAGTGTATTTTCGGGGGCGTATTTGTCGCCGCACACGATTCGCGCCCCGGAATCGGAATGTGTCGGTAATTTTTCTGAATATTGCACTGATTTTTCGCTAGCATATCCAAATATTCCTGAATATATCGAAATGTTTCAGGGTGGCTCTTTTTGTATTGGACATTGGTCGAATTATTCGACCAAAGTTTAAACATACCGGCTCGAATCGCGGCGTCGGACTCTTTAGCGTTGATCCTGATCACACAATAAACCTGATAAAGAGATCGACGATATGGCAATTCAACAACGCAAGGATGGCGCCGAACATCCGTATTGGCCGGCTGGGCCATTCAAAATACGTTTACCCTTTGTGCATTATCGCTGGGAGTTTCCGGAGATGGTGCAGGGGCTGGTGATGTTTGTGGTCGGTCTGGCCATGATTCCGCTGCTGCAAAAATATCTGGGTATGCCTTACGAGGCCGCACTCGCATTCTGTTTTATCGCCGGTATTGGTTACATGCTGCCAGCGCTGCTGGGTGTGCCGCTGGTGCCGGGCTGGATTACACCAGCGATTCCGGTGGTGATTCTGTTTCTGAACGGTTATGAACCGGGGCCGGAAGCCATCAAGGCCATGTTTGCCCTGCAAATTGAGGTTATGGTGATTTTCCTGATTCTCGGCCTCACCGGCTGGGGTTCAAAACTGGTGAATGTGATTCCGAACTCGCTGAAGTCGGGGATTATTATCGGTGCCGGTATCGCCGCCATGATGGGTGAATTAAAAGCCGGTGGTCGTATCGACAATACACCGATTTCCCTGATTGCCGGTTCCATTGTTGCCGCCTATATCCTGTTTTCGCTGTCGTTCAAAAACGTGGTGGAGCAATCGGCCTTTGCCCGTAAGATCGCCAACTTCGGTATGGTGCCAGGTATGCTGGTGGCCATGGCGATTGGCTGGATTGTGGGTGAATACCCGCTGCCGGATATCCAGTGGGGTATTACCCATCCGGATTTCGAGCTGATGTCGCAATATCTGATCATGAGCATCGGTTTCCCGGAGCTGGATATGTTCCTGCTGGCGATTCCAACCGCACTGATCGCCTATGTGATTGCCTTTGGTGACATTCTGGTCGGCACCACGCTGGTGGCGCGTGTGGATCGTGAACGCCCGGATGAACAGATCGAAATCAGCGTTGACCGCATTCACGTGGTGACCGCTATTCGTAATGCCCTGCATGCCTTCCTGGCACCGTGGCCTGGCCTGTCTGGCCCGCTGTTCACCGCCGCGCATGCAACCGTAGCCGAACGTTACGCGATGGGCCGCAAGGCGATGGATTCTATCTACAGTGGTGGTGGTACGTTCTGGGTAACCGGTTTCCTGGCGCTGTTCTGCCTGCCGCTGGTTTCCATGTTCAAACCCGTGCTGCCAATTGCGCTGTCGCTGACGCTGGTGCTGACCGCTTACATCTGCATCATGGTGGGGATGGAGCAGTTGAAAAACTCAGCCGAGCGCGGCGTTGCTGGTATCGTGGCGGTGACGTTGGCCATGCCTGATCCAAAGTCCACTGTGTATGCGGTGGTGATTGGTCTGGTGTTGTATTTCCTGATTGAACGTCCGCGTTTACTGGGTAAACACAAAGAGGAAGATGAGTTTATCTTTGCGGATGCCAAAACCTCGGAAGAAAGCCGGTAACGCTGGCGGCTGGCCGGGCCGCGATCGGATCTGGCGTCTGACGGCTACTCGGTTTGTTAATTGGCCAGGTCGCTTGCCCTCCTGAGGGGCTTGTCTGACGGCTACTCGGCTTGTTAATTGGCCAGACTGCTTGCCCTCCTGGGGGACCTTGTCCCCCGGCCGGGCGGGCCTCCCCCTGCTTTTGCCCGACTGGGCTCGTTTCTCCGAAATTCACCGACAACGGCTTTCGACCCCGGCCAGATGGTACATCCCTGTACCAACTGGCCTTGCGGGGCATCCATGCCCCGGCCGGGTCGGCCATTGCGGTGAATTCCGGCTCGCCCAGATGGGCATTGTGCAGCCAGCTGCGCTGGGCAAAATCGGTGTGTTGATGAATGCTGCTCGTCCGACGTCCGACGTCCGACGTCTGGCGCTTTGCGGCTACTCGGTTTGTTAAGTGGCCAGGCTGCTTGCCCTCCAGGGGGACCTTGTCCCCCGGCCGGGCGGGCCTCCCCCTGCTTTTGCCCGACTGGGCTCGTTTCTCCGAAATTCACCGACAATGGCGTTTCGACCCCGGCCCGATGGCACGTCCTTGTGCCAACGGGCCTTGCGGGGCATCCATGCCCCGGCCGGGTCGGCCATTGCGGTGAATTCCGGCTCGCCCAGATGGGCATTTAACGGTGGCCAGCTGCGCTGGGTGAAAACGGTGTTAATTCTCGTTCCCACGCTCCTGCGTGGGAATGTTGTGCTGGAGGTGTGGGTCTGGATGCTGTTCGTCCGACGTCCGACGTCCGACGTCTGGCGTCTGGCGTCTGGCGCTTTGCGGCTACTCGGCTTGTTAATTGGCTTGGCCTTTTGCCCTCCTGAGGGACCTTGTCCCCCGGCCGGGCGGGCCTCCCCCTGCTTTTGCCCGACTGGGCTCGTTTCTCCGAAATTCACCGACAACGGCTGTTCGACCCCGGCCTGATGGCACGTCCCTGTGCCAACGGGGCTGGCGGGGCATCCATGCCCCGGCTGGGTCGGCCATTGCGGTGAGTTCCGGCTCGCCCAGATGGGCATTGTGCAGCCAGCTGCGCTGGGCGAGAGCGGTTTTGTGGTAGGAGCGCGCCGTTGGCCGCGATGGCGTGGCGGTTGTTCCCGGCGTTGATGGATGCTGTTCGTCCGACGTCCGACGTCCGACGTCCGACGTCCGACGTCCGAAAATGCGAGCCAGTTGGCGTAGATACAGTTTCGCAACAGGCTGTCACAATGTGATTCAAGCGCTGACAGTCTGGTACGGCCACCGGTGATATGCTGTACAAAGATTAAACAGGGGTGTTCCACATGAGTGACGTCGGCTCCCTCTCTGCCAGTTATTCTTCTTATTCAGGCGCGTCTGCCAGTACTCAGGCCAGTGCGCAGCAGTTGTCGTCCGGGCAACGTATTTCAAGTGCGGCCGGTGACGCCGCCGGCATGGCCATTGGCTCGCGGATGTCGGCGCAGCTGAGTGGTATGGATATGGCGGCCCGCAACAGTATGGACGGTGTGTCGATGGTGCAAACCGCCAGCGGTGCGCTGGATACTTTGACCTCCAATATGTCGCGGATGCGTGAACTCGCTGTGCAGGCGGGTAACGGCACGCTCAATGATTCCGATCGGGCGGCGATCCAGTCGGAGATCAATCAGCTTAACGAACAGAACTCCAGCCTGCTGGAAGATGCCAACTACAACGGTCAGGCGCTGTTTCAGAACAGCCAGCCAATGCAGCTGCAGACCGGCCCGAATGCCGGTGATACCACCGAGCTGGCAACCGGTGATCTGCTGCAAACTCTGAAAGATTCCGGGGTGTTTTCGTTGGACGTCAGCAGCTCGGATGCTGCGAGTATGAGTCTGTCGACGCTGGATCTGGCGCTGTCGCAGGTAGGTGAGCGGCAATCGGGGCTGGGCGCGTTAAGTAACCGGCTTGATAGCAATCTCGATAACCTGGCAGAACGGCGACTGAATACCGCCGCCGCACAAAGCCGGATTATGGATACTGATATTGCCAAGGCGGCCAGTGAGTGGAGTTCATCGCAGATAAAAGATCAGATGCAGCTGGCCATGCAGGCGCAAGCCAATGCCCATGCGGGTGATATGTTGCAGTTGCTGGGCTGACGGGGTGGCTCAATAAGTGGATGTGCGAGTGTTGGGAAGTGCTTGTTTGTTCTGACGAGCGGTTGTTTGACGTTGGTTTGAGTGTTTTGACGTTGGCTTGAATAGTTTGAAGTTGTCAGTAGCAAGATGTTGGTTATAGCTCAGGGGTAACACCACGCGGTGTTACCCCTTTTTTTGTACAGCGGGTTTTGCCCCATACGCTTTCGGTACGAGTTTTCTCTATGAGGCGTGCGCAGGGCAAACCGGCTTACAGGCTGATGGTATCCAGCACGTCGTACATCTTCTGCAGCCATACTTTCACACGCTGACGCTCCAGCATACCCAGGGTTTCAATGCTGTCGCCCTTGTTGTTGATGGCTTTCCAGAAGCTGGTGTTGTGCAGGTCGATCTTCTGCATGGAGCCTTCGTTCAGCTTCGGCATGGAGATGATGGTGGCACCCAGCTCTTCCGCGCGGGCTTTTTCGGCAGACTGTTCGAAAATGGAGAAGTCGGAGCAACGGCCGTAGTTCTGCACCAGAATGTAGTTCGGCTTGTCGCCGTAGGTGTCGAACAGGTGGTTCAGCAGGTTAACGGAATCCTTGCTGCCATCGATCACGTGCCAGAAGTTCACCTGAATACCCAGTTCATCAAACAGGGTAAACAGGTCTGAATCTTCCACCCAACGCGCTACCGGAGCAAACGTCTGTGCTGCCAGATCAATCAGCACACTGTGCTCAGGATCTTCTGCAAAACACTCACCAATCAGGTCCAGGCTTTCGTAACTGTCGACCACGGTTTTGTGGGCGTAATCTTCGTAGAAACGACGGAAAGACTGGTGGGAACGGTCGGTGTCGAAACCGGTGAATGGTTTCTTCTGGTCAATAAAGTACTGGGCCAGAACACGAGACAGCACTGACTTGCCAACGCCGCCTTTTTCACCGCCGATAAAGTTAAGAGATCCCATGGTTTTCAGTTCCTTGCTTGAGTGGTAAGGCTGGTGGTTTCTGTCGTGAAAGTCAGCCGTCCGGATAGGGGCGTGAACCTTAGGGATAATTGCGCAGACATGCAACAGGAAAGGAGCGGGTGGTTCAGACGGTGTGGACTTTATTGGCAGAGTGCCGGGTATTGGCTGGATAAGATGGCTGTATGTGCTTATCATGGGTACATTGTACACGGAGGTTCCGGGTGATTACCTTTATCGAACTGGAAAGTTTCAGGAAGCGCCGTAGCACCTTGATGGACGATGACGAGTTCCGGGAGTTGCAGCAAACGCTTATTGTCAATCCGGAGCTGGGTCCGGTGATATCTGGTACGGGAGGCTTTCGCAAGTTGCGCTGGTCCCGTCCCGGGGCGGGCAAAAGTGGCGGAGTCAGAGTGATCTATTACAACCGTTCAGAGACTACGGGGCGTGTGTATCTGGCACTGATCTACGCGAAAAATGAAGCTGACAACCTGACCGCTGAACAGAAACACCTGCTGAAGGCTGTTGTAGAAAAGCTTAAGTGAGGCATTCAATGAAAGACGAACTTTTTGCCGATTTATTGGCCAGTGCCGAAGAAATGGTAGCGATTGAAACAGGAGTCAAAGCTCCGGCTCCTGAAGCTGTTCATGTCTTTGATACCGTCGACGTGCGTGCGATTCGCGAGGCGACAGGACGCAGTCGAGACGAATTTGCTGTTTTGATTGGCACCAGTGTGGAAACCGTAAAAAGCTGGGAAAACAGACGCCGTAATCCAACGGGTCCTACTCAGAAGCTGTTGCTGTTGATCCAGCATAATCCGGTGGCGATGACAGCCATTCTCGAACAAGGTGCTCATTAACAGGGGTGGGGTTACAAGGTGGCGGCATGACGGAGCAGGCTAGCTCATCTTGGATAGATTTAATTCAGATGATGTATTACGCGTTACGCCTGACGGCGCAACGCTAATACATCTACGGTGCTGTTCTCTGGACTCCAGACTGGAGCATCACACCTTGCGTGCCTTGATGGCGCGGCCTTTTACTTTGCCTTTGGTCAGCATGGTTAATGCCAGGCTGGCGCGTGGGCGTGGCACGGCGACGTAGGCGACAAAGTCCATCACGTCGATCTTGCCGATTTCATTACCATCCAGACCGCCAGCGGCGGTGAGGGCGCCAACGATGTCGCCCGGGCGCAGTTTGTCTTTACGACCCGCTGCCAGACACAGGGTAACCATGGCCGGGCGTTGCGGGTTGAGGCTGCGGTTACCCAGTTCAACCGGGCTGATCAGCTGGATGTCGGCCTGTTGCTGTTCGCGAATGGCGTTCTGTTTGTAGTCTTCGCTGCTGCTCACCAGGCTGATGGCGATACCTTCTTTACCGGCGCGGCCAGTACGACCGATACGGTGGGTGTACACCTCGGTATCGCGTGGCAGTTCGTAGTTGATTACCGCTGGCAGGTCGTCAACGTCGAGGCCGCGGGCGGCAACGTCGGTGGCGATCAGGAAGTTGGCGCTGTTCTGTTTGAAGCAGGTTAACACCTGATCACGCTCGCGTTGTTCCATATCACCGTGAATCGGCAGGGCGATGTAGCCGAGGTCTTTCAGGTGACGGGCGGTTTCTTCGGTGGTCTGACGGGTGTTACAGAAGATCACCGCTTGCTGCAGGTTGTAGTTGGCCAGTACGCGTTCGAGAGTGCCCAGGCGCTGGTCGCGTTCGGTCAGCACAAACGCCTGACGAATGCTGCTGGCGGTGTGCAAGGATTCAACTTTGACCGATTTTGGCTCCTGCTGGATGCGCGCGCTCAGCTGCTGAATGTTGTCTGGGTAAGTAGCGGAGAACAGCAGGGTCTGGCGGTCTTCCGGGGTGTGGCCAATGATGTGGTGAATGTCTTCGGTGAAGCCCATGTCGAGCATACGGTCGGCTTCGTCCAGCACCAGCATCTGCACTTCATCAATGCGCAGGGTGTTCTTGCGCAGGTGATCCTTGATGCGGCCCGGTGTGCCCACCACGATATGCGCGCCGTGCTCCAGCGAGGCGATTTGTGGTCCGATGGAGACGCCACCACACAGTACGACAATTTTTACGTTGGGTTGGAAACGCGCCAGGCGCCGCAGCTCGGTGGCTACCTGGGTGGCCAGTTCGCGGGTTGGGCACAACACCAGACCCTGACAGCCAAAGAAGCGCGGGTTGATACCGAGCAGCAATGGCAGGCCGAAGCTGGCGGTTTTACCGGAACCGGTGCGTGCCTGGGCAATCAGGTCGTGACCTTCCAGCGCCAGCGGCAGGGCCTGCTGCTGGATGGCGGTCATTTCCTTGTAACCAAGGCTGTCGAGGTTTTCGAGCAGGGCGGCCGGCAGTGGCAGCGAGGCGAAACTGGATGCGGTCATGAACTGGCTCCGTGGCGACGACGCAGCAACACGCCGGTTTCAATGTGTTCGGTGTACGGGAACTGGTCAAACAGGGCCAGACGTACAATGTCGTGAGTGGTGGTTAACACCTGCAGGTTCTGTTGCAGGGTTTCCGGGTTACAGGAAATGTACAGAATGTTGTCGTAACCCTGGGTCTGGCGCACGGATTCGTCGTCGAGACCGGCGCGTGGCGGGTCGACCAGAACGGTACGGAAATCATAAGACGCCAGATCAACACCTTTCAGGCGTTCGAATTGTTGTTCGCCACGCAGGGCGGTCACAAATTCTTCGCTCGACAGTCTGGCAATAATCAGATTGTCGATCTCATTTTTGGCTATATTAATCTGGGCGGCTGCAACCGAGGTTTTGGAAATCTCGGTGGCCAGTACGCGCTCAAAGCGGTCGGCCAGTGCAATCGAGAAGTTGCCGTTACCGCAGTAAAGCTCCAGCAAGTCTCCACCCATCCCGGTCAGGCATTCACGCGCCCATGACAACATGCGGCAGTTCATGCCGCCGTTTGGCTGTGTGAAGCCGCCTTCAATCTGGCGATAGTGGAGCTGCAGGCCATCAACCGGCAGGCACTCGTTCACGTAGTCACGATCCAGCACGATCTTCTGTTTTTTGGAGCGGCCAATCACCGGGAAACCGAGGGTGGCCATCAGCTGGCGTGCGGCTTCTTGCCATTCGTCTTCGAGTTTTTTGTGGTAGATCAGCGTGATCAGGGCGTCGCCACTGAGGGTGGTCAGAAACTCTACCTGAAACAGGCGATGACGCAGGATGTGATGCTGGTGCAGCTGGTCGAGCAGCTCCTGCATCAGGCGGTTGATCAGCGGAGCGGCAATCGGGAATTCGCGGACCTCGTAAACCTTGCTGCGATCACCCGGTTCAAACATGGCGTAAAAGCAACGTTCAGCCGTGTGCCACAGCCGGAATTCGGCACGCAGACGGAAGTGGCTGGGCGCGCTGGCGTGAACTTCAACGGCGGGTGGGTTGAACTCCGCCATCAGGCTTTGCAGCCGTTGGCTCTTTTGTTCCAGAAGTTCGGCGTAGCGTTCGGGGTCGACCCCGTGCTGGTACAAGTCGGACATATTTGTGGGTAAGCTCTGCGCTCGGTACGTTAGGTTCGCGTTCGAAAAAGCCGGGCATTATACGGTAAAGTCGGCGCGATGTTCGTATTTTGTGCGATTGCGCAAGCTGCCAGACAAGAATTGATAACCATAACAATAACAGCGTCATGATCTTGCCGGTGCCGTGGAGTGCAATGTGGCGGGGTCATTGCTGCAGGGGCATGAATGGCATGAGTAACGTTCTGGATGAATTGCTGGATCTTTTGGGGCTGGAGGCGATTGGTATGAATCGTTTCCGGGGCCGCTGTCAGGATCTCGGCTTTCGCAGTCTGTTTGGTGGGCAGGTGCTGGGGCAGGGGTTATCTGCTGCCATGCAAACCTTGCCCGGTGATTCGGGGCAGGGCTGGTGGCCCAACTCCCTGCACGCCTATTTTCTGCGCCCTGGTTCGGTGACTGAAAGCATCGAGCTGGAGGTGTCACTGCTGCGCGATGGCCGCAGCTTCGCCAATCGGCAGGTTATCGTCAGTCAGAAAGGCAAGGCACTGCTGTCGATGATCTGTTCGTTCCATCGGCCGGAAGACGGCTTCGAGCATCAGACCATCAAGCCGGATGTGCCCGGCCCGGAGGGTATTGCCTCGCAGGTGGAGCTGGCGCGTCAGTGGCGCGATCACTTCCCAGAACGTTTGCGGCCGCTCTACACTGCCGACAAGCCCATCGAAATGCGGGTGTTGAACCCGGTCAATATTTTCTCGCCTGAAGCCCGCGCCCCGGAAAAGGTGGTGTGGATGCGTGCCGATGACATGCTCGGCGGCAGTGTGCGCGAGCATACCTCGTTGCTGGCGTATGCCTCGGATTTCAACCTGATTACCACGGCGTTGTATCCGCATGGGGTGTCGGTGTATCAAAAGGATATGCAGGTCGCGAGTCTTGATCACAGCATCTGGTTTCATCGCCCGTTCCGGATGGATGAGTGGTTGCTGTATTGCATCGACAGCCCGAGTGCCAGTGGTGGGCGAGGGTTCTGTCGGGGGCAGATTTTCAGTGCTAGCGGTGAGCTGGTGGCGTCGGTGGCGCAGGAAGGTTTGATACGCAAACGGTGAGCGAGAGTGTTTTGTGTTCCCACGCCCCTCGGCAAAAAATCACCGTTGATACATGAAATGTGCCTGATCTTCAGATTGACCCGACATGGCATAGCCGTTTAACTGGCCGTTTTATGTATCCAGGGGATTACTCATGAACAATCTGACGACCATCCTGATGGATCTGCTCTGTTATCTCTCGGTAGAACCGGACAACGGTTACGACCCGGATGAAACGGCGGATTTGCAGATCAATGCCTGGCAAACCCTGATTCACGATCTGACGGAAGAAGAGTCGGAACTGATAAAAGAGGCCGCCCGTGTGAAGCTGGCGGCGATGGAAGGCATTCAGAATCCATCCGCCGAGCAGGAGCAGGTGATGGATATTCTGGCCGCGTTTGTGGACGGTGAGCTGCAGTAACGGACTGAAGCCGACGCTGGCGGGTGTCAGTATCAGCAGCCACCGTCGGTGAGAACCGGTGGCCATCCTGGAGGGCTGTTGTTGATCAGCGGCCTTCGAAGACCGGTCTGGTTTTGCTGCGCCAGGCTTCCATGCCACGATCGGCGTCTTCGCTGAACATCATGCGGTCGCTTTGCAGGCGGGTCTGGTACTGGATTTCGGTCGGGGTTTTGCCCATGGCGTCCAGGCACATGCGTTTGCTGTACTGCACCACCAGCGGTGCGTTGTCGGCCAGAATACGCGCCATACGCATGGCTTCTTCACGTTCCTTGCCCGGTGCCACCAGACGGTTGGCAAAGCCGACATCGTAGGCGCGCTGGCCACTGATGGGCTCGGCCAGCATGATCATTTCCATGGCCAGACGGGCAGGCATGCGTTTCACCGCGCCGATAATCAGGCCGTTGGAGAAGCCCAGCTTGGCTTCCGGGTAGTTGAAGACGGTTTCGTCACTCACCACGATGAAGTCGCACATCGACACCAGTGATACCCCAATACCAATGACCTTCTGGTTAGCGGCCACGATGATGGGTTTGTCGGTCTGGAAACCGATTTCCGGAATGGCTTCCCAGATATTTTCCGGTGGCTCGAACAGGTCGGCTCCCGCACAAAACACGCGCTCATCGTTGGATACCAGCACCGCCACCCGATCATCACTGGCGGCAAAACGTTTGAAGCAATCACGCAGTTCCGCCGCCATGCGGAACGAGATGGCGTTACGCTTGTCCGCCCGATTCAGGGCAATGGTGGCGATGCCATCGTTTGATTGGTAATCCATGAATTCATACATCGGCGGTTCCTCTGCTTTTATTTTGATTAGGGTTTATTTTGATTGGGCAAGGATGAACTTAAATTCTGAAATATAGAATTGAATTTCATACAGCGCCGCTGATGATCAAAAGCGTCGAAAGCGCACTCAACCACCCGCTGCAATTGTTCACCAAATACAGCCTGCGCTCAGCGGCCACCTGCACCTCTGTCGGGCTGGTATTGCTGGCGCATCAGGCTAGTGAGGTGATCGAGAACTTTGCCAATAATCTGGTTCCGGCGACACCAAAATCCATGACGTCCGCCGACGTTCTGCGGGAGCGCCTGCACAACATTCGTCACAGCGGTCATGTGATTGTGCGCGACGAATGGCAGTTCGGACTGTTGGCGGTATCGGTGGCGATCTACGAAAACGGCGAAGTCTCCGCCTGCATCACCATTTCCGGCACCTCGGACCGCCTGACCGCAGCCGTTGCCGAAAGCCTGTTACCCGCCATGCACAAAGCGGCAGCCGATATCAGCACGCTGATGCGCGGCGGATTCGGGCGTTAGTGGCCTTGTTGCTGGATTTCCGCACCGCAGGGTGGTTTAGCCGAGCGTCGCCCGGCTGGGGCGTAATCCATCAAACCATTCGATGTATTATTCGGTTCGCCTGGTGGCGTACACGCTAATACATCCTACAAAACTCCGATATCGTCTACCTCAATCCACCCAATCTTCCACCCGCAATCCCGGCACTCGTTCAAACTCCCTGAGGTTATTGGTCACCAGTATCAGCCCCTGGCTGCGGGCGTGTCCGGCGATCATTTGGTCGTAGTGACGTAGGATGTAATAGCCGAAGGCGTATTACATCAAGCCATTCGATGTATTACGCGGTTCGCCTGGCGGCGTACTCGCCAATACATTCTGCCAAACTCGGCTGGCACTGACCCGAGCTGGTGCTTACACCATGCCCGAGGCCATCAGTTGTTTGATGTCTTTCATCGGTGGTGCGCCGAACATGCGGCTGTATTCGCGGCTGAACTGGGAGGGGCTTTCGTAGCCGACTTCATAGGCGGCTTGGGAGGCTTCGAGTTGTTCGGCCAGCATCAGACGACGGGCTTCGCTCAGGCGAATCCGTTTGATGAATTGCAGCGGGGTCATGGCAGTCATGGCGCGGAAGTGGCTGTGGAACGCCGATACACTCAGGCCGGCGTCGCTGGCGAGGTCTTCAATTCGGACCGGGTGTTTGAAGTGGGTTTTTAACCATTCAATCACGCGGGCGATCTGGTGGCTGTGGCTACCGCTGGTGATGATGTTGCGCAGACGTGGTCCCTGATCGCTTTTTAACAGGCGATAGAAAATCTCCTGCTGGATCAGTGGTGCAAGGGTAGGGATGTCATCGGGCTGATCCAGCAGGCCCAGCAGGCGTTCGAATGCTCCGCGCAGATCGGCCGACAGATCACTCACGGCAACGCCCAGACGATCATCTTTCTGACGGCTGTTCTGTACCGGGTTGTCGATCATCAGTTGTGAGATGAGTTTGAGGTTCAGCTCCATGGTCAGGCCGAGGTAGGGCGCATCCGCGCTGGCGTCGGTGATCTGCGACACCACTGGCAGCTCAATGGAGGTAATCAGGAAGGTGTTGCAGTCGTAGACGAAGGCATCTTCGCCCAGAAACAGGCGTTTCTGGCCCTGGCCGATCAGGCAAATGCTGGGCGACAGCATGTAACTGACCGGTTCGGTCGGGTGTTCCCAACGATGCAGGGTCAGCCCCGGAATGGAGGGGGTCAGTCGATTGCCAAATGCCAGATGACGATTGATCTGGCTGGCCAGTGTCGTAACTGGCGGTGATGTTGAATTGCCTGATTCTATTGCCATGGCGTTTCTCCCGTCTTTTATGGAGATGGATGCTAGCACCGCTCGCGAACAGGCGCACAAGGCTTGCCTGATATTCGCAGAATCTGGCAATAAACTCGCAGGATCAGGCAAGTTGGATTGTTATGGCTCATGGGATCTATGAGTGTCGCGAATTAATAACTGCAGGGCTTCGTAGAATCAGGCAAAAACTGGCGAGGATTGGTCTACCGGCTGCAAGCGCCCGGACGCTTTAATGGACGCCATTGTTTCGAGAGTGAAATCCATCGTCCGAGGGAGATTTTTATGGCGAACAAATCCCGTATCAGTCCAGCCGCTTTGTTGGCGATTGCTGGTCTTTCCGGTGAAGTCAACGCAGCTGAAGCCCAGACTGTGTATCCGGCTGGCACTCTGCCGACCTTCACTGGCCCGGAAGCCATGTTCACCGGCAAGGTGGATGTGCAGATGGCTTTTCCGGGTGACAACACTCCCTACTCAGGCGCGTTTGTAACCTTCCAGCCGAGTGCACGTACGGCCTGGCACGATCATCCGGCGGGTCAGCACATGGTGGTGACCAAAGGCACGGCGATTACGGCAACCCGTGATGGTCAGGTGGTCAGTTTTTCTGAAGGTGAAGCGGTGTGGTGCCCGGAAGGGGTTGATCACTGGCACGGTGCTACACCGCATGCGGCCATGACCCATTTTGTGGTGACTGGCAGCAAGGACAACAGCGCTGTTAACTGGAAAGACAAGGTTTCGGATGCCCAATATCAGGCCGCGCTGGATGCTCTGAAAGGCACTGCCCCCGAGATCAAACGGCTGACCATTCGGGAACAGCAGCTGGTCGTCGCGGTTGCGTTTGCCGCAGCGGATGATCTGGGATCGCTGCGGGCGGTGTTTGATGAGTCGCTGGAAGCCGGAGTCACGATCAATGATCTGTCCGAATCCATGGTGCATCTGTACCCGTACGGCGGTTTTCCAAAATCCCTGAATGGTCTGGGTACCCTGATGGCGGTGGTGAACGAACGTAAGGCTGCCGGTAAAAAAGACGTAGAGGGCGCAGAGCCACAACCTCTGCCAGCACCGGATCAGGCGGAAGCGCTGGGCAAAAAAGTCCAGACCGAGCTGGTGGGGCATCCGGTAAGCGGCCCATTGTTCGACTTTGAACCAGTGGCCAACACTTTCCTGCAGAAACATCTGTTTGGTGATGTGTTCGCCCGTGGCCTGTTCAGCAATCAGGAACGGGAAATCCTGACGGTGGCAATTCTGGCCAGTATGCCGGGTGCTGCTCCGCAGCTGAATTCCCACATTGGTATGTCGCTGCACACCGGCGTCAGCCCGGAAACACTGCAGGAACTGGCCAGCTTGCTGGAATTCCGCGTCAGCCGTGCCACGGGGTTGCGCGTAAGCAGCGCACTGACGGCTGTACAAAACTGATCGGTTATCTCCCTTACGATGGGGAATCAGCTCCCGGTACAGGCGTTCGGGAGTGCGGTGAGTCTCTGATCGTAACCATCTTGCCCCGGTCCCCGGCCGGGGATTTTTTATTCTGCTGGTAGGTTGGTGTTCTCAGGGATACGCCGATTCTGCGGCCAAAGTCCCGTTACTTCATTCCCGTAATCTCCTTGCCAGGATTTTGATGGCTTCGCCAACGTCAATGGCGTTGTGGCGTAGATAGCCAGCCTGATTCTCGGATGAGGTAATACCTGCCAGCTCTGTTGTTGTCCCCATTTTCTGGGGACAACCTCTCTTGTCTTGTCCCTTTATTCTTGCCGGGTTGTCTGGTGTGCCGCGCCTGCGGGCTGCGTGATGCCAATACTCATCCAACAATAATGACAAGAGGTTTCTGCCATGCAGTATCACCTGAACGGTTTCAAGCCTGGCAACTTGCAGGTTGCTGATGCCGCCCGCGTTCCCGATCCGATTCCTCCGCTGGTTGATCTGCCCGACGAAGTGGATGTGCTGATCGTCGGTTGTGGTCCGGCCGGGTTGGCGCTGGCGCGTCAACTGGCGGATTTTGCCGATATTCGTACCTGTATTGTCGAGCAAAAAGCCGGACCGATGCTGTTTGGTCAGGCTGACGGTATTTCCTGTCGCACCCTGGAGATCATGGAAGCCTTCAACAGCAGCGAACTGCTGGTGAAAGAAACCTACCAACTGCGCCAAAACGCGTTCTGGGAGCCGGACGTGAACCAACCGCAACACATCAAGCGCGCTCACAAGGTAGCGGATGCGCGCCTGGGCCTGTCGGAGTTTGTTCATGGTGTGGTTAACCAGTCGCGCCTGCACGATATTCTGCTCGATGGCATGGCCAGCTCGATCAACCATCTGCGGCCGCATTACAGTCGCCGCCTGCTGGAGCTGAACATCGATCAGATCCTGACCCAGGATCTGAAGGCGTATCCTGTTACGGCGACGTTTGAGCGCCTGAATGCCACCATCGGCGGCTCTGAAACCCATCCGGCAGTGCGTACCGAAACCATCAAGGCCCGTTATATCGTCGGTTGCGATGGTGCTCGCAGCGCGGTGCGCAAAAACCTCGGTATTGCCTTGCAAGGTGACTCGGCCAACAAGGCCTGGGGCGTGATGGACGTGCTGCTGGTGACGGATTTTCCGGACATCCGGGTCAAGAGTTTCATTCAGTCGAAAGAACACGGTGCGGTGATGCTGATTCCTCGCGAGGGCGGTTATCTGGTGCGTTTGTACGTTGAACTGGATCTGCTCGGTCAGGATCAGCGGGCGGCGCAGCTCGACCTCAACGCCGACGACATCATTGCCAAGGCCAGACTCATCATGAATCCGTACCAGCTGGACGTGAAAGAAGTCGCCTGGTGGTCGATTTATGAAGTGGGCCAGCGGGTGGCGGAGCGTTTTACCGACCTGCCCGCCGACCTGACAGACGCCGAACGCGCCGGACGGATTCCGAGGGCGTTTGTCGCCGGTGACGCCTGCCACACCCACAGCCCGAAAGGTGGTTGGGGCCTGAACACCTCGTTGCCGGACACCTTCAATCTGGGCTGGAAGCTGGCGGCGGTGCTGCAAGGCAAGGCTCGCCCCGAGCTGCTGCAAAGCTACGAAGCCGAGCGTCGCAAGGTGGCGTTTATGCTGATTAACGCCGACCGCGAAATGTCAGCGCTGGTGGCGACCCAACCGAAAAAAGACGCCGCGCCGGTGAAGACCAATACCGCCGACATCGAGAAATTTATTGCCCGTCAGAACGGCTTTATTGCCGGCACCTCGATTGGCTACGACGCCTCGTATCTGTGCTGTGGGCATGAGCATCAGGCGCTGGCGACCGGTTTTCCGGTAGGGCAGCGA
The DNA here is from genome assembly GCF_026626885.1 of Parathalassolituus penaei. Lineage (GTDB taxonomy): Bacteria > Pseudomonadota > Gammaproteobacteria > Pseudomonadales > Oceanobacteraceae > Oceanobacter > Oceanobacter penaei. The sequence continues at coordinate 136,546 of NZ_JAPNOA010000018.1, forward strand.
TTTCATTCCGCCGAGGCGGTGCGCCTGGCCGATGGCTGCCCGGTGCAACTCGGGCATCTGGTCAAGGCTGATGGCCGCTGGCGCATTTTTGTGTTCGCTGACGCCGTCAGCCCGGTGACCACGACCGCCGCAAACCCTGGCTCAGAGGCGCTGCGACTGCTGGAATTTCTGGCCCATAACCCGCAATCCCCGCTGCTGAAATACACCCCGGCGGGAGCCGACATCGACTCGGTGATCGATGTTTACAGCGTATTCCAGCAGCAGGATCTGGCGCTGGAGAACCTGCCTGGCTCCCTCGATCCCGTCTTGCAGCCGCAGAAGGGCAAATTCGGCCTGCGCGATTACGAAAAGGTGTTCCAGACCGATGCTGGCCACGACATTTTCAACCAGCGTGGTATCGACCGTGAGCGTGGCTGCATGGTGATTGTGCGTCCGGATCAGCATATCGGTGCTCTGCTGCCGTTAACGGATCAGGTCGGGCTGGCGCAATTTTTTGCCCGCTTCATGATCGACAACGGCTGAAAACACCGTAGCATTTGCATCGGGCTTTCTGCGCAAGACGTTCTGTATTGGTCTTTCTGCCGTGAGCTGCCGGTGCAATTACCCAGGTGCTATACCATGCCGTCACAGACATCCTCCTGCGCCCTGGGGCGTCAACCGCTTGCTGATCCTCTGTTTCTCACTCAGCTGGCGCTGTTGGAAAGCCTTGGCGAGGGGGATTTCTTCGAAAAGCTGCTTGGCTGGATGCATGAGGTTCTGCAAACGGATCAATGCATGCTGTTTTTTCTGGGCAACGACCAACCGCTCAGCACTCTGCTGTACAAGGACTTCAGTGCTGATGCCCGTGCGCGCCAGCTGGCGTTTGAGTACATCAGTGAGGGACGCTATCGCCATGATCCGAATTTTGCGCGGCTGGTGGGCAGTGAAGAAGGCCGGATCGAAACCTGGTGCCTTGATGATCTTGGCCCGTCGATGCCGCGTGAGTACCGCAAGCGTTTTTTCGAGGCTCCGGGGTTCGTTGATAAATGGTCGATTCTGTTCCGCGCCCGTAACGGCTGTTTTTACCTGAATCTTTACAGTCGGCGGCAGATCTTCCGGGATCTGTTTGGCACCAGCCTGCCTGACGAAAACACCGTGGCCCGGCTGCTGGCGGTGCTGATCGGCAAGCACTACCAGATCAGTCAGGTGCAGTTGAGCCAGGGGCCGCTGGCGTTTCTGTCGGAGCGGGAGCGGCAGGTCTGTGAAGGCACGCTGGCCGGTAAAAAAGCCGAAGCCATTGCCCATGAACTTGGGGTTGCGGCCAGCAGCATCGTCACCTACCGCAAACGCGCCTACGACAAACTGGGCATCAATTCACGGGCGCAATTGTTTGCGCTGTGCCATGGCAAGGGCGACTGAGCCTGGCTGATCGGCTCTGCAGGTCGGCGCTGTGGCCAGCAAGTCGACCACCGGTATGTGATCGTGGCCAGATTGTATTACCGACAGGCTAACGCCCGATCACCAGTCCTACTTTCAGCCCGAAAAGCCCAAGCAACTGGTTCAGGGTTTTGATGGTGGGGTTACCTTTGCCGGATTCGATCTGGGCCAGTGTTCTCAGGGATACGCCGACAAGTTGGGCAAAGTCCTGTTGTTTCAGTCCTGTAATCTCCTTGCGCAGGATTTTGATGGCCTCTCCAAAGTCGATGGCACCCGAGTTCAACTGTTGCTCCACTGACTGCAGAATCTCGCGGCGTGAAGCGGTGTTCGATTGTTTGCTCATAGCAGCCCCCAGTTTGCCAAGCGGCTTTTCAGATTGCCCAGCTGGATGCGAGGATGATTAAAAACCGCGTCGGGTAGATGGTAGTCGCTGGCCAGGTCCGGTACCGATAACAGATCCTGTTTGGCAAATTGCCTGATTCCTTCCCATAAGGTCTCTTCGGAGAGCCCTGTGCTGGTGGCCGCGGCGACACATATTGCTCGCCAGTCAAACCGACCACCCAGCTCCAGATTGCCCCAGCGGCTGGTGCGGGTAATGCCTTCAGCATCCATACACATAGGCGCGAGGTCATAAACGGGTGCCAGCTGTAGTTGGTCGGCCTGTTTCAGAATGGCGGTGTTACGCCCGTGGTTGTCGGTATTGCCCAGCACAACGTTGAGCAGGTCGCGACGGAGGTAATCGAGGACCATATCTTCGATTTTTGATTGCTGATTGTATTCGCTCCAGTATCGAACCAGGCTGGCCAGATAGTCTGTGTGCTGAACCGTCTGGCCGGGTTCGCTAACCCCCTGCATGGCGTAGAGTGATTCCATACCGAGCCGGTGCTGCGCATCCGGTCTGTCAAAACGTTTCAGCCAGAGGCTGGGTTTGCTGATGAGTGGGTCATCATGATGGCTGAAAAAGATGGAGTCGAATCCTTTGGGGCCGGTGTCGATGCTGGTGATGCGATTGATGCGACTGCAAATCTGATAGTAACGGTATTCGCCTTCCAGAATGGTTTGGTCGAGTTGTAAAGACTGGTGGCGTGGAAACTTGACCAGAAATTGTTCTGCACAATTTTCATCGGGCAGTGATCCTGCCGGGTAATAAAGGCCATCAGAACCGAGCGATACCAGTAGTTTCGGTGCTTCACCGCCGGCGCCGGTTGCCCCGCCAATCGCTGCCCCTTGTTCGCGGGCATAGTCCAGAAAATCCGAATCCCGTTTAAGTACGTCAGTCATCGGGAAGCCGATTGCGGGAGTATCGGGTTGCTGAAGTGCTGACTCCAGGACCCGGAGGTTGCCGATGGGTGCCGGACAGTGGTTGCGCAGAAGGTAGAAATCATGGATTGGGCTGCTGTAGTTTTCCAGACCCAGCCGAAGACAGATGGCCCGGCGGGCGGCTCCTAATGGCAGAATATCCAGCAGAAAGGCAGGCCAGTGTTCGTTATGGTGAGGAAAAAAATCAACCGGAAACTCAAGGCTCAGGCGTGCGGCTGGATACTGCCTGAAACGAGCCACATAAGACGCATCATATTCAAGCTCAATCGCGCTGCTGCGGCCTCTGTCCGGATTGAGCACGGATAGCGTAGCGGCTGTCTGCCATGCTCCAGCCAGCCAGGTTTGCAAGGTAATGTGCTGGGGTGTCATACCGGTGCCTGCAATGGGTTGATAGTGCATTATAGTGCACTATTGGATCTGATAAGTTGAGTTTTATGTGTTTAAATACATTTTATGAGTCTTGAGATCTCTTTTAATGCATTAACGTGCATTTTTGAGGATGTGACCATCAGGGCGGCGGCATATTCATCAGCGGTGTCTGGGCTGACAATCCGGGTGATTCGGCTAACGATGAATTTTTGTAGAATCAGGCAATCATCAAACAGGATCTGGCACTCGTAAAAATCATGATCGCACTACACTGTTGTGTCATCCGGTGTCGGGCTTGCAAAGGCTCGGCCCGTTATTCCAGATTCTCTGACATCCTCAGGAGTGTGTATGAAAACGGTTGGTTACGCGGCTTTTTCGGCCAATGCCCAGATGGCACCTTATCACTTTGAACGTCGTGCCCTGCGTGGCAATGACGTTGCCATCGAGATTCTCTACAGCGGTATCTGCCACTCCGACCTCCACACCGTCAACGGTGATTGGGGTCCGCATCCATTTCCGCTGGTTCCTGGCCACGAGATTATCGGGCAAGTGATCGACGTGGGCGCTGATGTGACCCGTTACAAGGTGGGCGACAAGGTGGGTGTGGGCTGTATGGTCGACAGCTGCCAGCACTGTGATCAGTGTGATCACGGTGAAGAGCAATACTGCCGTCATGGTCTGACCGTGACTTACGGTGGTCTTGATCGTATTACCGGCGAAGTGACCCAGGGCGGTTACGCCAAACACATCGTGGTGCGTGAGGAGTTTGTGCTGCGCATTCCTGCAGCGCTGGATATGAAACGCGCTGCACCGATCCTGTGTGCCGGTATCACCACGTATTCTCCGCTGCGTACCTGGGGCGTAAAGGCCGGTACTCGTGTGGGGGTGATTGGTCTGGGTGGTCTGGGTCATATGGCGGTCAAACTGGCAGTGGCCATGGGTGCTGAGGTCACGGTGATCAGTCGTTCGGCTTCCAAGGATGCTGATGCCAAAAAACTGGGGGCCAAAGGCATTCTGGTGTCTACCGATGCTGAAGCGATGAAGGCCGCTGCGTGTTCGCTGGATCTGATTGTGGATACTGTGCCGGTCAAACACTCGGTTGATCTGTATACACCACTGCTGGATATCGACGGCACTCTGGTGATTGTGGGTCAGGTTGGCCCTATGGGTGAGCTGATGTCGGTGCCGCTGCTGCTGGGACGTCGTCGGGTTGCCGGTTCGATTATTGGTGGTATCCGTGAAACCCAGGAGGTGCTGGATTTCTGTGCCGAGCACAACATCCATCCTGAGTGTGAAATGATCCGTCCGGACCAGATCAACGATGCTTTTGCAGTGATGGAAAAGGGCGATATTGCCCACCGTTACGTGATGGATATGTCGAGCCTGGCACTGTAATCCGCCGCGATGTTTCGGGCTCGCCCCGAATCCTCCGACCAGAGCCGCCCAGCTCTGGTCAGTTTCTGGCCCGATGCGGCATCTTCAGATAAATCCCTACCGACAGAACCAGTACCAGTAACGAGGCGTACATACCGTAGCGCCACGGGCTGGAATAATCGTACAGGCGTTCAAATCGCTGCACATAAATGGTTTCGCAAGCGCCATTACCGGTGTCGGTGCGAACCGTGCTGGTCCCCCGGCTGCTGCCGCTATCGCCCTTGTAACTCGCCAGCATGCCGCTGATGTGAATCTGGTCACCGATGCCCAGTTTGGCGATTTCGTTACGCAGATAAGGGTTTTCGGTAATCAGGTGGTTGTTGGACAACTGGTCGCCGCGAAACTGCTGCCAGGCGGCGGAGTCGGTGGTTTTGAAGTTGCAGGTAAATTCGCCGTTCCAGAAATCAAAGCGGGTGAGATCCAGCGCGGCGGCGTTGTCGGCCCACACCACACAGACATCGGCGACGTTCAGATAATCGCCCCAGTCGTGGTGAATACCGAAGTCGGTGTTGTGTACCCGGTACGACACGACCAGTCCGTACAGATCGTAGTTGTACTGCGGTGCAACCTGATAGGTGTGCTCGCCCACCTGCACCTCAAAAGGAGCAACCGGAGTGGCTTCCTGCACGGGTTCGGCTGCCAGTTCCTGACGCGGAGCCGGGCGGAATGTGAGGTCGTCGCGCATCCAGAAACACACCAGCAGGGATATAAAACTGAACAGAATGATGTTGCGGATCACCAGCTGCACCTCGGTTGGGTTGGTGGTCGGTTGCCCATCACGCTAACAGGCATGGATGAATAGCAGCAATCAGAGGGCGGCCAGTGGTTGGGCCGGGCGGATAAAACGGCGACAGCGGAATCGTGCCGAGCAGGGTGAGATATCAAACGGCGAAGATTGAGCCTGGCCGTCGATGCCACGCGGGGCGCGCATCGACGGCGGCTGACGCCTTATTTTACGGTCTTGAGGATATCCAGATACGTATTGGCGTTGTGGTGCAGGGCTTCTGAGTTGAGCTTCGTAACCTTGGCGGAAGCGGTGTTGGTCAGTGCACTGATGGCGCTGCTGCCCAGGCTGGAGCCAGACTGCAGAGTACCGTCGTCTTTCAGAGTCAGCAGGGTGCCGATGCTGCGTTTGTTCATGGTCAGACCGGCGCTGGCCAGTTGCACGTAATCGTATTCACGTACGTACAGGGTGCTGATCTTGTTCAGGCGTGAGGTGATATCGGATGCCGCCAGTTTGCTCTGGAAGTTGGCGTCGGTTTCGTCACTCGGAATCTTGAAGATGGGTGGTGCACCAAAGGTGGTGACTTCGGTTACCGGGAAACCTTCAGCCATCAGTTTCATGGCCGCGGCCGCCGCGATTGCGCCGCCCTTGCTGTGGCCGCTCATCACAATGGCGGTCGGATTCTTTTCACGAATCAGCGCGGTGATATCGGCTTCGGCTTCTTCCCATGCGCTCACAAACCCCTGACGCACCGGGTAGCTGCTGGTCTGGTAGGTTTCGTACTGGCTCAGCAGGCTCAGGAAGTCTTTTTTCTCGTTGGAGCCGGTAAAGCTGATGTACAGGGTTTTGCCTTCTTCCGCGACGATGTATTGGGTGCCGCTGCTGGTGTTGGCGGTTTCGGTCAGACCTACGTATTTCACTTCGGTCAGGCCCTGTTCTGACAGCAGGCTCAGGCGGGTCTTGGCTGCCTGGTTATAGGCAGCGGCGGACAGCGCGGCTGATTTCAGATGCTGGGTCAGCGTGGCTTTGTCCTGGGTTACAACGGCATCGGTGCTGGAGGTTGCGCTGGTGCTGCTGGTGGCGGCAACGCCGGTCTGAACCATCTGTGTTGCGGCACCGCAGCCGCCCAGCAGGCCGAGTGAACAGGCCAGCAGGGCCGTGGTACCGGTTTTCAACAATTGCATGCTCATATTCTCCCTGAATGCATGGTGAGTTCGGATTTATAACCGCTTGATTGCGGGCAGTATGGGAGCAGTGGCCATGTCAGGCCAGCCTTGAAGGCGCAAATGCGGCACCACTGCACATTTCATGACTGTTTTTTCTTGAATAAATTCCTGAAGAATCAAACGTTTGCTGACCTTTTCGGAGATTGTCCGGAAGTGTCAGCGGGTTGGCGCGCGGGTCGGTGTTGGCGATTGTCGGCTTGCGGTTGCCACAGCAACGATCTGTTCCTGCCGATGCCGTGGGTATTTGCATTCGGTGCGTTGCTGCGCTTGTGGTGGCTCCGTATGGTGGTGGTTTTACGATACGGGGGTAACGACATGTTGAAGGGCAGCTGTTTGTGTGGCGCGGTTCAGTACGAACTGGATGGTGAGCTGGGGCCAATGGTGATGTGTCATTGCCAACGTTGCCGCAAGGCCAATGGTGCGGCGTATGCGGTGAATGCACCGATCAACTCGGCCGAGTTCCGCTGGGTCAGTGGTGAAACCGCACTGGCAGAGTTTGAATCCTCGCCGGGTGTGTTGCGGGTGTTCTGCCAGCGCTGTGCGTCGCCCCTGATCAGTCGCCGTGTCTCGCAGCCGGAGTTGTTCCGCTTGCGTCTGGGGACGCTGGATACTCCGATTGATGCGCGCCCGACGGCGCATATTTTTGTCGGTTCCAAAGCGGAATGGGACGAGATTCACGACGATTTGCCGCAGTACACCGAACGTCCGTGAATTGGGCAGCGGCGGCCTGTGCTGCCGCGGTCGTTGCTCCGTCAAAATGGGCGGCGACCCACTATTTTCATGACAGGATTGCGATTGTCATCGAACTTTCATATTCGAGGATTTAAGTGATCTGACGTCCGTTAGTTTTCGAAGGTCAGGACGAACCTTCCGTGATCCTTTCAAGGAGCTGATTATGATCAAACACGTTTGTCTGCTGGGGGCCGTTGGTCTGCTCGGGCTGTCATCGCTGGTGTCTGCCAATGGTGTAACCCCGATTGTTGGCAACAACCAGAACAACGAAATCTTTTACATCGAATTCGATAGCAAGCCCTACCGCTTTGAGCGTGAAACGCCGTCAACGACCGGGGGCCGCAGCATCGTTACGGCCTCGGAAAATATCGCCTGTGAGTTCGAGAGCAAGGGTGCCAATGCCCGTGAGTTCCATTGTGCGGCCGATGCCCCGGCGCCTCTGGCCGGTACTCGTTATCGGGCGGAACGGGTGAAGGGACGTTGTGAAGACGAAGATGACGAATTCCGTTATGTCTGTGTGGAAGGGTGTGACACACAGGCGGATGCCCCGCGCGAGATGTTCCAGGGCTACTGGGACTGCGAATAACCCCGGCCCACTGCCGACGGTGGTTCGCAATCATCGTCGGCAGGAGTAGTCTTGGCGGGTCTGTTCTGATTTCAGGGAAGCCGTTGTGACTGCTGATTCTTCTTCAAACCTGCGTAGTTATTACCCACCGATCGAGCCTTATGCGTCCGGTATGCTGGATGTTGGCGATGGCCATCAGATTTACTGGGAGCGGGTAGGGACCCCGGGTGCCAAACCGGCAGTGTTCCTGCACGGTGGTCCGGGGGGTGGCTGCAACGCCAACCATCGACGGGTGTTTGATCCGGCCCGATATGACGTTCTGTTGTTTGATCAGCGCGGTTGTGGCCGTTCTACCCCGCATGCCTGTCTGGACGCCAACACCACCTGGGATCTGGTGGCCGATATCGAGCGTTTGCGTGAACTCTGTGGCATCGACCAGTGGCTGGTATTCGGTGGCAGCTGGGGTTCGACGCTGGCGCTGGCCTATGCCGAAACCCATCCGCAGCGGGTGAGTGAACTGGTGCTGCGCGGCATCTATACCCTGACCCAGGCCGAGTTGGACTGGTACTACCAGTACGGCGTATCGGAAATGCATCCGGAAAAATTCGAGAAATTCCAGGCGCCGATTCCGGAAGCCGAACGTGGCGACATGATGATGGCGTATCACCGTCGTCTGACGGGTAACAACGAGGCCGAAAAACTGGCCTGTGCCAAAGCCTGGAGCCAGTGGGAAGGTGGCACCGTCACCCTGTTGCCAGATCCGGCGCTGGTGGATGACTTTGGTGGAGACCAGTTTGCACTGGCGTTTGCCCGCATCGAAAACCACTTCTTTGTGAACAAGGGCTGGATGGACGAAGGCCAGTTGCAGCGCGATGCCTTCAAGCTGAAAGGGATTCCCGGTGTGATTGTGCATGGTCGTTTTGATATGCCGTGCCCGCTCAAATATGCCTGGAATCTGGCCAAGGCCTGGCCAGAGGCCGAGCTGTTTATTGTTGAGGCCGCAGGCCACTCCATGACCGAACCGGGCATTCTCGATTGCCTGATTCGCGCCACCGACGCCTTTGCTGGTCAGGAATAATCAGGAGGTTTTTATGGCTGAACAACCCGATGACCAGACGGTGATTGCCGGGTTTCAGAGTTTTATTGGTGGATTCCGCTCGGCCGTGCTGGCCACGGTGGGCGGTGACGCCGTTCCTGAGGCCAGTTACGCGCCGGTGCTACAACAGGATGGCTGTTTTTACATTTATGTCTCCCGGCTGGCGGCCCATACCCGTAACCTGTTGGGCAGTCTCGAAAGCCCAGGCGAAAACGCCAATCTCTGTCTGCTGTTTATCGAACCGGAAGAACAGGCGCGTAACCTGTTTGCCCGCCAGCGCGCCACGGTGCAAGGCCGTGCGCGATTGATCGAGCGCGAATGTGGAGAGTGGCAGCAGCGTCTGGATGCCATGGCAGCGCAGTTCGGTGAAACCATCGGCCTGATCCGCCAGTTGCCAGACTTCTGTCTGTTCGAAATCACACCGCTCAGCGGTACGCTGGTGACCGGCTTTGCCAAAGCCTGGAAACTGGAGGGTGAGGGGCTGCGTCAGGTGACCTGGCAAACCCGCTGAGCCGATTGTTGTTCCTGCTGCGGGTGTGGCACAGCTATCTGCTGACACACCCGCTGGTCGCAGTCCGGCAGCTTGTATCAATCCCCTGTAACCTGTTTGCGCTTTCCTTTCTTTCTATCCCTCTGACAGGAGTTGTCGAATATGAAAATCGTGGTATCCGCCCAGGTAGATGCTCCACTGGCAGATGTGTGGTCCGCTTACACCACCCCGGCTGACATCGTGAACTGGAACTCGGCCTCGGATGACTGGTGCACCCGTTGGGCCACCGTTGATTTGCGAGTGGGGGGCGAGTTTTGTGCCCGTATGGAAGCGCGCGATGGCAGTGTCGGTTTTGACTTTACTGGTACCTACAGCGTGGTCGAGCCGATGACGTTAATTGAGTATCACTGCTGGGATCGTCATGTGCGGGTGGATTTTGAAGCTCAGGAGGCGGCAGCTGTGGTTGTGCGCGTGAGTTTTGATCCGGAAGACGAGAATCCGCTGGAGCTGCAACGGCAGGGTTGGCAGGCGATTCTGGATAATTTTGCCCGTTATGTCGCGGCCAAAAGCTGATCACGCGGCGCCACGCCCGGGAGTTTGATATGAAAGTTGATGTAGTTGAGCGTCCGGCGGTAGCCGTCGCCGGTTTCCGCCATACCGGCCCTTACGGTGCCAGCATCCAGCGTTTTTGGCAGGAGACGTACGCTCCGTGGGCGATGGCCAATCGTCTCGGTGCCGATCATGCCCGTTATGGCATCGCCTGGGATAATCCGCAAACCACGCCCGCCAAGGCCTGTCGCTACGATGCCATGGCAGAGCTGACCGAGGATTTTGCGAACTTGCCCGGCCCGGCCGGGGTTGCCTCGCACTCGATGGTGGCTGCTGGTCTGTACGCGGTGGTGGCATTTCGGGGTTCGTTACCGCAGTTGTTGGATGTCTGGCTGTGGTTGATGCAGGACTGGTTGCCAGCCAGTGGCTGGCGCATGGATGAGCGTCCGGCATTTGAGTATTACCGGCAAGGTGCATTTTTTGACCCGGAAAGCGGTGAGTTTGAATGTGAGGTTTGTGTGCCGGTGGTGAACGCCTGAGTGGGCGGGGCATTCATGACCGACGACCGACGACCGACGGCTGGTCTGCTTGTTAATTTGCCAGGCTGCTTGCCCTGCCTGGGGGACCTTGTCCCCCGGCCGGGCGGCCGTCCCCCTGCTTAGCCCTGCTGGGCTCGTTTATCCGGTTTTCACCGACAACGGCGTTTCGACCCCGGCCAGATGGCACGTCCCTGTGCCAACGGGCCTTGCGGGGCATCCATGCCCCGGCCGGGTCGGCCGTTGCGGTGAATCCCGGCTCGCCCAGATGGGCAATTGGCAGCCACCTTCGGTGGGCGAAAACTGCATTGTCTTGTAGGGGAGAGCCGTTGTCCGCGATGGCGTGGCGGTTATTCGCGGTGTTGATGAATGCTGCGCTCCCGACACCCGACGCCCGCCCCCCTACCTCACACGTTGGCCCAGATTTTCTCGGCCAGCGCTTTCAGTTGCAGTGATTCCTGCCAGCGGTCGGTGATGTCGAGTCCGTTGTGGCCGGTGATGGCGTAGGGGCGGGTGCCGAGTTCGCAGGTGAATGAGAGGGTGTCGCCTTGCTGGTGGCGGTGTTTCCAGTCGGTAAAGCCGTAGTGCCACAGTGATTGGAAGGCTTCTACCCAGGGTTGGTGCTGGGCGAAGCTGATGGGGATTTGTACGTGTTCGCGGTCGGCGATGCGGCCGTGGTAGGCCTGGCAGTTGCGCATGATGCGTTGCAGCTGGGCGATTTCAACGGCTGCGCCTTCATCGAGCGGAATCTCGTGGCCGGCGACGTAATGTGACAGGTCGCCCAGCAGTTGCAGGTTGGGCATGGCGTCGAGGATTTCGAGGGTAAACAGCAGGTCGTTGGTCAGGCGGTAACGGTGGGTTTCGATCAGCACCGGAACGTCGATCTGTTCAGCCAGTTTCTGCCAACCTTCGATAATCCGCATGGCTTCGCGCAGGTTGCGGGTGCGCACGTCCGGCTGAATGGTGACGTGATGGCAGCCAAACTCGGCCGCCAGCTCAATGGTAGGTTTGAGGGCATCAATGCTGGTGGGAAAACACTGGCCTTCCATGGTCAGGCCCAGAGGTTTGAGTTCGCTCATGATGGCCTGCACTTTGCGGCGCTCGATCATATGGTCGGTGATGCCATCAAAACCATGATCGGCGATGCGCTGTATGGCTTCTGGCATGGGTAATGTAGTGCCATCGGGCAGGATGTTTTCCATCGCCCACATCGACTGTAAAACCAGTAGTTTCATGATGTTTATCCTTTCAGCAGGCTTTTGAGGCTGATGCTGGTATCGGCCAGCTGTTCGGCGGATGGATGTAAACCCTGATTGATCAGGCGTTCGGCGATCTTGATATCGCGGGCCACGGTATTGCCGGGACCAACACCACAGGCGGCCACCAGTTGTTGGTGGGCGTTGAGCAAAAACACCAGACGGCTGCCGTTGAAGTCGCGGATAACCTCCTGTGTAACACCGATAGGCAGGCCCACCATTTGTAATCCCAGTTGATATTGATCGGACCAGAACCACGGGGCGACGTTGTAAATGGTGTTGGCGCCGAGCATGTTAAGAGCGGCGATTTCGCCCTGTTCGCGGGCGCAGCGCCAGGATTCCAGCCGTACCTCGGTGTTGTATAAGTCCAGCGGGAAGCGGGCGCAGTCACCGGCGGCAAAAATCATCGGGTCGCTGGTGCGCAGGCAATGATCCACCTGTATACCGTTATCTACGTTCAAGCCCGCGTCCTGTGCCAGGTGGGTGTTGGGCACCGAGCCGATGCCAGCCAGCACCCAGTCGGCGTTAATCCGCTCGCCGTTAAGCAGATGAAGCTGGTAGCCATAATCGGTGCTGCTGGCGTATTCAACGCTGCTTTGGCAACGAATTTCGACGCCCTGTTGCTGGTGTTCGGCGGCAATCAGGCTGGCAATACTGGCGGGCACGGCGCGTTGCAGGATGCGTTCGGCACTTTCCAGCACGGTAACCTCAAGACCCAGGGTGCGCAGGCTGGCGGCCAGTTCGAGGCCAATAAAACCGGCACCAATCATCACCACGTTCTGACCGGGCCTGGCTCGTTGGCGAATGCGTTCGGCATCGCCACGGCTGCGCAGGGTTAACACCTGCTCGGCGGGCATGCCTTCGATGGTGAGTGTGCGGGCCTGTGCTCCGGTCGCCAATAACAGGCGTTCGTAAGGTAGCTGTTCACCACTGGCCAGTTCGACCTGCTGTTGGTTGCGGTGAATGGCCACTACTCGTTGGCCGTTGCGGTACTGAATGTTCAGGGCTTCCAGCTGCTGGCTACCACTGATCAGTGGGGCATCGCTGCCGTCGAGCAGGCATTGTTTCGACAGCGGTGGGCGTTCGTATGGGCGGCCACTTTCGTCACCGAGCAGGGTGATCTGGCCCTGATAACCCTGCTGGCGCAGGGTCAGAGCGGCCTGCACACCGGCTTCTCCGGCGCCGATAATCAGGATTCCGTACATGGCGGTCTCCTTATTCGACGTTGAGGAATATCAGGCCGTTTTCGACCCGGGTTGGCCAGGTTTTCAGGTGTTCACACACCGGTGCACCCTGGGCCTTGCCGGTTTTGTAGTTGAAACGGCCGTTATGTTTCGGGCATTCGATGATGTCGTCCATCACCAGGCCGTCGGCCAGATGGATGCGTTCGTGGGTGCAGTGGCCGCTGGTGGCGTATACCTCACCGTTCGGGCAGCGATAAATGGCCCAGCTGTGCTGGTTGTGGTCAAAACGCATTACGTCTTCAGGGTCGATCTCGTCGAGAGAGCAGACTTCAATCCAGTTGGCCATAAGGAGTTCCTCGTTTTTATTGTTAATGATCAGGCGGTTTGGGGATGTTGGGCTGGCTGGTGATCGGTTGCGCTGCGTTGTGGCAATTCCCGCTGGATGTCGTATTCCGGGTTGTCGGTCTGGATCAGCAGGGCCGGCAGCATTTCGCGGATGGCACTGAAGGTGCTCGGGTACACCACCGGTAATTCGGCTTTCATCAGTTCATGCAGTTGTGGCAGGGCGTGGTACGGCACCATCGGGAACATGTGGTGTTCGGTGTGGTAATTCATGTTGGAGTAGATAAACCGGAATACCGGGTTCATCAGAATGGTGCGGCAGTTCAGGCGATGGTCGAGCACGTTCTCTGGCAGACCGGCGTGTTGCGTCAGACCAAAAATAAAGGCTATCCAGACACCGTACATACTCGGCAGCACGCCAATCACCATCACCAGATAAAACGATTGCAGATGTAGCGCCAGCGCAATAATGGCGGCGTGTACCAGCAGCGTCTGGCGGGCATAACGGATCACTTTGGTCTGTTCGGTCAGCGGAATAAAGTTGCGTTCTTCGGAGTTGAGATCACCACCGGCGTGCTGCAGCAGGCTTTTGAGCGTGCCCCAGGTTTGTGGAATACCGAACAGACCGGCGATCAGGCGGGCAATCTGTACCGGGCGTTTGGCCATGATTTCATAATCACGCCCGACCACGATGGTGTCGGTGTGATGACGGGCGTGGCTCCATTTCCAGACGTGGGATTCACGGAACACCATAAAGCTGGCGATCTGGTAAACGGCATCGTTCATCCAGCGGGTTTTGAACGCGGTGCCGTGGCTGCATTCGTGCCAGCGGGAGTCGGAGGCTGAACCGTACAACACGCCATACGCAACAAAGCAGGGAATGGCCCATAGAGTGCCCCAGCTCAGGTAACCCAGCCCGGCAAACAGTACCAGCAAGGCCAGCCACAACAGGGTATCGCGAATGGCCGGTGCATCACGGCGGGTCATCAGCGCTTTCATGGTTTTGCGGGGAATATCGGTCTGATACCAGTTAGCCGACACCAGGCCAGCCGCATGGGCATGGGGGGTAGAGGCGCCGGTGAGGGAATAGTCGCGCCGGGTTCCGAATGAACTCATCTTGTTCTCCAATGTTCCGATCCAGACATCCAGAGATACTCTGAATCCATGTCTGGAATTATTGTTATTGTGGAATTTGGCCAGCCGAAAGCCCTTCAGAGACAATCCCTGAATCACCGGAAGGTAAAAGAACTGCAGGCTGGATGGAGAAAATGTACGTGAACGCCATGCCGGGAAACATGGCGGGTTTTAATCAAAACATATCCATAATCACAATCGGATAGTTTGTTACGGGCGCTTGCGGAAGGTTTCCCGGAAGGCTTTGGGCGACAAACCATGACAGGCCTTGAACTGCCGTGAGAAGTGAAAGGCGGTGGCGAATCCGCATTGTTCGGCAATGAGGTTGATGGCCAGCTCGGTATGGCGCAGCAGGCTTTCTGCCTGCTTGATTCGCAGCCGCCACAAATAACGCATGGGGGTGGTCTGGTAACTGCGGTTGAACTGGTTGATCAGATGATTGACCGAGCAGTGAGCCTGTTCGGCGATCTGTTCGAGGGTCAGTGGCTGGCTGTAAAAACGCGCCATAAAGCGGCAGGCACGGTGCACGCTGCGTGGAATGCCATCGGGGCGGTCGTCTTCCGGCACTTGCTGGATAGCCAGATAAAACTGCAGCAGGGCTTCGCCCAGACGCTTCAGAACGACCTGCTGATCGATACGGGTATTGGCCGAAATCATCAGCCCCAGTTCGAGCAGCTGTTCCATTTCCGGGGTAACGGTGAGCTGGATCGGCAGGGTTTGCAGGTGTTCCACCCACTCCTGTGGCAGCTGCTGGAAGTCGAGCTGGCACCAGCTGTGTTCACTTTCCTGATCGGGATGAAAGTAATAGGACTCCTGGCGCTCCGGCAGCATCAGCGCCAGATTTCCCGGTTTGATGGCGGTGCGAATGCCGTCGACCTCAATCTCCAGGCCACCGGAAATCAGATACACAAACTGGATGCCGCGCTGGATGCGTGGCCCCAGCTTGCCACCCGGTGGGTATTTGACGATGCCAAAAAACACCCGGCGCAGATCGGGTAAAAACTGGTCGGTCTGCATGATTACTCCGCCTCCGACCACAGGTTTTCAGCGGTGTAGAGCTCAAACGGCAGAATGACCCGCGAGCGCGCCGGGGTTTGCTGGTTGCTCAGCTCCAGCATCAGGTCCACCGCCGATTGCGCCAGCCGTGGCCGCGGGTGGGAGATAACGCAGTCAATCCAGCCTTCAATCAGGGCATCGCGGGTTTCATCGGTCAGCTCATTACAGACGGTAATCACGTCGCGCCGACCGCTATCGCGCAGCGCCTGAATCACCCCGCTGACGCCACCACCTGCGCAGTAAATCCCGGTGATATCCGGGTTGGCAGTTAACAGCTCCAGCGTCGCTTCTTCGGCCAGGCTGGCGTCTTCAAGGCTGACCACGGCTTCCACCAGCCGGATATCCGCAGCGTTTTCGCGGCAGTAGGAGCGGAAACTCACCTCACACAGCTCCTGACACAGATAACGATGGCTGCCCATCACAATGCCGACCTTGCCGGGACGTCCGCTAAGGCGGGTCAGCATCCAGGCCGCGGTGCGTCCGGCCGAACGATTATCCAGCCCCACATGCCCGGCCTGCGCAGGTGACGACAGTTCACTAAGCAGGGTGATCACTGGCACCGGAGACTGCTCCAGCGCCAGATTCACCACCGGATGGTCGGCGGCGACCACCGCGATGGCATCACACTGTTCAGTCAGGCGGCTGATGCCCTGCGTGACGGCCCGTGGGCCCAGCTCATCGAGGAACAGAATCTGGGCGCTGACATGCGGATAACGGCTGCAGGCTTCTTTCAGGGCCTGACCCAGTAACCGGTAGAACAGGGTGCTTTTCTTCTGCAACAGAAAGCCCAGCTGGCGTGGTGGTTCCCGGGTTTCGAGGTTGTTACGAATCACCCGTGTGGCCCGGAACCCCAGTTGTTCCGCTGCTGCCAGCACTCGTCGGGCGGTGTCCTGACGTACTGGTGCCCGCTGGTTAACGACCCGGTCGACGGTGGCAACACCAACACCCGCCAGTTCGGCGACATCCTGCATGGTGACACGTTTACTGGCGCCGGAATCATCGGCCGGGTGGTCTGGCTGGTCACTCATATTGGCTCCTGTCGGGATGCTTGGGTTGCCCGGGTGGGGGTTCTTGAAAACACGGGTTTAGGTTGTTGATGGTTTGATAGGTTCTATCATTTTTATCAAATCGGGCCACTGAAAGTTTTGATTGAAAGCGGTCGTGGGCAATTGTTGGATGCCATTTTCTGCTTCTAGAATGGCCACTAACAGACCAACAGTCCAGAACAGCGGATGGTTTCTGTTGCGCAAAATAATAACAAAAACAGTGATATGCCAGTCTTCGCGGCAAGTGTGACCGATGTTGATACATCGGCA
Organism: Parathalassolituus penaei; assembly: GCF_026626885.1. Lineage (GTDB taxonomy): Bacteria > Pseudomonadota > Gammaproteobacteria > Pseudomonadales > Oceanobacteraceae > Oceanobacter > Oceanobacter penaei. The sequence continues at coordinate 153,291 of NZ_JAPNOA010000018.1, forward strand.
AACTGAATCCCTGATGTTTGTTATGACCTCTGCCAGCCGAATGCCTCTGATGTCCTGATATTTTGATAGCTTGATAGATCGAGGCAACCATCATGAGTTTGCGTGTGGGTGTAATTGGCACCGGAGCCATCGGCCGCGTTCACATCGAACGCATTACCAACCGCCTGACCGGTGCGGCGATTGTCGCCGTTAACGATGTGAGCCGCTCGCTGGCGGAAAAAGCGGTGCAGGATTTCGGCATCAACGCTGAAGTGTTTACCAGCGGTGTTGATCTGATTCGCAGCGATTCAGTGGATGCGGTGATTGTGGCCTCCTGGGGCCCGACCCACGAAGAATTTGTGCTGGCCGCCATTGCCGCTGGCAAACCGGTGTTCTGTGAAAAACCTCTGGCGGTGACCGCTGGTGGTTGCAAGGCGATTGTGGAAGCCGAAATGGCCGCCGGTCGCAAGCTGGTACAGGTTGGTTTTATGCGCCGTTACGACCTGGCCTATCGCCAGCTCAAGGATGTGATTGTGAACAATCGCATTGGTGCGCCACTGACCCTGAACTGTGCTCACCGTGCACCGGCTGCGCCGGGGTTTGCCGGTGACATGGCGATTACCGATTCCTGTGTGCACGAGTTTGATGTGTTGCGCTGGTTGCTGGCCGATGACTACGTGTCTGCCCAGGTGATCCTGCCACGCAAGACCTCTCTGTGTGATGAGCAGCTGCAAGATCCACATGTGATCCAGCTGCGTACCCGTTCCGGGGTGCATATCAGCATCGAGAGTTTTGTGAACGCCCAGTATGGCTATGACATTCGTTGTCAGGTGACCGGTGAAACCGGTATCGCCCATCTGGCGCAGCCGATCAGTGTGACTCTGCAAACCGCAGCCACAGAGCAGTCGGCCATTATCGTTGATTGGCAGGAGCGTTTTGTCGACGCCTTCGATCGTGAGTTCCAGTGCTGGATCAACGACACCCTCAAGGGTGAGATGAACGGCCCGAGCGCGTGGGATGGTTATGTGGTGGCAGTAACGGCCGATGCCTGTGTGAAAGCCAAGTATTCCGGCCTGATCGAAGCGATCAGCCTGCCAGAAACCCCGGCTTTTTATGCCTGAGCCGATTCGTACGGAATTTCTGATTCACACTGTTTGCGGAGCGTAACGCTGTTATGAAACTGTCTTTTTGTACCGACAGCCTGGGGCATCTGAGCTACACCGAGATGCTGGATTACCTCAAGGCCATGGATGTTCACTACGTTGAAATGACCACTGGCGGCTGGTCGTCGGCACCCCACGTGCGGATGGACCAACTGCTGGCCAGCTCGGAAGCCCGCAGTGTTTTCCTGAACGAACTGGAAATCCGCGGCATGCAGATTGCCGCCCTTAACGTCTCCGGCAACCCGCTGGACCCGGGCGCGATGGGCAAGGCCCACGCCAAGGCCGCCTTCGACACCATGGAACTGGCGGGTCTGCTGGGCGTGAAAAAGATTGTGATGATGAGTGGTCTGCCAGCGGCAGCACCGGGTGATACCGTGCCGAACTGGATTACCTATACCGTCAGCTGGCCAGCTTCGCTGAAAGAGCGTCTGGACTACCAATGGAACGACGTGGCCATCCCGTTCTGGAAAGAGCTGGTGGCCCATGCCGAGAAACACGGCGTGCAAAAGATTGCGCTGGAAAACTTCAGCTCCATGCTGGTCTGGAACCCGGAAACCCTGTTCCGTCTGCGTGATGCCGTAGGCCCAATGGTGGGTCTGAACCTCGACCCGAGCCACCTGATCTGGATGGGGGCTGATCCGATTGCTGCCGCTCGTGCTCTGGGCCCGGCGATTCACCATGTACACGGCAAGGACGTTCGTCTGGAGCGTGGTCTGGTGGATGTAAACGGTCTGCTCGAAACCAAGGTGGTGACCGATGTTGCCAACCGCGCCTGGAACTACGTGGCCGTTGGTTGTGGTCAGGACCTGCAGTGGTGGAAAGAATTTTTCTCGGTCGTTCGCATGATGGGCTACAACGATCATGTATCGCTGGAAATGGAAGACCTGACCATGTCGGTGGAAGCCGGTATCAAGACCTCGATCGCCGCTCTGAAACAATCCATCAGTCTCTGATGGATCTGGCCGTAGCGGTCGGCCCTGGCCGCTACGGCTTTATCACCAGCACCGTACAAGCCCGGTAGGGTCAATGGCTTGTTCATGAATAATAAGAAAACGAGGACACCAAGATGAAAGCATTTAGCAAAACCCTGATGGCCGCCGTAATCAGCGCGGGCTGTGTACTGGCTGCACCGGTGCATGCCGCCGACAAGATCAAGCTGGGCGTCACCCTGTTCAGCTTCGACGATAACTTCCTGTCGGTCCTACGCAACAGCATCGAGCAGTCTGCTCGTGATCAGGGTGTGGACTTCCAGGTGGAAGACGCCAAGAACGAGATTGGCACCCAGCTGAACCAGATCCAGAATTTTATCGCCGCCGGTGTGGACGCCATCATTGTGGATACCGTCGATTCTGACTCCACTCGCGCCATGACCGACTATGCCAAGGATGCCGGTATTCCGCTGGTATTCGTAGGCCGTCGCCCGATCAACGTTGACTCCCTGCCGGATAACCAGGCGTTTGTGGCATCCAACGAAGACGAATCCGGCACCCTGCAAACCCAGGAAGTCTGCCGTCTGCTGGGTGGCAAGGGTGATGTGCTGGTGATGATGGGTACACTGGGTGACAACGCCGCCGTTCAACGTACCGCTGACATTCACAAGGTGCTGGAACGTCCTGAGTGCAAAGGCATGAAGATTGTTGAAGAGCAGACCGCTGACTTCATGCGCACCAAGGGTAACGACCTGATGACCAACTGGCTGACGGCTGGTCTGGAGTTCGATGCCATCATCGCCAACAACGACGAGATGGCGATTGGTGCGATTCAGGCGCTGAAGGCTGATGGTCGCAAGATGGATTCTGTCGTGATTGCCGGTATCGACGCCACCGCTGACGCCCTGACTGCCATGCAAGCCGGTGATCTGGACGTGACTGTATTCCAGAACGCTGCGGCGCAAGGCCGTCAGGCGGTGGAAGCGGCGGTGAAGCTGGTGAAAGGTGTGGATGTGGATCAGAAGGTGTGGGTGCCGTTTGAACTGGTGACCCCGGCCAATATGGACAAGTACATCAAGCGCAACTGATAGCGGTTTGATGCCAATGTTTGACGAGTAGTGCCCTGGCAGGCATTTATCCTCTTACCGGGCTGGCTGCCCGGTTTTTTTATTTTGGGCCGACGGCTGGCGTCCTTCTCGTTCCCACGTGGGAATGCTGCGGTTTTTACTTGATCGGCGTCTGGCGCAACGCCGCTTGCCCTGCCTGGGGGACCTTGTCCCCCGGCCGGGCGGCCGTCCCCCTGCTTTTGCCCGACTGGGCTCGTTTACCCGGTTTTCACCGACAACGGCGTTTCGACCCCGACCCGATGGCACGTCCCTGTGCCAGCGGGTCTGGCGGGGCATCCATGCCCCGGCCGGGGCGGCCGTTGCGGTGAATCCCGGCTCGCCCAGATGGGCATTCTGCGGCCAGCTACGCTGGGTGAAGCCGGTGTTGATTGATACTGTTCGTCTGGCGTCTGGCGTCTGGCGTCTGGCGTCTGGCGTCTGGCGTCTGGCCGGGCCGCGATCGGATCTGGCGTCTGGCGCAACGCCGCTTGCCCTGCCTGGGGGACCTTGTCCCCCGGCCGGGCGGCCGTCCCCCTGCTTTTGCCCGACTGGGCTCGTTTACCCGGTTTTCACCGACAACGGCGTTTCGACCCCGACCCGATGGCACGTCCCTGTGCCAACGGGCCTTGCGGGGCATCCATGCCCCGGCCGGGTCGGCCGTTGCGGTGAATCCCGGCTCGCCCAGATGGGCATTCTGCGGCCAGCTACGCTGGGGGATGCTGTATTTTTTGTAGGAACTGCCGTTGGTTGTGATGGCGTGGCGGTTATTTGCGATGTTGATGGATTTCTCGTTCCCACGTTCCCACGTGGGAATGCTGCTGTTTTTACTTGATCGACGTCTGGCGTCTGGCGCAAAGCTGCTTGCCCTGCCTGGGGGACCTTGTCCCCCGGCCGGGCGGCCGTCCCCCTGCTTAGCCCTGCTGGGCTCATTTATCCGGTTTTCACCGACAACGGCGTTTCGACCCCGACCCGATGGCACGTCCCTGTGCCAACGGGTCTGGCGGGGCATCCATGCCCCGGCCGGGTCGGCCGTTGCGGTGAATCCAGGCTCGCCCAGATGGGCATTCTGCGGCCAGCTGCGCTGGGTGAAATCGTTTCAAATTGATGCTCTGTTGTAGTGTGGGCATTTATGCCCACAAAAATCGCGCCCGACGTCCGACGCCCGACGCCCGACGCCCGACGCCCGACATCAAACGCCCTACGGCCAAAGTGCGGTGGCGGTGGGATGGCGGGCGGGGTAGTCTCGTTGAGTTTCCCATTTTGCAGGAGCATGTGCCCGATGTCTGATTTCCGTATCCAGGCCGGTGAGGTCAGGGAGTTTCCGCACGGTATTTTCCGGATTGATGCTGATTACGTTCTGCCCGGTGTGGCCTGTGTGTATCTGCTGCGTGAGGGTGACCGGTTGGCGTTGATTGAAACCGGTACGGCCAATACGGTGCCGCATGTGCTGGCGGCGATTGCGGCGTTGGGGTTGACTCCCGAGCATCTGGATTATGTGATTCCGACCCATATCCACCTGGATCATGCGGCCGGTGCCGGGGCGCTGATTGCGCAATGTCCGAATGCGCGGCTGGTGATTCATCCGCGTGGCGCGGGGCATATGATCAATCCGGAAAAGCTGGAGGCGGGTACGCTGGCGGTGTATGGCGAGGCGCTGTATCGCAAGCTGTACGGCAGCCTGGTGCCGGTGCCGGAAGACAAGGTGACGGTGGCGCCGGATAACTTCACCCTCGATTTTAATGGCCGTACCCTGACTTTTCTCGATACGCCGGGCCATGCGTTACACCATTTCTGCATTCACGACAGCGCCAGTCAGTCGGTGTTTTCTGGTGATACTTTTGGCTTGTCGTACCGCCAGTTTGATACCGATGATGGCCGCGTTTTCCTGTTTGTAACCACTACGCCGGTGCATTTTGATCCGCAGGCCATGCGCGCCAGTATTGAGCGTATTGCGGCGTTGCAGCCTGAGCAGGTGTATCTGACGCACTTTGGGCCGGTGAACGCCGATGCCGATAATCTGCAGCAGTTGCTGGCGTCGCTGGATGCGTTTGTGGCGATTGCGAATGCTGAGCGTGGTCAGTCCGAGGGGCGTCATGGCCGTATGCGCGATGCGTTGATGAACTGGTTCTTGCAGCAGGTGCAGGCGCGGCAGATCCCGGTACGTGAATCGTTTGTGCGTCAGTGGCTGGCGACCGATGCCGATCTGAATGCCCAGGGGCTTGAGGTGTGGTTGCAGCGTCAGGAAAAAGCGGCGGGCTGATCCGCTGCAACCGCAGCCGGTCTTCGTGACCTGCTGCGGGGGCGGCAGGTCACGAAGTCCGATTTCTGGCAATGACGTTTGGCGAGGGCCTATTGCAGGGACAAGGTCCCGTTGAGGGTCAGGCTGGTGGTTTCACCACTGAAGCCTGGCACCACGAGGTCGTTAAAGCTGATGGTGTGATCGGTTTCGTTGACGGTGATATTGCTGCCCGGATTGGTGAGGTACCAGGTGTTGCCAAGCCAGCTGACGAAGCTGACCACCTGCCCGAAACCGGCTTGCCCGGGTTGGTCAAAGTAGAGGGTCATGCCGTTGCTGCTGGTCCAGGTGTAGCGGGTGTAAACACTGTTGGGTTGGGTAACGGCCAGGGTGTCACTGTCAAATCCGCTGCCGGCCCGCACGGTGCCGGTTCCGGAAATTTCTACCGCTTCGCCCGTCACAGGGGTGCTGTGCAGGGTGCCGTTGAGGGTCATGGTGCCGGAGCTTCCCGGCAGAGCATTCAGGCTGACGTTGGTGAACTCCCATTCACCGGCAGCGAGGTCCACACTGACGCCCAGCCCCGGCAATTTGTTGGCAACGTTGGTGCCTTGCCAGGTACCAAAGTTGGCGACCGATCCAATCGAATAACCACTCAGAGACAGAGCCCAGCTGTTGCTGCCAGCACTGACTCGCCAGATCTGGTAAAGCCCTTCCTTGCTGCTGGTCGCCGGAGCGAAGGTAGCCGGTACGCTGCTGATGCCCGCTGGATTGCCACTGATGCTGAGTGTGCCCAGTGCCCCCGTCGACGGGTATTCATCGCTGCTGGTGCTGTCATCTTCTGCGGTCAGATTGCGAATACTGATGCTGGCGTCCGCCGGGGACTCACCGGAGAACTGGCCGTCGGCAAACAGGTCGAGATGCGCTTCGTCAAAGTGCAGATACATCATGACCGGGTCGGCATCGGGTTCGATACAAATGGATTCCGGGTTGTAGACACTGGTGTTCAACACAATGGTGCCAGCCGCGGTTGAGGCGAAGCTGAAACTTCCGGTGCTGGTGAAGTCGCCAGCGTCGTTGTAACTGCCTTGTTCGCCGGTCCAGGTTTTTGCCCAGGTCTCCAGTTCGTCCGAGGTAGGCACCCGTACAATGGCGTCCTCTGCAAAACGGCTGGTATCACAGGTCAGGGTTTCAGTGCCGTCATCCGTGCCAGTATCGGTGCCGTCATCTGTACCTGTGTCAGTGCCCGTATCTGTTCCCGTATCGGTGCCGGTGTCGTCTCCGGTGTCTGTTTCCGATCCAGAGTTGTTGGAGGCGTTATTACCGTCCGATGAATTGCCGCCGCAGGCGGTGAGGGTACTGGTGGCGGCCACCAGCAACAGTGCCAGCATTCGTTTGTTCATGATCACTTCCCTTGTTATCACCGGCACCTGTGCTCAGGTGCTCGGGTGTTGTTGTGCAGACAGCCTAAGCGTCCGGACAAGGGAGGTGTTATCCCGTAACCACGGGGGATAATCGCACGACCACTGGCACGGCCTTTGCTTTGCCAGCGGTCAGAGCGGCGCTGCTGATCAGCGATTTTCGAGGCGGTTGTAGTCGAGAATGCCACTGCTGATTGGGAAGTGACGACGGTTTATATCGGCAATGGCATCACTCGCCGCCCAGAAATCCGGATTGGTACGGCGCACGCCAAAGCGGTCTAGCAGGCGGCTGTAATCCGCTTCGCTGGTCATACTGACAATGGCGGTCACCAGTTCCGGCAGGTCTTTGCGGTCGGCCTTGAGGATGACGTTGGGGTAATCGCCCAGTGTCCCGCGGCCAAGGGTGATGGAGTCTTCTGCCGGAATCAGGTTGTCGGCTTCACCGAACAGGCTGGAAATATTGGCGTGGCCACGGTTATGCACCAGGCTCAGCACTTCCAGCGGTTGCTCGTTATCGGTCACCAGCAACAACGACAGCTCTGGCAAATACTGCAGGGCAGCACCACGGGCATTGGCCAGTGGTTCAAGGTCGTGCTGGCTTTTGACCGGCAGAGGGCTGCGGTGTAACTCACGTTCGTGGTTTAGCACCGGCTGCAGATATTCACTCAGGCGATCAAACAGCTCCTGTTGGTGGTGAGCGGTGTGATACGGAATCGCGGTTTCCACATCCAGATGGATCAGGTCGGAGAAAATGTAATCCTTGATGTCGGTGCTGGCGTTGCGATACCAGTAATCGCGGATGTCATCGCGCTGCTGTTTTGGTAACAGCAACAGGAAGTTCATTTCACCTTCCATCCGCAGGAAGTCCATATACAGGCGGGTCACCAGCTGGTGGCCGACGTTGCCATACACATCAAAACCGGCCACCAGCAAATAATGGATACGCTCCAGCAGCGGGTAGTCGATTAACCAGGCGGTTTTCGGATATTGACCCACCAGGCCCTGCACCACGGCGGCGTTGTCGAAGTGGCGCATGACGGTCAGGGCGGCATTCGGATTGGTGCCGTCACCGTTCCAGAGCAGGTGTTCATCCAGACGGATACGGCTGCTGGCCAATTCGCGGTTGATCAGTTTCGACTTGGCGTGCAGGTAGTCTTTTTGCTGTTCGGAAAACTCAACCCACGAACTGAGTGGCAGGGCATTGCTGCTTTCACGGGCGGGGAGGTCGAGGTTACGCACCTGTTTTTCGAGGAACTGCGAGGCTTCGCTGCCGTAGGTGAGATCCGGGTTCACAAAATAGACCCAGAACTGTTCGTTGATGACGTTTACGGCCACCTGACCATGGCATACCGGGCCTTTGATAAAGGCCATGATGGTTTCCAGCGAATGCTCCAGCAGGAAGCGGTAACGGCTGTTGGCAGGCAGTTCGTGAAAGGTCTGGAACGGATTGGACGCACTTTCGACGTCGTAGCCCGGCAGTTTGCTGACCTCATAGGCTGGCTCGTAAAAAAGCCCGGACCAGAGTTTCCAGCGTGACTCGTCGAGTGAGAGCGGAATATGGGTCTTGGCGATGCGCGACTCACGATCTTCCATCAGGCGATACCAGGGACGTGTTACCCCCGGAGAGTCATACGGGCGACGGTCGGGAATAACGTCGATTGGCTGGCCAGGCGGTGTGCGTGAGCGTACCAGCCGGAAGCGGATGTTATGGTCGAGACCCAGATTCAGGCTGTACAGATAGATGTGTTCGTAAATATAACGATTCACCAGCTGTGACTTGATATCGTCGCCGTTGAAACGGTGCTCCCACAGCATCACCAGCTGCTGCAGTTCTTCGCTCAGGGGCGGCGTGGTTGGCATCAGGGCACCGCGCTGAATCCATTGCGCGAGCGTGCTGTATTCTTTCTGGTTCAGGGCTGGCAGGCCGTAGGGCATCCCCCAGCCCGGATAGTTGGTCGCAAACTGGTCATAGGTTTCGATAGTGGGGCACTGCTGGTTGCGATCGAGGCTGAAGTCGTAACTGGCGGGCAGAATCTTGTCGGTAAAGTCACCCTGCTGGCGACGCAGGGAAATAGCCCGGAACATCAGGCTGGCGTTGAGATTGCCCAACTGGGTATGACGGCGTTCGTTTAATACCGGGCTGAAGCCTTTGGCACGCCATTCATCGGTGTTGTGGGCATCAATAAAGAGCCGGGACGGTTCGGCGGCCAGCAGACGGGTGCCGTTGTATACGGGGTCTTTGTTGATACCGCGGTCGATCCCTTCCGGGGCGGTCAGCTTGAGCTGGCAGGGAGCGTCGTAACAGGCATGACAGGCCACGCAACGACTTTCCAGAACCGGTTTGACTTCCTGATTATAAAAACGGCCTTCAACACTCTGGTAACTGACCTGTCGGGTGCCCGGTTCGGGTTGGCCGTAGATGTCATCAAATTGCTGGGTTGCATAAACCGCACAGCCGCTGATCAGCAGGCAGGCGATCCAGACAAGGGTTGCCGGTTTCAGGCGTACAAACATGGGGTTACTCCACAACTCGATGGCCTGAGCATATCAGACACTTGTTGACAGAGCTGCTGACAACCCCCTGTTTAAGCGCGTCAAAAGATCAGGCCGCTTCCATACCGGCGTTTTTCATCACAACAGACTGTTCGCGTTTGCGCATCAGCAGCAATTGCCAGCCGAGGAAAGCGGTGGTTGCCAGCACCAGCAGTGACCCCATCACCACACCTTGCCAGTGTTGCCACTGCCAGAACTGGTTCAGGTACAGGCCACCGACACTGGCACCGGTGTAATAGAACACCAGATAGAGCGAGCTGGCACTGGCCTTTGCATGAGTCGCATTGCGGCTGACCCAGGCGCTGGCGGTGGAGTGGGTAAAGAAGAACCCGAATGAGTTGATAAAGAAGCCGAGGATAATGGTCGGCAGCCACGGGGTCAGGGTGACCAGAGTGCCCACCATCAGCAACAGGCTGCCTGCCACCATACATTGTGGTTGGCCAAAGCGGTTGCCCATACGGCCGGACAGGCTGGAACCCACGGTGCCGGTCAGATAGGTCAGGAACAGCATGCCGAGCCAGCTGGCCGACAGGTTCCACGGATCGGCTTCCAGCACGAAGGTAATAAAGCTGTACTGGTTTACAAAAATCATGAAGTTCAGGCCACCAATCAGGTAGGCAATCAACAAGCGTGGCGTACGCAAGTGCATACCGAGGTCGCGGGCCATCGATGCCGGATGCAACGGGCGTGGCTTGAACCCTTGCGGGGTGGGTAGCAACCAGAACACCACCAGCCATAGGGTCAGGCCGAGGGCGCCAATGGCCAGAAACGCATTGCTCCAGCCCAGATATTCACCGGCAAAACCACCAATCAGACGACCACCAATGCCACCGAGGGAGTTGGCCGCAATGTACAGACCGACGGCCGACAACAGGGCTGGTGGTTCGAACTCATCGGCCATGTAGGCCAGTGCCATGGCTGGCAAGCCACCCAGACACAGGCCTTGCAGGGCGCGCCACAACAGCAGGTGGTTGTAGTCCTGAACCTGACTCAGCGCTACGGTGCACAGCACCACACCCAGCATGCTGCCAATCATCAACCAGCGACGGCCAATGGCATCGGACAGTGGTCCGTAGATCAGCAGGGATACCCCCAGCGCCATGGTCGACACGGTAAAACTGTAGCTGGCTTGCAGCGGCGTAACGCCAAATTCGCGGGCTAACATGGGCAGCAGCGGCTGGGTTACGTAGAGGTTGGAAAACACCATAAACGAGGCCAGACACAAGGCCAGTGTCATGCGCCACCAGGCTGGGCTTCCGGATTGAATCATGGTTGGTACTCACACATCGCGTTCATCTGTGGGCACTATAGGCCTGACAAAATCATCATAAAAATATATGTTTAATATAATCGTGATCAAAAATTTTGATGCTTTGGCGGAGGTGATCATGGACTTCAAGGCGTTGGGGTATTTCTACGAAGTGGCACGTCTGGGCAGCTTTACCCGTGCGGCGGAATTCCTGAATCTGGCCCAGCCAGCAGTCAGTATGGCGGTCAAACGGCTGGAGCAATCGCTGGAGTTGAACCTGTTTCACCGCCATGAGCGGCAGATTTCCCTGACCACTGAAGGCGAACGTCTGTATCAGCAAGCGGGCAAGATTCTGCAAGCCATGGCCGATGCTGAACTGGAAATGGAAGAACTGCGGGGGCTGGAACGTGGTGTGGTGCAGCTGGGCACGCCCAGTATGCTGGGCTCCTATCACTTTCCGCCGATCATTATGGCCTTCAAGCACAAGTATCCGAACCTGATGTTTTCGGTGTACGAGGGTGGTGCCTGGCAGCTGCAACAGATGCTGGAGAAAGGTGAGCTGGATCTGGCTGTCATTGAAGCGGAGGAGGTGCCCGACAACATCGAGGCCCGCACGATTCTGCGTGAGGAAATGCGGGTTGTGGTGCCGCTCGATCACCCGTTCGCCACTCGCACGTCGGTGCCGGTGGAAGATTTTTTACGCGAGGATCTGGTCATCTTCCGCAAAGGCTATTTTCACCGCAAGGTGCTGGATCGTATGGCTGAAGAAGCCGGTATTGAACCGCGTATCAACGTTGAAACCAACCTGCTGCCGCTGATTCGCACCATCGTTAAACAGGGGTTTGCGATATCAACGCTGCTGAATATGGCGGTGGAGAATGACCCGGAGCTGGTGACGGTGTCGTTTGATCCACCGATCTGGCTGGATCTGTGTATCGCCTGGCGCAAGGATGGGTATCTGTCGCGCGCCAATCAGGCGTTTGTGGATTTTGTGCTGCAGAACGTCAAGGTTGAATGACCGGTTGTCGTAGCCCGGAAGAGCCGGAGGCGTTATCCGGGGAAGAGCCGGGCGTTATCCGGGGAAACTACTGGATTTCTGCTTTGCCGCAGCGCTTGCCCAGCCTGGGGTACCTTGTCCCCCGGCCGGGCGGCCGTCCCCCTGCTTAGCCCGACTGGGCTCGTTTCTCCGGTTTTCACCGACAACGGCATTTCGACCCCGACCCGATGGCACATCCCTGTGCCAACGGGTCTGGCGGGGCATCCATGCCCCGGCCGGGTCGGCCATTGCGGTGAATTCCGGCTCGCCCTATGGGCAATTAACGGTGGCCAGCTACGCTGGGTGAAGCAGGTGTTAATTGATACTGCTCGTCCGACGTCCGACGTCCGATCCGAACGCGGCCCGGCCCGACGCCCGACGCCCGACGTCCCGCTTATTGCTTGTTCAGCAGGTATTTCACCAGCAGGGATACCGGACGACCGGTTGAACCTTTGGCTTTGCCGCCGCCCAGCCATGCAGTACCGGCGATATCCAGGTGCGCCCATGGAGTACCTTCGGTGTAGCGCGACAGGAAGCAGGCAGCGGTGGTAGCACCCGCCAGCGGGCCGCCAATGTTGGCCATGTCTGCGAAGTTGGAATCCAGCAGGTCCTGGTATTCTTCTTCCAGTGGCAGACGCCATACCTTGTCGTTGGTGTAGTTGGCAGCGGATTGCAGTTCGCTGGCCAGAGTTTCATCGTTGGTGAACAGACCGGAGTTCACCTCACCCAGAGCGGCCATACAGGCGCCTGTCAGGGTAGCGATATCAACGATAGAAGCAGGTTTGTAGTTGTTGATGCCGTAGGTCAGGGCATCACACAGCACCAGACGGCCTTCGGCGTCGGTGTTGAGGATTTCGATGGTTTTGCCAGACAGGCTGGTCACCACGTCACCTGGCTTGGACGCATGGCCAGCTGGCATGTTCTCGGCGCTGGTGATCATACCCAGTACGTTGATTTTCGGCTTCAGAGCCACCAGTGCTTTCATGGTGCCCAGCACGGACGCAGCACCACACATGTCGTACTTCATCTCGTCCATCTTCAGGCCCGGCTTGATGCTGATACCGCCGGTGTCGAAAGTGATGCCTTTACCGAGGATCATATGCGGAGCGGCGTCTTTGTCGTCGGCACCGAAGTAACGCATCAGGATCATCTTGCCTGGCTCGTTGGAACCCTTGGCGACGGATACAAACGCACCCGCACCCATTTTTTCCAGCTCTTCTTCGTCCAGAACGATGGTTTCCAGATCACCGTTGGCTGCCAGAGCCAGCGCCTGTTCTGCCAGGTAGGTTGGGGTACAGATGTTCGGTGGCAGGTTACCCAGTTCCTTGGCGAAGGCGATACCGGTTGCAACGGCTTCACCGCGCGCCAGATCGGCGTTGACGTCAGCGCCCAGCCAGCTCACAGAAGACGGCTGCTTGGGTGCTTCTTCGGATTTCGCTTTGGTTTCGGTGTAACGGTACAGGGCGTTGCCGAAGGCGATTGCGGTTTGTTCTGCCAACCAGCCTTCCGACAGGGTGTCGGTGGCCAGATTGCTGATCGCCAGCGCGATGGTGCCATTCAGTTTGCTGGTGGCAGAAGCAATAGCCGCCAGCACTTTCAGTGCGGTGGTGGTTTTCAGAGCGTCCTTGCCGGTACCGACCAGCAGCACGCGTTCGGCCGCAACACCAGCAACCGCTGGCAGCAGCAGGGTTTCGCCGGTTTTGCCACTGATGTCGCCGGCAGCGTAACGAGCCTGGAGGAAACCATTGCTGGCCTGGTCAATGAGGCTGGCGGCCTCAGACAACTTGCCTGACTGGTCGATAGTGACCACAATACAGCTCGCCTGAACGGCGGTCGCAGATTGTTGGGATACCTGATAAATCATGGAAACTCCTGGCAGATAAATGCAGTTGATATGCAGCTGGTGAACAGTGGCTTTTTAACGTGGCTTTTTAACTATGTGCCGCCGAATTTACGAATTACAAGTCCGGATGCCTGAAGCATCCGCCGCAAGTCCCTGGCAGGTTTCTGATTAACTGCCCCTACAAGGTTATGCGTCGTTGATTATCTTTCGTTATCTGGCCAGGGAGCTGGCAGGTTCCCTGTTTGCCGTCACCATCGTGCTGCTGATGATTCTGATGAGCGGCAGGCTGATTCGTCAACTGGCAGCGGCGGCTGCTGGTGAGGTTTCACTTGATATCGTGTTTTTCACACTGATTCTGCGTCTGCCTTCGTTTCTGGAAATGATTCTGCCGCTGGCATTGTTTATCTCCATTCTGCTGTCGTATGGCCGTATGCACGCCGAAAGTGAAATGGCGGTATTAACGGCCACCGGTTTTTCCGAGCGTCGTTTGTTGTATTACACCGGAGCACCGACCCTGTTCCTGATGCTGGTGGTCGGCAGTTTCAGCCTGTTTCTGAGCCCATGGGGCGCACAACAGATGGAAGGTCTGTACCGCAAGCAGGCACAGCTGACCGAGTTTGAATTGCTGGCGCCGGGGCGATTCCAGAGTCTGAACGGTGATCGTGTGACCTATGCCGAGTCGCTGTCCGACGACAAGACCCAGATGAACCAGGTGTTTATCGCTGACGGTAACAGTCTGTTGCTGGCCGAGCGTGGCACCCAGTATGTCAGTGACGAAACCGGTTCGCGTTTTCTGGAGCTGCACAACGGTCGCCGTTATGACTGGGAGCCCGACAGTCTGGCGTTTCAGGCCCTCGATTTTGGTTTGTACGGCGTCAAAATCGCCGATGAACCGGAGGAACGCAGCAAGTTACGCAAGGAAGCGGTGCCAACGCTGGATCTGATTGGCTCCGACGACCTGAAACAACAGGCGCAACTGCAGTGGCGTATTTCCATGCTGCTGATGGTGCCGATTGTGGTGCTGCTGGCGGTGCCACTGGCCCGTGTGAACCCGCGTCAGGGGCGGTTTGCGCGTCTGTTTCCGGCCATTGTGCTGTATATGGTGTACATCTCTCTGCTGATCGCCATGACAGGTTTGATCGAGAAGGGGCGTTTGCCGTCCTCCATTGGCCTCTGGCCACTTCATATTGTGTATTTCCTGATCGGGCTTGGACTGTGGCTGGTGCCGGAATGGAATCGTCGTCGTAAGGTGAAGGCGTTATGAGTCGTCTCGACAGTTACATTGCCCGTTCGGTACTGCTGGCCACCTTGGTGGTGGTGCTGGTGATTGTGGGGCTGGATGCCATTTTCTCGCTGGTAGATGAACTCAACCAGCTGAAGGGCGATTACCAGTTTATGGACGCACTGCTGTTTATGTTTATCCGTCTGCCGCGTCGCATTTATGAATACCTGCCGATGGCCTGTCTGATCGGCTGTCTGGCAGGTCTTGGCAGCCTGGCGGCCAGCAGTGAGCTGACGGTGATGCGCGCTGCCGGGATTTCGGTTACCCGTATTACACTGGCCGTAATCAAACCAATGTTGATCCTGATGCTGTTGAATATGGCCATTGCCGAATACGTGGTGCCGCCACTGGAGCGTATTGCACAGGCATCAAAAGCAGTTGCGATGGGCAAGGGCGATACCTTGTCCAACAAGGGCAAGGGTTACTGGCATCGTGAGGGCAATACTTTCATGCGTTTCAGTGCCATTGAGCCTGGTGGTGTGCTGCATGGCGTAACTCTGTTCGAATTCAGCGAAGGCCGTGAACTGCAGCGTATTGTCGGGGCCGAAGAAGCCGTCTACAGCGATGGTGGCTGGCAGATGGAAAATATCACCGAGATGACCATTACGGCCGAGGAAACCCGCAAGGAGCATCGTGATTCATTACGCTGGGATGTGGCGCTGACGCCGGAAAGTCTGAGTGTGGTGATGGTGCAGCCGCGAGATATGTCGGTCAGCGCGTTGTACAACTACACTCGCTATCTCGAACAGCAAGGCCTCAATGCTGACAACTATCTGTTGTCATTCTGGCGCAAGGTGACTCAGCCGCTCGGTACGTTTGCGCTGGTGATCCTGGGGATTTCTTTTATCTTCGGGCCGTTGCGCAGTGTGACGCCGGGTTACCGGATTTTCTCCGGCATTCTGGTGGGGCTGGTGTACAAGTACGCGGAAGAGCTGTTGGCACCGGCCAGTATCGTATTTGGTTTTGCACCGGTATGGGCCAGTATCGGGCCGATTCTGGCGTGTTTCTTCGCCGGAGCTGTGATGTTACGCCGCGCCGGTTGAGCGCGGCGTACAGGCTTACTTGTAAGGGATATAAACGATTCGGGTCACGGAAGCGATGTCGTGCCAGGTGCGCTGGCGGGTGTCAAACAGCATCCACCAGAAGCCCAGGCCAGCGGCCAGTAGGGAAAAGAAACCCACAGCAGTGCGCAACATACACTGACTGACCTGCAACGGTTTGTCGCCGTTCTCATTCACGATACGAATACGCCAGGCTTTCATGCCGATGGTCTGGCCACCACGACGCCAGGAATGGCTGTAGTAAAAAAAGCTGATACAGAACATCAGCGACATGTTTGCGGCGGCTGAAAATGCGCCTGGCGGTTCACCACCGTGAAACGCTGCCGAAATGCCAACCAGAATAAAGCCAACGAAGATGTAACACGCCAGCAATACCAGACCATCGTAAGCCATGGCGGCGAGACGGCGGGTCAGAGAGGCGGTGGGGTAGTTATGCTCAAACATGTACCGGTTTCCGTAACAAAAACGCCCGCATGGTAGCAGAAAGCGGCGAGCTGGGGGTAAATCAAGGAAAGTGCCCCTGCATTGGTCCAGAATCAGACTTTCAGTTAACAGACATTCAGATTGGAGAGTAACAGCAATGGTCGATCTCAGTGATATTCGCAAGGAATACACCCAGGGACGTCTCGATGAAAACAAGGTGGCTGAACACCCGGTGGTGCAGTTTAATGCCTGGTTTGAGCAGTATCGCGGAACCAGTCCGATTGAGCCGACTGTTATGACCGTTGCCTCCATCGATGCCGATGGTATGCCGTGGCAGCGTATCCTGCTGCTGAAGGCGTTTGATGAGCACGGCTTTGTGTTTTTCACCAACTACGAAAGCAACAAGGGTCAGCAACTGGATCATAATCCGAATGCTTCCATCCACTTCTTCTGGATGACCATGGAGCGTCAGGTGCAGATTCAGGGGCGGGTCGAGAAGGTCAGCCGTGAAGAGGCTGAACGTTATTTTCACTCACGTCCACGCGAAAGCCAGCTGGGTGCCTGGGCATCCCAACAGAGTCGTCCTCTGGCAAGCCGTTCCGAGCTGGAAACCCGTTTTGCGCGTCTGAATGTCGAATATCAGGATCGGGAAGTACCACTGCCGGATTATTGGGGTGGTTTCCGTCTGGTGCCTAGCCGTATTGAATTCTGGCAGGGCGGTGAACACCGTCTGCATGATCGGGTGGAATATCGCCGTCAGGCCGATGGCAGTTGGAAAATCCAGCGTTTGAATCCGTAAATCGGAGTTAACCATTCCGGCAATCTGCAAAGGTTGCTGGAATGGGCGATTCTGGATTTTAAATGCACCGCAAAACAAAAAGCCGCTGCAATTGCTTGCAGCGGCTTTTTTGAATTCGTGGTAGCTATGACTGGACTTGAACCAGTGACCCCAGCATTATGAATGCTGTGCTCTAACCAGCTGAGCTACATAGCCACTAAAGGTATGCGTTTGAAGAGTGGTAGCTATGACTGGACTTGAACCAGTGACCCCAGCATTATGAATGCTGTGCTCTAACCAGCTGAGCTACATAGCCACATCACGTAACGCATCTGATGCAGTTCAGATGTCTGTGCTGCTTCAGTGGCGCGCATTATGCCACAGGTCGGAAAGCTGTCAAATATTTTTTGAAGAAAATCATTAACTTTTTGATGCGTTTCATCAAAGTGTCAGTGATTTTTACAGGTTGGGGTGGAGTGTTGACACTCAGCTGCTACCCTGAAAGCGAGTACTGGACAGATGTATCAGGGTGTGGGAATCTTTGCGCAACGTAACTGTCTTCAACATCAGTGTAAAAAAACTTCTGCTTGTTCTGGTTGTAGCCGGGTTATCTGGTTGCTCTGGAGATATGGCCGGGGTTTCTGATCGTGATTTGCGCCAAAAGCATTATCACTGTCAGATGAGCACCAATTTGTCTGCCGCCGAAATTCAGGTGTGTGCCAATGTCCGCCGTGAGTGTGATGCGCGGGCAAAATCTGGCCACTACGCCTGCTGAAAATCCGACAGATCCCATTTTATTGGCAATGTTCATGCGGTAACGTTGCGCCTGCGTATTAAACCCAACACGAGTATTTAGCATGAGTTTTATCAAGTCTGCACCACTGGTTATTGTTGGTGCTCTTTTATTGGCCGCGTGTGGTCAGGAGGAATCAGTGAAGTTGGAAAATCATATCGACCAGGCTAGCTACGGTGTGGGTCTGAACATTGGCCGTCAGCTGTCCCAGGAAGATGTTGAAATGAATGCCGATGCCATTGCAGCCGGTATCAAAGATGCTATCTCTGGTGCCAAGCAGCAGATCGATGACAGCGTTATCGAAGCTGCTTTCGCCAAGGTGCGTGAAGAGCAGATGCGCAAGCAGCAGGCTCTGAGTGATGCAACTGCCAAGGCCAGCACCGACTTCCTGGCTGAAAACGCCAAGCGTCCAGGTGTTGTGACGACTGAATCTGGTCTGCAGTACGAAGTGATCACTGCTGGTGCTGCTGATGCTGCCAAGCCAAGCCTGGAAGACGTGGTTCGTGTTCACTATCACGGCACCCTGATCGATGGCACTGTATTTGACAGCTCTGTGGAGCGTGGTCAGCCTGCTGAATTCCCTCTGTCCGGTGTTATTCGCGGTTGGACCGAAGCTCTGCAGCTGATGAAAGTAGGCGAGAAGTGGAAGCTGTACATTCCAGCTGAGCTGGCTTATGGCGCTCGCAGCCCAAGCCCGAAAATCCCGGCTAACTCCGCGCTGGTATTTGAAGTGGAACTGCTGGAAATCGTTAAGTAATCGATTTTGGCGGTATCAGAAAAGGGTCGACTGTGTCGGCCCTTTTTTATGTCTGCATATGGCTGATTCGAGTGAAGCGGAAACAATAAACGGAATCAGTTTTGGCGAGCGGCTGCGCTATCGGCTTCGTCATCGGCGATCTGGGCGTGTTTGCTGGTTGTGCTGACGTAGGTCTCCAGTTCGTTGCAGGTGCGTTGCATGGCTGACTGGATGCGGCGTTCGATGTTGATAGGTTGCTGGCAGTGGCGGCAGTTGATGGTGGTCTGCCCAAGCAGGTATGACAAGTTGAGTGCGGTGTTTCGCAAACAGGCTGGACAGGTGATAGGGTATTGAATGTGTTGGGAAAAATAACTCATCAGTCTTCCTGGCTTGATTAAAGTGCAGGTATGGAGACTAATGCAAAATGCTGATCAGGTGAATAAAAAGTTTCGATGTGAAAGCTTTTAAGGATCTGCGTGGAGGGTTGTTTCTGAAAGTAGTGCAAGAAGAGTGGTCGGGGTAGAGAGATTCGAACTCCCGACATCCTGGTCCCAAACCAGGCGCGCTACCAGACTGCGCTATACCCCGAACATATTGTGAGATGGCTCCCCGAGCTGGACTTGAACCAGCGACCAACGGATTAACAGTCCGCTGCTCTACCGACTGAGCTATCGGGGAATGTCTCTCAACAACGGCGCTAATATTACGCTTGGGGGATTTCCCTGTCAATACAATATTTCAAAAAAATTTAAAAATTTCAGGCCAGTTGTTGCAGCCCGTTATCACAGTTCTGAATCAACGACAGCAGGGCTGCCAATCCAGCGGGTTGGCTGTTTATGATCGTGCCATTGTGGTCGATCTGTGTGAAGCCTTGATGGTAAGCATTGCAGGTAATAATCAGGTCGGCGTTATCCGGAAGAGCAGGCATGATGCCCTGCTGCCAATCAGCCAGATCGGTCTGGGAGCTGTTACTCAGCTGGAGGTTCAGGCGTGGAGCAAGATCGGCCAGTTGGTGCTGAATCACACTGTGTTCACCCAGGCAGTGAAGGCGCAGAGGCTGAATTGATCTGGATGAGGTATTCAGCAATTCATCCAGCCATTGCTGTCGAACGGATGTCCGGCGATTGCCGCCAGGTTTGCTGCATTTATTGAAGTTCTGGATGGCTGCCAGGTATTCAATGTTTTGCCAGACGGACTCGTCGGTCAGAAACTGACCGTTGCCAAGCATGACATGCAGGCCATTAATGTCGTGGGCCTGTTCTTCAGCACCGATCAAGATTGCTGCATCGGCACCCAGGGTTCGAATGGCAAATGCCAGTTCGTCGGGGCTGGCGACGCCAATGTTGATTATGTGGCAACCTGCGTCCATTACTCCGCGGCTGGCGGAGTGGCTGAGGCTTTCACTGGTGGGGCGGGTGTCGCGACCAATGACCACCAGATTGGTGGTCATTGTCTGGGCGATGCTACGACCGATCCGGTACAACAGATCGTCGTTGAGTTGGGTGGGGATTTTTCCGAAGACCAGCTGTTGTCTGAAGCAAGCGAGAAAATCCCCCATCAACCATCAACCTTTCTTCTTGAAGATGTTGTTGTACACGTAGTTGGTGGCTTCAACGAAACCATCAATGCTGCCGCAGTCAAAACGCTTGCCACGGAACTTGTAAGCAATTACGCGACCTTCCTGAGCCTGTTTCAGCAGGGCATCGGTAATCTGGATTTCGCCGTTGATACCAGCGCCGGTTTCTTCGATCTTGGCGAAAATATCCGGAGTCAGTACATAGCGGCCAATAATGGCCAGATTGCTGGGCGCTGCATCTTTCTTTGGCTTTTCTACCATGGTGCTGACACGGTAAACGCCTTCTTCAATTTGTTCACCGGCTATTACACCGTATTTGTCGATAGTGTCCATCGGAACTTCCTGGACAGCTACCACTGAACAACCGTATTTTTCGTGAATCTGGACCATTTGAGCCAGAACGCCGATGTCGCCGTCTTCAACAACGCACAGGTCGTCAGCCAGTACTACACCAAAAGGCTCGTCGCCCATCAGGTATTTGCCGGTCAGGATGGCGTGCCCTAACCCTTTCATTTCGCTCTGACGGGTGTAGGCGAAAGTGTTTTCATTCATCAGGGTACGAATGCAGGAGATCAGTTCTTCCTTGCTGGTACCTTTGATTTGGTGCTCCAGCTCATAGCTGATATCAAAGTGGTCAGCGATGGCACGTTTGCCACGACCGGTGATGAATCCCATGAAGTGCATACCTGCCTCGTGAGCTTCCTCGGCGCCGTACTGAACCAGTGGTTTGTTCACGATTGGCAGCATTTCTTTTGGCATGGCTTTGGTGGCTGGCAAAAAACGAGTGCCATAACCAGCAACCGGGAACAGAACTTTACGAACCATGTTTGTCAATCCTTGCAAGTAGGTGTGCATCAAATCCGAGTATGCCACTCGGAAAATTGTCAATTGTGAGGGTGATCACAAAGCCGCGGCACAGAATGTCGCAACTGTTTCTCTTTGTAAATGGTTCAGCGACATGGTGATCTGCAATCTACGGAAGAATTCGGCAGACTAAGTGTGAAAAAGCACATTGCATGCCGGGCGTTCAATTCCAGGGCTCTGAAGCCAACCAGATGACATGCCTATACTGTAGTGAAAAGGGTGTAAAAGTTGATCGACGCCAGTCGTCGTAACCGAGGTGAATATGAATATCCAGTCCCCGTTTGAGCTTGTGTTGTTTGGAGGTCTTGGTGATCTGGCTCAGCGGAAGTTATTGCCAGCGTTATATCTGCTGTATCGCGATGGTCGTCTGCCGGAGGGGCGTATTATCTCTATCACCCGTCAGGCGCTGGATCACAAGGCATTTCTGGATGTTGTACGTTCAGCCTTGCGTACTCATGTGTCGTCGGAATATCTGGAAGAAAAAACCTGGCAGGAGTTTTCAGCCTTGCTGAGCTGTCTGACCATGGATATCAGTGATCTGGCCCAATACCAGATTCTCAAGGCTATGCTGGCGCCAGTGGATGTGAACCGGATGTGTTATCTGGCCACCGGATCGGATTTGTACACACCGGTATGCCGTGGTCTGGAAGAAGCTGGTCTGATTGGTGATAACACCCGGGTGGTGCTGGAAAAGCCGATTGGCCACGATCTTGAATCAGCCCGTGCCATCAATGAATCGGTGGGACAGTTTTTCCCGGAGTCGCGGATTTTTCGTATTGATCATTATCTGGGTAAGGAAACCGTCCAGAACCTGCTGGTGTTGCGCTTTGCCAACTCGCTGTTTGAGAGTCAGTGGAACCAGCACTTTATTGACCACATCGAGATTACGATTGCCGAGTCGCTTGGTGTTGAAAAACGCGCGGGCTTTTACGAGCAGGTTGGCGCAATGCGCGATATGTTCCAGAACCACTTGCTGCAGCTTCTGTGTATCGTGGCAATGGAGCCGCCGGCGCGTCTTGAAACCGATGCGGTTCGCGATGAAAAGGTGAAAGTGCTAAAAGCGCTGAAGCCGATTGTGGGGGATGCCATTAACCGCAATGTCGTACGTGGTCAGTACGATGCCGGTGTGTCCGAAGGCAAACCGGTACCGCCATACCGGGATGAGCCGGGAGTGCATCATAAAAGTAATACTGAAACCTTCGTGGCTGCACGCGTTGAAATCGAAAACTGGCGCTGGGCAGGTGTGCCTTTTTATCTGCGTACTGGCAAACGTCTTGCGGAAAGGGCCTGTGAAATTGTGGTGACCTTCAAGGAAATTCCGCACTCGATTTTCCCGTTGCAACACAAAAGCACCATGGCCAACAGGTTGGTGTTCCGTTTGCAACCGGATGAAGGTGTGCGTTTGATGTTATGTGAAAAGCGGGTTGGGCCTGGTATGAGTGTGAGGCCAATGAACCTGTCGCTGAATCCGGCTAATCATCGGAAAGCGCGAGTACCTGAAGCATACGAGCGTTTGTTATTTGATGCGCTTAGTGGTAACGCCACGCTGTTCCTGCGTAACGACGAACTGCTGGAGGCCTGGCGGTGGGTTGACCCGATTCTGGAGCACTGGAAAGAAGTAGATTTGCGTCCCGAGCCTTATACCGCAGGTACCTGGGGGCCGGCGGCATCGACTTTGCTTCTAGCCAGAGATGGCCGCCTGTGGGTGGAAAACAGCTAACAACCAGGATGAAAATCATGAGCGATAATTGTTTTGCAACGTCTGATGTACTGGCTCGTCAGCTGGCCGACGCCGTGGGGGGCGCCTTGCAGCGACGGATTGAGGAAAAGGGGCGGGCTTGTCTGGCCGTCAGTGGTGGGCGAACGCCTGTTGCGTTTCTGAGGGAGTTGTCGTCTCGTGATCTGCCCTGGTCGAAAATTTTGGTTACTTTGGTGGATGAGCGCTGGGTGGATGAAGATCATTTAGCCAGTAATGCTGCGCTGGTGCGGGAGTATTTGTTGCGTGACAAGGCGCGCAGCGCTTATTTCCTGCCATTGAAGAACCGTGCAGCCACACCCGCCGCCGGTTTTATGGAGTGTGAAAACCGTCTGCACGAACAAATTACCCGTCTGGACGTGGCCGTGTTGGGGATGGGGGAAGATGGTCACACAGCCTCCTGGTTCCCGAACTCCAGTGCGCTGGATGTCAGTCTGGATGAAGCTGGTTCGGCTTGGTGCTGTCCTGTGATGGATGGTGCGCCGGAACATAACCGTATGACGCTGACCTGGGCGATGTTGAGCCAGTGTCAGCGCCTGTTCTTGCATTTTGAAGGCGCTACCAAATGGCAGGTGTTCCAGCGCGCAGCCGATACGGTGCAGTTGCATGATTGGCGTTCCATGCCGGTGCGTCGTTTGCTTGATAACAATCCGGTATCACTGGCGGTTTACCGTACCGAATAAGCTCCCATGAGATAGTGATAGTAACGAAAAAATACCTGGATTGTGGACGAGGCATCTGGTCTGCCACAGGCGTTGTACGAGGGACCCTCTGAATAACTCGGTACCGCTCTGGCTTATCGGGATGGTGATGAATCACGAATCCGGTTTGATGGCCCTCTTGCTAAATACTGGAGCTATGTCAAAGCCCGCAACACAAAGTCATCACCATCCCGAAAGCCTTGAATGGCGCGGCCTTGCTCACACGCACTGCAGCACTCGCGCACGACTGCATGGATGCATGGAGGCAGGGTGAAGCAGGAGCCAGAGCCGAGAGCTGTGCAGAGTTATTCAGAGTGTCCCTGGTGCCTCAGGTGACAGCCAGAAACTCTGTGTCACTGGACGTCTCTGCCAGCAACGTGATATTGCTTAGGACACTCTGAATAACTCTGTCCAGCTCTGCACGAGTTCTGCAGCGCGCTCAGAGTTGTGCAGAATTATTCAGAGTGTCCCTTGGTGTTTTACCTCGCGCCCGGGATATTTGAGCAAGACAATGGAAATATACGCCTGTTTTTTAGCCGCCAGATTCAGAAATGCCCATTCTGGATAAACAACTGATAGTCGGAATCTATGTTAGACGTACATATCGATGATTTTTTCAAGGATTGTGCCACTATCCTTCTTACTGGTTTTCGCAGCTTTCCGCGGCCTCAGACATTATTTATTGAGGACATCAGCGGTCCTGATGATCGTGATGACTTCGGCTTGCACAGCAATCGCCACCTCGCTGCACTCGGAGCATTGGTATGGCTGCAAGAAGAAGGTTATGTGCGCTTTACCGGTCTGCATCGTCAGGAGTCAGTGGACGAGTTTGTACTGACCAGCAAATCCCTTGGAAAACTACTGGCTATTGCTCGCTCTGAAAACGATCCGATCAGTGCTGCTACCGCACCAACACCACTTTTTCAGGTTCTTGAGTTCGCACGCCTGCAAGGCGACAGTACCTGGGTCAGGCAACTGGTTTGCACATACATGCTCGGTCAGCCATAAATCAAACGAAACAATAGCTGTATTTACAGATATGGAAGTTGAAATACCACTCGAAATAGCCATCACTTATTCAGTATCTGTTATGCTACGGAACGATCCCTGAGTGGGATTTTTGCCAGAGATTTGAGAAATCAAGCACCTGCATCGCAGCATTTCATCTCTTTTATTCCAACGCTAAGGACCCTCAGAATAACCCAGTGTCCGCTCTGATTGGTCGGGATGGTGATGAATCACGAAGCCGGTTTGATGGCTCTTACATCTAAGGACACTCTGAATAACTCTGCACAGCTCTGCGCGAGTGCTGCAGCGCGTGTGAGCAAGGCGACGAACGCAGCGAAATGACGAGTCCTTTTCAAGTTCGTCAACACCGCTCAAACACGCTGCAGCCCGCGCCCTTCGGGGCTTTCGGGATGGCGATGACTCGGTGTCGCCGGTTTTCGACGTAGCCCGCTATGCCATCAAACCGGCTTCGTGATTCATCACCATCCCGATAAGCCAGAGCGGGCACCGAGTTATTCAGAGGGTCCCTAAATCCTGGATGCTACCTCTAAAGTCGTCACCATCCCGAAAACGTCAAAGGGCGCGTTTTATCGGTGTTGACGAATTTGCAACTGACTCGGCCATGCGGACTCGTCTTTCGCTGCGTTCATCGCCTTGCTCACACGCGTTGCGCCTTTTACACACAGCTGCATGGATGCAGGGCGAAGCAGGCGCCAGAGCTGTGCAGAGTTATGCCGAGTGTCCCTGAATCAATGAACACCCACACTGTTCATGATCCACCCCAGAAAAAGCACCTGCGGTACCGTCACAAGCGGCAGGAACAGGGAAATTTTCCAGCTTCCGGTGGTTTCTTTCAGTGCCATCACCTCGGTGTAGTCAGTAGCAGCCCCTGCCATCAGAAACACAAAGGCATTCCCCGGCGCCGCAGCGCGGGTCACCAGATCGGCGGCAATCGGGCTGGAGCCTTCCGAGCAAACCTCGATCAGAGTAGTCGCCAATAACGTCAGGAACAACCCGGAAATACTGGCGCCAAACCACACACCAAAGTCTTCCGTGGATACAAACGCCCGCACCAGAGCCACCATCACCACTCCGAGAAATACCCAGCGCAGCACGCTGCGGCTTTCTTTCAGACCTTGCCAGAACATTCTGGCCAGAGCTGGCACCGACCAGTCGTGATCACGCCAGGTATTTTTCATAATTGGCCACATCGCCACTTCCTGATAATCCGCCTGCCACGGATTGGCTGGCAAGGTGCCTCGAGCAACCAGCACTTCAAAAATCCAGCCGCTGATCCAGGCGATAACCAGCGACCCTGCGATAAATGCCAGAGTCCATTGCCAGCCGATCAATCCCACCAGAATCAGTGTCAGAGTAATGGAGTTCCACGGACTGGCTATCAGGAACGCCATCACCTGCCCTAGGCTAGCACCACGCTCGTACAGCTTCATGGCCACCATCAGAATGCCGTGGTTACACAGATCCAGTAACAAGCCAGCGATAGTTGCACGTAACACGCCACGCTTGCTGCCACCGCGCCCCAGCAGCGACATCACCAGTTCACGAGGAATACGCCCCAGTAAGCCGACAAACAGCGCCGCGGATATGACGCCCCACCACATGGCGTTTACCATCTCGAAAGAGGTGTGAGAAATCGTTTGCAACCAGGCTGGGCCAATATCACCCAGCAACCAATGACTGGCATAACCGGCCACCACAAAAGCGCCCGTCAATATCATCAGCCAGTCATGCCCTTTGGCGGGCTCGCAACAACCATCAGTATCGTTTCTTGAATCACAACACGACGATGCCGCAGCACTGCTGCAGCTTGACTGTGTCGTTGATGAACCACAGCAATCCGATTTTTCCGCCACTGTGGGCATGCCACAACTGCTCGATGTAGTGACCGACTCAGATGTGCTGCAACAGCTTGACGGTCGTGGAGGTAGGCCAACCACATCTCCAGCTGATGGTGCAATACGGCATTCATCAACAAACAGCAGTGCGTCATCATTCGTCTCATGCCTACTTCTTATGTTGTCACCAGCATCGTCGGCGGAATGACATCCACACCCACTGGAATGGCAAGACGTTGATTCATTTTCCACGAATACACCCTCAGTAGTTTGAAATACAGATGATAACACTTATCATTTTTGAAGCCATTGCTGCGATTGTCATGGGGGACAATACGATATGGATGTCGCACTCAGAGTCAGGGAAAGCCTATATGCTGATTATTCGGGGGATTTCTAAGTCGAATTCTTCCGAGTGTCCTTAAAAGTTATGCCAAGTTATAGTGCTTTCATGGTTCTTGATGCCTTGTAAGGGTGCGGATTTCAGCCCGGATATTTTGCTGCGATTCAGCCTGTAGTGGCCAGATGTCCGTTTATTGATCAACAGTTAGTCATCCAGACCGGAGCGGCACAGAACTGGCAACCAACAGATTCACTGTTCAGGCCAGACTGGAGTACACATGACCGGGATCACACGGATGATCGAACGACTGCAACGTATTTACCCTTCACCTGCAACAGCAGAAGCCTTGGCGGCCGACATTGAGCGCTGCTGTCAGGCCTTCTGTGATAATCGCAGTAGTAGTCGTTTGCCGAGGCTGGCGCGCTGGTCAGAAGACGATGTGATCCTGATCAGCTACGGCAACAGCTTGCAACTGCCTCAGGAAACACCTCTGCAAACGCTGGCGGGGTTTTTGGAAAGGCGGGCTGCGGGGTTATTCAGTTCCGTACACATACTGCCATTTTTTCCATTCAGTTCCGACGACGGTTTTTCCGTGATTGATTATCGTCAGGTCAACCCGGAGCTGGGGGGCTGGGAGGATATCGAGCGGCTGGCGGCCAGTTATGGCCTGATGGTCGATCTGGTCATCAATCATTGTTCACGGGAAAGTCTCTGGTTTGCTGATTTTGTCGCCAATCGGGAGCCATGGTGTGACTATTTTATCGAGATGGATCCTTCCACCGATGTGTCAGGCGTGACGCGGCCACGCAATACGCCACTGCTGACCCCTGTGCATACTCATCGTGGTGTTCGCCACGTTTGGGCTACCTTCAGTGAAGACCAGATTGATCTCAATTTTGCCAATCCGAGAGTGCTGCTGGAGTTTGTGCAGATCCTGCTGTTGTACGTAGAGCGCGGCGCGCGTTTTATCCGCCTCGATGCCATTGCCTTTTTGTGGAAACGGGTTGGTACGCCCTGTGTGCATTTGCCGGAAACCCACGAAGTGGTGAAGCTGCTGCGCGATGTGCTGGAGCGGGTCGCTCCGGATGTGGTGCTGATTACCGAAACCAACGTGCCGGTGGCGGAAAATCTCAGTTATTTCGGTCAGGGTGATGAAGCCCATATGGTTTACCAGTTTGGTTTGCCACCGCTGGTGTTGCATGCTCTGAATCGTGGCAAATCGGATTATCTGACCGATTGGGCGGCGCGGATTCCGGCCTTGCCTGGCGGCTGCACCTATCTCAATTTTACCGCTTCCCATGATGGCATCGGGGTTCGACCGGTTGAGGGACTGTTGCCTGCCCACGAAGTAACGGACCTGATTGACTGCATGCACCGGTTTGGTGGTTTTGTAAGTATGAAAGCCAATCCGGACGGCTCGCAGAGCCCGTATGAAATCAACATCAGTCTGTTTGATGCCTGTATGGGGACTCGCCGTGGTCTCGATCATTTGCAGGTGCCACGCTTCCTCTGCTCACAGGCCATCATGCTGGCGATGCAGGGGATTCCGGCCATGTACATTCACAGCCTGACGGCCAGCCCCAATGATCTGGCCAGAGTTGAACAAACCGGGCGCACCCGTTCGATCAACCGCCGTGTATGGCCAGCGGATGAACTCGAACAGCTGTTGGATAATCCGGTGACGCCGCAGGCAGAAGTGTTCGCCACGCTGGCGCGTATGCTGGTTTGCAGGCGTCAGCAGCCAGCGTTCCACCCGGATGCCCGTCAGGAAGTTATTCGAATCAACTCGGACCTGTTTATTTTCAAGCGGGTCGACGACACATCCGGGCAGGTGATTCATGCGATTCATAACGTCACCGACCGGCCGCTCGACTTGCCGTTGGCAGCGCTCGGGTTTCTGACGTTGGGGTTGCGGGATCTTCTGGAACCAACCGGCGAGTGGCGTCTGGGTTGTGTGTTAACTTTGGCGCCGTATCAGGCCGTGTGGTTAACGACCTGATACGCGTTTTGAAGAAAGGCCCCGGCCACAGGGACCGGTTGGGGCCAGGTTATACACCCGCTTCGCGGTTATCCGCTTCGACGGCTTCGTAAATGCGATCCAGAATATCCGGAATGGCCGAAATCACCCGGTTCCAGCTCGGGATAAACGGTGTTTCCATCGGATTGTCGAGGAAGCTTTCACCAGCCCTCATGATGTTCTCGGCGAACAGTTCCACCGCCTGTTCCTCCTTGTGGCGATCCAGACTGAGACCGTTTATGCGGGCGTCGTTGTAATAGGTTTCAATAAAATCGAGGGCAACCCGGAAATAGGTAGCCTTGATCGTGCGGAATTTTTCATTGCTGAACACCTCGCCCTGGGTCGCCAGCTTGCGGAAAATGGCTTTGCAGATATCAATGCTCATTTTTGACAGGCCAGCCGCAGCATCTTCGGCGGAAAGTGGCTGGTGTTTGTGGTCGTAGTTATCGCAAATATCGACCTGGCATAAACGACGGGTGCTGTAGTTGCGGTGCATCTCCGACAACACGCCCACTTCAAGACCCCAGTCGCTGGGGATCCGCAAGTCATTCAACACATCGACCCGCATCGAGAATTCACCCGACAGCGGATAACGGAAGCTGTCGAGGTAATCCAGATAATCGAGCTGGCCGTGGACTTTTTTCAGTGCGCGGATCAGAGGCGTTACCAGCAGACGACTGACGCGCCCATTCAGTTTGCTGTCAGCAATACGGGCGTAATAGCCCTTGGCAAACTGATAACTGAAAGCCGGGTTGGCCACCGGATAGATCAGGCGTGCCAGCAGGCTGCGGTCGTAGGTAACGATGTCGCAATCGTGCAGGGCGACGGCTTTGGCGCGGGCGGACGCCAGCACATAACCGTAGCAATACCAGACGTTACGGCCTTTGCCCATTTCCTTGGGGGCAAGCCCTTGTTCTTCCAGTAACGCATCAATCTTGCGCAGGCGCGGGCCATCATTCCAGAGAATGCGGTGATGTTGGGGTAAATGCCCGAACACATGCCGGGCATGTTTGAACTGGCGCTCATCGGCCTGATCAAGGCCGATCACAATTTCATTCAGGTATGGCACTTTGGCCACTTCGTTGATGATGTTCTCCAGGGCTGGGCCCTGGAGCTCGGAGTAGAGGGATGGCAGTACCAGTGCCATCGGGCGGACGCGAGAAAAACTCAGCAGCTCCTTTTCCATTTCCTCCAGTGATCGGTCTGTCAGGTTGTGCAGGGTGGTGACCACCCCGTTCTGATAAAAGTCAGCCATGACATGTCTCCTTTCGTCTGGTCGGCGACTGGATCATGATCCCGTCGATAACTGCTTCAGCAACTCCAGAATGGCGCTGTTCCAGCCAGCGGGGCCTTTGGATTTGGCGACTACAACGTCGGGACGTTGCAGTTCCAGAGTGCCGGATTGGCCTGGGATCACAATCGGGAAGTCCGCTGCATCAAGCATGCTGCGGTCGTTTTCACCATCACCCAGAGCAGCCATCAATGGACGGTCTTGCCACAGGTGCTGGTAATACTGACGGAAGAACTCAAGGCCGCTGGCCTTGTTAGTGTCTCCCATCACGTGATAGAAGCGACCTCCTTTGGTCAGGGTCAGGCGGAATTCTGCCAGCTGGGTGCGGAAGTCCTCGATGTTGTTAACGCTGTCGGTCCACAGCATGGGCTCGGTGGCGGCACGTTTTTTTGCCAGCCAGGCGTTGTCTTCATCGAGGCCGGTAAGGGCAGCGACTTCGCTGGTGGGCATGTCGTTAAAGCCCCGAAAGCGGAAGCCGCGTTTGCGAAGAATGTGCAGGGCCTTGAGGATTTCGACGTAACTGATGCCCAGCACTTCGCTGTTGTAGCCCTGGCCATCGGCTTTCGGAATGTAGATCACGCTGCCGTTTTCGCAGACGAAGGGATCGGTATTGTCGAGGTCGTGACGCAGCTTGATGACTTCGTCGCAGGTTTTGCTGGTATTAAAAATGACTGGGATGCCGGTTTCCCGCAGCCGCTGCAAGGCCTGGCGCGCAGGGCGCGCCGAGTAGTCATGATGATCCAGCAAGGTGCCGTCGAGGTCGGTAATCACGACCAGGCGGGGGGTTGGTACGGTGTTGATGATGCGTGGCTGGGTCGACATGGTTCTCTCCAGACGGTTGCAATTCATTCAATGCGCTTCACCAGGTGAAGGCTGTTCAGATCCAGTACCAGATCAGCATGCTCTTTCAGGTCCCGCAGGGCGTTGCAGGTTAGCCGCTCGTAGTGCTGGATAAATCTCGCCAGAGCGTTGGCATCCATGCTGCGGGTCGTGGCACCGCGCCGGTTCCTGTTATTTTCGACCTCTTGCTGGCTGCGCCAGTTCAGTACTGCCTGCATTCCGGGTACGCGCATGGTGACCAGTCGGTCAATCATGGCAAACCAGTCCCGGTAAGGACCGGCCAGCATGTCGTTGGCGCGGTGGCGCCAGCGGCCATCGGTGTCTTCCAGACGTTCCAGTTCGTTAAAAGGAGTTGCCAGTTCTTCCGCGGATACGGGTTGGCAACCCACACACCAGCCTTCAAACAGAATCAGGTCGATTGGACCAAACACCTTGTGCCAATCCTGCTCGGGTAAACGGTCATCCGAGGCCTTGTCAAAAGCGGGTAACTTGAGGATAGCACCGGGTTCGAGAGCTTTCAGGTCAGCAAAGACCTGTTTGCCCAATTCATAATCATGAGTGCCTGGCACGCCGCGCGTGACCAGCAGCGGATGGGTTTCTTGGCCCAGTCGCTGACGTTCGGCATGGGTCAGGTAGAGGTCATCTATGGATACACTGACTACGTTCCAGCCCAGCGCTTCCCGGTACAAACTGCACAAGGCGCGGCTGAGCGTGGACTTGCCGGAGCCTTGACCACCCTGGATGCCAATCACTGGTACGCCGCCGATTTCACGCTTCTGCTCTGCCACCCAGGTAGCGACCGGGGCCCAGACGGTTTCCCACTGTTTCATCCAGTTTTCTGGCATATCACGCAATGCTGAACGGTTGGACAGCAGTGTTTTCAGCAGGCGTTGATCCTGTTCGCGGGTTGCGGGCCACAGGGACGACATGGGAAGCCTCCGGTTTGTCGAGTTCATGACAATTTCATTGCTTCAAGGGTTATAAAGCACTATGCGTGCCAGATAAATAGGTATATCGGCTACAATCCATCCGCCAAAATGCCACAGAATGAGACATATCAGTATGTCCGGGGGCATGGTTGGCGATACTAAGGTGGTCCTTGTAGCGCATTTGTAACCTCGGTTAGAGTGCGCCCATTTGGGGATTGTTGCCAGATTTTGGTGCAAATTCGAGCATTTGTGTGTGCCAGTGTCGGCACATGGTCGTCCGTTTTAAATTGATTGGGAGACGTCATTGTGAGCAGGGTTGCGTATCAGGGTTCCGCCGGTGCGTATTCGCATCTGGCCTGTAGTCAGGTCTTTCCGGACTGGGAGGCGGTGCCTTGTGAAGACTTTCAGAGCGCTCTGGAGATGGTTAGTAATGGTCAGGCTGCACGTGCCATGATTCCGCTGGAGAACTCTACTGCAGGTCGAGTTGAGGAAATTTACCGGATTATTCCTCGCACACGCCTGTTTGTGATTGGCGAGCATTTTGAGCCGGTGAACCATTGTCTGTTGGCACTGCCGGGCGTCAAGTTGACCGACATCGAAGAAGTGGCATCCCATCCGCAAGCATTGGCGCAGTGTCATCAGCGAATTGTCAATCTGGGCATGAAACCACTGGCGACCATGGATACCGCCGAAGAAGCGCGGCAGTTGTCGGTCAGCAACAATCGTCATCGCGGTGCCATTGCGTCAGCGCTGGCGGCACGTTTGTACGGGCTGGATGTGGTGCATGAGAACTTTCAGGATGTAATGGGG
Source organism: Parathalassolituus penaei (assembly GCF_026626885.1). Classification (GTDB taxonomy): domain Bacteria; phylum Pseudomonadota; class Gammaproteobacteria; order Pseudomonadales; family Oceanobacteraceae; genus Oceanobacter; species Oceanobacter penaei. The sequence continues at coordinate 185,867 of NZ_JAPNOA010000018.1, forward strand.
AATACCACGCGTTTCCTGGTGTTTGCTCGTGAGCTGATGCATCAGCAGCGCGATCCGGAGTTGTCGTATGTGACCAGTCTGCTGTTTACCGTACGCAACATTCCAGCGGCGCTGTACAAGGCGCTGGGTGGCTTTGCCACCAACGGAATCAACCTGCTGAAACTGGAAAGTTATATGGATGGTTCAAGCATGGAAGCCAGTGTGTTCCATGTTGATATTGCGGCACATCCGCAAGACCCTCGTATGTTGTACGCCATGGAAGAATTGGCTCACTTCGCGCGCGACATTCGTATTCTGGGTTGTTACCCGGCCCACGATTATCGCTCCCGCCTGTAAGCGGTGGTGTTTGAGCCCGCTCAGGGCTCAAACACCTGGTTGCAATCCAGCCCCTGATGACGTGCCTGTAACAGAGCCTCTTCGGCCGCCAGCTGCCAGTCTTCGCCACTTTCGAATTCATCAATGTAGGGTGCAATGCCAATACTGACGCTGTAGTGGTCGCCCAGACGTTTGATGGCCTTGCGTACCCGTTCGGCAAAAAAGCGGGCATCTCCGGCGTCACTGTTATCCAGCAGGGCGAATAACAGATCATCGCAGTGATAGGCGGTGTCGGACTGTCGCAGGCTACGGTTAAATAGCGCTAGCAGGCTTTCGTCATAGTGACTACTGTTGTTGTCAATCTGCAGGCAGACCAGACATCCCGGTTGTTCTGATCGTGCACAACGGGCCAGCTGACGATTGAGTGTGTCATCCCAGCTGTGACGATCCCGAACTATGACGGCCGATTCAATGGTTTCGGTGGCTTGTGGTTTGATCTGGTGAGCTGTTATGTCTGGTGCTGCTGGCTCTGGTTTGTTTGTCACCTCAAGGGCGGAAGCGGCGGGGATGGCTGGTGCAATAATACTGGCACTGCACGATGGTGTGTCCCGTCCTGGCTGGATCGCTGCCAACTGTAATTCGTGGTCTCGGCGGTTGATGGCAATATCGGTCACGTCGTAAATAATCACGCAGATATGGTCGATGCTGCGCGAAATGGACTCCAGCGGAATAATCGCGGTGTTCTGGTACATGAAGGTCGCACGGCCAGTGATGGGCCGGTAGTTCTTGAAATGGAACAGGTAAGGGCGCTGTTCCCAGATTGTGAACGTACGGGTTTTCAACTGGAACACCGGTTGGCATTTTTCGCGAAACCAGGTTTCCGGAATATCCGGAAACAGTTTGAACAGGTTTTCACCTTTGGCCACTTGTGGGCTGAGGCCGCTGTGACTTTCCATAAAACCGTTCCAGAGCTGGATCCGGTATTCGCTGTCCATAACGACCAGTCCCACATCAATATTTTGCAGGATGTCCATCAGCCAATGGATGTCGCCCAGTTCAATGTTGCCCTGATTGCTCATGGAGTTACCTTAATCCAGCAGGTAGTCGATTTTCTGGTTGAGACGTAACACCGAATCTTCGGTAAACAGCAACAGCAGGTCGCAGTCGACGTTAACCGATTCCATGGTGTAGTGAATCTCGATCGCCAGGGTTTTGGTCCAGAGTTCGTTACCGGCCTTGAGAATATCCCGGACATTGCAGTGCTGACCCAGCACGACCGGGTGGCCCTGGTTAAAGTGAACTTCCAGCTGCTCACCGATGCCCTGAATGCAGGCACCGATCAGCAGGGAGCTGACATCCATCAGCAGCTCCAGCTGGCCGTTGTGGGTGAGGTCCTGTTCGCGCCGGGTCAGGCGCGCCAGGTCCTTGAAACTGGTGTCGTTGAAGACCAGCAAGGCTTCACCGGCAATGCCTGAGCCAATAAAGCCCTGACACACGGCGGATACCGAGCTGTCTTCACCATAACCTTCGAGAGCCATGCGCAGGTCGCTGCTTTCAATCAGGTTGACTCGTGGGATCGGCAGAACGACGTATTCGCCCAGCAAACGTGCCAGACGATCAGCCGCCTGGCCCATGGCAACGTTGGTCAGCTCCTGATAACAGTCGCGCTGATCATCGCTCAGGGTGACGGTGGGGGATGCTGTATTCATATCAGGCTCGTACCATGATGCCGTAGTCAGTAAGAACCGCGCGGGCCTTGTCGGCGTCGATCGGTTTCTTGATAAACGCCATTGCCCCCAGTGCCATCACACGCTGCTGGGCGTCTGGCTGGATATCACCGGATACCACAATCACCATGGCTGGCAGGTCTTCCTTGCGAATGGCTTCCAGCACCCCGTATCCGTCCATATTGGGCATGGTCAGATCGAGGAAAACCACCTCGCCTTTGCCTTCCCGGATTGCCTGCACACCTTCGACACCGTCGCCGGCGAAGTGCACCGTGACCTCCCATTCCGGAGGAATTGCACGCGCCATTTGTTTGCGGGCGAAACTGGAGTCGTCGCAGATCAGTACGTTGATGGCCATAATCCTGAATGGGTCCGTCAGATAAAGGTTGATTAAGTAATAGTTGTTGATTGCTGTACCGGCAAATACACACGACTAATTTCTGACACAAAAACCGCAAACTGACCTTTGTGTGGCGATTTTATTCTTGTATAAAAAGAGCCTCTGTTTTTCCTATTGGTTAATAGTTATGGCGGATTCACCAGAATATCGGCACGAGAAGTTCCTGCGGGCCAGTCGTTTTGTCTCGGCCCTGCCACATTGCCGGGTGTTGCAGCTCACTGTTGAAGATGTAGACGAACACGGGTTGGTATTACGCATGCCCTGGCAGTCGGCCATTGTCGGGAATCCTGCGACCGGTGCGGTGCATGGTGGCAGTCTGACCACGCTGATGGATACCGCCTGTGGCACTGCGGTGGTGATTTCACTGCCGGGATTCGAGCTGTGCCCAACTCTGGATTTGCGGGTTGATTACATGAAATCTGCCGTTGACCAGCGCGCGCTGCTGGCGCGGGCGCGAGTGGTGCGCATCGCCAATCAGGTGGTGTTTGTGGAGGCCTTTGTTACCCGCGAAGGCGACGATGAGCCGATTGCCCGCTGTCATGCGACCTTTATGCGCATCGGGGCGTTTATGGATGGTCATGGGCCCGCTACGGCCGAACAGAACAGTATCCAGACATCTGCCGGAGGTGATTCGTGAGCAGCACCGAATTTGAACAGTTGATCCGTTCAGCTCGCCAGAATGCTGAATTTGAGGCGCTGGTGGCGGCGATTCCGTATGCCACCCTGATTGGCATTGAAGTGCAAACCATCGGTGATGAGCTGCTGTTCCGGCTGCCGGAAAACCCCGCCAATATTGGCAATCCCATGCTGCCAGCCCTGCACGGTGGTGTGATTGGCGGGTTTATGGAAATGGCCGCATCGCTGCAATTGCTGTTGCGGGCAGAGCCGCTGTCGATGCCGAAAATGATCGATTTTTCATTGGATTATCTGCGTGCCGGACGCCATCGGGATACCTGGGCCGAGTGTAAGGTCTGGCGTCAGGGCGCGCGGGTCGCCAATGTGGCCATAACGGCCTGGCAATCCAGTCGCGACAATCCGATTGCCACGGCACGGGCTCACTTTTTGTTAAAAGCGCCTACTGTGGCGCAATCGGACGAATTGCCGTCGGCGTAAATCCGGTTTAATCTTCGCGCTCATTCTGTCGGGGTGCCTCATTCAAGAGGCTGAGATCGCAATCGCGGGTCCCGTTGAACCTGATCTGGTTAGTGCCAGCGTAGGGAACAGAAAAGCCAGTTGCTCACACCCCAGGTGTAATCCCTTGCGGCTGGTCCATCCGGTGACTCTCACCTGATCTTTTCTTTCTTGATGCTGCCTGCCTGATCCCACTTTGCAAAAGAGGAATCGCGCATGGGCAAGTCCAATAACACCACTCCATCTCCACTGGATCACGCCACGCTGGCGCCGCTGGCCTATCCGGCTTCGCGCAAGCTTTACATCGAAGGTGAATTTCCGGATGTCCGCGTCGGGATGCGGGAAATCAGCCTGACCCCAACCCGGATGCCGGATGGCACCGAAGAAGCCAACGCACCGGTACGGGTTTACGACATGTCCGGTCTGTATTCCGACCCGTCATATCAGCCAGATCTGACTGTGGGTCTGCCTGCCCTGCGTGACGGCTGGATTGCCGGTCGTGCTGATACCGAAGTGCTGGCGGAATCCGGTTCTGCCTACAGCCGTGCCCGTGAAGCCGACCTGCGTTTTGAAGAGTGGCGCATGAAACACCGCCGTGCTCCGCGTCGTGCCCGCGCTGGCCAGAACGTCACCCAGCTGCACTACGCCCGTAAAGGTATTATCACCCCGGAGATGGAATACATCGCCATTCGTGAAAACCTCGGCCTGTGTGAGCAGACTCTGGCGATGGCAACGGCGACCCAGCATCCGGGCCAGAGCTGGGGTGCCAGCATTCCACAAATCATTACCCCGGAATTTGTGCGTTCCGAAGTGGCGCGTGGTCGTGCGGTGATTCCGTGCAACATCAACCACCCGGAAGCCGAACCCATGATCATCGGCCGTAACTTCCGCACCAAGGTTAACGCCAATATTGGTAACTCTGCGGTCACCTCGTCGATCGCCGAAGAAGTGGAAAAACTGGTGTGGGCGACCCACTGGGGCGCGGATACCGTGATGGACCTGTCCACTGGCCAGAACATTCACGAAACCCGCGAGTGGATTCTGCGTAACTCGCCGGTGCCAATTGGTACTGTGCCGCTGTATCAGGCGCTGGAAAAGTGTGGTGGCGTGGCGGAAGACCTGAGCTGGGAGCTGTTCCGCGATACCCTGATCGAACAGGCGGAGCAGGGCGTGGATTACTTCACTATTCACGCCGGTGTGCGTCTGGCGCATATCCCGCTGACGGCCAAACGTCTGACCGGTATTGTCAGCCGTGGTGGTTCCATCATGGCCAAGTGGTGTCTGGCGCATCACAAGGAAAACTTCCTCTACACCCATTTCGAAGAAATCTGCGAAATCATGAAGGCCTACGACGTCACCTTCTCGCTGGGTGATGGCCTGCGTCCGGGTTCTGTGGCCGATGCCAATGACGAAGCCCAGTTTGCCGAACTGCGTACGCTGGGTGAGCTGACCACGATTGCCTGGAAACACGACGTACAGACCTTTATCGAAGGCCCGGGCCACGTGCCAATGCACATGATTCGCGAAAACATGGAAGAGCAGCTGAAGCACTGCCATGAAGCGCCGTTCTACACGCTTGGCCCGCTGACGACCGACATTGCTCCGGGTTATGACCACTTCACTTCCGGTATCGGTGCGGCGCTGATCGGCTGGTACGGTTGCGCCATGCTCTGCTATGTCACACCTAAAGAGCACCTCGGTCTGCCGAACAAGGAAGACGTGAAACAGGGTCTGATTGCTTACCGTATTGCTGCCCACGCGGCGGATCTGGCCAAAGGCCATCCGGGTGCCCAGCTGCACGATGACGCCATGTCCAAGGCGCGTTTTGAATTCCGCTGGCAGGACCAGTTCAACCTGGCGCTGGACCCGGAAACCGCTCGTGCCTATCACGATGAGACCCTGCCAAAAGAAGGCCACAAGGTGGCGCATTTCTGCTCCATGTGTGGACCAAAATTCTGCTCCATGAAGATTTCCCAGGAAGTGCGTGATTACGCGGCCGCTGAAGAAGGCATGAAAAACAAGGCGGAACAGTTCCGCGAACTGGGCAGCGAGATTTACCAGCCAGCCGCTACCGGCGAGGTCGCAGCGGATGCGGCGCGCGAGGAGTCTGCGGATGTCTGATCGCCCCGATGTGGCGATAGCCGGTGCGGGCCTGATGGGCAGCCTTCTGGGCTGGCGTCTGGCCCGACAGGGATATCGCGTTGAGTTATTTGAGGCGAGCCCGGCGGATGCACCGGCAGCAGCGGGTTACACCGCTGCTGCCATGGTGGCGCCCTGGAGTGAGCTGCCGGTGTGTGATCCGGCCCTGTTCGACTGGGGTAAACAGTCGCTGCAGCTGTGGCCGCAACTGCTGGATGACCTGTTTGCCGATACCGGTGAACGTATTCCGATGGGGCGCAAGGGCAGCCTGATTGTGGCCCACCCGGCTGATCAGGCCGAGTTGCAGGACTTCGGTCGGTATATGCAACGCCACGGCCAGAGTGCCGCCACCGGCGTGCATCATGTGGACCGCGCCGCCATCGACGAACTGGAGCCACAGCTGTCGAGCCGTTTCCGTGAGGGATACTTCATGGAACATGAGGCGCATATCGAGAACAGGCCGATGCTGGCGTTACTGCAGCGCGCCATTCTTGAGCGCGGTGGCCAGATTCATTACCAGTCCAGCGTGCAATTTGAAGGCGAGCGGGTGCTGGTGGATGGTCAGGTTCGCGACGCCGGACTCTGGATCGACAGCTGTGGCACCGGTGCGCGTCCGTGGTTACCGGAGCTGCGTGGTGTGCGTGGCGAGGTGATCTGGATCGAGGCGGCCGATGTGCACATCAGTCGTCCGGTGCGGTTGCTGCATCCGCGTTATCACCTGTATCTGGTGCCGAAAACCCAGGGTCGTTACATCCTTGGTGCGACTGAAATCGAAAGTGACGATCGCTCACCGGTGAGTGTGCGTTCGGCGCTGGAAATGCTCAGTGCCCTGTATGCGCTGTGCCCGGCACTGGCCGAGGCACGGGTGCTGGAGATGTCGGCCAATCTGCGTCCGGCCTTGTTTGGCCATTTGCCGGTGATCCAGCGTGATGCCAATCGTTTGCAGGTGAATGGCCTGTTCCGTCACGGTTATCTGCTGGCACCGGCCATGCTGGCGCGCATCCAGACCGAATGTGATCTGGGCCTGCAGCTGGCCGGAGGTCGGGTATGAGTCTGGTGTGCTGGATTAATGGCGAACAGCGCCAGTTGGATCTGAATGATGGCGCCAGTGTACGTACCGTGCTGGAAGCGGAAGGGTATCTGCAGGCCGGTGTTGTCCCGCGCGCCCGTATTATTGTTGCCCGCAATGAACAGCTGGTGCCGCAGGCCCTTTGGGCCAATGAAGCCGTCAGCAGCAATGACCGTATCGATGTGGTTGGAGCCGTAACCGGAGGTTAGCTCGAATGATGATGTCGGATGTTTATCGAAATGATGCTCTGGTCATTGCCGGAGAGCGTATTCCCTCGCGCCTGTGGCTGGGGACTTCTCTGTACCCGTCACCGGAGATCATGCGGCAGTCGTTGCAGGCGGCGTGGCCAGGCTTTGTGACCGCTTCGGCCCGCCGCCAGACCGCGCGCCAGTCCCAGGACAACGGCCATTGGGAATTCATTGAAGACTGGCTGCACAAAAGTGGCTCGTTGTTGCTGCCGAATACCGCCGGGTGCCACAGTGCCCGTGAAGCCATTCTGATGGCCAATATGACCCGCGAACTGTTTGATACCAGCTGGATCAAGCTGGAAGTTATCGGTGATGACTACAGTTTGCAGCCACATCCGTTTGAGCTGCTGGAAGCCGCCCGCGAGCTGGTCAGTCAGGGCTTCAAGGTGTTGCCGTACTGCACCGAAGATCTGGTGTTGTGTGAAAAATTGCTGGAAGCCGGTTGTCCGGCGGTGATGCCGTGGGGCGCGCCGATTGGCACCGGTCGTGGTTTGCAGAACATTCAGGGCCTGAAAACCCTGCGTCAGCGTTTGCCGCAGGCGGTCATGGTGATTGACGCCGGTATCGGGCGTCCGTCGCAGGCCATGCAGGCGATGGAAATGGGCTTTGATGCTGTGTTGCTGAATACCGCGGTGGCCAAGGCGGATGATCCGGTTGCCATGGCAACGGCGTTTTCCTCTGCTGTGAACGCCGGTCGTCTGGCCTGGCTGGCGGGCATGATGGCGGAGCGTGAGCAGGCATCACCCTCGACGCCGGTACCAGGATTGCCATTCTGGCATCAGTTTGACGCCTCTGGAGAAACGGCATGACTGAGGCGGTAGTTCGTCCGCAACTCTGGACCATTACGGCGTCCGACACTTCGTCGGGCGCGGGGATGCAGGCTGATCTGGCGGTCGCTCATAGTCTCGGTGTGCAGTGTGGTTGTGTGGTGATTGCCATTACCAGCCAGAACAGCCGTGGTGTGGCACACAGCCAGACGCTGGATCTGCCATTGATCGAGCAACAATGGCAAGCACTGGCGGCCGATGGTTGGCCAGCGGTGATCCGTCTGGGCTGGTTGCCTGCCGAGCCAGCGTTTATCGACTGGTTGCTGGTGCGTCTGCAGGAGTGCCAGGCCCAGGTGGTATGGGACCCGGTATTGGGCGCTACCCGCGTGAACAGCGGTTCGGGGGAGCTGGGCAGTGGGTGTGGTGGTGATGCCGGTTTGCAGCAGCTGCGTCGACTGCTGCCACACATTGATGTTTTGACTCCCAATCAGGCTGAAGCCCGTTTGCTGGCGGGGCTGGATAATTCCGCCAGCCAGACCCAGGCGCTGGATGCGCTGCTGGAGCTGGGCGTCCGCTCGGTCTTGCTCACAGGTGGAGATGCGCTGGCCGAAGATGACCGGATTTACGACTGGTTTGCCCAGCGGGTAGCGGCCAATAACCAGAATCCGGAAGAATTGGCCGTTGACCGTTTTGTGATCAGTCATCCGCGTTTGCCTCTGTCTGCCCACGGCACCGGTTGCCATCTGGCCGCCGGGCTGGCGTCGGCACTGGCGCGCGGTGAGCGTCTTTACGATGCGGTGATTACTGCGATCCGGGTCGCCCGTGCCAGTCTGGCACACGCGACTGAACGAGCGTCCGGTTATCACAATTGTTTTGCCACACTGGAGCAATCCAGTTGGCCGGAGCTGGATCTGCAGTTGCAGGTTGTGCCATGTCAGTCGGTATCAGACGTAGAGGCTGGTGCAGCGGAAGCGGTTGACGACCTGATTCGCATGCCGCTGCAGTTTCCAAAACTGGATCGTCCGCTGGGCTTGTATGGGCTGGTGGATAATCTGGAATGGCTGCAACGCCTGCTGGAACTGGGTGTGGACACCCTGCAGTGGCGGGTCAAAACACCGACCGGTGATTTCCGTGAGCAGACCGCCGAAGCCATTCGGATGTGTGAACAGGCGGGAGTGCCGCTCTACATCAACGACTACTGGCAACTGGCGCTGGAGTTGGGAGCCTGGGGTGTGCATCTGGGGCAGGAAGATCTGGCCACGGCGGATTTGTATGCACTGGCCGAGGCGGGGATTGCGCTGGGGGTCAGTACCCATACCGAGTGGGAAATCTTGCGTGCCCGTGCGGTTCGTCCTTCTTATATAGCGTTCGGGCCGATTTACCCGCCGCTGTCGAAGAAGCTCAAATACCCACCGCTGGGCATCGAACGGGTAGGGCGCTGGGTGGCCGCCAATCCGGATTATCCGCACACCACCATCGGTGGTATCACGGCCGATAATATAGGCGATGTGATGTCGACCGGTATTGGTTCGGCCGCCATTGTGACCGAGCTGCGTAACGATGCGGAATTGCCGGAGCGTTTGGCGATTTTGCGCCAGTACCTGTAACACGCTGGTTATTAACGGCTTTTGGCTGACGCTGTTGATCATGGGGGCCTTGAAATTGATTTTGAGGCCCCCACCTATAGAAACATCGCTGCTGGGCATGTTGCCCGCAGCTGAACGTATCTGTATGCGAAGTGATTGACAGGAGACTCTCATGACCGTGGCCAGCAAAGAGACGCTTGGTTTTAAAACCGAAGTAAAGCAGTTGCTGCATCTGATGATTCATTCCTTGTATTCCAACAAGGAAATTTTTCTGCGCGAACTGATTTCCAACGCCTCAGACGCTTGTGACAAGCTGCGCTTTGAAGCGCTGCAGAACGATGCCCTGTTCGAAGGCCAGAGCGAGCTTGCCGTTCACATCGATTTTGATGCCGACGCCCGTACCATCACCATTGAAGACAATGGTATCGGTATGAATCGCGACGACGTGATCAATCACCTGGGTACCATTGCCAAATCCGGTACTGCCGAGTTCCTCAGCAAGCTGAGTGGCGACCAGAAAAAAGACTCCCAGCTGATTGGTCAGTTTGGTGTGGGTTTCTATTCTGCGTTTATCGTGGCCGACAAGGTTACCGTTGAAACCCGTCGTGCCGGCGAAGCAGCCGACACCGGTGTGCGTTGGGAATCTGCCGGTGAAGGTGAGTTCTCCATCGAGTCGATCGACAAGGCCGACCGTGGTACTCGTATCACCCTGCATCTGAAAGCCGAAGAGTCCGAGTTTGCTGACAGCTGGCGCTTGCGCTCGCTGATCAAGAAATATTCTGATCACATTGCTATTCCGGTATTCCTGCCGCAGGAAGCCGGTGAAGGTGAAGACGGCGAAACCAAACAGATGCCAGAGGCAGTTAACCAGGCCAAGGCTCTGTGGACCCGTTCCAAGTCCGAATTGAAAGACGAAGACTACCAGGAATTCTACAAGCACATTTCCCACGACTGGACTGATCCGCTGCTGTGGATGCACAACCGTGTGGAAGGCAAACTGGATTACACCAGCCTGCTGTATATCCCGGCCAAGGCCCCGTTTGACCTCTGGAATCGCGACAAGAGTCGTGGCCTGAAGCTGTACGTGCAGCGTGTGTTCATCATGGACGACGCTGAGCAGTTCCTGCCGCTGTACCTGCGCTTCGTAAAAGGTGTGCTGGATTCCAACGATCTGTCCCTGAACGTATCCCGTGAAATCCTGCAGCAAGACAAGCAGGTTGAAACCCTGCGCAGCGCGCTGGTGAAACGTGTGCTCGACAGCCTTGAAAAGCTGGCTCGTGACGACTCCGACAAGTACCAGTCCTTCTGGGAAGAGTTCGGTGAAGTCATGAAAGAAGGCCCGGCGGAAGATTTCGCCAACAAGGAAAAGATCGCCGCGCTGTTCCGTTTTGCAACCAGCAAGAGCGAAGGCGAGAAACAGATCGTCAGTCTCGACGATTACGTGGCTCGCATGCGCGAAGGCCAGAAAAAGATCTATTACATTACCGCCGATAGCCACGCCGCCGCTTCCGGTAGTCCGCACATTGAATACTTCAACAAGAAAGGCGTTGAAGTACTGCTGCTGACCGACCGTGTGGACGAGTGGATGGTGGGTCACCTGAGCGAGTTCAAAGGCAAACACTTCCAGGACATCACCAAAGGTGAACTGGATCTGGACGACCTGGCGGATGAGGCCGAAAAAGCCCAGCAGAAAGAACTGGAAGAGACTCACAAACAACTGGTTGAGCGTATGCAAAACGTTCTGGTTGAAGTGAACACCGTTCGCGTCAGCTCCCGTCTGACGGACTCTCCAGCCTGTATGGTGGTGGGACAGTTTGATATGGGCGGCCATATGCGTCGTCTGCTGGAAGCGGCTGGCCAGAAAATGCCGGAAGCGGAAGTGACCATGGAAATCAATCCAACTCACCCGCTGATTGCCCGTCTGGATCAGGAGCAGGACGAAGACCGTTTCTCCGAGTTGGCTGAGCTGATTTACGCTCAGGCACTGCTGGCAGAAGGCAGTCAGCTGAAGAAACCGGCCGAGTATGTGGCGCGTCTGAACAAGCTGTTGCTGGACCTGATGAAATAATCAAAAACGCTCCACGTTTCTGAACTGCGCTCCGGCTGCGGGGGAACTTACGGTAGTTGCCGGCGTTCCACCGTACCCGGAGCGCTGTTATTATGCGGCGCGTCAATGGTTGTAACGGGACAAGCCGTCATAACCGTTTAATCTTTCTGTTTTTGGGGGATGTTATGAAAGGATCTGTTGTTGCTGGCGTAATGCTGGCGGCTGCTTCTGCTGCCAATGCCGGTGGTGCGGTGGACATCAGCGTGGCTGATGAAGCACTGCGTCTGGCTTACGATGCAACTGCGACCCGTACCGGTATGCACGTTAACCTGTCTGGTCTGCACCACACTCACGAAGGCAACATCGTGGGCGCTGGTCTGCATGCAGTTGACGTTCGTAACCGTAACACCAACCTGTTTATCGGTGTCGGTGCCAAACTGTTTGCGTTCGATACTGGCAACTTTGAGGATGTGAACGGTGATCCGTTCTCCGGTTCTGCGCTGGGTCTGGGCGGTTTCTTCCGTTACAGCTTCCGTGTGCAGCCAGACGTGAGTGTGGCTGCCTATGCTTACTACGCGCCACCAGTAACTTCTTTTGGTGATGCGGACAACTTCATCAACACTGACTGGCGTCTGCAGTACAACCTGATCCCGGCTGCACGTATTTACGGTGGTTACCGCTACAACAGCATTAACCTCGAAGGCGTGCGTCATGACTACCGTCTGGGCGAAGGCTGGCACGTCGGTCTGACTATGGACTTCTGAGGTCTGCTGTGACGATCTGGATCGGTTTTACCAATCAAAAACTCTATCAGGCCCGCCTGTTGCTTGGGCAGGCGTCGTCCTGTGATGCACCAGTGCTGGCCAGTGCCCTGCGCGACAGTGCGCTGTTGCACATGCAGTTCGCCTGGCGTTCGTATCTGAACGAGATGGGAGCAGCCACTCGCCTGAAATTCGAAGTTGGCAGTCTGGACGAGCTGGTGGCAGCCACCAGTCTGGTAACCGGTGAGATGCGTGAGTGGCAGAATCTGCAGGCGGATGCGTTTTCCTGGTTTAACGCGTTCCAGAGCGCGGCCAATCGCATTGGTTGGCCAGAGCAGGCATCTACCGTCAAGGAAGTGCCTGGCCAGCATGCCGTTAACCTGATTGCGGTCGCCAGTGCCGATGATGCACCGGACGACCTGTCAGGCTGGTGGCAAAAGCTTTCCGGGCTGATTGACGCCCAGCGCCAGAATCGTCAGGAAAGCTGACTTATTACGACCCTGGTGCTACCGAACAGGTCAGGGTCGTGCTATTCCGTTACAGACGGATACCGTTCAGCTTAACGAATAGGTTGAGACCCGTGCCACAGCTTGTGGTACACTCGCGGCCCCTTTTCCCCGAGACTCTATATGGCACGCTTTTTCGAAATCGTAGAACTGTCCAATGGTGATGTCGCCCTGCGTCGTGCAGATGAACAGGACGGAGACGCGCTCGTGCGCATTCATTTCTCTGACGATGCCAAAGCCAGCCTGAGTGCCCACCATATGGATGTTGCCCGTGTCATGCTGGAAGCTGGTGTGCGTAAGGTCGGTGAGCTGTCGGGTATGGAAGTGGACGATGAGGACTTTGAAGCGCCAGAGCACACTCGCTGGTTGCATTGATCGTTCGACAAGAATTTTAAAAAACGGGCCTGATGGCCCGTTTTTTTTGGCTGCTGTTCGCCGTTTGAACATGCGTTAGCGGGTATCTGGTGGCATGGTGTGGTAGAGCCAGCAGCAAATAATCATGTCTGGATCATGTCGGGATCGAGGAGGGCACAACTGATCGTTTTTTGGCTAAATTAAGCCAGATCAGTGGCAATCAGCGTGCCAGAAGGTTATGCAGTCAGTTATCCACAGAAAATGTGGATAAAGATGTCCTGTTTGCGCAGTGAAAGTCAGGCGTCAAAACCTGGGTCCTGGCGCACCAGGACTACATGGCTGTTACTGGACAACGCCGCCTGACGAATTTGCTGGCGTTCGCTGTTGTTGATACGACCTTGCCATTCAATGATGACGTGGCTGTTACCGCTGCCCAGAACCTTCTTGCACAGCTCCAGCTGCCGCAAGTTGCACAGTTCAACGTGTAATACCGGCACTTCCTGCATGTTCATGCTGGTTAGCCATTGTTTGTTCATTGGGCGTTCAGGGCTCAGCCACATCAGCCAGCGCTGCTGGCGATTGCATTCGGCCAGTAGCGGTAACAGATGTAATGGCTGGATGGCTCCGGCCTCGCTGATGATGATTTCGGTAAGACTGCCACTCGCAGACGGGGTGACACCATGACGGCCTGGCAGCGTTTGCTGGCTGCTGAGAGTCAGGGCGGGTTGTTGATTCACGGACAAACTGAACTGGCGCATGTTTACCCTCGCAAGCCCGCGGCCGGGCCGGTTAGTGTTGGCGACGAACCACACCTACATAAAGCCCTTCAACATTGAACTCCTGTTCTCGCAGGTCGATTTCAATCGGGACGTAGGCTTCGTTTTCGGCGTGCAGCAGCACGCGGTTCTTGTGTTTCTCAAGACGTTTTACCGTCACTTCGTTTTCAACCCGAGCGACCACGATCTGGCCATTACGAGCTTCGCTGGTTTTGTGTACAGCAATGTAGTCGCCATCGAGAATGCCGATGTTTTTCATACTGTCGCCGTGTACTTCCAGCAGGTAGTGAGCAGCTGGTTTGAAGAAACTGGCTGGCAGGTCGCAATAGTCTTCAATATGCTCCTGAGCCAGAATCGGTGAGCCAGCGGCTACCCGTCCAATAATCGGCAGGCCCGCAGTCGGCGGTTCTGCACCAATAATTCGAATACCCCGCGACGCACCTGGCATCATTTCAATGGCTCCTTTACGGGCCAGTGCTTTCAGATGCTCTTCAGCGGCGTTGGGCGAACGAAAGCCCAGTTCCCTTGCAATTTCTGCTCGGGTTGGTGGAAAACCGGTGGCTTCCAGCGCTTTCCGAATGAAATCGAGTACTTCCTGTTGCCGTGCGGTGAGTTTGATCATGTCGGATCCGGATCTGTTTATCTGTACAGTATGTGTAAATATATACAGTAAAAAACACTGTGTAAACCCTCAGTGGTTGGTGCTGGTCGTAGGGCGTTGGGCAATTGCGTCGTATTCTGTCGCATTGCCCGGATTCGTACGCAGGTGTTCAGCTCCGTGTTTGGCAGCTGTCACCGGGATGAGGATATTTGCTTTTAAATGAATGACTTGCCTGACAATTACTTGCCAGTAACTGGTTTGAAACGTATGTTTGAAACAAACAATCGGCAGGTCCGGGATATGGCTCAGAAAGATACGGCGAAAAGTATTCTCAATGCAGCGGAGGAGTTGTTCTCCGAACGCGGTTTCGCAGAAACCTCGCTGCGTAACATTACCACCCGTGCCGGTGTTAACCTGGCGGCGGTCAATTATCACTTTGGCTCCAAGAAAGAACTGATTCAGGCGGTGTTTGCCCGTTTCCTGACGCCATTCTGCGTGGACCTGGAGCAAGTCCTGAAAGCCTATGAAGAGGGCTTGCAGGAACGTACTCCGCAATTGCCTGAACTGCTGGAATTGTTGGCCGCTACCGCGTTGAAAGCGGGTAAGGGTAATCCGCGTCGTATTGGTATATTTATGCGTTTGCTGGGGTTGGCATACGCTCAGAGCCAGGGACACCTGCGCCGTTTCCTGCGTCAGGAATACGGAACCCTGTTTGGCCAGTACATGAATCTGGTGACATTGGCATCTCCGGAACTGACCGCCGAAGAACGCTTCTGGCGAATTCACTTTATGCTGGGTGCAACGGTGTTTACCTTGTCGGGTGTTGAATCCCTGACCGCCATGGCCGAACATGATCTCGGCCAGACCACCGACACCGCCGGTGTTATGTCTCGTCTGGTTCCTTTCCTGTCGGCCGGTTTTGCCGCGCCGCATCAGGCCGATTCCTGATTCCCTGAGAGTGGGTTTATTTGCACATGGATGAGTCTGTTTTGCCTCTGGTTGAGGTGTCGCTCGACGACCAGCAGCTGCGTCTGAGTACGGCAGATGCCTGTTTCCTGTTTCCGGTGTCTACGGCTGCCAATGGTCCTGGAGAGCGTGAGGGCAGTGGTTGTACTCCGCGTGGTTGGCATCGGGTAGCCGCTCGCATTGGTGATGGGTTACCGGTTAATTCCGTGCTGGTTGGCCGTCGTCCAACCGGTGAGGTCTACAGCGAGCAGCTGGCCCGTGATTTTCCGACCCGCGACTGGATCCTGACCCGCATTCTGTGGCTGCAAGGCATGGAAGTCGGGCGTAATCGCCTCGGCAATCTCGACAGTATGCGTCGTTATATCTATATCCACGGCACCCCGGATACTGAGCCTATGGGGGTTCCGGCGTCTCATGGTTGTATCCGGATGCGTAATGAGGACCTGCTGACCCTGTTCGAACGGGTGCCCGCTGGTGCCCGTGTCTGGATTCAGCAACACAGTTTTTCGAGGATTCCATGTCGCAATCTCTGACTCTGGCCAATATCGGCGCGGTGGGCGTAATCGCCGATCTTGAAGGTACGGTTTTGTCCGATACCGATCGCCAGATTCTGTCTGCTCCGGCGTTGTCAGGACTGATCCTGTTTGCCCGCAACTATGAATCCCCAAGCCAGCTTTGCGAGCTGGTGGCGTCAGTGCGGGCAATTCGTGCGGATCTGCCGTTTTTTGTGGATCAGGAAGGTGGCCGGGTTCAGCGTTTCCGCGAAGGGTTCAGTCGTCTGCCGACTATGCTGACCCTTGGCCATGCTTACGATCAAAACCCGACGGCTACATTGGCGCATGCCCGCCAGCTGGGCTGGCTGATGGCCAGCGAGTTGCAGCAGTGTGGTGTGGATGTCAGTTTTGCTCCGGTTCTGGATGTTGAACGCGGGTTGTCCAAAGTGATTGGCAATCGTGCATTTGCAATGGACCCGGCACGGGTGACCCTGCTGGCGGGTGCTTTTATTGATGGTATGGCGGACGCGGGTATGGCTGCGGTGGGGAAACATTTTCCTGGCCATGGTGCGGTGGAAGCGGACTCTCATCATGAGCTGCCGGTGGATGCGCGTTCGCTTGAACAACTGCGTTACGACATGCGTCCGTTTGTGCACCTGATCAGCCACGGCAAGTTGGGTGGCATCATGCCGTCACATGTGTTGTATCCGGCGCTGGACCCGCTGCGAACGGCTGGTTTTTCGTCGCGCTGGCTCGATTTTCTGCGCAGCCAGCTGGGATTCGGTGGTGTGATTTTCAGTGACGATCTGAGTATGGAAGGCGCGGCGGCTGCCGGTGGTTATGCTGAACGCGCTGAGCAGGCCATGGCGGCTGGTTGTAATGCGCTGGTGGTGTGTAACCGTCCGCAGGGTGCAATGGCGGTGCTGGCGGCGACTGCGCAGCAATTGCAAAATGGCCGACCATTACTGGATTTGTCGGCGTGGCGTAATCATACGGCTGTTGATGCCAGCCAGCTGCAGAGTGTTCGCTCTGAGCTGAGTGCTGCCGGTTTGCTGGGCTGATTGGCCCTGAATAGAAGTTTGATAGAGGAATTCTGATGCAACGTATCGCCATCATTGGTGGAACCGGATTAACCCGTCTGAGTGGCCCGGAGGTCATTCAGGAACATTGGCTGGAAACGCCACTGGGCAAACCATCCGGAGCCATTCAGGAAGGCCGTTGGGAAGGTTGTGAGGTGTTGTTTCTGGCCCGTCACGGGCATCCTCACGCGGTGCCGCCGCACCGGGTAAATTATCGCGCTAACTTGCTGGCCCTCAAGGAGTTGGGGGCGGATGCCATTCTGGCGGTGAACGCCGTCGGCGGTATTCATCCATTGATGGGGGCGGGGGCGCTGGTGGTGCCCGATCAGATTGTTGACCTGACCCATGGTCGGGATAACACCTTTTTTGATGGTGACTACCTGCCGTTGGATCACATTGATTTCACCGAGCCGTTTGATGCCGGATTGCGTCAGCAGCTGTTAAAAGCCGGACGCGATTGCGGCTTTGCTGTCCATGATCGTGCTGTGGTGGCCGTGACTCAGGGCCCGCGTCTGGAAACGGCGGCGGAGATTAATTATCTGGAGCGTATCGGTTGTGATCTGGTAGGTATGACCAGCATGCCGGAAGCAGCGCTGGCGCGTGAGCTGGGTATTCCTTATGCCAGTCTGGCACTGGTGGTCAACCCGGCGGCGGGTCGTAGCGACAGCCTGATTACCATGGATGATATTCGCGCGGTGCTGGATCAGGGTATGGACAAGGTGCGGGATATGCTGGCGCGGGTGTTGGTGAACCGCAGCAACTGATACGCCGTGAGGCTGGTTGCATAACAGAAAAGCCCGCCAAATGGCGGGCTTTTCTGATTGGCACTGTTTCGTCTTGTTCTCGTGTCGGATGGCTGCACGGCTTGTTAATTGGCACAGCAGTTTGCCCTCTTTGGGGACCTTGTCCCCCGGCCGGGCGGGCCTCCCCCTGCTTTTGCCCGACTGGGCTCGTTTATCCGGTATTCACCGACAACGGCTGTTCGACCCCGACCCGATGGCACGTCCCTGTACCAACGGGTCTGGCGGGGCATCCATGCCCCGGCCGGGTCGGCCGTTGCGGTGAATCCCGGCTCGCCCAGATGGGCATGTTGCAGCCAGCTGCGCTGGGCTAATCCGCTATCTTTGCTTTGGGTTTTCAGTGCCGCGAAACCACGTTGGTCGTGCGGCAACCTCCGTTACAGCTCTTTCTGCAGCTCGGTCAGTATCTGCTCAATAGTGTTAAAGCGCCGTTCGATCGTGTCCATCTTGAAGAAAAAGCGCAGGGTGTGGCCACCTTCAAGTTTGTAACTGGCGGATTTGCTCTGCACCAGTCGCACCAGGGTGAACGGATTGATGGTGGTGTGGGCGCCAAACTCGATACGACCATGTTCCGGCCCGGCGTCGAGTTTGCGGATTCCGAGTGGATTCAGGCGCAGTTTCAGGGAGGTCTGACGGAACAGGTTACGGGTCGGCTCTGGTAACAAACCGAAGCGATCAATCATCTCCACCTGCAGTTCATGCAGGTCGTCATCGCTCTGGCAGTTGGCCATACGTTTGTAGAGCGTCAGGCGGGTGTTAACGTCGGGCAGGTAGTCGGACGGAATCAGTGCCGCCAGGTGCAGGTTGACTTCAGCACCGGCATCCGGGCTGAGATCGTCCGATGGCATCTTGCCAGAACGCATGGCTTTGACTGCCTGTTCCAGCATTTCCATATACAGACTGAGACCGATGCTTTCGATCTGGCCGCTCTGTTCTTCACCGAGTAATTCACCGGCACCACGGATTTCCAGGTCGTGGGTGGCCAGCATAAAACCGGCACCCAGATCCTGCGCCGAAGCGATGGCTTCGAGACGTTTTTCGGCGTCTTTGGTCAGGGTCTTCGGCGGTGGTGTTAACAGATAGGCGTAGGCCTGGTGGTGCGAACGGCCAACCCGGCCGCGCAGCTGGTGCAGCTGCGCCAGACCAAATTTGTCGGCGCGCTCGATAATAATGGTGTTGGCGGACGGAATGTCGATACCGGTTTCAATGATGGTGGTACAGACCAGTACGTTAAAACGCTTGTGGTAGAAATCACTCATCACGGTTTCGAGTTCGCGCTCGGACATCTGGCCGTGGGCGTGTACCACACGGGCTTCCGGCAACAGCTCATCGAGGTCGCGGGCGACTTTTTCGATGGTTTTGACTTCGTTGTGCAGGTAATACACCTGACCACCACGGAGAATCTCACGCAGAATCGATTCCTTGATGGTGGCTTCGTCGTACTGGCGCACGAAGGTTTTGACGCTCAGACGGCGCGCTGGTGGGGTGGCGATAATCGACAGGTCGCGAATGCTGGCCATTGCCATGTTGAGCGTACGCGGAATAGGCGTGGCGGTGAGGGTCAGAATGTCGACCTCCGCACGCAGTGCCTTGATACGTTCTTTCTGTTGCACACCAAAGCGGTGTTCTTCGTCGATGATCAGCAAGCCCAGATGTTCGAACTTCACATCTTTCTGCAGCAGCTTGTGGGTGCCTACAACAATATCGGTTTTGCCTTCGAGCATGCTGTCGAGGGCTTTCTGGGTGTCCTTGGCGGATTTGAAGCGCGACAGCACATCGACTTTTACCGGCCATTCGGCAAAGCGGTCGGCGAAGTTCTGGTAGTGCTGCTGAGCCAGCAAGGTGGTGGGCACCAGTACTGCGACCTGTTTGCCACTCTGTACGGCCATAAAGGCTGCGCGCATGGCCACTTCGGTTTTACCGAAACCGACGTCACCACACACCAGTCGGTCCATCGGACGTGGTGAACACATATCGTTGATAACGGCGTCGATGGCCGCTTGCTGATCCGGGGTTTCCTCGTAAGGGAAGCCGGCCGCAAAACGTTCGTATTCTTCGTCCGGACCGGCAAATGCATAACCCTTGCGAGCCTCGCGGCGGGCGTAGATTTCCAGCAACTCGGCGGCGGTATCACGGATTTTCTCGGCGGCCTTGCGTTTGGCCTGCGCCCATTTTTCGGTGCCGAGTTTGTTGATTGGCACTTCGCCGTCAACAGCACCGCCATAGCGCGAAATCAGGTGCAGCGACGATACCGGCACATAAAGCTTGCTGTTGCCCTGATATTCCAGCACCAGAAATTCGTTGACCTGGCCACCAGCGTCGAGTGCCTGCAGGCCCTGGTACAGACCAATACCATGATCAAGGTGAACCACGGGTGAGCCGGGTTGCAGCTCGGACAGGTCGCGAATCACCATGTCGGCATCGACTTTCTGGCGTGCGCGACGACGGCTCTGGCGAATACGCTGGCCGTACAGCTCGTTTTCGGTCACCAGGCTGATGGCGGTCTCGCCATTAATGGTGAAGCCGTTGTTCAGTGGTGCAACCGTCAGCGCCAGGGTCTGGTCGCCATCGACAAACTCTTCCCAGCTGCCAATCTCACGGGCGACGACACGAATACGGCCGAGCATTTCTTTTAATGCTTCACGGCGACCGGCGGATTCGGCGCAGAACAGCACACGCTGACGGGTCTGGCCCGACAACCAGGTTTGCAGGCGCTGCAGTGGTTGTTCCAGGCGGGCATCCACACTGAGGTCGGGCAGGGTAGCGCTGTCAAAACGGGTGGCGCCAGCACGGTCCGGCATCGGATTCTGATCATCGTGCCACTGGATACGCGGGTACTGGTTCAGCTGGGTAAACAGCTGTTCGGTAGCCATAAACAGCGCGGCTGGAGGCAAAATCGGGCGGGTGCGGTCGTAACGACGGCTTTCATAACGTTGTTCCAGTTCGGTGCGGAACTGGCCAATGGCGGCGTCGACACCGGCGCTGTGCACAATCAGGCTGTTGGCTGGCAGGTGGTCAAACAGGTTGCCCAGATCTTCAGCAAAAAACAGCGGCAGATAATATTCGATACCGGCAGGGGCAATGCCCTGGGTGATGTCCATGTAAACCGGACAGTCATTCGGATTGTGCTCGAAAAAATCAAACCAGCGGGCCTTGAACAGGCGCACGCTGGCGGTGTTCAGGGGGAATTCCCGCGCTGGCAAAATGCGGATTTCCTTGACCTTGTCGAGGGTGCGCTGGCTTTCCGGGTCGAAGGTACGCAGAGATTCGATTTCATCAATCACCAGCTCAATCCGGAATGGCTGTTCAGCCCCCATCGGATAGATGTCGATGATGGACCCGCGTACCGCGAATTCACCGTGTTCATAGACCGTATCGACACAACGGTAACCGGCGGCTTCCAGCTGTTTGCGGCTGTTGTCGAGGTTAAATGTCTGGCCGACATCCAGTGAGAAACTCTGGCCCTGATAGAAACTGGCTGGTGGCAGGCGCTGCAGCAGGGTGGCAATCGGAATAATCAGAATGCCCTGTTGCACATCCTGCAGGCGGGTCAGGGTGGCAATACGCTGGGAGATAATGTCCTGATGGGGCGAGAACACGTCATACGGCAGCGTTTCCCAGTCTGGAAATAGCAGGATGTCGAGTTCGCTGGCAAAAAAGCGGATTTCTTCTTCCAGTTGCTGGGCGCTGCTGGAGTCGGCGGTAATGACCAGGGTCAGGCCTTTGTGCTCGCGGGCGGCGCTACTGATGGCGAGTGCCAGGGCAGAGCCGTGCAGATTTCCCCAGAAGCGGCGTTCGGCCGCCCGGGAGGGCAGTTCGGGGCGGATTGGGCTGGTCATGAATTCTCCGTGAATAGGCGGTCGATGCCGTCGGTCGCCAGTGTAATCAATTGCGGGCGCGGGTGCACAGTCTGCACCGGTAGCGCGCTCAGGTCGGGCAATTTTCGCGCAGGTATACCGTGATCTCCGGTTTGATTCCCAGTGGTCGTTCACCTTCGCGAGCAAAATGGCGGGCGAGGGTGGCCAACGCACTCAAGGCTTCTTTCTCCGGGTTCTGGTCGATCACGGCGTCGATCACGCCATCCTGTAACAGCTGACGGCGTTCCGGGGTCAGTTCGTGGCTGATCACAATCGGTTTGTGGTTGAACCGCTGTTCGTGAAGTGCCAATACCCGCGCAATCGACTGGTCACCGGTCGACAGATTATAGACCCCGGCCAATTGTGGTTGCTGACGCAGGGCGTCGGCCAGAAGCTGGCCAGCCTGTTGCGGGTTTTCCCGGGTTTCGACCAGCGCCTGCATATAACAGTGGGGATAACGGCTGGCCAGCAAGGCGCGGAACCCCTGTTCGCGCTGCCCCTGACTGACATAACTCTGCATCCCGGAAATCACCAGAATCGGGCCGCCTTGCGGGCCAATAAAGCGTCCCATCAGTTCGGCGGCGGTACGTCCAGCGGCGAGGTTGTCGATGCCGATATAGGCCAGCTTGTTGGTTAAGGGCAGATCGGACGACAACACTACCAGCGGGATGCGACTGGCGATGTCGTCCATGGTGCGCACCAGCACGGGTTCGTTCGGCAGGGCCACAATCATGGCGTCATGCTGACGGGCAATTCGACTGGCAAGTATGCTGACCTCCTCAATGGTGCGCTCACTGACTCCCTGATTGCCTTCGTAATAATGAAGGCTGATCTGGATGTTGGCGGTCTGATACAGGCTGCGTGCGTAGCGGAAGCTTTTCTGCAGGGCATCGTAGAAGGGATTGGATGGATGCTGCATCAACACCGCAAAACGCAGGATTTTGCCGGGGTTGCGTTGCAAGTCACGGTCAGCGCCGAGCTTGCGGGCCTGTTCCAGCACCCGGCGTTCTTTTTCGATACTGACTCCGCCACGGCGGTTTAACACCCGGTCAACGGTGGCCGTGCTGACGTTAGCCGCTTTGGCGATATCTTCGATGCTGATTCTGGCCATCTGCTGCTCCTGCTGCGATTGATGGAAAACCATCAAAAATCCGATGTTCTGATTGAATTGTCTCCCGTTTAATGAACGCCAGCCAGTCGTCATTCACACGCAGCGGAGTCGGCCCCTGCTGAATTGCCTGACTGCTGTCTCGTTGCAACAACCATTTCTTTCCAACAAAAATAAAGAACATCGAGGATTACCATGGCGGAAAACATTCAATCCCGTCCTGAAATTGGCGTCGGCGTTATTGGTGCCGGTTATATGGGCAAGGCTTACAGCATTGCTTTCAACGCGGTGAATGCGACCTTCCCGCTGACCGCCAATGCGCGGTTGGAAATGCTGGCAACCATGGAACATGAGGATGCTGAAGGGCGCGCCCGTAGTTGGGGCTACAAACGTGCGACCCGTAACTGGCGCGAACTGATTGAAGATCCTGCGGTTGATGTGGTGGCCGTTTGTACTCCGACCTTTATGCACCAGGAAATGGCGATGGCCGCTATTCGTGCTGGCAAACATGTGATTTGTGAAAAGCCGATTGCGCTGGATGCGGCGTCTGCTCGTGCGATGGCCGACGCTGCTGAGGCCGCCGGGGTGGTGAATCTGGTGGGTTATAACTATGCCCGCAATCCGGCGGCGCAGCTGGCGCGTCAGATGATTCAGGCTGGCGAGCTTGGCGATATCGTCAGCTTTCGTGGTACTCACGTTGAGGATTTTCTGGCCGACCCGCAAGCCGGTATCAGCTGGCGTCAGCAAAAGGACTTTTCCAGCCGTGCCGGTGCGTTAGGGGATCTGGCATCCCATATTGTGAACCTCGCGCATTACCTCTGTGGTCCGATCAGCCGGGTAGTGGGGGATCGTCAGGTGGTGCATGCCCAGCGTCCGGATGCCAATGGCAATCTGCTGCCGGTTGAAAACGATGATCAGGCGTCTTTCCTGATGCGGTTTGCCAATGGTGCGATGGGTTCTATTGAAGCCAGTCGGGTAGCGCTGGGGCGCAAGATGGGGCTGACGTTCGAAGTTACCGGTACCCGTGGCAGTCTGTATTTCACTCAGGAACGTATGGCGGAATTGCAGTTTTACAGTGGTTCGGATGATCCGGCCCGCAGTGGTTTCCGCACCATCCTGATTGGCCCGCAGCATCCGGATTATGGCCATTTCTGTCTGGGTGACGGTCATGGCATCGGCTTTAACGATATGGTGACCATCGAGATGCGTGACCTGCTGGAAGCCATCAGTGCTGGTCGTCCGCTGTGGTCGACCTTCCGCGACGCTTGCCACACCGCCGATGTAGTGGAAGCGGTGCTGCGTTCTTGCGATAGCGGCCACTGGCAGACGCTCGAATAACCCCTGAAGTTACGATTCGCAAGTTGATGGTTTCTGAAATCGGGAGATATGTCCGCCCCTCTTTTCGTCAATAATCATGATTTTTCAAAAATCGTGGCTCACTCTTTTGTCTTGCCAAAATGCTTTTGGGGTCAACCCGACCCCTTTTTTATAGAAAAAATGTCAGCTTATTCCGACCTGCGGCAATATTTTTTGCAGAATAAATACCGATCTGAGGGGGGAGATTAGGCTTGGAAAAGGTCATTTTTCCGTTAAGTTTCCAAAATTTGTTGGTTAACCAATTAAAATGTCATGGATTGCTGATACTGCCTTGCAGGGTTCCAAGACGGTTTTTGATGGTTGCTTTGGAACGTATCCAGTTGCCTGCTTTTATAATAATCCCGTCAGTAATTGGTGCGCTTTGGCCCGCTAATTCTGGCTTGAAAGGCTCATGGTTGCTGGTTTTGTTTCGATTCGAAAGTGCTCTGCTCTGACAAAATCGCTGGGATGTAGTAGAAAATTGAGATGCGATTGGTAACGCTGGTGGAATGAAAGTTTTTCTGTTTTGTGGTCTTTTCTACGTAGATTTCCTACCAAAAAGGTTGATTTTTCCGCCGATTGTGATCGGCGCCGCGCCCGTGCATAATTCGCCCCGATCAAGCCTATGAACACTTGAATGGAAGGTGTACCTGTGACCCAAGATATGCGTGATTCCTGCCTGCAGGACTGGAGCGACCGCGAAGCCGTTGCTGAATCCATGCTGCCACTCGTTGGTAGTCTGTTTCGCAAGAACAACGTGATTACCTCTCTGTATGGTCGAGCCATCATCAATCGCTCTGTGATTGATATCATGAAAGCCCACCGCTTTGTCCGTCATATGGAAAAGCAGGAATTGACCGTTCACGATACATTCCCGGTACTGAAGGCTTTGACCGAGCTGGACGTTAACAGCATCCATGTGGATATTGGCCGTCTGGCTGTGAAATACCGCAAGGAAGGCAATGGCATGGACGTTAAAGAGTTCGTTGCTGCCGAACTGGGGGATGCCATTGGCCAAAACCCTGTTGATAGCGAAAGCCGTGACATTGTGCTGTACGGTTTTGGCCGTATCGGTCGTTTGCTGGCTCGCATCCTGATCGAAAAAGCCGGTGCTGGCCGTGGTCTGCGCCTGCGTGCGATTGTGGTTCGTCGTGGTAAAGGTGACGACCTTGTGAAGCGTGCCAGCCTGCTGCGTCGTGACTCGGTCCATGGCACTTTCCGTGGCAGTCTGACTATTGATGAAGAAAATGAAGCGCTGATCGCCAACGGCAACTACATCAAGATCATTTACGCCAGCAACCCGGCTGAAATCGATTATACCGCTTACGGCATCAACAATGCTCTGGTGATCGACAACACTGGTGTCTGGCGTGATCAGGCTGGCCTGAGCCAGCACCTGAATGCCAAGGGCGTTTCCCGTGTGCTGCTGACTGCTCCTGGCAAAGGCGACATCAAGAACATCGTTTACGGTATCAACCACTCTGATGTTGCAGCTGAAGACACCATTCTGTCTGCTGCTTCCTGTACTACCAACGCCATCACTCCGGTTCTGAAAGTGATGCACGACCAGTACAACATCATCAGCGGTCACGTTGAGACTGTTCACTCTTACACCAACGACCAGAATCTGATCGACAACTACCACAGTGGTGATCGTCGTGGCCGTTCTGCTCCGCTGAACATGGTTATCACCGAAACTGGTGCTGCCAAAGCGGTTGCCAAGGCTCTGCCAGCACTGAAAGGCAAGCTGACCGGTAACGCTATTCGCGTTCCAACTCCTAACGTATCCATGGCAATCCTGTCTCTGAACCTGAGCAAGGAAGTGACTGTGGAAGAAGTGAACGATTACCTGCGTGATGTTTCCCTGAACACTGAACTGCACCGTCAGATCGACTGGGTAAACAGCCCTGAAGTGGTATCTACCGACTTCGTTGGCAACAGCCATGCCGGTATCGTGGACGCCAAGGCCACTATCGTTAACGGTTCTCACGTTAACCTGTACGTATGGTACGACAACGAATACGGTTACAGCCGTCAGGTTGTTCGTATTGCTCATCAGCTGTGCGGCGTTGAATACCCGATGTTCCCACGCGCCTGATGTGATTGACCGGAACCCTGTTCCGGTCAGTTGTGCCCGCTACGGCGGGCACAATCTTCTTCCCCGTATGGTCCGCCCTTGTTCTTTTCCGCTTTCTGAACCACTCAGAACTTTTATTCCGTTTTTGGTATGACCTGTAGCCGGTTGGTCGCTAGATTATTCGGCCCCTCATCTTTATACTACCCGCCGATTTTTAACTTAGTAAACTTAGCAAACGAGTCTCCAAGTACTTGTTTCCCCATATAAATGTCCAATGGGGAGTAGGTTCCATCTCGAGAGGAACCGAATTTCGGGCGTTTTGACGGGGTTTCGGTACTCTGGAAACCATGTGATTAGGCGAGGCATATGATCAAAATTAAAAAAGGTCTCGACTTACCCATCACTGGAGCTCCTGAGCAAACCATTACGTCGGGCCAGTCTGTAACGCAGGTTGCAGTGCTTGGTGCTGATTACGTCGGAATGAAACCGACAATGGCTGTTCGGGAAGGTGACCGGGTAAAGAAGGGGCAGGTCTTATTCACCGACAAAAAAACCGAGGGTGTCCAGTACACCGCACCAGGGGCAGGGGTTGTCAAAGCGGTTAACCGTGGCGATCGTCGCAAGTTCCTTTCTGTGGTGATCGAACTGGATGGCAACGAGGAAGTGGAATTCGCCAAATACGGTGCATCCCAACTGGCTTCCCTGTCTGCCGACGACGTACAGGCCAACCTGATCAACTCAGGTCTGTGGACTGCACTGCGTACCCGTCCATATTCAAAGGTTCCGGCACCGGGTTCCCGCCCGTCTGCAATCTTTGTGAACGCAATGGATACCAATCCTCTGGCTGCCAATCCGGAACTGGTTATTCGCGAGCAGGCTGATGCGTTCAAAAATGGTCTGACCGTTCTGAAAAAGCTGACCGAAGGCAAACTGTTTGTCTGCAAGGCAGCTGGCGCCAACATTCCATCCGCTGGTGTAGAGACCACTGAAGAGTTTGCAGGTGTTCACCCTGCAGGTCTGGCTGGTACTCACATCCACTTCCTGCATCCTGTCAGTGCTACCCGCACCGTCTGGACCATTGGTTACCAGGATGTGATTGCGGTGGGCCTGCTGTTTACCACTGGCAAACTGAGCAGCGAGCGTGTGATTTCTCTTGCTGGTCCTCAGGCCAAGCAGCCTCGTCTGGTTCGTACCCTGGTGGGTGCTGATCTGACTCAGCTGACTGCTGGCGAACTGAAGTCTGGCGAAAACCGTGTGGTAGCCGGTTCTGTGTTCGGTGGTCGCACTGCGACGGGTGCCGAAGCATTCCTGGGTCGTTTCCACAATCAGGTAACCGTACTGGAAGAAGGCCGTGATCGCCCATTCCTGCACTACCTGGTAGCTGGCAGCAATCGCTTCTCCGTGATGCCGATTTATCTGTCACGCTTCATGAATAAAACCTTCTCCTTCACTACCTCTACCAACGGTAGTGAGCGTGCCATGGTACCGGTTGGTACTTATGAGCGCGTGATGCCACTGGATATCCTGCCAACTCATCTGCTGCGTGCACTGATTGTTGAAGACCTGGAATCCGCTGTGGCGCTGGGAGCGCTGGAACTGGACGAAGAAGACCTGGCCCTGAGCAGCTTTGTTTGCCCTGGCAAGTACGAATACGGTCCAATCCTGCGTAAGAATCTCACTCGAATCGAGGCGGAGGGTTAATCATGGGTCTGCGTAGTACTCTCGATAATCTTGCCCCGCTGTTCGAAAAGGGTGGCAAGTACGAAAAGATGTATCCTCTGTATGAGGCTGTTGACACCGGTCTGTATTCTCCACCGAATGTCACCAATAACACTGCACACGTTCGTGACGGCATCGACCTGAAGCGCATCATGATCACCGTGTGGCTGTGTACTTTCCCGGCCATGTTCTTTGGTATGTACAACATCGGTCTGCAGGCGAACGAAGCCATCGCAGCCGGTCACGGTACTGTACTGGAAGGCTGGCGTGAGTTCCTGATCGCCCTGCTGGGTGGTTCAGGTCATAGCGCTGCCAGCATCTGGGACAACTTTGTATTTGGTGCTGCTTACTTCCTGCCAGTTTACGCGGTGACGTTCATCGTGGGTGGTTTCTGGGAAGTGCTGTTTGCTACTGTGCGTCGTCACGAAGTAAACGAAGGTTTCTTCGTTACCTCCGTGCTGTTCGCGCTGACTCTGCCTCCTACCATCCCGCTGTGGCAGGTTGCTCTGGGTATTTCCTTCGGTGTTGTTATCGGTAAGGAAGTATTCGGCGGTACTGGCAAAAACTTCCTGAACCCGGCTCTGGCTGGTCGTGCATTCCTGTTCTTCGCTTACCCGGCTTCCATGTCTGGTAACGCGGTATGGACTGCTGCTGACGGCTTCACCGGTGCGACTGCTCTGGGCAGTGCTGCTGAAGGTGGCGTGGCCAAGATCATCGAAAACGGTGTGACCTGGTCTGATGCATTCTTCGGTACCATCCAGGGTTCCATGGGTGAAACCAGTACTCTGGCGATCCTGATTGGTGGTGTGGTGCTGATGGCCATGAACATTGCTGCCTGGCGCATCGTTGTCGGCGTGATGATCGGTATGGTTGCTTTCTCTACTCTGCTGAACGTTGTTGGTTCCGATACCAACCCTATGTTTGCTCTGCCTTGGTACTGGCACCTGGTTCTGGGTGGTTTTGCCTTCGGTATGATCTTCATGGCTACTGACCCTGTGTCTGCTTCCATGACCAACAAGGGTAAATGGTACTTCGGCGGTCTGATCGGCTTCATGGTGGTGATGATTCGTGTGGTTAACCCTGCTTTCCCTGAAGGCATGATGCTGGCCATTCTGTTCGCCAACCTGTTTGCTCCTCTGATCGACCACTTCGTGGTACAGGCAAACATCAAGCGGAGGATTGCCCGTGTCAGCAAATAACGACAGCATTCAAAAGACCCTGACGGTCGCTATCCTGCTGTGTCTGATCTGTGCGGTATTCGTTGCTGGTGCTGCTGTAGGTCTGCGCAAGGAACAGGCCGAGAACAAGGCTAACGACAAGCGTGCTGCAGTTCTGCAGGCGGCTGGTCTGTATGAAGCCGGCAAGCCGGTAGCAGCCCAGTTCGATGCCAAGATCAAGACCCGTATCGTAAACCTGGCTGAAGGTCGCTTTGCCAACGATGACGAGCTGGCGGAAATCCGTGCAGCTGGTCTGAACGTTGACAACTTCGACCAGAAGAAATCTTCCAAGATCCCGGCAGTTTCTCGTGAACTGTCTGGCGAGGAAGACAAGGCCAGCATCAAGCGTCTGGAAAAGTTCGCAGCCGTATTTATCGTGGGTGATGGCGACAAGATCGAGAAGATCATTCTGCCAGTTCACGGTTACGGTCTGTGGTCTACCCTGTATGGTTTCCTGGCACTGCAAGGTGACATGAACACTGTTGTTGGTCTGGGCTTCTACTCTCACGCCGAAACCCCTGGTCTGGGTGGTGAAGTAGACAATCCGAAGTGGAAATCACTGTGGGTTGGCAAGCACATTTTCAACGACAAGGGCGACGTGGCTCTGACTGTTGTGAAGGGCGGTGCAGCAGAAGGCAACCTGAACCAGGTTGACGGTCTGTCTGGTGCAACCCTGACCAGCCGTGGTGTTAACAACCTGGTTCAATTCTGGGTTGGCAACCTGGGCTTCGGCAAACTGATTGATAACCTGAAAGCGCAGGGGGCATAACCATGTCTGAAATCAAGAAAGTTCTGACCGAACCCTTGTTCGGCAAAAACCCGATCGCTGTACAGATTCTGGGTATCTGTTCTGCGCTGGCGGTAACCACCAGCCTGAAAGTAACCCTGGTAATGTGTATCGCCCTGACTCTGGTAACCGCGTGTTCCAGTGCTGGTATTGCGCTGATCCGTAACCACATTCCAAACAGCATTCGTATCATCGTGCAGATGATCATTATTGCGTCGCTGGTAATTGTGGTTGACCAGATCCTGAAGGCTTATGCATACGACGTCAGCAAACAGCTGTCTGTATTCGTAGGTCTGATCATTACCAACTGTATCGTAATGGGTCGTGCAGAAGCGTTCGCCATGAAAAATGGCCCGGTTCTGAGCTTCTTCGACGGTATTGGTAACGGTCTGGGCTACTCCCTGATGCTGATCTCCGTAGGTACTGTTCGTGAGCTGTTTGGCTCCGGCAAGCTGCTGGGCTTCGAAATCCTGCCACTGGTAAAAGACGGTGGCTGGTACGTGCCTAACGGTCTGCTGCTGCTGCCACCATCTGCTTTCTTCATCATCGCACTGTTCATCTGGGCTCTGCGTACCTGGAAGAAAGAACTGGTTGAGCACCACGAGTTCAAAATCCTGCCTAACACTGAAAAGTCTGGAGGTCATCACTAATGGAACACTATATCAGTCTGTTCGTGAGATCCGTGTTCCTTGAGAACATGGCGCTCTCGTTCTTCCTGGGGATGTGTACCTTTATGGCGATCTCCAAAAAAATCCAGACCGCTATCGGTCTGGGTGTTGCGGTTGTGGTGGTACTGGCGATCTGTACCCCGATCAACAACCTGATCTACGGCCTGCTGCTGAAAGAAGGCGCCATGACCTGGGCGTCTCCTGAAATGGCTTCTGTTGACCTGAGCTTCCTGGGTCTGCTGACCTACATCGGCGTTATTGCCGCTGTGGTGCAGATCATGGAGATGGTTCTGGACAAGTATGTGCCGGCTCTTTACAACGCCCTGGGCGTGTTCCTGCCACTGATCACCGTAAACTGCGCCATCATGGGTGCGGTACTGTTCATGGTAGAGCGCGACTACAACTTCGCAGAAAGTGCGGTGTTTGGCGTTGGTTCCGGTCTGGGTTGGGCTCTGGCGATCACTGCTCTGGCCGGTATTCGTGAAAAGCTGAAGTACAGTGATGTTCCAAAAGGCTTGCAAGGTCTGGGCATCACCATGATGACCGTGGGCCTGATGTCCCTGGGCTTCATGTCCTTCTCTGGCGTATCACTGTAAGGAGACAGGATTTTGGATATCGAAATTATCCTGGGCGTCGTGATGTTCACCGTGATTGTACTGTCACTGGTGTTCATCATTCTGGGCGCTCGTGCCAAGCTGGTCAGCTCCGGCACTGTGAAAATTCTCATTAACCATGAGAAGACCATTGAAACCGAAGCCGGTGGCAAGCTGCTGCAAACCCTGGCTGCCAATAACATCTTCCTGTCCTCCGCTTGTGGCGGCGGCGGTACCTGTGCCCAGTGCAAGTGTGTGGTCAGCAGTGGTGGTGGCGAAATGCTGCCAACTGAAGAAGCTCACTTCACCAAAGGTCAGGCCCGTGAAGGCTGGCGTCTGTCTTGCCAGACTCCTGTGAAGCAGGACATGGTGATTGAAGTTCCGGAAGAAGTATTCGGCGTGAAGAAGTGGGAGACCACTGTGGTTTCCAACCCGAACATGGCGACCTTCATCAAGGAACTGACTCTGGCTCTGCCAGAAGGCGAAAGCGTGGACTTCCGTGCCGGTGGTTACGTTCAGCTGGAATGTCCTCCGTATGAAATCAATTACTCTGATTTCGACATTCAGCCTGAATACCGTGGTGACTGGGAGCGTTTTGGTTTCTTCAACCTGAAAGCGGTTAACACTGAAACCACTATCCGTGCTTACTCCATGGCCAACTACCCAGAAGAACGTGGTCTGGTGAAGTTCAATATCCGTATTGCAACTCCACCACCAGGCTCTCAGGGTATTCCACCAGGCATCATGTCTTCCTACGTCTTCAACCTGAAGCCGGGCGACAAGGTGACTGTATATGGTCCATTTGGTGAGTTCTTCGCACGTGATACCGACGCCGAAATGGTGTTCATCGGTGGTGGTGCGGGTATGGCTCCAATGCGTTCCCACATCTTCGACCAGCTGAAGCGTCTGAAGTCCAAGCGCAAGATCAGCTTCTGGTACGGTGCGCGTTCCCTGCGTGAACTCTTCTATAAGGAAGAGTACGACCAACTGGCCGCTGAGAACGAAAACTTCACCTGGCACGTGGCGATGTCTGACCCACAACCAGAAGACAACTGGACTGGCCTGACCGGCTTCATCCACAACGTGTTGTACGAACAGTACCTGCGTGACCACCCGGCACCAGAAGACTGTGAGTTCTACATGTGTGGACCTCCGATCATGAACAAGTCTGTGATCAACATGCTGCTGAGCCTGGGTGTTGAGCCTGAGAACATCATGCTCGACGACTTCGGTGGCTGATTGGCACCGCTCGACCGGCCCTCGGGTCGGTCAGCACAAAAAACCGCTTCTTCGGAAGCGGTTTTTTTTCGTCTGTAGAAAAGTTCTGATCAGCCAATCGCACGACGGATATACGCATCAAATATCCTGATGCCGGGCTTAAGGGCCGAGATTTTGGCTGTTATCGGGAAGTGTCCGGTGGTGAGGTGTTAACAAGGTCGGATGAGTCAGCATAAGGAGTTCCGGCTTCCACTGAAGGCGCATGTCGAACTGCCGGATTGTGGTTTAGTATCAAATGACTGGCTGGTTGAATTGGCAACTACCGCAGAGATAACAAGAATATATGAGCACGAACACACCCACTCCAAAACCACCCATTTTGTGGATTCCGACCGGCATGTTTATCGTCACCACCCTTGGAGCCGCCACTCTGGTGCCCTGGTACGGGCTGACCTACGGTTATCAGACTTCGGCATGGGTATCCTGGCTGGTGATCACCTGGCTGACCGGTATGGCGATTACCGGCGGTTATCATCGGTTGTGGTCACACAACGCCTACGAAGCGCATTGGCTGTTGCGCGTCTGGTATGCCTTGTGGGGAGGGGCTGCATTGCAGAACACCATTCTGGAGTGGGCGTCGGGTCATCGTAAGCATCATCGTCACGTTGATGATGAAGAGCATGACCCGTATTCCGCTCGCAAGGGCCTGTGGTTTTCCCATATCGGCTGGATGCTGCGTGAATACCCGGCCGGTGTGACCAACTATGCCAACGTTCAGAACCTGACCAAAGATCCGATTGTGATGTGGCAAGAGCGGCATTACGTGGCGATTGTGCTGGGCATGAACATCGGTGTGCCGCTGCTGTTGGGTCTGATCTTCGGTGATATCTGGGGGATGTTGTTGCTGGCCGGTTTGCTGCGCATAGTGGCGACTCACCATGTCACGTTTTTTATTAACTCGATTGCGCACAAATGGGGCAGTCAGCCCTACACCGATGAAAACACCGCCCGTGACAACGCCCTGTTTGCGTTTCTGACGCACGGTGAGGGTTATCACAACTATCACCATATCTTCCAGAGTGACTACCGCAACGGCGTACGCTGGTATCAGTGGGACCCGACCAAATGGTTTATCAAGGCCTGTTCCTGGGTGGGGTTGGCGTCCAATCTGAAGACCGTGTCAGACTTCCGTATCCAGCGCGCCCGGGTGCAAATGCAGTTCAAGCGTGCGGAAGAAAAACTGGCTGCTCGCCAGCTGCAGGAAGACGAACATCGCAAGTGGCTGGAAGTGCTGGAGAAGGAATATGAGCAGTACAAGGCCATGCTCAATGACTGGACCAGCCTGCAAGGCGAACGCTACGAAAATACGCGCCAGAATCTGATCAGCAAGTGGGAAAGTGCTGCCATTCGAACCCGTTATCAGGCGCTGGAGTATTCCTTGCGGATGCAACAGAAGCGGATGCAATTGTTGTTAACCCAGTTGTCGCTGGCCTGATCAGACTGTTCCTGCCTGCCAGCTCCGCTTTGCGGGGCTGGCATTTGCACACCCGGTGTGTCCCCGTTAGTATGGCCCGCACTCACAACCCAGGTGGAGCGCTTGTATGGCCAATATCGTTATTACCGGAGCCAATCGTGGCATCGGTCTGGAACTTGCCCGTCTCTACAGCCAGCGCGGCGATACCGTGTTTGCCGTATGCCGGGAGTCATCGGATGAGCTGGACGAACTGGCCGACCAGATTATTTCCGGAATCGATGTCACTGATGCCGATGCCGTGAGTGGTCTGCAAACCATCCTGGCGGAGTTCCTTGATGGTCCGCTGGATGTGTTGATTAACAACGCCGGCATTTTCCTCAACGAAACTCTGGATGAGATGGACTTTGACCAGATCATGCGTCAGTTCGAGGTGAATGCGGTGGCTCCACTGCGTGTAACACATACGCTGTTACCCTTGATGCAGTCCGGTGGCAAGATCGCCAACGTGACCAGTCGTATGGGCTCCATGGCCGATAACGGTTCTGGCAAATACTACGGTTATCGTGCCTCCAAGGCAGCGCTGAATGCGTTTGGCAAAAGCCTGGCGCAAGACCTGCGTGAACGAGGCATTGCCGTCGCTCAGCTGCACCCCGGTTTTGTACAAACCCGCATGGTGAATTTTGCCGGTGATATTACCCCGGTGCAGGCCGCAACCGGTCTGGCTGCCCGTATTGATGAGCTGACGCTCGAAAATTCCGGTGGTTTCTGGCACAGCAATGGCCAGCAACTGCCCTGGTAAACCTATCCGTTTCAAAAACAGGACACACACATGGCAAATGCCCGTATTACCAAGAAATACCACACCCGTTTTCTGGCTGACTTCTTCGTTGAGTGCACTCACGATGCAGCCTGGGAAGCCAAACTGAAAGGCTTGGAGCTGGAAGGCAAACTGGATACCGCGGTGGAAGGTTTCCCGGAAGTGTTCGGTGACATGTACCCGGAAACTGACGGTATGAACCTGCACTACTGCATCGAACGTGTTGAGCTGGCGGCGATTCCACGTGCGGCTTCCTGCTGGTGGCCAATCAGTGCCGAAACTGAATTCTTTATGTGCTACCCGGCGGATTTCCCGCAGAGCGCGGTGTACATGGCAATCGACTTTGAAGACCACGACTGTGGTGATGATGCCTGTGACAACGAAGGTTGTGGCCACGCCCACTGAGTGTGATGGCAGCGTTGCCGGTTACCGGCAACGCTGATGTCAGACCGGGCAGTGATGGTTAACACCGGCTGCCCAGGTTTTGATTGAGCGTGTCCTTAACGAACAGGTCCGCCAATTTCCTCGAATTTGACTCCGGCATTCTGCTGCAGTCGTTCAATCAGACGCATATCGAATACCGAGGCAGGCGTCAGCCAACCGCTCATACTCTCGTCCTTTGTGCCATCAGCCAGATGGTAATCCTTCGCCAGACACACCGCCGCTTCACCAATCATACGCGCTGTTGCGCCATAACCCGGATCGCGGTCGGCTGCAACACGTACCCGAATTGCCGGTTCCCCGTTGTGATAACCGTAGAAGTGCATATCAAAAAAACCGTTTTCCTGTTGCAACTCGTCCGGGCCCTGACCGGGTTTTGGCAGTACAAAGCGCTGCATCAGCAGACGGGTTGGCTGCCAACGTAGCAGGCTGTAGAACAGCTTGCCACCCATGGTGATGGCATGGGTCGCCAAACCGGCAATCGGGCCGGAACGGGTCAGCACCGCTTCGTCATAACGGAAGTGACGGCCATAACGGCCATTGCGGAGGGCGTTGGAGCGGTGGACCACACGGCTGTTCACCGGTCCCATGATAAACGGCATGCTCCAGCGACCACTGGGGCGATGTTTGCGTACCAGACTGGCATCGGGCTGGGTGATGCGGAAACCATGGCCCGGTGGGCAGGCGGAGTAGGGATCGGCCATTTCCGCGGCGATTTCCGGATCGCGTTTCATATCGGTCAGCAGATTCAGCAGGCTGGCCACTGTGCCGCCTGAAAATCCACCCTTACCGGCGCTCAGGCGCATTTCAATCTGATCGCAGCTGTAACCAAAACGGCTGGATGCCTGATGTTGCAGGAACCACACCCCCATGTCGGATGGAATCGAATCAAATCCACAACTGTGGATCAGACGGGCACCGGTCTGCTGGGCGCGCTGGTGATAGCGGTCCTGCATCTGGCGAATCCAGTGGGGTTCGCCCGTGAGGTCAACATAGTCGATCCCGGCATCAGCACAGGCACGCACAAGGGGTTCACCATACAGGGCATATGGGCCCACAGCACTGATTACCACCCGGGTCTGGCGGCACAACACCAGCAACTGGTCGTAACGGCTGGCGTCGGCTTCAAGAATCGACAGGTCGGCCAGCTCGTGACCGTAACGGTCTTCCAGCTGAATACGCAACTGGCGCAGACGATGCGGGTTGCGGCCCGCAATGGCCCAGCGCAATTCACCACGATTGCCATATTGGCTGGCCAGATAACGACTGATGATGGTGCCCACAAACGAGGTGGCACCAAACAGGATGACATCAAACTGGGGAGACATGGACGATTCCTTCTGAAAGTCGATTTGCAGCCGCACCTGCAAGATGCGCAAGGGTACTGGCTGAAGCTCCGAAAAAAAAGCGCCTTGTCTCAAGCTTTCTTTATTCGGTAATATCTGGAAAACCACATATGCGGATTTCCAGATGTCTTCCGAACCTGTTATTGACCCCGTCGAGCTGTTCCGGCTGCTCGGTGAACCGACCCGGCTGGCAGTGGTGATGCTGCTGACCCGCCATTCTGAACTGTGCGTGTGTGATTTGATGAGTGCGCTGGATGTACCGCAGTCGCGGATCTCGCGTCACCTCGGCATCTTGCGCGCCGGTGGTTTGCTGGCCGATGAACGTCGTGGCCAGTGGGTGTATTACCGGCTGGCAGTTGCCGCCGACAGCCCCGAGCACAGTTTGCTGCTGGGCATTGGCGAGCGTTACCAGAGCTTTGTACAGCCGTTTGCGAATCGGCTGACTGAATGTATTGAACCTGATTGTTGTGGAGGCCCAGCCTGATGTTGAAGTTGTTGTTTGTCTGTACCCATAACCGTTGTCGCAGCATCACCGCTGAAGCGGTCGCCCGCCATGCCGGTGCTGGTGTGCTGGATGTGCGCAGTGCTGGTAGCCAGCCTGCTGGTGTGGTGTATCCGGGAACGCTGGTGGCGCTGCAACGCCATGGTATGAGCACCGATAACCTGATCAGCCAGTCCTGGGATGAGTTCGAAGAATTTGCGCCGGATTTTGTGATCACCGTGTGTGACAGCGCTGCCGCCGAAAGCTGCCCTGTATGGATGGGCGCTGGCAGCAAGGTGCACTGGGGGCTGGCCGATCCATCCAAACTGCCTGCGGGCGCAGAGCAGGATGCCGCTTTTGATCGTCTGATCGGCATTCTGGAAAACCGTATCCAGCGCCTGTGTGACGGTTTGCCTGCCTGTGTGGATCAGGCGGCTCGCAAGTCCCTGTTGCAATCCTTGGTGGAGCCAGCCTGATGGGTATTTTTGAGCGTTTTCTGACCCTGTGGGTGGGTGCCGGTATCGTTGCCGGTGTGGCTCTGGGGTTACTGTTTCCGGGTCTGTTTGCGGCGCTGGCCGGGTTTGAAGTGGCGCATGTGAATCTGGTGGTGGCCGTACTGATCTGGCTGATGATCTATCCGATGATGATCCAGATCGAGTTCTCGGCCATACGCGATGTGGGCCGCAAACCGCGCGGTCTGATGCTGACGTTGGTGATCAACTGGCTGATCAAGCCATTCAGCATGGCGCTGCTGGGCTGGCTGTTTTTCCGCGTACTGTTTGCCGATCTGGTTGACCCGCAAACCGCTGGAGAATACATCGCCGGTATGATCCTGCTGGGTGTGGCGCCTTGTACGGCGATGGTGTTTGTCTGGAGCCAGCTGACCAAAGGTGATCCTAACTACACCTTGGTACAGGTGTCGGTGAACGACCTGATTATGGTGGTGGCATTTGCACCGCTGACCGCACTGTTGCTGGGTGTATCCGACGTTGAAGTGCCGTGGGGCACTCTGCTGCTGTCGGTGGTGTTGTACGTGGTGCTGCCATTAATCGCCGGTTATCTGACCCGCAAACAGCTGAGCCGTAAGGGCCCGCAGGCGGTTACTGAACTGGTGAGCACGCTCAAGCCCTGGTCGATTGGTGGTCTGATCTTGACCGTGGTGATCCTGTTTGCGCTGCAAGCCAACGCCATTGTTGAGCGTCCGTTCGATATCCTGCTGATTGCGATTCCGTTGATTCTGCAAACCTACGGCATTTTTGCTCTGGGTTACTGGGCGGCCCGCAAGATGAAACTGGAACACAACATTGCCGCACCGGCCTGCATGATTGGCACCAGTAACTTTTTTGAGCTGGCGGTCGCGGTGGCGATTTCCCTGTTTGGCCTGCATTCCGGTGCTGCGCTGGCGACGGTGGTGGGTGTGCTGGTGGAAGTTCCGGTGATGCTGACTCTGGTGGCGTTCGCCAACCGTACCCGTCACTGGTTCTGAGGAGTTGTCTGTGAATCCTGCTGATCTGGTCAATACTTCTGACTTGCCAAACATCGATTCTGAACTGTTTCAGGTGCCGTCGGTAGAGGCCTTGTTTGCCACCGCCGCCAGCACACACAAGCCGCGCATCCTGATTCTGTACGGATCGTTGCGCAGTCGTTCGTTCAGCCGTCTGTTGAGCGAAGAAGCCGCGCGCCTGTTGCAGGCCATGGGGGCGGAAACCCGCACCTTTAATCCGTCGGGATTACCTTTGCCAGACGACAGCGAAGCCGATCACCCCAAAGTCGTCGAGCTGCGTGAGCTGGTGAACTGGTGTGAAGGTATGGTCTGGTGCTCGCCTGAGCGTCACGGAGCCATGACGGCGGTGATGAAAGCCCAGATCGACTGGATTCCGCTGTCGAGTGGAGCCATTCGCCCGACTCAGGGCAAAACCCTGGCGGTGATGCAGGTCTGTGGTGGTTCGCAGTCGTTTAACGTAGTGAACCAGTTGCGGGTATTGGGACGCTGGATGCGGATGCTGACCATCCCCAACCAGTCGTCGGTGCCAAAAGCCTGGCTGGAGTTCGACGACAACGATCGTATGAAGGCGTCCAGTTATTACGATCGGGTGGTGGATGTAATGGAAGAACTCATGCAGTTCACTTACCTCGTGCGCGATCGACAGGATGTGCTGATGAACCGTTATTCCGAGCGCAAGGAAAGTGCCGAGCAACTCAGCCAGCGGGTCGCTCAGCGTAATCTGTAAGAGCCAATACTGATCCAGCCCGTGCAAACCCCGGTCGTCAGGCCGGGGTTACTGGTCTGACTGGCGCCCAGCCAGTAAACTGCTGATTGCAGAAATGACCACCCTCATTGGAAAACTGTTCCATTTATGAACACACCCCTGGATTTGAACGACATCATCGGTTGGCACAACTGGGCCGGGCTTGGCTGGTTTATGCTGTGCTGGATCAGTTACAGCAAGTTCGCCAAATACATGGCCAAACGCACCGCCTCCTTGTCATCGGTAATGCACGTACACCGTATCAACTGGATGCGCCGTATGCTCAACCGCGAAGTACGGGTAGGGGATGCCGCACTGCTGGCCAACGTTGAACGTAACGCCAACTTTTTTGCCTCGTCCTGTGTACTGGTGCTGGCGGGTTTGCTGACCGCGATTACCGCCGCCCAGGAGATTCAGGACATGGTGTCGCGGGTGTCGTTTGCCACTCCCGACACGCTGGTGGCCACCGAGTTAAAAGTCGCGGTGATGATCTGCGTGTTTATCTACGCGTTTTTTATGTTCACCTGGTCCATGCGCCAGTTCGGATTTGCTGCTGTGCTGATGGGCGCTGCACCGTTCCCGAATGACAACTCGGTGACCGCCGCTGAACGTCGCAGCTTTGCGATTTTTGGTGCCAAGGTGATTGATGAAGCCAGCCACAGTTACAACTACGGTTTACGCTCCTTCTATTTCTCGTTGGCCCTGTTGTTCTGGTTTGTGAACGTTTGGGTATTCATGATTGCCGCCGCCGTGGTGGTTGGCATTCTGTATGAACGCGAATTCCTGTCGTCATCGCTGAAGTCGCTGAAAAAGGTCGAAAACGTTGGCGACAAACTCAGCAAGAACGACATCGAACTGTCCCATTATTAAGGAACCCTCATGCTCGATATCATCCTGATTATTGTGGTCGCCGGCCTGCTGGGCTGGGCCATGCGCCGTGCCGGTGTTGGCAGCAAAGGCGCGGAAGAAAACCGCAGTGCGGGTAATCTGTTTCTGGAACAGAACAAGACCGAAGCAGGCGTAGAGTGCAGCAGCAGTGGCCTGCAGTGGAAAGTTCTGCAGCCGGGCACTGGTACCCGTCATCCGACCGCCAAAAGCAAGGTCCGTGTGCATTACCACGGTACCCTCACTAACGGCAAAGTGTTCGACAGCTCGGTTGAACGTAACGATCCGATCAGCTTCCGCCTGAATCAGGTGATTCCGGGTTGGACCGAAGGGGTTCAGCTGATGGTCGAAGGCGAAAAGCGTCGCCTGTTTATTGCCCCGGATCTCGGTTACGGCAACCACCGTGCCGGTGATATTCCACCGGGCTCGGTGCTGATCTTTGATGTCGAACTGCTCGCCATCGAAGACTGATTCCGCTTGAATAACACAGGCCGCTGTAAATCAGCGGCCTTTGTTTTTGTGCTACTCATGCCAATCTTGTTGCGTTTTATATGGAACAGTTGGTTCACGTTTTTGCCCATCACCCTGTGGTAGCCTCGCAGTCCTGTCGCATCACCCGCTATCGTTTGCTGATCAGGGACTCACACCATGACCTTACAGAATCTGCTGGGAATTGAACTGCCGATTATTCAGGCGCCGATGGCCGGGGCACAGGGCAGTGCCATGGCCATTGCGGTGTCCAACGCCGGAGGGCTAGGGTCCTTGCCCTGTGCCATGCTGACGCCAGATGCCTTGCGCACCGAATTGCTGGCTATCAAGGCCGCAACCCGTAAACCCTGGAACGTAAATTTTTTCTGCCATACACCACCCGAGCTGAACCTCCAGCGTGAGAAAGCCTGGCGTATGGCCTTGTTGCCCTATTTCCGTGAGTTCGGGGTCGATCCCAACAAGATTCCGGTAGGTGCTGGACGTGCGCCGTTTACCGAAGAACTGGCCGATATTCTTGAGGAATTTCATCCGCCGGTGGTGAGTTTCCATTTTGGTTTGCCGGAATCCCGCTTGTTGCGGCGGGTGAAATCGTGGGGGACGGTGATCCTGTCGTCGGCGACCACGGTTGAAGAAGCGCTCTGGTTGCAAGAGGCCGGTGTGGATGCGGTGATTGCCCAGGGCGTGGAAGCCGGTGGTCATCGCGGTATGTTTCTGACCGATGACCTGCTGACCCAGACTGGCACTCTGGCCTTGTTGTCACAGATTCGCCAGCGCGTGACGATTCCGGTAATTGCCGCCGGTGGTATTGCCCATGCTGGAAGTGTGCAGGCGGTGTTGGCCGCCGGTGCGGTGGCCGCCCAGATTGGCACAGCCTATCTGTTATGTCCGGAAGCCTCGATTACCGATTTGCACCGTCAGGCGTTACAAAGCGATGCTGCGCGTATCACCGCCCTCACCAATCTGTACAGCGGCCGTCCGGCACGGGGAATTGTGAATCGTCTGATGCGCGAGCTGGGGCCAATCAGCACCAAGGCACCGGAGTTTCCGCTGGCAACCGCCGCGATTGCACCACTGCGGGCGGCGGCAGAAGCCAAAGGTATCCATGATTTTTCACCCCTGTGGTCCGGACAGGACAGTACGGGCTGCAAGGCCATTCCGGCAGCGCTGTTGACCCGTGAATTGGCTGGCCTGACAAGGTGACAAACATGGCCACTTGTTGGCTTGCCTTATGACTGTTAGGGTCTTTACTGTTGGTGGATCAGCGGGTGCTGATCCTTGTATTCAGAGTTATGGTGGGATCGAAAGGAGTCGAGTATGAAATACCGGTCTTGTGCCATTCTGGCGGCAGTGGTTCTGAGCCAGTTGCTGACGGCCTGTGATGAATCCAACGCGGAGGCCGATGCTCCTGCTGCCAGTGCGACCTCCACCAGTGCGGCCTCTACCAGTGCGACTGGGGAAGCGCTTGTCAGCACCAGCAAACCGCTGGCGCAGCAGATCGAATCCTTGCCGAACACCGCCCCGGTTGCCGGGCAGTGTGCCGGGTGGCAACGGGATCTGGCCACTGGCTCGCATCAATACGAAGTTGAAGCCTGCCTGCGTCAGAAAGCACTGAATGATCGTGCGGCAGCCGTGGCTGATGCCATGCAGATGAGCAACTGGATTATCCGTAACAGCCATACGTCTGATCTCAAGGATGTGCTGGTCGCACTGATCAAATATCCCGCTGAGGGCAGCCTCGAAAAACACCTGCGTGATCTGTCGTTGTTGCCGAATGCTCCTGACGAAGAAGACGTCAGTACCAGCATTACCGCTGCTGAATATCTGATGGAGATGGGCAATGTCTACTGGTTTGATACCGAAACCGGCTCCTTTCCGAACCAACACGATTATCTGCTGACCGAAATTGCTGCACTCAGTGATTTGCCTGCGCTGCGGTTTACCGAAATTCCTCCCGCCGAAGGCCAGGATGA
Source organism: Parathalassolituus penaei (assembly GCF_026626885.1). Lineage (GTDB taxonomy): Bacteria > Pseudomonadota > Gammaproteobacteria > Pseudomonadales > Oceanobacteraceae > Oceanobacter > Oceanobacter penaei. The sequence continues at coordinate 228,385 of NZ_JAPNOA010000018.1, forward strand.
TCAGCCGTATCGTTTACAGGCCGTATGGGAAGACAAGTCGTGGCAGCGCGATGCCGAAAATCTCGGCGACTGGTACGACGTTGAAACCGTGTTGTCATTGTTGAACCAGATTGCCCTTGATCTGGACGCCAGTAGCCGGTTCGTTTATCTGCCAACGGGCGATCAGACCGCTGCGGTATGGGTGGTCGATCAGGAAAAACTGGCGCAGTTGCTCACCGAAGGTCTGCTCACCGACAGTGGTGCCATGCGCTCCACGCTGGCGGGCAAGAATTTCGAGCAAGCCTTTCGCGAAGCGGCGACCGCTGAATAATCAATACGTCAGCGCGCAGAGTGCTCGCCGCGTCGTTCTGACGTAAAGTGCACGCTGTTTGGCCAACGTCCGAGGCGCTTTCATGAATGACAGCGCTTGAGGCGTGGCGAGTATTGAAGAATGGAGCGAATCGTGAAGTTTCTGAAAGCAATGGTTCTGATGTGTGTGGTGGCCGTTCTGGGCGGTTGCCAGACGGCCCCCGGCAATCCTGATGGCGGCAAGCCGAACGCCCCGAGCGGGATGTCATGGTACAAGGCCAATAATGGTGTTGGTGAATTCCTGCGCCCGAACGGCTGGTACATCAAGGAGCAGTCGCAGAACTTCACCAACTCGCTGTATATCTCGAAAGAAAACATTGAGACCAACGGCCGTTTCCTGACCGGCCTCACCGTAAACCGTTATGGCGACTGGGAAGTGTCGCGCAAACAGAAACCCTCGGAATCAGCCAAGGAAATGGCGGGCAAGTTTGCTTCGACCGGCAACGTGTTGTTAAACCGGGTAATGGCCGGTGACGGTTATGTGATGTACGCCGTACGGGTGGCCTCGGACAATAATGGCGTTAAAACCACCGCCCATTATCTGGTGGCTGGTATGGACCAGCAGGACGTCCTGTACATGATGGTGGCCGAAGCTCCAACCGCTGAGTGGGATGCCAACGTCAAATTCCTCGGCCCTATGATGGATGTTTTTTACCCGCAACTGTGATGTGTCGCTCGGCAATCAACGGCGCTTGGCAATCAACGGCGCTCAGCCACGTCTGATGCCAATAACGGCCCTGTTCAGCCGTAACACACGCGGTTGCGACCGTTGTGTTTGGCATCGTACAGGGCCTTGTCGACTGACTTCAGCAGCTCGTCGGCACCACTGTCGGGACGACAGGTAAACACGCCAATACTCTGGGTTACATGCAGGATTTTGTCTTCGTAACGACAGCCTCGTTTCTCGATGTTCTGGCGCAGGGTTTCGGCCAGCTCATGGGCATCGGCATTGGCAATGCCCGGAATCAGCGCCACAAACTCCTCACCGCCATAACGGGCGATAATCTGGGCATGGTTTCTCAGGGTTTCCTGCCATTCTGCGGCTACCATCATCAGGCAGGCATCGCCCGCGCTGTGACCGTGCTCGTCGTTCAGGAGTTTGAAGTGATCAATGTCACCCATAAACACCGTCAGCGGCCAGCCGTTCTGGCGGGCGGCGTTTAGCGCCAGCGACAGGGTTTCATCGAGGTGACGGCGATTGGCCAACCCGGTCAGGCTGTCGACCTTGCTGCGGGTATCGAGGGCAATATTGAGGGTTTCGAGCTGCGCCAGTGCCAGGCGTAATTCGCGGGTACGGCGTTCAACCTGATCTTCCAGATGGTTTTTGGCTTCGCGTTCCACCTTGAAGGCCAGCTCGCGGGCTTCGGCGGCTTCCTGCAGATATTGCACGGCCAGATTCTGGGCCTGTTCTTTCTGGCTGCGTTCGCGGTTGATGCGTTCGGCCTGCGCAAACGAAAACAGTACTGTTTCCAGTGCAATTCCAACGTTCTGGAGCGCAAAGTGCCAGGTCTGAATCTGGTACACGCCAATCAATCCGAGAATGGCCACCATGCTGGAAATGTTAAACAGCATCCAGCCTGCGGCCAGAAATAATCCCGACGGGTTACCACGCCGCCAGGCCGCAATCCCCAACGTGACCAGCAATGGGATGGTGAATAACGCCAGGATATCCCACCCCCGAATACTGACTTCCGGATGCGGCCCGAGCTGCAGAATGGCCAGTATTAAGAAGCACCAGACCAACATTCTGGTGATCTCAGACCACTTATTGTGCCAGCTACCCACCTGCAGAATCTGGCGGAAAAACTGGACTGTCAGCGCCAGCGAGAAACAGGCAACAAAACCGATCAGATGACCTTTGGCCCAGATGGCTTCACCCCATAACAACGCTCGCCCAACGCCATTAATGGTCATCGCGTAGCCAATGGTGCTGGCAACGTAGGCCGAGTACCAGAAATACACACCATCACGCAGCAGTGTGCCTAGCACAATGTTGTACAGCATCATCACCACCAGAATGCCGATATAGGCACCGGTCAGGGCCAGCTGATAACTGTTGTGATTCATGTAATCGGCAGGAGTGCGCACCGACATGGGAATGGCGACCTTGCCCTCGGTGGTCAGGCGCATATACAGCTCCAGCTGCTGATCCCCAGGACGGGCCAGTTCAAACACAGATGACAGGGTCGGGCCGGTGACGTCGGTACTGATAACAGGCAAGGGCTCACACTGGTTACCCTGGCAGCGATACAGCTCCATCCGGGTGTAGAAGGGCCAGTTAAACGCCAGCCAGCGGGGTTCGGTCAGTACCGAATCCCAATCGATGGCCAGATAAAACCACAAGGGTTTACCGTATTCATTCTGGATGGCAGCAGCCTGGGTAATCGGCAACCAGCCGCTGGCATCCGGAGTCGATTCCAGATGTTGATGGCGTACCTGGCTGATATCGAGTTCAGCCGCGTTAACCGTCAGTACCTGCTGGATACTGATCTGGTCGTTATGGGTGGTGGACTGCAGCGCATAGGGCCGGGTTGCAAAAACAGCAGGCAAGTCGGCCGACGCCGGGGTTGTCCCCAGTGTCAGGAAAATTGCCAGCACGAACCCGATGCTAGTCAGCCAGCGCATGTCGCCAACGGTTGTGGGTAGAACCAATTAATGTCCTTACCTTTTATTGTACCTGCTTGAAGCGTAGCCGCTCTGCTACATCCTCGCTTGGTTATGCTTAACCCGCCAGAACGGATTGGCGGGCATCCGGCAACTGGCACATATTGATGAACGATTGTTAAAACCCACAAGTGGTTGCTGGTGGGCCCAATATCGATACTGGCGGCAGACGTATCGGCCTTGTGATGGCAAGATGCAGCCAGTGTTTAATCCGTCAATAAACGAGTGAGGCGCCCGTATGGCATCTGCAAACAAATCTTTCCGTCTGGCCAGTGAAGACATGCAGCCGTTGGCAACCGGCCACGGTTCCTGTTTCGCTACCGACATGATTACCGTAGATGGCCTGCCGGTGCGGTTTATGTTTCGTGAGGAGCCGGATAACGAATCCGACAGCGGCTGGCGTTTTATGTCTGGCTACGAGTCTGAGGACTATATGGATCAGCCCGACAACATGGCGATTTACGATGTGAACACCATCGCCAACTACGACCCGACCATTGTGCCGATGCTGGCGGCTCCGGTGGGGTCTGCTTTCGAAAAACCGGATGTGGATGGGCCGTTCATCGAGCTGGCCGAGTAATCGTTACCGCCATGCGGGCGGTATCTGTCGCCCGCACTTCATGCTTTTCTGTTGGTTTGCAGGTCTTTTGGTCGTTCGGATTGTTCTACCTGTCTGGTCAGTCAGGTTACCTGTAACAGCTGACTGAAATTTGCCCTAACGGGTGTCTGGCAAATCGGGCAGTCCGCTGTGTATCATGCGCGCCTTTTCATTCCGATCACCATTGTGTGAAGGCAAGTGAGTAACGGTGCGAACGTTTAACTGGGTTACCGGCTGGCTGGGTACAGGCCCCAAAGCACCGCCGGTTCTGGACGACATCATTCTGACCGAGCGGGTATGGGACCCCGAGCTGGAAATGGATCTTCTGCCGGTACTGGACGATGTGATTCTGATGGAGCTGGTGCCTGATCATGCTGATATTCCGACGGTAGCGGCGGCTGTGCCTGAAGCACCGGAAACGCCGTTAGCTCCAGAAGAGCCGGTAACAGCGGAAAATCTGGAACTGCTGGAAATCGTGCCGGTATCCGAACTCACCAACGAACAGTTTTACGCCAGTGGCCTGTTTCAGGCCGACAACCATCGTCAACCCGACTGGCCACCGTTTGCGGCGGAAGACTTCGACTGAACCCGATTTGGCCCCACCGCGATGATCAGCGACAATAGTCACCGTTGATGATCGAACCGAAGAAACAAGCGAGTGATGTGGGTGATATGAGTCAGTCCAGAACGGTGAACTACCTGAGTGGCTACAGTGCACAGGTCCAGCAGCAGGTGCAGTCGTTGCTGGACGACAACAAGACCGGGCCATGGTTACTGAAAAAATACCCGTCGGTACACGAACTGGGTTCCGAAAAAGCCCTGTACGAGTACGCCCAGGACATCAAGAACGATTTTATGCGCAGCTCACCGCCGATCAGCAAGGTGATCTACGACGACAAGATCCACGTCATCAATAACGCGCTTGGCCTGCACACCTACGTTTCGCGGGTGCAGGGCAACAAGTTAAAAGCCAAAAACGAAGTCCGCATTTCATCCCTGTTTCGCAAGGTTCCGGAACCCATGTTACGCATGATTCTGGTTCACGAGCTGGCGCACCTGCGCGAAAAAGAACACGACAAGGCGTTTTACAAACTCTGTTGTTATATGGAGCCGGACTATCACCAGCTGGAGTTCGACCTGCGCCTGTACCTTTGTCATCGTGATCGTTACGGTGATCTCTGGCGCTGAATTCCGGCCCTTCTGATGTCTAAAAACCCGCATATCCAACGGATTTGCGGGTTTTTTCGTTAAAGCCAGCGCCGTGTGTTCTGGCACCAGTGCTGCCATTCTGCGGCGAAACGACTCGCCAGATAACGCTCCTCGCGTTGGATGATCCAGCGGTCGGTGAACCACACCAGCAACGGCAGCAGCCACAGTGGCCCGGTCAGGCCGGTCAACAGGGTTGCACCCGTATAAATCACCAGCATGGCGATATACACCGGATTCCGTGACCACTGATACGGCCCGCTGGTCACCAGTGCCTGGGTTGGCAATTGCGGATTACCGCTGGTGTGGTGAGCCTTCAGGGTCGTGAATGACCAACCTGCCAGCGTGAATCCCGCCGTTATCAGCATCAGCCCGGCGGCTATTGGTGTGTAGCCGGGCCACTGGAATGTCGCCATTCCCGTCAGCAGCATCTCAAGAAGTAGGCTACTGGCAAACGTCAGCACAAACAGCCGCGGCGGACGTATTGGCAGCTTGACGTGATCCGACGGCAGTTCCCTGTTTTCAACCGTCAGTGGCACCTGTGCCGGAGACGTTGTCAGCCGCTGGAGCGAGTTCATACCGAAGCTCCTTGCGCCGGGTGATTGCGGCCGCTCGGGACATGCGCCGGGCGCGCCAGCCAACAAAACAGGCTGATCCAGACCGCGTTGAACATAGCCACGCCCACTTGTGACAACTGCAAGGTGCCCGTCAGCAGCAACATGAGTTCAACACCCAGATCAATCAGCTGGATCATACCCATCAGCTGAATCCACAAACGGTGTGGTGCTGGCTGGTTACTGATGATCCAGAAACCGACCCCGTAGGCCAGAAAACGCGCGGCCAGCATTCCCAATGGCCATTGCATATCCGCGGGTGGCAGGTTCTGTTGCATGGCCGCCAGCAGTTGCATCGGGAACAACAAATACCCTATCCCCAATGTGCACTGGATAACGGCAATCAGGCGCAGGCCGGTTTTGTACCAGGTTAACGACATATCAGACTCCCTGAAAATCAGGCCCGGAGCCATGTCCGGGCGAATACTCACCGTTGAAGATCGGCGCATTGATGATCCGGCAACCGGAGCATTTTGATGGCAGCGCCGCTGTGCGACTGGTGATTCGATCGCGACGGGAGTACTGTGCGTCCATTACTTCACTTTATGAAGTAGTTACCAAAAGTGAAGTTTGGGTTTTCTGAAAATATTGTTACCGGGCTGTTGTAGTGCCCCTGGCAGCAGGCAGGACGAAGCAAGAGCAAGCCAGTGCAAGCAAGAGAAAGCAAACGGAAACAATAGAAAGCAGGAGAGTGGAATGACGGATACTCGCGATGAATCAACCCCCGGATTGGCCGAGCTTGCCAACCAGCCCTGTGAGCCCGCGTGCCCGATTCAACGTGCGGCGGCGTTGCTGGAAGGCAAATGGACCACACTGATTGTGCGAGATCTGTTGGGAGGCAAACGGCGCTTTTCGGAGTTACAACGAGGGCTGGCGGGTATCAGCCCACGGCTGCTGACGGCGCGTTTGCGGCTGCTGGAAGAGCAGGGGCTGGTACAGCGTTATCAGTATCCAACCATCCCGCCGACCACCGAATACGAACTGACTGCCTTCGGGTTTGAACTGCTGCCCGTTCTGGAAGCCATGGCGGTCTTTGGTGCCCGGCTGGCCGAGCAGCAGATCCGGATGGGTGATATATCAGTTGATTAGCGGCTGGGCGGCTACGGCGACCAGCCAGTAACGCAAGCCCTTGCCGGTGGTAACCAGCAGCAAAAACCAGTGCCACGGCACCCGCACAATGCCCGCCACCAAGGTTAACGGATCACCGATTACCGGCAGCCAGGCCAGCAGCAACGACCATTTGCCATAACGTTGCAGGCGTTCACGCGCGTTGGCCAGCTCCTGTTCGCTCATACGGCTGATAGCGCGCAAACGCTCCACCGGCAGCCAGATACCCAACAGGTAATTGGTGCAGGAACCGAGCACATTGCCAACCGTGGCGATCAGCACCATACCCAGCAGCGGTTCTCCACTGACAACCAGAGCCGCCAGCAACAGCTCAGAGCCCATCGGCAGCAGCGTCGCTGCCACAAATGCCGCAATAAACAGACCTGCAGGCCCAAGCGTGGCCAGCCATTCCATCATGGTAACGATTCCAGAAGCCGCAAAAGGCAGTGTAAGGGCCGGTGTGAGCGCTAATGTGAGGGTGATTTGAGTGTTGGCGTTGATATGAGGACTGAAGGCCGGGAGCAACTAATGGTTTTGGCGCGAACAGAACCGACGCACCCATAACCGGAAATCCACCATTACCCGTTGGCAACAACGGATAATGGCGAAGCGTCAAAGCCGAAATATCAGAGCGCAACCGCCGGATTCAGGCTGTATTTGACGGTAATACTGGCCTTGTCGAGCACATGGCCATCCAGAGCAGCCAGCACCGCAGCGCCATTGCTGCGAGCAGGCAGATCCAGGCTTTCAACATCCAGCGCGTAAACCGTGAACACATAATGGTGCACACGTTCATCGTTCCATGGCGGGCAAGGGCCATCAAAGCCGTAATAATCACCGCCCATATCAGCATCACCGGCAAACCAACCCGTGTAATCGTTGATACCGTGGCTCAGGCCATTACCAGCCTGCGGGCCTGCCTTGCCACGAGCCGTCACACCATTACTGTGCGCGCCTTCCGCCAGCTCAGTGGTGGTTGCCGGAATGTTCCACAGCAGCCAGTGATAAAAATCCACACGCGGCAGATCCACCGCCACGGTTTTGCCTTCCTGGTTAACGTTATCACCCACCGACGGCACATCCGGATCGTGCACCACCACCGCAAACGAACGGGTCGCCGCCGGAGCATCACTCCAGCTCAGCTGCGGGTTCAGGTTGGATGAGAGGGTAACGTGGGTTTGCGGATCGATAACACAAAACGCATAACGGCCATCAATGACGGCGCCATCGGTCAGACTGGTACTTGCAAGCTTCATACGGGATGGGCTCCTGATCAGTGTTCGCATCGCAGCTTAACGGGTTTGGGCCCGGCTGCAAGGGGGCGTAAAGGAGACAGTGTTGTCCCTGTACCCCAGGATTGGCCTGATTACACTGGGCGTCGGGCGTCGGGCGTCGGGTGTCGGGTGTCGGGTGAAAAGTGGTTTGCATCGTAGGCTGGTGCACAGCGAAGCGTGCCCAGCACCGTTGGCTACCAATGGCCTATTGAGCGAATCGGGATGAACACCAACGCCAGGCTAGAGAAATGACATGGCCCATCACACTCGGCGTTACTAAAGGCGAATATCGGCCTTGATTCAGCAGAGGTAAGTTTTTCCGGTTCGAAGGCGATATCCGTTCAGCCGCATGAAGCGAGAGGCGCGTTCAAAAGCGGACTTTTACTCCTGGTTCTGTGCATCTCAAGATAACTGTATGGATAAACAGTAAAATCAGGCTGAAGAAAAAAACATGCCCGTATTTCCAGAGCGGTTGCGCGTTTTTCCGGATGCTGTTAGCGTAATCCCATGAAGTTCAAAGGTTTTTCGCTTTTGGCGCAGAATTAATGCGCACGTTAAAGCAGAAAAACGCGCATGCTCGTTTTTCCAGGAAGGATGGCTTTATGAAAATGGAAATTATCAATAAATTCAAATGCCTGGCATCCTTCCGCAACAAATCACGCCACCAGAAAAACGCGCATGCGTATGAATAAACTGTTATGCGATAAGGTAGCCATGGAAGAACTTCTTGCAGAACTAAATAGTGAATTCGACGATGCCGAAGGCTGGATACGAATCGTTGATGCTGATTGGTTTGCCGATGATCTGAAAATAAAACTCTCAGTTTTGATTAATGATGAATCTGAGCCTGATTTGTGGCAGTTAACTTGTTCGGGTGTGGTGGAAGAGTCCATATGTTCCGAGTCTTTCGATTCAATATATGTTTTAGGCGAATCAGCATTGCTAAAGCCATATTCTGAAGAGCATGCTGACCTGATGTTCGCTGACAACTCATGTGATCCGGCTCAGTTACTCGGTATAATTTGCAGTTGCTGCGTTGAGGTCTTTGGTCGGCTCGAATATGTTCACCGTTTCCTAAACCAGCGTGCGACCTTAGAAGGTATCGTAAGCTCAAAATATGGCCTATTAGGTCGCTTCCCTTTGTCGCTTGCAAAGCGAATTGAAGAATCTTTTGAAAGGCTACCTATACGAGTCAATGTTCTAGATCCAAGGATGCCAAGGTGTTGGACCGGCACTGAATTTGTTCCTTATCCTAAACTAATGGTTCTAGAGCTCGGTAATAGTTTTGTGATTGGTGAGGGTTTCAATGCTGTGCGCGCATAACAATCACAAGCAAGGGACCAATGATCTTGCCCCGTTTTAACGGACATCTTTTGACGTTACAGAAGGTGCCCAATGCCAGCCTACAAGAACCAGAAAAAGACAAAGCAGTACTCACTGGAATTCAAGCGATCAGCCGTTGAGATGAG